>JAIRKO010000009.1 GCA_031260045.1 Dysgonamonadaceae bacterium | reverse complement strand
GTGTAGGTATTTTTTTTATATCCTTCATCCACTTTGACGCCGTCTTTGTACCAAACATACCGATAAACCGGGACGTCGTTAATATCCGCTCCGTGAACGATGAATGTTACATCTACCGTATCATCAACCAATATGGTGTGATTGGGGTAAACCGTGCCGTTATAGCGAACTTTCCGGTTTATGGCGGGATTTTCCCCGATTACGTCAAAACCGGCAGAGAAAATCCTTTCTAAAGTAATTAAAGCGTGGTCGCCGTTGTTAACTCTCGCCGTTTCCCCATAACGTAATTCCTCGTTTTCATAAACGATTATTTTCCCTGTTTGATTGGAAGTAAGATGTAACTGCATCTTTTTATCGTCGGTAAGCCTTCTGTCTTCGCCGCCTGTAACGCCCGGATGCACGTAGTCGTTATTGCCTATCTTAATGGTCAAGCCTTCGGAAGTAGTGATATCCGGATCTTTAAATACGATGGTAGCGTACTTATCCGAAACCTTGCCGCCCGGTAAATTTATCGCTTGGTTGGTTTTATGAAATACTACATTCCCGCCTGTATAATTGATATTTCCGCCGACAGCTATTGTTTTACCCCACTCATTAATCCATTCAGGGTAAATTCTTATCCCTCCATTGGATGCATCCACCACCCCGTTTCCAAAATTGATGTTGAGTATTTCGCCGCAATCCATTGCGCCGATAGCCGCTACATCCGTTCTGTTGCTTTTTGGATTTCCGGCTTTGGCTACGACATGACCTCCCAACAGATTAATAGCGTTTATTCTGGCATTTGTATAGTCAGGCATGTTAATACCTCTGCCGCAACCGATACCGGGCGCGCCGTCTCCGCCTTCTGCGACAACTCGCGTATTGTCGTGTGCTATTATTATCTCCTTTACGCAGCTTTTGTCGGAACATCCTATTCCGGGCGCCTCCTCTCCGCCTTTCGCGTAAACCTGAGAACCGAGTTGTATCATAATTTCTTCGCATAAGCTATATGCACGGGAAGGACCTATTCCCGGCGCCCACTTTCCGCCGCCGTAGGCTTCTACGATAGCGCCGTTAATATGAATTTTTCCGCATCCGCCATAACCATCACTCCAATCGTTGCCAACAAGACTGGGAAAAACTCCTTGATCCAGCCACCACCAATCGTTACACCATAGACCCTTTTCCCATTCTGTCGGATAGGTTTCACCTAAGAACGCAATATTGCTTGCGTAATCCCAACCGCCGCCTATTCCGGCGCCTGCGGGCAGATGGGCCCTGAGGTATTGTGGATTTTCAGTATCACCAGACATCTCCTGTTCAAAGACATGATCTATCCCTCCACGAGCGACTAATCTACCTAAACTACCATTCCCTTCGGAGTAACCGTCTATAAAGAGTTCCGCTCCCGGTCGCACCCTGATAGCCGGACAACCGGGTCCTCCCTGCAAGAAATTATCGCCTTTTAAAATGATTCTCACTTGGTTCCCTTCCATTATATCAATACAAGGTCTACCGCGGGAATTTAATACTCTTCCGCTACTCCCGAAATCATTAACAATTTGATGCCAATTTATGTAAATATTCTCAAGTTGGATATTTACTATCCCATTATCGGGCGTTACCGTAATGGTAGTGCCGTTTGGGTACCAGTCGTTTATAAACACGTGCCTGCCGTGACCGTATAGGTAGTTGTCGCTTTTGGCGATGAAGCCTATAAATAGGATGGATAATAATAGGATGAACTTTTTCATGTTTTTAAATATTAATTATATTGTACGTATTTTTTTACCACACTTTTTTTTGGAAAAAAACACTGTGTATTTTTGTCGCCACACTTTTTTTTGAGAAAAAACGCTGCGTAAAATTTTAACGGGGCAAAATTAAAAATTATTTTTGTAATATCCACTATGATTTTGGGGTGAGTTTTTTGAGAACTAAGAAATAAGAATTTTTTAACTCTTAACTTCCTATTCCCTTTATGTATACTTATCAATATTTAACAATAAAAAACAAAAAAACTTTTTCGGTTTCAAAAGTTTTTAATTTACTTTGCACCCGATTTCGCGCCGTTCAACCGCAGTCGTCATTGCGAACCGCGCAGCGGTTATTTCCGGAATTGGCATCGCTAAAATATTTTCCAAGCTGATTTGTCTTAAATAAAATATAAAGCCATGGATCCGATAGAATTAAAAGAAAGGATTATCGAAAACGCATCGGCGCTCTTTTTCCGAAATGGCGTCAAAAGCATGACCATGTCGGATATCGCCAACAAACTGGGCATATCCAAAAGGACGCTTTACGAGGTTTTTTGCGACAAAGAAGAACTCCTGATGGAATGTATCGACTATTACCACGCAAAAGCCGACCGGAAAATCGAACAACTGACGCGCGATTCGGAAAACGTGATCGACACGTTGATTCGCCTCTATGCCCAAAACTTGTTTCAAGTGATGGACGTTGGCAAACCGCTGATGAATGATTTGAAAAAATATTATTCTCACCTGTTTCGCAAAATTGAGGATAAGCGCAAGGAAGATATTTGCGTATTTATCCCGCTGTTTGAAAAAGGCGCGGAACAAGGTCTTATCCGCCAAGACGTGAATTTTGAAATCCTGCTGTGGATGCTGAAAGTACAGTTAGACGCGGTGCTGGGCGATGATGAGATTCCGACGGGACGGTATTCCGTCAACCAGTTTTTGCAAACCATCATCCAAAATTTTATACGCGGAATCGCCACCCCGCTTGGAAACGAACGAATAGACCGGTTAATGGAAAATAATAAAGAAGAATATCAAATAAAAATTTAGGTAAAAAGAATTTATGAACGTATTTTTAGGTAAGAAAATCAGCATCGCATCTATGGCGGTTCTTTGCTCTTTTGCGGTCGAGGCTCAGCAACCGACGATTGAGCTAACGCTCGAAAAGGCAATCGAAATCGCATTGAGCGAAAATCCGTCGGTGAAAGTTGCCGATATGGAAATTCACAAAGTGAATTATGCACGGAAAGACGCTTGGTATGGGTTAATTCCGTCGCTGGACGCTTCGGGGCAGTACTCAAAATATCTTGCGCCCTCAACGATGAGTTTGGCGGGAATGGTGGTGGAACTGCCCACCGATTTCAACGTTACCACAACCCTGCAACTGTCGCTGCCGCTGTTTGTCCCCGCGCTCTGGAAAAGTATACAGATGACCGGCATCGACATGCAACTCGCTGTGGAAAAGGCATACGCATCGCGGATTACCCTGCGCAACGACGTAACCAAAGCCTACTACGGCGTGCTTTTGGCGCAAGATTCCTACAAAGCCCTGCAAGACGGCTATTCGCTCGCCGAAGAAGTATACAACCACGCGAGAAAACGTTTTGAACTCGGACTGAGCGCCGAATACGACGCCATTTCCGCCGAAGTGCAGATGAAAAACCTGCAACCCAACCTGTTGGAAGTGGAAAACGGCGTGGAACGGGCAAAACTGTATTTGAAAGTGCTGATGGGCATTGAGGCTTCCGTAGCCCTGAACATCAAAGGGAATTTGAGCGATTACGAAAAAGACATCGCTCCGCCCCCGCCCCTCGAAAAGCGCGGCGTTGGGAATAACACCGACTTGAAACAATTGGACATCCAAAAACGACTTCTGCACAAATCCTTGCAATTGCAGCGAACGCAGCGGATGCCCACCCTTGCCGCTTTCGGACAATACGGCTATGCGGGGACGGGGAACAAAGCGGGCGAAAGTTTCATGCAGCCGGGCGTGATTACGCCGGCAAGCGAAGCGTGGTTCAGTCAAGGTTTGCTGGTTGGGCTACAGTTGAATATTCCCCTCACGGGCATTTTCACCAACACGGCGAAGGAAAAGCAAACCGCCGTACAGATACGCCAACTCGGCATACAGCGCGATTATTTGGAAAAAAATATCGACCTGCAAATTCGCACCGCTGTCGACAATATGAATAAGGCTGCCAAACAGGTAGACGCCGCCAAGAAAAACGAACAACTTGCGCAGAAAGGATACGAAATCGCTGCCAAACGCTATGACAACGGCGCGGGAACTGTGCTTGAACTGCAAAATGCTTCGTTGGCGCTTACGCAATCGCTGCTTACTTATAATCAGTCGATAGAATCTTATCTTTCGTCGAGGGCTGATTTGGAGAAGTTGCTTGGAGAATAGTACGCGAAGGCGCTAAGACGCGAAAAATAAACTTAGCGCCTTTGCGTACAAAACAATAATAAAAAATAAACAACAATGAACGCAAAAAAATTAAACAAATTATTTCCCCTTCTGGGTTTACTAATCCTGCTTTCCTGCGGAGGAAAAAAGCAGGAAGCCAATGCGGAAGCATCCGCCGGCAATGAACAAGAAACGGCAACCGAAACAAGAGAAGCCGTAAAAGTGAAAACAGCGGTCGCCGAACTTCAAAACGTCAACCAAACGGCAACCTATACCGCCAATGTGCAAGCCGACGTGATTAACCAAATCACGCCCGCCATTCCCGGACGCATCGAAAAAATCTTCGTGGAAATCGGCAACAGCGTGAAAGCCGGGCAATTTCTGGTGCAAATGGAATCCTCAAACCTGCAGCAACAAAAGGCGCAACTTGCCAACCTGCAACGGGATTACGACCGCTATCTGGAATTGCTGAAAGTGGGCGGCGTTGCCCAACAGCAGGTCGATCAGGTGAAAACGCAAATTGACGTCCTGAATGCCGCCCTACAAAATCTCGAAGAAAATACGCAACTGAAAAGTCCCATCAATGGCGTTATCACGGCGCGAAACTACGACAACGGCGACGTTTTCGGGCAACGACCGATACTCACCGTTCAGCAGTTGAACCCCCTGAAAGCCATTATCTACGTTTCGGAATCGTATTTTACGAAAGTAAAGTTAGGCATGGCGGTGAAAATCAATCTCGACGTGTATGAAAGTGAAGATTTCACCGGGCGGGTAAGCCTTGTGCATCCGACTATCGACTCGGATACGCACACTTTTGGCGTGGAGGTGTCGATCAACAATCAGGATTTGAAAATCCGTCCGGGCATGTTTGCTCGCGTGAGTTTGCATTTCGGTACGACGCAAAGCATTATTGTTCCCGATGTAGCCGTTCAAAAGCAGGCGGGGTCGAACGATAAATACGTATTTGTGGTGGAAAAAGGCGTTTCCCGCTACCGCAAAGTGAGTTTGGGACAACGGTTGGAAAACAATTACGAAATACTTTCCGGCGTTCGTGTCGGCGAGTCGGTGGTTACTGCCGGGCATTCTCGGTTGATTGAGGGGACGCCGGTGGAAATAGTTAGGAACTAAGAACTAAGGGTTAAGAACTAAGGGTTTTTATCATTCTTAGTTTTTAGTTCTTAACTCTCAATTATTAATATATTATTATGTCATTATACGAATCAGCGGTTAAGAAACCGATTACTACCGCATTAATTTTTGCGGCAATCCTTATCCTCGGCGCATTTGCGTTTACGCGGCTGCCCGTCGATTTGTTCCCCGACATGGAAACCAATCAATTGTCGGTGATTATAGCCTATCCGGGCGCCAGCGCTTCGGACATCGAAACAAACATTACCCGACCGCTGGAAAACAGTTTGAACTCGGTTGAAAACCTGAAAAAACTTACCTCGCAGTCGAAAGACAACATGGCGATCGTATCTCTCGAATTTAATTACGGGACGGATATCGACATCGTTACCAACGACGTGCGCGATAAAATCGACATGGCAAAATCAAGCCTGCCCGACGAGATAAGTACGCCCATTATTTTCAAGTTCAGCATGGACATGATTCCGGTCGTTATCTATTCGGCTACGGCGAAGGAGAGCGTCAACGGGCTGTATAAGATACTGGACGAAAAGGTAGCCAATCCCCTGAACCGCGTGTCGGGCGTGGGTGCGGTTACTATTTCCGGCGCGCCGCAAAGGCAGGTGGAGGTAGGCGTTTCGCCCGAAAAATTGGAAGCCTACAACTTAACGGTGGAACAAATCGCCGCCGTCATTCAAACCGAAAACCTGAACGTCCCCGCAGGCAATTTCGACGTGGGAACCACGACCTACACCCTGCGCATCGAAGGCGAGTTTAAGGCAAGCGACCAATTAATGAACATTGTGGTCGGTAGCCGCGAAGGGAAAAACGTGTACCTGAAAGACGTTGCCGTGATACGCGACAGCATCCAGACGCGCATTCAGGAATCTTACACCAACGAGGTGAAAGGCGCAACGGTCGTTGTCCAAAAGCAATCCGGCGCCAACACGGTCGATATTGCCAAAAAGGTAAACAAGATGATTCCCGAACTGGAAAAGACGCTGCCGCCCGACATCAAACTGACGCTAATTATGGACTCGTCGGAATTTATCCAGCAGTCGATCGATTCTTTAACGGAAACCATCCTGTTGGCAGCCGTTTTCGTGATGCTCGTCGTCATGTTCTTTCTGGGGCGTTGGCGGGCAACCATCATTATTATTCTGGCACTCCCTATTTCGTTGATTGCGTCGTTTATTTATTTAATGGTGCGGGGCAGTTCGCTGAACATCATTTCGCTGTCGTCGCTCACCCTTGCCATCGGGCTGGTGGTGGACGATGCGATTGTGGTGCTTGAAAACGTAACGAAACACATCGAACGGGGCAGCCGCCCGAAAGACGCCGCCATCTACGCAACCAACGAGGTGGGCGTTGCCGTAATCGCATCCACCATGACCATTTTGGCGGTATTCCTGCCGCTGACCATGACCACCGGTTTAGCCGGCGTAATGTTCGGCGAATTGGGATGGATGGTAACCATCATGGTAACCGTTTCGTTGGTAGTGGCTTTGTCGCTCACGCCGATGCTTTGTTCGCAAATGCTTAGGCTAACCAGCACGCAGGGTAAATTTTTCGATCGCCTCCATGCGCCGATAAAATATTTCCTTGATAAACTGGATTATCAATACGCCCGCTTGGTTAATTTCTGCGTAAAAAACCGCTGGAAAACGGTGATTGCCTGTTTCTCGCTTTTCTTTATCATCATGATTCCCGCCACGCGAACCGTCAAATTCGACTTTATGCCGGCTTCGGACAACAGCATGATTACGGCAGAGGTGCATATGCCGACAGGTACACGGATGGAAGTGGCGCGGGATGCGGCGATGAAAATTGACAACATCGTTAAAACGAAATACGGCGATGCGGTGAGGGTGCGTACTTTCTCGGTCGGGCAAGCCGATGAAAACAACTCTTTCGCCGCCATGCAATCCAACGGCACGAATCTGGTTTCTTTCCGTTTTCGCTGTTACGACCCTGAATTGCGGAAAATGTCGATTTACGACATCGCTGACGATTTGCGCAAGGAATTGGACAACATGCCCGAACTGTATAAATATACGGTAACACCCGGCGGAAGCGGAGGCATGGGAAGCGGAGCAAGTACGGTCGACGTGGAAATTTTCGGCTACGACCTCTCCCAAACCGACCGGATTGCCGCCGAACTGAAAACCCGCCTCACCGCCAACGTGAAAGGGCTTCGAGACCTCACAATCAGCCGGCAGGACTACCGCGTCGAGTACCAAATTGAGTTCGACCGCGAAAAACTTGCCGAAAACGGGTTGAACTCCGCGACGGTAGCCAATTTCGTCCGCAACCGCATCAACGGCAGTTATACCTCAAAATACAGGGAAGACGGCGATGAATACGACATCATTGTTCGCTACGACGAGGCTTACCGGCAATCCATTCGGGATATTGAAAACATCACGGTTTATAACAGCGCGGGCAGCGCCATCCGTATTAAGGAACTGGGCAAAATAGTGGAAAAATCGTCGCTCCCGCAAATCGACCGGCAAAACCGCGAACGCATCAACAAAGTCAGCGGAACGCTTTATAACGCCGCGTTGAGCGATGTGGTTGCCGGCACGATGCAGGAAATCTCCGCCATGCGCGAAGAAGGATTAATTCCTTCGGAAATAGGCATAAACATCGGCGGCAGCTACGAAGACCAGCAGGAATCCAATTCCGACCTGATGCTGTTGATGGCGCTTTGCGTGCTGCTGGTTTATATTGTGATGGCTGCGCAGTTTGAATCGCTCACCTATCCGTTTATTATCGTCCTGTCGCTGACATTCGGACTTGCCGGCGTGTTCTTGGCGTTGATGCTCACCGGGCAACCGGTTAGTTTGATGGCTATGATAGGAATAGTCATGTTGATTGGGATTGTGGTGAAAAACGGGATTGTGTTTATCGACTACGCCAACCTGAACCGCGAACGCGGTATGTCAATAGACCGCGCGATTGTCGACTCCGGACGTTCCCGTCTGCGCCCAATTTTGATGACGACGGCAACCACCGTTTTGGGTATGATTCCGCTGGCAATTCCGCGCGGAACGGGTTCCGAAATGTGGCAGCCAATGGGGATTGCCGTCGTGGGCGGCTTGACCTTCTCAACGATACTAACTCTATTATATGTGCCTGCTCTTTATTCGATTTTCGGATCGGTGGGTATTAGGAGAGCAAGGCGGAAACTTAGGAAACAAAATAGAAAATGAGTTACAAGTTATGAGTTACGAGTTACAAGTCGGTATCCCATTTGCAGCTCGTAACTTGTAACTCGTAACTAAAAAAAATCAATTATGAAAGCAATATTTATCCCCTACGATCAAGCGCACAAAGAACGCATCCTTGGTTTATTGGAAAAAACAAACATTCGCGGCTTTACCCTCTGGGACGGCATACAGGGCAAAGGCAACCGCACCGGCGAACCTCATTACGGAAGCCACGCATGGCCCACGCTGAACGCCGCCGTCCTGACCGTTGTCCCCGACGAAAAAGTTGCGGGACTGCTTCAGAAACTCCAAGCATTGGACAAAGAGTCCGAAAATCTGGGCTTGCACGCCTTTGTTTGGAATGTGGAGCAAATGGTGTAATAAATAAAGGGGCGGAAACCCCATAAATCGTGCAGCTACATGACGCTGTACATGCAAAGGGGAAAAGAAGGGGGGGGAAGCCCCCTTTATTTTTTGTGTCTGCGCCTGCGCACTCCGGCTGGCGCAAGGTTTTAACTCCGCGCCTTTACGCCCCCTCATCCCGCGCGCTACGCGGGATCCCCCTTTCGCACGCCAACATAAATAACCCCAATAAGCGCCGTATTATCAAATTGTTTTGTAATTTTGCATCCGAATAATCCGTAATTTGATGAAAAAAATTCTTTCTTTTCTTCTCGGATTAACCGGATGGAAATCCGTGTTGAACGAAGCAATCCCGCCAAAATGCGTAATTTGCGTTGCACCGCACACCAGCAATTGGGATTTTATTCTCGGCATCCTTTTTTATAAAACCATAGGCGGTTCGATTCGGTTTTTAATGAAAAAAGAATGGTTTTTCTTCCCGATGAGCATGATTCTCAAATCTTTGGGCGGAATCCCTGTGGACAGGACGAAAAAAACCTTTGTGTCCGAACAAATGGCGTCCCTGTTTCGTTCCGACGAGCATTGCCGGCTGGCGATTACGCCCGAAGGCACGCGCAAAAAAAGCGCCAAATGGAAAACCGGATTTTATTATATCGCCCTCGCCGCCGGCGTGCCGATTACCCTCGCATATATTGATTACGCCCAAAAAGAACTCGGCGTAATCAAAAATTTTTATCCGACCGGAAACGGCGAGCAGGACATCGAAGAAATCAAACAATATTATTTCCACATCAGGGGAAAATATCCCAAAAAATTTACAATTGAAGATGAATGAATTGAGGGTTACGCTCGTACAGGCTGATATTGAGGAGGAAAACAAAGAGATAAATCTTATGCGTTACGGCAATATCCTGAAAACGCTGGACTTGGAAACCGACCTGGTCGTGCTACCGGAAGTATTTGCCACCGGATTTCCCCTGCATCCGGAACGTGCGGCGGAAACAAACAGCGGTCATATCATCTCGATAGTCCGTTTGTGGGCAAACAATCTGAACGCGGCTATTTGCGGAAGTTTCCTTGCGCAAGGTGATTCCGGCAAAATTATCAATCGCGGTTTTTTCATCACGCCCAACAAAAAAAACGCCGCCGCCCAACATTCTCCGTCTTTTTTTTACGATAAACGCCACCTTTTTCGCATCGGCGACGAAAATACGTATTTTGCCGCCGGCGACCGGAAATTAATCATTCCCTACAAAGGGTGGAATATCCGGCTCATTATTTGTTACGACCTGCGTTTTCCCGTCTGGACGCGCAATCCCGGCAATGAATATGATTTGCTGATTTGTCCGGCAAACTGGCCTGCCGCCCGTTCCGAAGTTTGGAAAATCCTGTTGCAGGCGCGCGCTTTGGAAAATCAGGCTTATGTTTGCGGGGTGAATCGCATTGGCGTCGGCGGCGCTATTCGTTATCAGGGCGACTCGCTGCTGCTGGATTTTGAAGCGCATTCCGTAGTTGAAACGGAACAGGGGAAAACCTCCGTCGTAACCGGCGTGCTGCAAAAGGATGAATTAGACGATTTTCGGCAGAAATTTCCGGTTTGGATGGATGGAGATAAGTTTTTTATTCTTTCGTAAAATAAATACGCGGTGTATTTCTGGATTGCTTCCACTGCTTTGCGGTTCCCCACTGTGTCATTGCGAAGGCGCAGCCTGAAGCAATCCAGAGAAAACACTTATATATAATGACAGCAATCCGCCTAAAAGACAAAACATTCAACCTCTTCATTTCCGAACAGGCAATTATAAAAGGAATTGAAAGGGTTGCCGAAGCCATCGTGCAGGATATGACGGGAAAAAGCCCCTTGTTTATTTGCGTCTTAAACGGGGCGTTTATGTTCGCCTCCGATTTGATGAAAAGGATGGATATACCTTGCGAAATCGACTTTATCCGCCTGTCGTCTTATCGCGGGACGCGCTCTTCCGGAGCCGTTAAGGAAATACAGGGACTTGTCGCCAAGATTGAAAACCGCCATGTGGTGATCGTCGAGGATATTATCGACACCGGTCATACCATATCTTATTTGAAAAACAGGTTGCGTGTCGAAAATCCGGCAAGCATAACGACCGCCTGTTTGCTGTTTAAGCCCGAGGCTCTACAAACAGGCGTTAAACCGGATTATTGCGCATTGGAAATACCGAACGATTTTATTGTCGGATATGGATTGGATTATGAGGGGTTGGGTAGGAATTTGAGGCATATTTATAAAATAAAAAATTAGGTATTATTATGCAATGTTTTCTCTGGATTGTTTCAGGCTTTGCCTTCGCAATGACGTGTGCGGCATTTAACCTCACTGCGTCATTGCGAACCGCGCAGCGGTGAAGCAATCCAGAAAATATAAAAAAATAATTATTATGTTGAACATCGTTATTTTTGGCGCTCCCGGTTGCGGGAAAGGCACGCAGAGCGAACGGATTGTCAAGGAATATGATTTATTTCATATTTCTACGGGCATCCTGTTGAGGACGGAAATAGAAAAACAAACCGAATTGGGTAAACTTGCCGAAAAATACATTCAAAAAGGCAGCCTGTTGCCCGACGATTTGATAATCAAAATGCTGTTGGATGTGTTGGAATCAAATCCGAATAAAAACGGTTTTATTTTCGACGGTTTTCCGCGAACAATCATGCAGGCGGAAACCCTCGATCGCCTGTTGCATGAGAAAAACACGGATATTATCGCCGTCCTGAACCTCGACGTTGAAGAAGCCGTCCTGATAGAACGCATGTCGCAACGGGGAAAAATGCAGGGACGCAGCGACGACACGCCCGACACGATACGCAAACGGCTGGAAATTTACCGAATCAGCACCGAACCGTTGATTGCCTATTATGAAAAACAGGGAAAACTTTTCAAAATAAAAGGAAACAGACCGATTGACGATGTTTTTGAAGATATTCGGGGAATTTTAGACCACCTCATTAACAAACAAAAATAAACGAAATGGGAGATTCAAATTTTGTAGATTACGTAAAGATTTACGCCCGTTCGGGAAAAGGCGGCAGGGGTTCTACCCATTTTCGGCGGGAAAAATACATCCCGTTCGGCGGTCCCGACGGCGGCGACGGCGGCGACGGTGGCAACGTAATCCTGCGTGGCGACCGGAATTACTGGACTTTACTCCATCTTAAATTTGAACGCCACATTTTAGCCGGACACGGACAAAACGGTTCGGGACGGTTGAGCAAGGGGAAAAACGGCGAAGACAAAACGATTCCCGTTCCGCTGGGAACAGTCGTTTTTAACGGCGAAACCGGCGAATTTATCACCGATATTAGTCGCGACAAACAGGAATTTATTTTGCTGAAAGGCGGACGGGGCGGGAAAGGAAACAACTATTTCAAAACGGCGACCAACCAAGCGCCACGCTATGCGCAACCCGGCGAACCTTATCAGGAAAAACGGATTATCCTGCAATTGAAACTGCTTGCCGACGTGGGTTTGGTGGGCTTTCCGAATGCCGGGAAATCGACTTTGCTTTCCGTCGTTTCCGCCGCCAAACCTAAAATTGCCGATTATCCGTTTACGACGCTCGAACCGAGTTTGGGTATCGTAAACGTGAGCGACGGGCGTTCGTTTGTAATGGCGGATATTCCCGGAATCATCGAAGGCGCGAGCGAAGGCAAGGGCTTGGGGCTGCGGTTTTTGCGGCACATTGAGCGAAATTCCGCTTTGCTTTTCATTATTCCCGCCGATTCCGAAGATATTAAAAAGGATTACGAAACTTTGTTGACCGAACTGGTTCGATACAATCCCGAACTGATTGATAAGCAAAAAATATTAGCCGTTTCAAAATCCGACATGCTGGACAGCGAACTGGAACAGGCTTTGGCAGAAGATTTGCCGGAATGTGTTTCCAGTATTTTCATTTCTTCGTTTACCCAAAAGGGGATTCCCGCTTTGAAAAATCTGCTTTGGAAAACTTTGAACGAGCAGCCGTTTCACGACTTGGAAAGTATTGTCCGCAAGCCGGTGGACATTCGTCCGGCTGATTTGGATGATGTGGATTTTGAGGGGGAACCAGAGGAGTGATGTCAAAAGAAAAAACATATTGTCTATGGGTTTTTGCAATAGTATTACCGGTATTGTTTTGTTTTTGTTCAAGGCAAAAAATACAGGACGAAAACGCTTTGCGCAGGGCTGAAAACATGATGGAACAGCATCCCGACAGCGCCTTGCGCCTGCTCAACACCGTTCTTTTCCCCGAAGATTTTAACAAAAGCCTGTTCAACAAATACTACCTGCTCCTGCTTCAGGCAAAGGATAAGAATAACAAGGAAATTACCGGCGACACGATTATTTTTTCCGTAAAAGATTATTATACCCGAAAGAAAGATTTTACAAACGCCGCTTTAGCCGCTTTTTATTGCGGGCGGGTGCGGCACGAACAAAACGACGTCGACAGGGCTATCGACGCCTATCAGGAAGCAGGGAAACGGGCTGCCGAAACCGAAAACCATAACCTGAAAGGATTGATATTTGGAAATTTGGGTATTCTCCACAGCGAACATTCCATGTATGAAAAAGCCATTGAATTAAACAAAAGCGCTGTGGAAATGTATGGCAAAGCCGGAAATTACAGGAATAAAATAAGCGCTTTGGGATTAATCGGCGATTGCTTTGTGATGAATGAACAAACAGACAGCGCCTTTTATTATTACAACGAAAGCCTGAAACTTGCGGGTTCGTATAACATACCGGAATTGCAATTCAATGTAAAACAAAGTATGGCTGTTGCTTACATGGAAGAAGGATTTTACGGGGAAGCGAAAAAACTTTTCCGCGAAGCGCTTGCTTTTCACAATGATAGCGTGGAACAGGCAAGAATACTCTTAAACATTGCCCAAACGTATGTTTATGAAGACAATCCAGACTCTTCGGATTTTTATCTCAACAGGGCTTTGGCGCTGCAAATCAACGACCTTGCGCTGATGCGAACTGCTTATTATTTAAAATTTAAAGTTACGAAAACACGCGGCAATTACCGCGATGCGCTGGAATATTACCGGAAATTTTACCGCTCCACAAAAAAAGCGCTTGATAGCGAAAAAAGCCTTAAATTGATGGAAATGCAGGAAAAGTACGATTTTGAAAAACTCAGGACGTCAAAAAAGGAACTGGAAGTGGAACATCAGAAAACCGTGATTATGCTTTTACTGTCGCTGTTGACAACCGGTGCGGTTGTGTTCTTCTATTTCCGGCAATCGGCTGAAAATAAAAGGCTTTGGTTGAAAACCAAACGAAAAATAATCGGTTTGCAAAAAATGGCAGACGGTTTTTACAAAGAAAAGCGCAACTTTCGCCATGTTTTGCACAGGCAATTCAGCATTTTAAGAAAAACGGCACAGATAAAAACCATATTGAGCGAAAACGAGCAGGCAAGCGGACAAAAACTGCTGAAAAAATTCAACGAAATCGTGTATGATCGGGATACTTTGGACTGGGATAAACTGTATCAGGTAATGAACAGTCTCCGAAACGGTCTGTACGACAGGATACGCGCCGCATATCCGCAATTAAGCGAAATGGAGTTCCGCATTTGTTGCCTGTCGTGCGAAGCGGACTTTTCCGACAAGGAAATAACGGCAATTCTTGAAACAACGCTTCATATGGTGCGCAGAATCCGCTCCGATTTGCGGAAAAAAATCGGGATGTCGAAGGGCGAAAACTTCCTTGTTTTTTTCAAAAATACGCTCCCGTAACCGGTAACTATCATCTGTTTGCAAGCAAAAATAGTTGATTAAAAGTTGAGCGCCGGCTTATTCTTATCTCTTATTGTCAGCAATTTAAATTTTCAATTTATTGGAAAAAGTTGAGTCCGAGTTGAGTTCTATTGTTTCGGATTGTTTGACGGCGTAATTTTGTATCGAACTTATCATTGATAATTTTGAGCAGAAGCCGAACAGCTCTGATATAGTAGGCGTGTTAATTTTAATTTTATACTATTATGAAAAGAAAATTTTTTTATTTAATTTTTGCATTACCGATTATCTTATATAATTGTAGTAATGAGGATGCAGTGAATGAAAAGCATGTAGCGACAACGGCAGTAACTCCCGACGGCGCAAAAATGCAAACCGTTGCAAAACTTCTGAGCGGATTAACAACCAATCAAGAAATAGCAACAGAAGTAAGAGCCGGAGTAGAACGAAGTTTGACTTATGGTTTGGACGAAGAACTTCGTTTTACTGATATTTTGCAGCCCAAAAGATCGCGGCTGGGCGAAAATAACCTGTTGGCAGAATCAGTAAAAAATTTATTGGACGACCACAATGCTACAAACGGATTACGGTCGTCGGGAAATGATTTGGAAGCGTTTCTTTTAAATGAGAATGTTCAGATATACTGGCCATATTCCGAAAACTGGGATGGAGAGGAAACTCCGGTAATAACATTTGACCCCGGTACGGAAAACGCGGATAAGGTAATTGCTTATAAAATTATCAAATTGCCTGACGGAACTACGGGGGTAGATTCGTTAATTGTAGATGAAGCGTATGCAATGAAACATCCTGTGTGGGTGATAAACAAAAATGACGTTGATTATGAAGATTTGCCTGATTTTGCAAATGAGGAGTATGAAAAAAACGGCGTTCTTTTCCATTCCAAATTATCACAGGAAAAAATGGATAATGTACTGCGGAGTTCGTCGTCTCCTTCAGGTTATGAATTTAGATTAGGCACTGTGCAGGCAACGAAACACCATGACGACTGGGTAAACGGAGGTTCTGAATTTGAATTTAAATGCACTTTCCCATTAGCGCCGAGCTATTCAACATCTGGATCTACCACAATACGAAAAGACATTGCCAGAAAGCATATAAACTCCAATGGAACCGTATTCCCAATAAATATGCCGTTAAACACAAATTGGAGGGAAGATCAAATACACAATGGAGTAAAAATTATAGAATCGGATGGAGGTGGAGTTAATTATTGCGAATTTGATTTGGATGTATCCATATTAGGTAAACAAGTGGAAGTAAAGGGAAAAATTCCATATGGGAGTAGTGATGACGAGCTATATGAAAATGTTTTAGAGCGAATTTATATCACATCGGATAATAATTTTGATGCTTCCGGAAATCCAAGGATACACGAGTCTGCCGGTCTTAGATGGACAATGTATATAGATCCGTATGATAATTATTAAATAAAAATCAATTGTTATGAAAAAAGTAATATTAATTTCTGTTTTATTGGCGGCAATTTCACCGCTCCTTTACGCACAGTTTTCGCTGGGCGCAAAAGCCGGAATGACCGTATCTAATTATAATGTGCGAGTCAAGTCAAAAGCAAGCGTGAGTTACAAAGCCGGCTTATCCGCCCGATATATGGTTTCAAAGTTTGGCGTCGAAACGGGCGTTTACCTGAAAGAAGCAGGTTCTGCTTACATGCAAGCCTCTTTACCGCCTCAAAACAATAAAGGAGGTATGGTTTGTGTATCGGTTAAATCCAAATATATCGACATTCCCCTCTCGTTGGTTTACAAATATCCCATTGCGGAAAAAGTGTCGCTTACGCTCAATGCGGGAGGTTATGTAGCTTTTGAAAATGGCGGTATCTGTACCATCGCGCATTCAATGGGAACGTATGCCATGGATCCTTTCGAGGGTTTTGACAGTAGGAAGCTCCCTACTGATCAAAATTTTGTGCCTTTTACGGTTAAGGCTGCCCATAAACTCGACTTCGGGCTTGTTGCCGGAATAGGGCTGGAGGTTTCCCGCTTTAGCATAAATGCGAGCTACGACTTGGGAGTTGCCAATGTATATGATAGCTATCTTCCGCTTACAAGCGACAAAAACGTCAGAAACCGGATATTTTGGATTGCAGCGGGGTATCACTTCAATTTGTAAATACTCTTAAATCTTGCGCCCGGCGGAACCTTTGCCGGGCGTTTGGTAAAAATCAATTAATGCATGAATTGACACAAATAAAATTCGTGCATTAGTGGCAATAAAATTATATATTATGAAATCCAATATGAAACGAATTTTTATCTGCTTGGCATTGTTTTTTGCCGCAAGTTCGCTGTTCGCACAGTTCAGCGTTCACTTGAATTATTCCGGAGCGACAAAAGCCGGAATGGGAATCGGATATGATTTTAACAACAAGCTTTGGGGTGATTTAACATTTTCCAGAGCGTTTGTTGCTGCTTACAACATATCCGATATTAGCACCGATTTTTCCGTCAATTATAATATCGTTCCCATAAAACGGCATGATATGTATTTGGGAGCAGGCGTATTAATGGATCTTTATTGGGGAGATATTCTCTTTACGCTACCTATTGGCTTGCTAATTCGTCCTTTTGAAAAGTTGAATAACATGGCGTTTCAAACCGAAATTCGGTTGGCAACAGATGGCGGTGTGTATTTATTCGGTAATTTGGGAATCCGTTACCGTTTCTAAAAGTAGGGGCGTTTGGTAAAACCCGAAAAGTGATAAAAACTTCGTGCCTCCACGCTTTAGCGTACATTAAAATATTTTCCGTACATTTGCGGAGGCTTTCAGGAGTCCTGAAACTTTTCCCGTAGCCTTTGATTAATGCGAAATAATACTTTAACTTAGCGTCTTCGCGCTTTAGCGTACATATAACTTTTATAAATCATGATAAGTATAACCGAATCGCCATCGGATTTTCACCACATCGACCGGATGTCGGTGCATGAAATATTAATCGGTATCAATAGGGAGGATGCTAAAATCCATGCGGCGATTGAAAAAGCCGTTCCGCAAATAGAAACGCTCGTGGATAAGATTTTGGAACGGACGCCGTCGGGCGGCAGGGTGTTTTACATTGGCGCAGGAACGAGCGGGCGTTTGGGCGTGTTGGATGCGTCGGAAATACCACCCACTTTCGGCGTTTCGGGCATTATTACCGGACTGATTGCTGGTGGCGACAGAGCCTTGCGCAACGCGGCGGAAGGGGCGGAAGACAATCCCGACAAGGCTTGGGAAGAATTACAGGCGTTGAGCGTCAACACACGGGATACGGTGATTGGCATCGCCGCTTCGGGAACTACGCCTTATGTTGTCGGCGGCATCCGTCAAGCCCGTGAAAACGGTCTGCTGACGGGGTGCATTACCTGTAATCCGCAGTCGCCACTCGCGCAGGCTGCCGAATATCCCATCGAAGCCGTAGTGGGACCGGAATTTATCACCGGAAGCACCCGCATGAAAGCGGGAACCGCCCAAAAACTCATCCTGAACATGATTTCTACAACGCTGATGATTAAGATGGGGCGCGTGAAAGGAAATAAAATGGTCAATATGCAACTGACCAATAATAAACTGGTTGAGCGCGGGACAAGAATGATTGCCGAAGAGTTGAATATACCGAAAGAAGAGGCTAATAAACTGCTCTTGAAATATGGCTCGGTGAAAAAGGCGTTGGACTCGGTGGGGAAATGATTTTGGCATTGCGGGCGGAGACACGCAATCCCGCGTAAATCGCAGAATGACGAGCATAGTTCTTAACTATTAGTTTTTAGTTCTTTATGAAACTCCACCAACCCATCCATTGGGCTGCGGCTAATTTTCCCCAATTGCATCTCACATTCCTGCATGGCTTCTGCCAATATTTCCCGATAATAATAAGCAACCGAACCGGCAAAATGCACCGGATAACGCCGGTAATCGTATTGCATCACATTGCGCGTGAGAAAAGCCTTAAACGCATTCAGGACGAGGTTTTTTATCGCCGGTTCGTGCAGATGCTGCGCCAAGAAAGGCGAAAAACTCGCCAAGAAACGGTTGGGAAACGGTTGGCGGTAGACCCGTTCGATAATCATTGCCGGCGTGAGGGCAAACTGTTGCAGGAACTTTTCTTTTAATCCCGTCGGCAATTGGTTTTTCAAAATATCCCCAACCAGCAACTTGCCGAGTACGGCGCCGCTGCCCTCGTCGCCGAGTATGAAGCCCAAAGGGGAAACGTTTGCCGTGATTTTTTCCCCGTCGTAGAAACAGGAATTGGAGCCGGTGCCGAGTATGCAGACGATGCCCGGATTTCCTCCGCTCAATCCGCGTGCAGCCCCCAGCATATCGGAGTTGACTTCCACCGTTTTTGCCGCCAAATGCTTGCCGAGTGCGGTTTGCATCGCCGGAATCTTTTCGGGCAGGCATCCCGCCCCGTAGAAATAGAGCGCGTCGATGGCGGTTGTTTTCAACTCCGGCAGTAGCGCCGTTCGGATTTCATTCCCGATTTCATCTTCCGTTTGGAAATAAGGATTCATCCCTTTGGTAGTCGCTTGCCGTATTTTTTTGCCTTGTTCCGCCAATTGCCAATCGGTTTTTGTGGAACCACTGTCTGCTATTAAAATCATGTTTTTTATTATTTATTTAATTAATTCTTAATTCCCTTACTACATTCATCCACCAAATAAACAATAGACCGATAAGCAATTCCACTGTTTTCCGTCAACCCGATTTCGCAAGTGCGGCTATTGGAATAGCCCCTGCAAACGCCCGCCGCTTCGATTTGCGGGCGCAGTTTCCGCAAAGCATAGGCATTGATTTCAGGGCGTGTAAACCCTTTATCGCCGGCAAAGCCGCAACAGCCTATTTCTTCGGGAACCAGAACGTTTGACGAACAGTGTTTCGCCAACTCAATCACCTGCTTTTCCAGTCCCATTTTCCGCATGGAACAGGTAACGTGTACGGCAACCGGCGTGTTAATCGGCGTAAATTCCAAGTTCGGGAGCAAAAACGTTGCGATAAATTCGACCGGCTCATAGAGTTTCACTTTCTTTACGGTATGCCTCATCCGGTACAGGCAGGGGCTTTGGTCGCACAATACGGGATATTTTCCCCCGTCGCTCGCCTCATACAGGGCGGCTTCCAGTTCGGCGGCTTTCCCGTCGGCAATGTCCGGCATCCCTTTGCTTTCCCAAATCGTGCCGCAGCACAGCCGCTCCGCGTTTTCGGGAAAAATCGCCTCATATCCGGCTTTGTGCAGGAGGGAAAGCATTTTTTCAATTAACGGCTGTTTTTCGGGAGCGTCCCTTTCCAATCCCATCGTTTGATTGATGCAGGACGGAAAATAAACCACCCTGAGGGGACGGGTTTGCCGTGTTTTCCGCAGGTTTAAGCCGACGGCAAGGGGCATGGCGGGAGTCCACAGGGGAAAATGCAGGAGCGCGTGCAATTGCCGACCGGCGAAGCGCATTGTTTTTGTTCCCAAAATCCTGTGGGCGGCGTCGGCAAATGCGAGCGCAAAACAGACGGCGGTTTTTACCGTCGGGAAATGTCCGGCGACGAATTTCCCGACGCGGTATGCAAGGCTGCCGACCGGCGTTTCCGCTTGGCGAATGTCGTGCGTCAAATCGCCGGTGTTAACGCCCATCGGGCAAGACATGGCGCAAAGCCCGTCGCCCGCACAGGTTTGGTTGCCCGCGTAACGGTATTGTTTTTGCAGCGCACGCAGGCGTTGCGGATTCTCGCCGGAGGTTTTCAGGCGAGCGATTTCCCGTTGCAGCACAATGCGCTGGCGCGAGGAAAGGGCGAACCCGCAAGTCAGACAATTGATTTCGCAAAAACCGCATTCAATACATTTGTCCACTTTCGGGTTGACCGGCGGCAGGGGCTTGAAATTCCGAAGATGACAACGCGGGTCGTCGTTGAAAATAACGCCGGGATTGAGCAAATGTTTGGGATCGAACAGTTGTTTTACGGCTTTCATAATCGCAAAAACTTCGCTCCCCCATTCGCGTTCGACAAACGGCGCCATGTTGCGCCCGGTGCCGTGTTCGGCTTTCAGCGAACCGTTGTATTTATCGACCGTGAGTTTGATTACATCGTTCATCAGGGCTTCGTAACGCGCGACTTCCGTTTCCGTATCGAACGACTGGTTGATGATGAAATGGTAGTTGCCTTCCAGAGCGTGTCCGTAAATGCAGGCATCGTCGTAATGATGCTTTATCATCAGTTGTTGCAAATCGGCGGTGGCGTCCGGCAAATCTTCGATGTGGAAAGCCACGTCTTCGATGAGCGTGGTTGTTCCCGAAAGCCGCGTCCCGCCGATCGACGGGAAAATGCCTGCCCGAATCGCCCAATAACGGGAATATTCACTTTCCTTGTCGGTAAAACGTATCGGGACGGATGTTTGAAAATGCTTGAGCGCGGCTTTTATTTCCGAAATATTGCCGTCCAGTTCAGGTTGGGATGCGGCTTTGGTTTCGGTTAAAACGGCGGTTAAGCCTTTGCCGGTGGGGTCGTTGACGGCTTGCAAAGATTTTTCGTCTAACAGTTCGGCGCTTTTAACAATCGTGTCGCCGGCGGCATTTTTCAGGTTCTTCATTGCCACAACTGCCCGGCAAGCCTCCCGAAGCTCGGCGAAATACAGCATGGCGCTCGCCTTAAACGGGAAATCGTATTCGGTTTTCATCACCACTTCCGACAGGAACGCCAGCGTTCCCTCCGACCCCACCGGCAAATGGGCGATAATATCGAAAGGGTCGTCAAACGTAATAAAAGGCAGAATGTTCAGACCGGTAACGTTTTTGATGGCGTATTTGCGGCGGATGCGCTCTGTGAGGGCAGCATCGGCGCGGATGCGGTCGCGAATAGTTTCTATTTCACGGAGAAATTCGGGTTTATTTTGCCGGAAAAGCGTGCGGCTATCGGCGTCGCCCGTATCCAAAACGGTACCGTCGGCAAGGATGATGCGCGACGACAGCAACATGCGGTCGCTATTGGCATGAACGCCGCAATTCATGCCCGAAGCATTGTTCATAACAATTCCGCCGACCATGGCGCTTTTTACGGAAGCGGGATCGGGTGAAAACTTCCGCCCGTAGGGTTTCAGCAGCGCGTTCACCCTTTCGCCGGTGATGCCGGGCTGCAAACGAATTGCGTCCGCGCCGGGCAAAATCGTGTGTTTTTCCCAATGTTTTCCTGCAACAACCAGCACGGAATCGCTGATAGCCTGCCCCGAAAGGCTGGTGCCGGCAGCGCGGAAAGTAAGCGCGACATTCAGGCGGTCGGCGACGAACATGAGGCGGGAAACTTCCGTTTCATTCGCCGAGCGGACAACTATTTTCGGAACGAGGCGGTAAAAACCGGCGTCCGTACCATACGCCAACCGGCGCAGTTCGTCAGTGTAAATCCTTTCGCGGGGAATGAAAGCCGAAATTTCTTTCCGAAACAACTTGTGTTTATCCATGTGCAGGTAGCCCGTTTACTTTTCACTTGATTTTATTCCGCACTTCCTGCAAAAAAACCTTCATCCCTTCTACATCCCGCGCTTCGATCATTTTCAAGAGGTTGGCAAGTTCCTTGCGGATTTGTTCCAATCTGCCGAGTGTTTTCGGATTAAAAAGGATTTCTGTCAGCAGGTAATCGTCTTCCGAAAGCAAGCCGCGGGCAATGTCCATGTGCTTTTTGAACGTGGTTCCCGGCGCTTCCTGATGTTTCATCACGGAAGCAAAAACCAGCGTCGAGGAAAACGGAATGGACAGCGAATAAGCGATGGTTTCGTCGTGTTCGTCGAAAGTGTATTCAAAGATATTCAGTTTCAAACTGCTGTATAAATCCTTGAAAAAGACTTTTCCCAAATGGGACGATTCGGAAATGATGATGGCGTTTTCTGAGGAAAGGTTGCCCAAGTTGGCAAAAGTAGGTCCAAACATCGGATGCGTGGAAACAAAAGGGCGTCCCGATTTTTCGTAAAACTCCTTCAAGCCTGTCTTTACCGATGCGATGTCGGAAACGATGCAGGATGCCGGAATAAAAGGCAACGTTTGATTAAACGCCTCAATGGTGTATTTGACGGTCGCGGCGTTAATCAGTAATTCCGGCTGGAAATCGCCGATTTCTTCCGGCTTGCTCATCCGAATGCAATTGTAGGTGAAACGCAACTTTTCGGGATTCGAGTCGAAAATGGCGACTTCATGCGTAAAACTCAGAAGGTCGGCGAAGAAAGAACCCATCTTTCCAGCGCCTAAAATTTGGATTTTCATTGTGAGTTGACGAGTAAGCAAGTAGACGAGTAAACAAGTAGACGAGTTAATAATGTGCGTCGCTTCTCGTCTACTCGTTAACTTATCAACTCCCCTACTTATTAAGTATTTCTATTTGCTGACGAATGGATTCTTCATGAATAGCTTCCAAAACCGTTTTCATAAAGTCCGCGCCGATACCCATTTTTTCGGCTTGCGAAACCCTGTCTCCCAAAATTTCGTCGTAGCGAACGGTTTGAAGCACCGGCATCTTATGCTCTTTCTTGTACTGTCCGATTTCTTTGGAAACGCGCATCCGCTTGGCTAAAATGCCGAGCAGCTCGTTGTCGATTTCGTCGATTTGTTGACGGAGTTGTACCAAATTTTCCGTCGTCTGGTTCGTATCGCGAACGACGAGCATACTTAAAATGTAGGAAAGAACGTCGGGCGTAATTTGTTGATCCTTGTCACTCCATGCGCTGTCGGGATTGCAGTGGGATTCGATAATCAAACCGTCGTAGTTCAAGTCCATCGCCTGCTGACTGAGGGGGGCGATCAGTTCGCGCTTTCCGCCGATATGGCTGGGGTCGGAAAATATCGGAATGTTCGGTATCCGCCGTTTCAGTTCAATCGGGACGTGCCACTGCGGAAGATTGCGGTAGAGTTGTTTGTCGTAAGTACTGAATCCGCGATGGATTACGCCGATTTTCCTGATGCCTGCGTTGTAAATTCTTTCGATAGCGCCAATCCACAGTTCCAAATCGGGGTTCACAGGGTTTTTAATCAGCACAACGCCTGTAAAGCCCGAAACTTGCAAAGCTTCGGCAATTTCCTGAACCGCAAAAGGATTGACGGACGTGCGCGCGCCTATCCAAATGATGTCAATCCCGTGTTTGACCGCTTCCAGCACGTGTTTTTTATTGGCAACTTCCGTCGCCGTGTACATGCCGGTTTCCCGTTTCACGTTTTGCAGCCACACAAGACCTTCCGAACCGATGCCTTCAAATCCGCCCGGTTTGGTGCGCGGTTTCCAAATTCCTGCGCGGAAAATTTTGATTTCCCGTTTTGCCAAATCTTTGGCGGTCGTCATCACTTGTTCTTCCGTTTCGGCGCTGCACGGACCGGCGATAACGATTGGTCGCCGGTCGCCGATGCCGGGTAATGTAATTGATTCTAATTCCATAATATTTTATATTTTTAGTTACAAGTTACAAGTAAGCCTATTGCTTGTAACTCGTAACTAATTTTCTAATCCTCTCCAAAGCCTCTTGCAGTTTCTTATCCTTGCAGCAAAGCGAAACGCGAATGTAACGGTTTCCGTTGCTGCCGAAGACAAATCCGGGAGTGACAAAAACATGGGCGTCGTACAAAATCCTGTCCGCCAATTCCCCGCTGTCCGCGTATTTATCGGGAATTTTCCCCCAGAGGAACATCCCCGACTGTTTCGGGTCGAACCGGCAACCGAGCGTGTGCATGATTTCTTCGGCAATCATTCTCCTTCGCCGATATACCTCATTCATCGCCGAATACCATTCTTTGGGGGCTTGCAGGGCTTTCGCCGCCGCCAGCATCATCGGTTTGAACTGTCCGCTGTCAATATTGCTTTTCACTTTCAGCACCCATTGGACAAACTGCGCGTTGGAGGCAAGCATGGCAATGCGCCAGCCCGGCATGTTTTGCGATTTGCTCAAAGAATTCATTTCGATACAAATCTCTTTGGCGCCGTCGACCGACAATATACTCTCCGGACGGTCGTTCAAAATAAAGCCGTAGGGATTGTCATTGCAGATAATTATTTTGTGTTTATGCCCGAAAGCAACTAATTTCCGGTAAAGTTCAGGGGAAGCCGGCGCGCCGGTTGGCATATGTGGATAATTGACCCACATGAGTTTAACACCGGATAAATCAAGTTGTTCCAAAGCGTTAAAATCCGGCTGCCAGCCGTTTTCTTCCTTCAAATCGTAGGGAACGGTTCGGGCTTCGACCAAATTACTAACCGAAGTATAGGTCGGATAGCCCGGATTGGGCGTTAAAACGCCGTCGCCGGGATTGAGGAAAGCCATGGAAATATGCAGGATACCCTCCTTAGATCCGATTAGCGGCTGAATTTCCGTATCGGGATTCAAATCCGCGCCATACCATTGTTTATACCAATCGGCAAAGGCTTGGCGCAATTCGGGAATGCCACCGTAAGGCTGGTAGCCGTGCGCATCGGCATGTCGCGCCGCTTTGCATAAGGTTTCGACGGCTTCTTCCGAAGGCGGCAAATCCGGACTGCCTACGCCCAAGCTGATTACGTTCGCTCCTTTCGCATTCATTTCCGCGATTTCTTTCAGTTTTTTGGAGAAATAATATTCGCTCACCGAATGTAATCGGCGCGACGGCTCTATTTTTTTCGTTGTATCCATATATTATATATGTATTCATGCGCCCTGTTTTTTTCGGGGCTCAAAGTTAGGAAAAACTTTCCGAATTTCGGGCGTAAATGTCCGCAGATTTGCAATGCCGCCATTACGGGCGTAGCGAAGCGGAGAGCCGAAATCCTTTGCAAAACAGCAGTTTTTTTTTGAAAGAATTCCGCACGGGGCGCGGGATGACGGGCTTTTGCAGCGTGTAACGGCTGCGATAGCAACTTGAATTTAAACTCTCGGTATAACTTTTTTTCATATCTTTGTAATCAAATTTCATACTTCACGCCAGATTTAAATAAAAATATGCCAAGATTTTTAATATTCGCTCTTTTCTGTTTGCCGATAAGTTTTTCTTGCAAACAGTCGCCCCGAACAAATAACGCCGTCGAAATAAAAATTCCCGTTTTCAACGCCGACAGCGCTTATTTTTACACCGAAAAGCAAGTTTCATTCGGTTCGCGCGTCCCCAATACGCCGGCTCACGACGCTTGCGGAGATTATTTAGCCGACGAATTAAGGCGTTTCGGAGCCGCAGTTGTCGAGCAGCAGGCAACTTTACGCCTTTTGGACAATTCACCGATTGCTGTTAAAAATATCATCGGCTCGTTTTATCCGGAAAATAAAAACCGCGTTCTCCTTTGCGCCCATTGGGATTCAAGACCTTATGCCGACCGCGATCCGGACGAAAAAAACCGGCATACACCCATCGACGGAGCCAACGACGGCGCCGGAGCCTGTGCCGTTTTGCTGGAAATCGCCCGCCATGTGAGCGCCAATCAACCATCCGTAGGCATTGACATTATCTTTTTCGATGCGGAAGATTGGGGCAAACCCGATTTTCCCCCCGAAGACAAACATTACGGCAACTGGTGCATGGGGTCGGAATACTGGGCGAAAAATCCGCATGCGCCAGATTATACGGCGCGTTACGGAATACTTCTGGATATGGTCGGCGCTTCCGGCGCACAGTTTTTCAAGGAAACTTTTTCCTCACTACATGCGCCACAAATTGTGGAAAAAGTTTGGGAAGCCGCGCAGGCAGCCGGTTACGCCGCTTATTTCCCGAACCGGACGGGGGGCGCCATCGAAGACGACCACATTCAGGTAATGAAGCACCGGAAAATCCCGTGTATTGACATTATCCACTATGATCCGGATTCCGAATCCGGTTTCGCTTCCTACTGGCACACTTTGGACGACACGATGGAAAATGTGGATAAAAACACCTTGCAGGCTGTCGGTCAAACAGTTTTGCAGGTCATATACAAAGAAAAATAATATCAGCATGGCAACAATAAACGAAATTCAGGAACAGATTGTCGAAGAATTTGCCGCCTTTGACGACTGGACGGACAAATATGCGCTACTCATTGAGTTGGGCAACAAACTCCCGCCTTTAGACGAAAAGCATAAAACGAAAAACAACCTTATCGAAGGCTGTCAGAGTCGGGTTTGGCTGCAGGCTGACCAAATAGACGGCAAAATCGTGTTTCAAGGCGACAGCGACGCGCTTATCGTAAAAGGGATTGTCGCCCTGCTGATTAGGACGCTTTCGGGACACACGCCCGATGAAATCCTTTCGGCGGATTTGTATTTTATCAAAAGCGTCGGCTTGCAAGAACATTTGTCGCCGACCCGTTCCAACGGCTTATTGGCGATGCTTAAACAGATGAAACTCTACGCGATTGCTTTTAAGAGTATTAATGATTAACGATGTGAATCATGATGCGGGATTTTGAAGAATACATCCGTCAAGGCGAACCCGACAGGATAGAGAAAAGCCGAATTTGGCAAATCGCTATCGGCTTGCAGCAGGTCGATGGTTTAACGCCTTCAAAGTATCTTATTGAAACGGCGAAGGAAAACATCGAAGGTAAAATAACGATTGACGAGGTAAAATACCGTATCGACAATTATTACAAAACAAAACCCGTCAGAACGGACGATGACGACCGCACCGAAGAGGCGGATAAAGTTTCCTCCCGCATTACCGAAATTTTATCAAACGACACTTTTTCGTTTTCGCCCGTAGAATACATTTCAATTCACAGGCAACTGTTTAAGGGGATTTACAAGTTTGCAGGCAAAATCCGCGATTACAATATCTCAAAATCCGAATGGGTATTGAAAGGAAAATCGGTTATTTATGCAAATGCAGCTGATATTCGCGCTACGCTGGATTATGATTTCGGACAAGAAAAACAATTTGATTACCATACCGCAAATTTATTGCAGTCCGTTCAACATTTTGCAAAATTTATTTCGGAATTATGGCAAATCCACGCTTTTGGAGAAGGGAATACGAGAACAACGGCTGTTTTTACCATAAAATATCTGCGCACTTTCGGCTTCAAAGTGGAAAATGATTTGTTTGCCGAACATTCATGGTACTTCCGCAATGCGCTTGTAAGAGCAAATTATAATGATTTGAAAAACAATATTCGCTCAACCACCGCATATTTAATGCTGTTTTTCGGGAATTTGCTGCTTGAGGAAAACAATATATTGAAAAACAGACATTTATTAATTAACGATAAAGATTCCCAAAGTGCAAAAACGAAAGAAAGCACCACCTCAAAGAGCAATATTTGCACTTTGGAAGAACATTCTGTATTGGAATTTCTAAAAAACAATCCGAAAGCAACACAAAAAGAAATTGCCGCCCACATACGGAAATCGGAACGAACCGTAAAAACAATTACATTGAATTTGCAGGCTAAAAAACTGTTGGAACGGGTAAATGGGAAAAGAAGCGGGCATTGGAAAGTGATTAATCCATTAATCACATCTTCCCCAACCGCTCATTAATAATACTTCTAATATCATCCCCCTGCCGTTTATAATTGTTTTGCAAACTTTCCAAATACTGGCGAGCCTGCAATTTGTCGCCTTCGGCAAGGCAAATGTCCGACATGAGGATAAAACTTCGCGCCAACCAGTAAGCATGAGGCGTTCCCTGCCGGGTATAGTCCGAAATAACGTCTTTTGCGCGTCCGATTTGCTTATTGTCGAAATAATTTTGCGCCAGTAAATATTTGGCTTCCGCGCCGAATGCCGTCCGCGTATCTTTCGACAAATCCAGCAAATCCTTTTCGGCAAGCGTTTTTTCGCCCCGTTCCAAAAATGCTTTCGCCCGATAATATTTGGCTTCTTCCTTGATTTGCGGGTCGGAAGCGGCGTTTTTCAAAAGGAAATCGGCGGCAGCGGAAGCGCGGTCGGGCTTGTGCAGGCGGGCAGCCGAACGCATTGCGCCCAAAGCGCCTTCCGTGCGTCCGGATTTGTTTTCAGCCGTGTTTTGCAGGCGTTCGTAGAGCGGCAACGCGCCGTTGTAATCCTTTTCTTTATACAGCAAATCAGCCGTTCGGAGCAGGGCTTCTTCGGTAAACCGGTTGTTTCCCGCGTCCAAAACCTTTTGAAATTCGCGTTTCGCCGCTGGATAATCTTTTTCCGTGTAATACATTTGCGCGAGGTAATAATGAGCATTTACGCCGAATGCGCCGTTGGGAAACGATTGCAGGTAATTAATCATTCCGCTTTTCGCCTGTTTCACGTTGTTGCGCATAAAAAAACGTTCGGCGGCGATGTAAGTCAGCGAATCCTGCTCCGTTGCGTCAAACTTGACGGCGCCGCCCAACGACTCAATATATTGCGCATACCCGCTAATGTTGTTCATATCAAGGTAAACCGATTTCAAATCCTGCACAGCCGTTATCGCCTCTTCGCTGCCCGGATATTTCCCGATAACTTTTTTATATGCCTCAGCCGCCTTTTCCAAACGCCCTGTTTTGAAATACAGCAAACCTATTTGCAGTCCGGCTTTGCGGGCATTACTGTTTTCGGGAAAACGGCTACACAGGTCTTGATAGGTGTTTATGGCAGCCGTTTCATTTTCCAGCAACACATAAGCGCGTCCTTTTTCGTAGAGCGCGTCGGGCGTATAAGGCGATTCGGGATAATCGGCGACTAATTTGTCCATCAATTTGATTTTTCCGGTATAATTTTTTTGCAACCCCGCGACATATCCCTGCCTGAACACGGCATAATCGCCGGTCGAAGGCATGATGCGAACCGAGTGGCTGTAAGCGTTTTCGGCATCGCGCAAACGCCGGTTGTGAAAACAGCAATCGCCCAAACGCGCGTAGGCGTCCGCCAATGCCGCAGGATTGTCTTTTTCCGTTTGGATATATTTGCGGAAACCGGCTTCCGCCGCATGGTATTGCCGACGGTTAAAAGCGCAATACGCCAAGCCGTAAGCTGCTAATGCCGACAGGTTGCCACTGTTTTCCGTATCCAAACAACTTTGGAAATCGGTAGCCGCCTGCGCGTAATTATTGGTTTGGTAATACGATTCGGCGCGCCAATACAAGGCTTCGTTTTTTTCGTTTACCGCATAATTTCCGGCATTTATCGCTTGGGTGAAATATTGGATGGCGGCGGCGTAATCCTTATTGGTAAAATGCACGCTTCCCAAATAATAATAGATTTTTTGGGAAGCTTCGCGGATTTTGGCGGCGGGATTTTTGATTTTGGCAATGGAAGCCAGCGCTGTTTCATAATCTTTGGTGGTCAGGTAAACATCAATCAATGCGCTGTTTACATTGTCCGAATAAATGGACTTCGGATACGTATTGAGAAAATTTTCCAGCACCGTAACCGACTCGCCGAACGCGGAAACCGAATTTTGATGCAGCAACATGGCATAATTGTAAGTAGCCGCCTCTTTCGCCTGCAAATCGAAATCCATGCGGGAAGCCGATTGGAAAGCCATCAACGCTCTGTCGGCGTCGGCTTGCTTCAGATAAGCCTGCCCCAGATACAGGTAGGCGCTTTGACCGCGCAGGTCGTTGCCGGGTTCGCTTTTGCTCAGGTATTCAATCGCTTCGGGATAATTTTTTTGGAAAAAACAACTCAGTCCCAAAGTATAAAAATCGTCGGGCTGCGGGTTTTCCGCTGCGGCAAAGTAGGTTTTCAAATACTTGATTGCGTTCCGGTAATCGGCTTGCCGAAAATAAGACAGCCCGACCAAACGGTTCATTTCCGCATTGTAACTGTGGGCAGGATAGTCGTTCAGGAGTTTGCGCCCTTCGGCAATCGTTTGTTCGTAACGCTTCTGCGCAAAATTTATTTGCGTCAGGTAATAAAAAACATCGGGGTGAAAGGCTTTTTGATTTTTAATTTCGTTAAACAGGGGCAGGGCTTGCTTGTAATCTCCCTCCGTATAAGCAATGTAAGCCGAGTAATAAGTAGCTTCGCCGCGATAGTTTGCGCTTTTGTCCCTCAACATGGAAAAAAGGCGTTTTGCCTCGGCGTTCCGCCGAATTTGCAGGTAGGAATATGCCAACAGGCAGGCGTAATCTTCCTGTTCCTGCGCCGGAAGTTTATCCGCATCGGCTTGTAAAAACCAGTCAATAGCCGTTTGATAATCCGTTTGTTTGTAATAGGCGGAGCCGATTATAAAACACGCCTCGTCCCTGTGCCGGTTGACCGGATAATTATCCAAAAAGCGTTCCAATGCAAGCCCCGCATCCGTTTTTCCCAAGTGAAATGCGGATGCTGCCGAGAGGAAATCAACTTCCTCCGGTAATTCCTCGCCCGCCGCCGTTTGCTTAAATTCAAGGAGTTTTGCAATGCAACCCGCATAATTTCGGTTGTCGTACAACCATTTCCCCTCTTGCAAAAGCCTGTCGGGGGCAATGTAGCCTGCCGAGCGTTGCGCTGCGGTTATTTGCAGGCAGAACGCGCAGTATAGGAAAAATAATGTTTTTTTCATATCGTTTTAATGATTAATGTACGCAAAGGCGCAAAGATTGCATTGCGCCTTTGCGTACAATTATTTTGTGTCGTAGCAGCGAACCGCAAGACCTTTCCTCCCCGCCGTTTCCACCAAAAAATCATACACCGCCCCATATTCATTCGGAACTACCCCGTCGAGAATAGCGTCTTTAATCGCCGCTTTCAGTTCCCCAACCATCCTGCCGGGCGGAAGACCGAACATTTCCATAATCTGCAATCCGTCAATGGGCGGCTGAAAATTACGGATGCGGTCTTTCTCCTCTATGTCGTTCAATTTATTCCGCACCAACTGAAAATTGGCAAGAAACCGCCGCACTTTCTCCGGATTTTTGGAAGTAATATCCGCTTCGCACAAAAGCATCAAATCGCCGATGTCATCGCCGGCTTCAAAAAGCAAGCGGCGAACGGCAGAATCGGTTACCTCGTCGTCCGACAAAACAATCGGGCGCATGTGCAAAACAACCATTTTTTCAACGTATTTTAATTTATCGTTCAGCGGAAATTTCAAGCGTTGAAAAATACCCCTTAACATCTTCATACCGAAAAACTCATGGGAGTGAAAAGACCATCCCGTAGCGGCATTAAACCGTTTGCTGCGGGGTTTCCCGACGTCATGAAACAACGCCGCCCAACGCAACCACAGGTTATCGCTCCTGCGCGCCAAATTATCCAAAACCTTCAATGTGTGGCTGAAATTATCCTTATGACCAACGCCCTCTTTGGTTTCAACGCCTTTCAATGCCGCCAGTTCGGGGAGCAGCAGTTCCAACAAACCGGTTTTGTCCAGCAGTTCAAATCCGATTGATGGGCGGGGCGCGAGGATAATTTTATGCAATTCATCCGTAATCCGTTCGCGGGAAACAATTTCCGTCCGGTTTTTGTTCCGCTCTATCGCCTCAAATGTTTCGGGGTCAATGGAGAAACCCAACTGCGTGGCAAACCTTATGGCGCGTAACATTCGCAAAGGGTCGTCGCTGAAAGTAATGTCAGGGTTCAGGGGCGTGCGAATCAAAAGCGCCGCCATGTCTTGCAAGCCGTTAAAGGGGTCGATGAAGGTTCCGAAATCTTTTTTGTTAATGCGGATTGCCAAAGCGTTTATCGTGAAGTCGCGGCGTTTCAGGTCGTCGTCGAGCGTACCGTTTTCCACGACCGGCTTGCGGGAGTTGCGGTTGTAGGATTCTTTCCGTGCGCCGACAAACTCAATCTCCGTATCTCCGTATTTCACTTGCGCCGTCCCGAAATTTTTGAAAATAGATAAAGCGGCTTTCCGTCCCAATTTCCCGGCAACCGCCTGCGCCAACTGAATACCGCTCCCCACGCACACCACGTCAATATCTTTGGAAGCCCGTTGCAACGCCATATCCCTCACATAACCTCCTATAATGTAAGTTTCCATTTGAAGCGTATCGGCTTCTTCCGCAATGACTTCAAATATTTTTCCTTGCAACTTCTTTTGTATTTCGTTAAATTCTAATTTCATAGGATGGGCAAAGGTACGAACTTTTTTTTAACCGCATCGTCGCAACCAATGCGCCCGAACAATCAATTTACAAAACAAAAAAAGAATAATCTGCACAAAAATAATTGCCGCGCCGGAAGGTACGTTCAGGTAATACGACAGGGAAAGTCCGGAAACGCAGCCAACGAAACCGATTGGGATGGAATAAATGATAATCCGGCTCAGGCGGGCGGTAAAAAGGTTTGCCGTCATTTGCGGAACGGTCAGCAGCGACATCAGCAGCATAATCCCTATCAGGCGAATGGAAGAAACAATGGTTACGGCAATCGCCAGCATCATCAAATGTTCGATGAGCGCCACTTTTACGCCCTGTGTTTCGGCAAATTCGCGGTCGAAAGCGGTATACAGCGCCGGCTTGTAAAACAGTAGCGCGGCAAGCGTCAGCGACGCCGAAAGAATGCCGGAAAATGCAATGTCCACCGGCGTAATGGTGAGGATATTTCCAAACAGATACGCCGAAATATTGGGCGTATAACCGGGCGTAAGGAAAATAAAAATAACGCCCAACGCCATTCCCAACGCCCAAAAAGCGGCAATTGCCGAATCTTCCCGCACACCCTGTTTTTTCGACAACCATTCGACGCCGAAAGCCGACACAACGGAAAAAACCAACGCCGAAACAATCGGATTTACGCCCAAATAAAACCCCAATCCCAAGCCCCCGAAAGACGCATGCGTAATCCCTCCGCTGATGAAAACCAGCCGCCGCGACACGATGTATGCGCCGACAATTCCGCAGGCAATGCAGGTGAAAAGGCTGCCTGCAAGCGCGTGTTGGAAGAATTTGTATTGTAGGAGTTCCATGTTTTTTGGGTACAAAAATACGGGTTTTTATTGAACTAAGAACTAAGAGTTAAGAACTAAGAATTTCCATTTGGAATTCTTCAAATTTTCAGGTACTTTTGCGCCCTAATTCAAAAATAAATCATGCTTACACTCAAAGTTATTACAGAAAACACACAGGATGTTATCAATAAATTGGCAAAAAAACATTTCGACGCCAAAGCGATTATCAATGAAGTGATTGAAACCGATAAAAAACGGAAAGCCGCGCAACGGCAATTAGACGCTAACCTTTCCGAACTGAACGGACTCTCGAAATCCATCGGGCGGCTAATGCAAGAAGGACAAAAAGAAGCCGCTGAAGCGGCACGCACACAGGTCGCCCGCATGAAAGAAAGCAACAAACAACTGGAAGCCGATATGAAAGAATCCGAACAACGGCTCACCGAATTGCTTTGGCAAATCCCCAACCTCCCCGCCGACAGCGTTCCCGAAGGCAAAAGCGCCGACGACAATGTGACGGAAAAAACCGGCGGCACAATGCCCGCATTGCACGACGGCGCGCTCCCGCATTGGGAACTGGCGAAAAAGTATGATTTGATTGATTTTGAATTGGGCGTGAAAATTACCGGCGCCGGTTTTCCCGTTTACAAACAGAAAGGCGCGCAACTGCAACGCGCGCTGATTAATTTTTTTCTGGATAACGCCCGCGAAGCCGGTTATGTGGAAATTCAACCGCCTTATGCGGTGAATGCCGATTCGGGTTATGGAACGGGGCAATTGCCCGATAAAGAAGGACAAATGTACCACGTCGGGCAGGATGATTTGTATTTGATTCCGACGGCGGAAGTTCCTGTTACCAACCTTTACCGCGACGTCATTTTGGAAGAAAAGGATTTGCCGGTGAAAAATACGGCGTATTCGGCTTGTTTCCGCCGCGAAGCCGGTTCTTACGGAAAGGATGTGCGCGGCTTAAACCGGCTGCATCAGTTTGATAAAGTGGAAATCGTCCGGATTGAGAAGCCCGAACGTTCCTATGAGTCCTTGCAGGAAATGGTTGATTATGTGCAGACTTTGGTCGAAAAACTGGCATTGCCATGGCGTATTTTGCGACTCAGCGGCGGGGATATGAGTTTCACTTCCGCATTGACGTTCGATTTTGAAGTATTTTCGGCGGCGCAGCAACGCTGGTTAGAAGTGAGTTCGGTTTCCAATTTTGAAAGTTACCAAGCCAACCGTTTGAAATGCCGTTATCGCGGCGAAGATAAAAAAATACACTTGTGCCATACCTTGAACGGGAGCGCGCTTGCTTTGCCCCGCATCGTAGCGGCTTTGCTGGAAAACAACCAGACGCCCGACGGGATTTTGATTCCGGAGGCTTTGAAGCCTTATACGGGGTTTGAGCGGATTGATTAATGAATTAGCGACTTACTAATAATTATTTTCCTGCACAAATGCTGCAACTGTTAGCCGATGTACACCTAAAATGCGGGCGTTTGTTTGTATGCAAAGGCGCGAAAAGCCCCATCAGCAGCGGCTTTCCCCCCCCCCCCCGAATTTCTCAAAAAAAAGAAAATACAAAGACAATTAGATTAAAAAATATTTTATTACTTTTGTCCCCCGTTATCAATCAATTTATTATAGTTTATTTTAGTTTTTAACATTTTATGAAACAAGCAATTTTAACAATTTCCATCCTGTTGATGGGATGCATCGCTAAAGGCGACAACTACTTAGACGGTCATGGCAGACACATGATTGTAAACGAGTGGTACCCCAACGGCACCACCTATACGGTTACCGCCAATAATGGCATAGTAAGTATTCAACTGGAAAATACTTACATAAATTTGCACGGACAAAATGCGAGTGGCGCAGATAAAGACTTTAAACCCTGTATCGATATACAGGAAGGGAATCAGGTAAGAATTATTTTAAGAGGCACAAGCGAGTTGTGGGGCGGAACCATGTGTCCGGCTATTAGAGTGCATCCCAAATCGCAGTTGTTTATAGAAGATGGCGGCGGCGGTAAATTAATAGCGCATGGAGGCGTTAACACTCGGAGTGAATGGTATTATGAAGGCGGACGGAATACGAGAGACTATAATTTCACAGGAGGCGCCGGAATAGGCGGGGGTTGGGATTATTGCAAGCCGAGTGATTGGCCCTCAGGTTGGGACAGCTACTATGTTTGGAATTTTGAAATACCGGCAGGGCAGTCTTTATCGGATTTACCTTATCTACCTGACCAATATAGAGGTACTGATTGGATGGGAATGTTTGACTTCTGGTCAAAAGGTTACGGAGCCTGCGGGGATATAATTATTAACAGCGGTACGGTGGAGGCTTACGGAGGCAAAGATTCGCCCGGAATAGGTCCTGCGGGCAATTACACGAAAGGGGGGCGTATTGAAATACAAGACGGCTCCGTGTATGCCAAAGGCGGTGAGAACGCGCCGGGTATCGGATGCGCCGCAGAGAGTTATGTATATGAAATAAAAGTAACCGGCGGGAATGTAATTGCAGAAGGCGGCAAAGGCGCGCCGGGCATCGGCGGGGCGGGACCTCACTGCTATATAGAGCATATCAATTTAGAGGGCGGCAATATTACGGCTGAGGCGAGCGGCGGCGATGCGGTCGGTATCGGCACGGGTCAGAATAGTAAAATAAACCATATTAATATATACACCAACGTAACGGCTGAGAGCAACCGGGTAGGGATTCCCGCCATCGGCGCATTGGACGGCAGCGCCATTGAACATATTCAGATTTTCGGCGGGAATGTAATAGCCAAAAACGGGATAGGTAAAACAGGCGAAGTAAAGGATTTGGTAATAAGCCACATCGAATTTCATAATGGAGTAGTCGACGCATCCGTAGGAGGCGTGGCAAAAGGAAATGGTGGGACATGGAAAACTTATCCGAACGTGAGTGCCGTCGACCTTTTAAATTACAAATTACCGACTTTGGAGAATGTCGAAAACCCCGTCTATGAGAAGCATGAGAACACCACGGTAGAATTACCAGACCATATGTTAGCGGAAAACACGACAACAGTGTATACTATTTATGTCGGAGACGAAACGCTTACAACCACCGAAGGGCTAACTGTTAAGGTAGGGGATGAGGTTTACGAGTATGAGACCCCTGACCGTCAACAGTTTTTTGTGGACGTGTGGGGCGACAGATGTCAGACGTGGTATTTTGCTTATGAGGAAACGAGGGAGGTAACCGTTTATAGAGATGATAGATTGATCTATAAGGAAACGGCAAGAGAGATACTTCCCAATCAGTATTTTGAACACATTCCGCATCATCACGTTTATTTAAGCAAAGTTTTCACAGCCGGTTTTGATGTATTCGGAGAAAACACCGGTGTAAACACAGCTATTCGTTATCATGACGAACTTTATCCGAATAATAGCAGCCTGACCGAACACGGTGAAGGCGAAGTAACATTTATCGTTCACGGGGCAACAGAAAATGATGTGCCGGATTATAGATATATTTGGTATCAAGATGGCATTCAAGTAGCTGAAGGAGAGAATAAGAATACTTATACCGTCAATCGAGAATCGGATGAAGATGTTTTGGGTTATTCGGTTCGGTTGGAAACTGTTCAATATCCGGCAGGTATAGAAGCGGTTTCTTCAAACAACACTGTCCGCAGGCTGCTCAACCAAGTCGTGATTGATACGCCGCATGAAGAAACAATCAAGATTTATAGCCTTAATGGCGTACTTATAAAGAAGGTACAAAAGGCAGCCGGCGTGTTACGAGTGGATTTGAGCAATGATCCGCTTCGGAAGGTTTTGGTTGTGAAAGGCGCAGATTGGGTGCGGAAGGTTTGGTGAAATAATGATTAATTATAAATGTGCGTAAGGCGCGAAGATTTATTGCATCTTCGCGCCTTTGCGTTTTTTTAGAAGTCCTGCACGGCGTAGCGTACACGCTACGTCGTGCGTGGAACTTAGTTCTTTATCCACATCCCCAAGTTGTGCATAATAAAAGCATAAACATCCGCCGTTTCCTCAATTTGCTTGGCGAGCGGTTTTCCGCTGCCATGTCCCGCTTTGGTTTCGATACGGATGAGTTTGGGCGCGGCGCCCGTATCGGCAGCTTGCAAAGTCGCCGCGTATTTGAACGAATGGGCAGGCACTACGCGGTCGTCGTGGTCGGCGGTCGTTACAAGGATAGCGGGGTAGGGGGTTCCGTCGTTTTTAATATTGTGGAGGGGGGAATAGGCGCGGAGGTAACGGAACATTTCCTCGCTGTCGGCGCTGCTTCCGTAGTCGCTCGCCCAATTCCAGCCGATAGTGAAGACGTGATAACGCAACATGTCCATCACGCCGACATGGGGAATGGCGACCCCGAACAAATCAGGTCGCCGGTTGACGACTGCGCCTACCAATAGCCCGCCGTTAGACCTGCCGACAATCGAAAGTTTTTCCGGACGGGTGTATTTTTCTGCAATCAGGTATTCGGCGGCGGCGATAAAATCGTCAAAAACGTTTTGTTTGTTCAGTTTCACACCTGCCTGATGCCATTCTTCGCCGTATTCGCCGCCGCCGCGCAAATTGGTTTGAACATAAATGCCGCCGTTTTCGAGAAACGGCAAGTGGCTGGTCGAAAATCCAGGGTTCAGGCTGATGTTGAAACCGCCGTACCCGTAAAGGTAAACCGGATTGTTCCCGTCTTTTTTCAATCCTTTTTTATAGGTGAGGAACATGGGTATTTTCGTTCCGTCGCGGCTGGGGTAAAAAATCTGTTCCGTCGTGTAATCTTCGGGTGTAAACGCGACTTTGGGAGCCAGATACAGTTCCGATACATTCGCGTCGACGTCGTATTTGAAAATGGTTGCCGGATAAGTAAACGAAGTGAAACTGTAAAACATTTCCCTGTCGTCTTTGTCGCCGCTGAAGTTGACCGAACCCAAAGCCGGCAAAGCAATTTCATGTAACGGTTTCCCGTCAAGGGAGAATACGTAAGCGTGATTGGATGCGTCTTTATCGTAAGTTAAAATCAATCGCCCGCCGATAATTTTTGCGTCGCTCAATACGGATTCGCTTTCGGGGACAAGTTCCCGCCACCGGACAAGTTTCGGCGCGGCAATGTCGGCAGTCATAATGCGGTATTTCGGCGATTGGTAATTGGTTAGTATATAAATTGTATTCCCGATTACTTCGATGGGATCGTAGGTATATTCCATATTGTCGGTCAATGCGATAACGGGCGCGTTTGCCGTTGCGAGATCTTTGATAAAAAGGTTGTTGCCGCTTCCTGCGCCCGATTCGGTGATGAACAGCAGCCGTTCGTCGTCGCTCGCTTGGGCGGTATAAAACCGCTTGGGTTCGTTCGGATTTTGAAACGCCAAAACGTCTTCCGATTGCGGTTTGCCCAATTGATGGTAATAGATTTTATGATTTTCATTCACATTGGAAAACTCCTTGCCGGCGACCGGTGCATCGTAGGCGCTGTAATAAAACCCGTCGCCTTTCCAACTTGCGCCGGAGAATTTCGACCACAAAATACGGTCGTCGAGCAGTTTCCGCGTAGCGAGGTCAATCACGTAGATTTCCCGCCAATCCGAGCCGCTGCGCGAAACGGTGTACGCCATATATTTCCCGTTGTTGGAAAATGAAATGCCGGACAGCGCCACCGTGCCATCGTCCGACAGCGTATTGGGATCCAACAAAACGGCGGCTTCCCCGTTCAAAGAATCCTTGACGTACAGAACGTTTTGGTTTTGCAGTCCATTGTTTTTGAAGAAATAATACTTCCCGTGTTTTTTTTGAGGGATGCCGATGCGTTCGTAGTTCGTCAAATCGGTCAATCGCCGTTTGAGTTGTTCGCGAAAAGGGATTTTTGCCAAATATTCGCCGGTAACGCGGTTTTGTGCTTCGACCCACGCGGCGATGGCAGGCGAAGTATCGTTTTCGAGCCAGCGGTAGGGGTCTGGGACTTCCGTTCCGAAATAGTTATCTACTGTGTTGCCTTTTTCCGTTGCGGGATAGACTAACTTTGTTTCTGCGCGGCAGGTGCCTAAAATCATTAAACTGCTCATTAAAATTGTTTTAATTTTCATTTGTTTGTTGTTTTATATTGTGGTAATACCTAAAAATTAAGTCATGCAAAAGTAGTTATTTTTTCAACAGAAATATACCACATTGAAAAACCCGCAATGCCCCTTTTTGCAACTTCAAAAATTTCATCTATCTTTGCGCCCTCATTAATATTAGTAACTTATGGATATTCTTCATTTCTTCATTGATTTCATTCTTCACATCGACGTGCATTTAACCGAACTGGTTCAAAACTACGGCATTTGGATTTACGGAATACTTTTTCTGATTATTTTTTGCGAAACGGGTTTGGTGATTACCCCTTTCCTTCCCGGCGATTCGCTTTTGTTTATGGCGGGCGCGTTAGCGGCTTTGGGCGCCGGTCATATCAACGTCCATTTGATGGTATTGCTGCTGATTGGGGCGGCTATACTTGGCGACGCGAGCAATTATTTCATCGGTAAGGTCTTCGGCGAGAAGCTTTTCAGCAATCCCAATTCAAAGATATTCAAACAGGCGTATTTGCATAAAACGCATGAATTTTACGAAAAACACGGGGGTAAAACTATCATTATCGCCCGTTTTGTTCCCATCATCCGGACATTCGCGCCTTTCGTAGCCGGAATGGGAAAAATGACTTACACGCATTTTTTCAGTTTCAACGTAATCGGCGGCGTATGCTGGGTTCCCCTGTTCATGTATGCCGGTTATTTCTTCGGTGAAACGGATTTTGTGAAAAACAATTTGAGTCTGCTGATTGTAGCGATTATTTTTGTTTCGCTGTTGCCCGGGATTTTTGAGATTTTGAGGCAGCGGATAAAGAGTAGGAAAACTTCTCGCTGATTAGTTGCCGCAACCTTTTCAGGAGCAATTTAGACGGTTTTTCGTTCAAAAACGATTCAATGTGCCGCTTTTTTTTGTCCTCAAAAATATCGTTAATATCAATGAGGATGCCGGTTTCTTCAACGTCGCCGAACCCATCGTTGACAGCCGTTCCGAAAACGCGCATGCTTGGCGACAAATTCATATAAGCGCTCACCAGCGGCGGGATGTTGATTTTGTGTTTCCTCACTTCGGTATTCAGGATTTTGTAATCTTCCTTGTAAGTTTTGCCGTCGAACAGTTTCCGCATTTTCGCGACATTCATATTCGTTTTCAAAGGGCGAACCGGATTTACCAACAGGTCGGAATCTTTGAAATATTTGTCAAGAAAATATAAAATCATGTTCCGAGCATCCGGATTATAAGTACTATACATGGTAACTTTCCCGAAAAAATAACGGATATTGGGATCAATCACCGACAAAGCGCCCAAGCCGTCCCACAGGTTATCTAAGGCAAACAATCCTTTTGAACCGTGTTTGGTCGATTGGTAATCCAATGAAACAAAGGAACGTCCGAGTTCCACCATGTATGGAACGTATTGGTCAATAAAATGTGGGGAAAACCGGAAAAGTTCGGCTGTAGCAATGTTATCCGGTTGTCCGTTCGGGTCGAAAGTCAGCTCGTTACCCCAACGGAAGCGGTAGCCGCCTAAAATTTCTTCTGCCAAAGGATCCCACACAATCAGTTGCCGGTAAGGAATTTCCATCGTGTCAAATTCGTCGATGTCCGTCGATTTTCCGGTGCCGCCGCCGTAGTAACGGAAAGCGTGTTCGCGCAAACGTCCGACTTCAAGCATTAAATTGGGGGCGGTGTGAGCCGAAAACAGGTAAATTTCGTTCCCCGATTTATTCGTTTTGCGGAATAATTTATCTGCCGTTAATTCGGATTTAAGAATTTCTCTGTCAATTTTTGGAATAATTTCTTCCATTTGTTTATATTTTTAGTTGCCGCAATAAACGGTTTGTTTAACCCATTCCGCCCATTCCGTCGGACTTTTCGATGTATCAAATGTTTGCCATGGAATAGGTTTCCCAAAGTGTATGGTGAAAGTTGAACCTTTCGCTTTGAAAAGTTCGCTCGGCAAAAACAGCATTTCAGTATTGAATTTGAGTCCCAAACTTTTGCGAAGATTGGCTACGCGATAAAACAAATTGGAATTTTTTCCTTCAAAACGAACCGGAACAACATCCCGTTTATATTCTATCGCCTTGACAATAAACATCTTTTTCCATTCGAGATCGCAGATTGTATTTTTTATTTTGCGGGAACACAAGCCTGCCGGAAACGTGATGATTTGACCGTCGGAAGCCATCACCTCATTCAGAGTACGGGTTGCCGCGCGATTTTGCGCACCGTGTTTGTTAATCGGAACAAAAATATCCCGGAGCGGTTTTAGAAAATAAAGAATATCATTGACTAAATATTTAATTTTCCTCTGATAACGGTTTCCGAGATAAGAAGATAGACACACGCCGTCCATTCCGCCGAGCGGATGATTGGACGCAAAAATACACCTCGCATTGCCGTCGGGAAGATTATTTTCGCCCGTCACTTGCAGTTTAATATCAAAATATTTCACCGCATTGTTCATAAAATCAACGCCCCTCGCAGTTCCGTTGTATTCCAAAAACTTATTTATTTCATCCTGACAGATAAGTTTTGCCAACCATTTGACGATAAATTTCGGAATTTTCTTTGCTACTTGGGGCGCTTTCGTATCAATTATTTCCTGAATATCAATATGAAAAATTTGCAAATCGTTCATAAATATCTTAATTGTGGCGGCAAAAGTACAACATTTCCCGGATATTTTTTGCATATAGCATAAAAACTCATAATTTTGCAATACTTTATAATACCAACACGTTTACGTTGTAAAAATATACCAAAATATTAGTATAGTTGCTGATTACAAATTTTCTGGATTGCTTCAGGCTTTGCCTTCGCAATGACGTGTATGGTATTGTAACCTCACTGCGTCATTGCGAACCGCGAAGCGGTGAAGCAATCCAGAAGACACATTAATTATAAATAGCAATCAATTCAATTTTATTTAAAAATGCTAAAACAACTGTATCTGTTACTTTCCGGTCTGATTTCCACACCCGAAAAAACATGGAAAACTTTGGATGGCAGGCAGGAAACAAATAATGAGGATTTTTACGGCGGCTATTTATATCCGGTTATCGGGATAATCGCTCTTGCGTCATTTTGCGGCGGTTGGACGGCGGCGGACGGTTTTCGGCTTCCGATTGCCCTGAAAGTCGTTATCAAAGAAACGATTGCTTATTTCGGCGGTTTCTATTTGGCTGCACACGGATTGTACCGTTTATCCCGGAAACACTTTGGTTTGACCGCCGATTTGCTGCATTTTGAACGTTTTGCCGGCTATTCTTCTGCTGCGATTTATGTCGTGGCTTGCGTCGACGCTTTGTTTCATCCCCTGTTTTTCCTTCAAATATGCACTTTATATACGGCTTACATTGTTTGGCATGGCGCAGGCGTTTATATACCTGTAAAAGAAAATGACAGGACAAAATTTACCATTTTTTCAAGCGCTGTTATTATACTTGCGCCGGTCGCCGTTAGAATGGTTATGACTTTGTTTATGCCCGGATTATAATACTCGTATGTAATAAAACAATTTATGGCTCAACACAATAATATTCTCATCAAAAACAAAAAAGATTCTTTTGATTACGAATTTATAGAAACTTTTACCGCCGGCATTGTTTTGACCGGAACGGAAATCAAATCCGTCCGGCTCGGAAAGGCAAGTCTGGTGGATACTTACTGCACTTTCATTAAAAAGGAGTTATGGGTAAGAAACATGAATATTTCCGAATATTTTTACGGAAGTTACAACAACCATTCCGCCCGCCGCGACCGCAAATTGCTGCTGAACCGCAAGGAATTGAACAAAATCGAACGGCTTTCCGAAGCGACCGGTCTCACCGTTGTACCCACCCGGTTGTTTCTCAACGAAAAAGGTTTGGTAAAAGTAGTGATTGCCGTTGCCAAAGGGAAAAAACTGTACGATAAACGGCAAGCTTTGCGAGAAAAGGATGACAAGCGGGCAATTGACCGGATGTTTAAAAAATAATGGTTACTTTTGCATTGCTATTTAACAATATAAATACATAAATCATGAAAAAAATCTCATTAGAATTGCAAGACAATATTTTTGAAGACACCGAAAATGTGTTAAAGTCCGTAAATGTTCCGCTTGACCGCTATATTATCGAAGCGATACTGTATTACAATCAACAGCATAAAATCCGGCAGATGGAAAAGGAACTGGAAGCCGAGCGTAAACAAAACGAAGGGGAAAGCGAAACGCCACCCAAAAATTTGTCGAAGTTTGGGGAATGGAGACGTAAACATCCACACGGTTTTGGAGATGTAATTATTAACGACCCTTCCATTTTATATGGTATATGAGATACTTCATTGACACAAATATCCTCATAAGGTTAGTTAAAGATCGAGATGCTATTTCAGAATAATGTATGGAATATTTTAGATGACCGTGAAAATCTTAATATCGGTCAGTGCAATAAGCATACAGGAAATTTACATGCTTATGCGAGATAACAACCTGAAAACAAAGCGATGGCAAAAACCGCTTGATGTTTTTGATTCCATTGAAAACGAATTGTTTTTTACAATTAAATATGTAAAAAAAAGAACATTTACTTACGTTTGCCAGCTTGCTACCGGTGGCGGGCATAGCGACCCGTTCGACCGCATGATTATCGCGCAGTCCATTACCGAACGAATCCCCTTAATCAGCAGCGATACAAAGTTTCACCATTATCGCAAACAGGAATTAGATTTTATTTTTAATAATAAATGAAACAATGAAAACAATCTCATTGAAATTAGACGACAATATTTTGAGGGACACTGAAAATTTATTAAGTTCCGTAAATCTTTCGCGAAATCGTTATATCAGCGAAGCAATATTGTATTACAATAAATTACAAAAAGCCAAACAGTTGGAAATAGCGTTAAAAGCCGAATCCAAGGCATGTGAACCAAGTTCCAGAGAGGTCTTAACCGAATTTGAAAGCATTGATAATTATGACTTTTGAACAATATGAAATCTGGCTTGCCAACCTGAATCCACAAATTGGAACGGAATCGGGTAAAATACGTCCCGTACTCGTGGTACAAACCGATATGCTTAATAAAATTATCACATGTCGGTATTGATATGTCCTGTAACAACCAATGTAGTGCAAAATGCAAAGTATCTGCGCGTACATTTGACGACAGGCGCGGCTTCGTTGCACAACGATTGCGATATTATGATAGATCAAATTCGAGCAATTGATTCAAAGCGAATGATAAAAAAATTGGGAAGTTTACAGCCTGATCTGGTGAAATCGGTAAAAGAAAAATTGTCTATAATTTTAAGTTTGAACAATTAAAAAACATGACAATAGCAAATCTCCTAAAAAACCGAATCCTCATCCTTGACGGCGCTATGGGCACCATGATTCAGCAATACAACCTTACGGAAGAAGATTACAAGGGCGACCGATTTGCCGCTTCACCGCACCAGCAGAAAGGCAACAACGATTTGCTGAGCATCACGCAACCGGCTGTTATTAAAGCCATTCATCTACAATATTTGGAAGCCGGCGCCGACATCATAGAAACCAATACGTTCAATGCAAACCGCATTTCCATGTCCGATTACGGCATGACGGACTGCATTCGGGAAATGAATCTTGCCGCCGCACGTCTCGCCCGCGAAGCCGCCGACGAATACACGGCAAAAAATCCCGATAAACCACGTTTTACGGCTGGCTCCATCGGTCCAACCAACAAAACCGCTTCCATCTCGCCGGACATTTCCGATTTGGCGCTCCGAAACATTACTTTCGACGAATTGCGATCTGCTTACAGGGAACAAATTGACGCGCTGGTCGAAGGTGGGGTAGACGCACTTCTGATAGAAACGGTTTTCGATACCCTGAACCTGAAAGCCGCCCTGATGGCTGCCGAACAGTCCCTGTCGGAGTCCGGAAAAGAAATTCCCATCATGGTTTCGTTCACCATTGTCGGGAAAAGCGGACGGATATTGTCGGGGCAGACGATAGAAGCGGCGCTCGCATCCGTTTCCCATGCCAATATTTTGAGCGTGGGTTTGAATTGCTCTTTCGGCGCCGCCGACATGAAGCCTTTCCTGAAAGAGCTGTCGCTCATTGCTCCTTATTACATTAGCGCCCACCCCAACGCCGGTTTGCCCAACAATTTGGGCGGATACGACGAAACGCCCGAAAAAATGGCAACCCAAATCAGGGAATATATCGACGAAGGACTGGTGAATATCGTGGGCGGCTGCTGCGGAACCTCGCCGGCGCATATTGCCCAATACGCCGCGCTTGTCGAAAAGGCGAAAAGCATAAGGCAGCCGGCAAAAGCGACGGACGAATTGTCGCTGTCGGGACTGGAACCGCTTTCTTTCGCCCGTCGCTCAGTGCCTTTCACCCTCATCGGCGAACGCTGCAATGTGGCAGGTTCTCGCAAATTCCTCCGCCTGATTAAGGAAAAAAATTACGGGGAAGCGCTCGGCATTGCCCGCAAACAGGTGGAAGACGGTGCGCAGGTGCTGGATGTCAATCTTGACGACGGCTTGCTCGACGGCATCAAGGAAATGACCGCCTTCCTGAACATGATGGCTTCCGACCCCGATATTATCCGGGTTCCGGTGATGATCGACAGTTCAAACTGGCAGGTCATCGAAGCCGGATTGAAATGCCTGCAGGGAAAATCCATCGTCAATTCCATCAGCCTTAAAAACGGGGAAGCCGATTTTCTGGAAAAAGCGCGTATCGTCCGCTCCTCCGGAGCCGCCGTGATTGCGATGGCTTTCGACGAAAAAGGGCAGGCGGATACTTTTGAGCGGAAAATCGAAATTGCCGATCGCCAATACCGTTTGCTGACCCGGCAGGTTGGTTTTCCGCCTTACGATATTATCTTTGATCCCAATGTGTTGGCTGTGGCTACCGGTATTGAAGAACACGCCGACTACGCCCTCAATTTCATCCGTGCCGTCGAATGGATTAAAACCAACCTGCCCGGGGCGAAAGTGAGCGGCGGAATCAGCAACCTCTCTTTTTCTTTTCGGGGCAATGACCGGCTGCGGGAAGCCATGCACGCCGTTTTCCTCTACCACTGCATCGGGAAAGGATTGGATATGGGAATTGTAAACCCCTCTTCTTCGGTACTGTACGAAGATATTGACGCGGAATTGCTGACGCTCATCGAAGACGTGATTTTCAACCGCCGCCCCGATGCTGCCGACCGGCTGACGGATTATGCCCGACAAAACACTTTCGACCAAGAAGAAAAAGCCGATAAACAGGAAACATGGCGCGCACTTCCGCTTTCCGAACGGTTACAACACGCGCTGGTAAAGGGTATTGAAGATTACTTGGAGCAAGATTTGGCGGAAGCCCTGCAAACTTACAGCAAACCGATAGAAATCATCGACGGTCCCTTGATGGAAGGCATGAACACAGTCGGAAACCTGTTTGGCGCAGGGAAAATGTTTCTCCCGCAAGTGGTAAAAACCGCCCGCACCATGAAAAAAGCCGTGTCGATTATCCGTCCGGCTATTGAATCCGGACAAGGCGGCGACAGCCGGAAAGTTGGTAAAATATTGATTGCCACCGTCAAAGGCGATGTGCATGACATCGGTAAAAATATTACGGCGGTCGTTTTAGCCTGCAATAATTACGACATTATCGACCTCGGCGTGATGGTTCCGCCGGAAATTATTATTCAAAAGGCAAAAGAACACAATGTTGATTTGGTCGCCCTTTCCGGATTAATTACGCCAAGTTTGGAAGAAATGACCGTAGTGGCTTCCGAAATGGAAAAAGCCGGCATTTCCGTTCCCCTGATGATTGGCGGGGCGACGACTTCCCAGTTGCATACGGCTTTGAAAATCGACCCTTGTTATCATGGCGCGGTTGTTCACGTTCCCGACGCTTCCCTCGCCGTGCCTGCCGCAAATCAACTGTTGAACCCGGAAACCGGAAGCGAATATGTCCGGGAAGTCAAAAGCAAATACGAAGCCTTGCGCAACCGGTCGTCCGAAAAAGAACTGGTTTCTCTGGATTATGCGCGGAAACATCCTTTTGCAATCGACTGGTCTAAATATCAACCTTTTGCGCCTTCGTTTACGGGAACGAAAGTTTTTCCCGCTTTGCCCCTGAAAGAAACGATTCCTTATATCAATTGGGCTGCTTGCCTGACTACATGGAAATTTCCGGCAAAATACGGAAAATACATGCGGCTGAAAACCGTTGCCGAAAAACAGGCATGGTTGCGCGATTCCGAAAAGGAAGGAAATCCGAAAGCGGAAGAAGCCGCCCGCCTGATGGACGACACGCAAAAAATTTTGCAGGAGTGGACGGAGCAAGATTCCGGATTTATAAAGGCGATTATCGGTTTTTATCCCGTAACGCGCGATGCGGACACAATCAGGGTAGAAGGGATAACCATTCCTTTTCTGCGCCAGCAGGAAAAACGGGAAGACAACCGTTATAAATCTTTGTCCGATTTTTTTCATCCTGACGGCGACTATATCGGATTTTTTGTTGTAACAGCCGGTTCCGACGCGGCGGGAAAGTCCTGCGGCTGCGGACGTTCACACGCGCCGGATACTTATGCGGATATGCTCCGGCAAATCCTTCGCGACCGTTTGGCGGAGGCGGCTACCGAATACCTGCACGAAAAGGTCAGGAAAACCTTGTGGGGCTACAATTCCGGCGAGGCTTTCGCGCCGGAGGAACTGCCTCATGCGTCCACACCCGGCATCCGTCCGGCTGCGGGCTATCCTTCGCATCCCGATATTTCCCTAAATTTTGTGATTGATTCCCTGCTTGATATGAAACGGATAGGCGTGGAATTAACGCCCAATGGCGCCATGAATCCGCCCGCAACGACTTCGGGCATTTTTATTTCTCATCCCGAATCGGAATATTTTATCATTGGCGGAATCGACGAAGAGCAACTCTCGGATTATGCCGGCAAGAAAGGGATTTCGGCGGAGGAAGCGCGGAAATGGTTGGGTGGAATAGTTTGATACACTAATTTGCAAGAGAATAGGGTAGGGGACTTTATTAAGGAATAAACCGACTACCGAAAATCAAGTATCCAAGATTCAACCCGAAATTCCAATCGTTTTTCGGAAAACTGTAATAATTGGCAAACAAACTAATCGACATAAACGGTAGCCGGGCAACCACACTGATTTCTCCCATATACGCCGGATGCGTAAACAGGCTGCCATAACGGGCTGCCATCCCATCCCCTTTCAACAGGGGATATAAAGGCAAAAATCCATGAAAATCGCCCCGCGCATGGAACGTAGCGTTTAACTTCCACACCGGAATAATCCCGCCTGCTATAAACTGATTGGAGCGAAACGCCTCGTTAAAAGCGACCATGCTGTGCAGGGTAGGGGAGTAAGCCGGCGCCTGAAGCGTCGTCGACGTGTAATTCAGCAGTAAATTCTTGCTCGACAAAACGCCATGCACCCGATAGCCTAAATTGAATTTAGATGTGATTTCATGCAAGTTATATATCGTCGCATCTATTTGAATCCAAGACTGATAGCTCTTTTCTTGCAGTTTTGGTTGCTTCGCCGACGTAAAAGTTTCGCGCCCAGATACATACTGGGCGAAAACATGGTGATCTTCGCCTAAAATGGGATACTGTTTGGCGTCCTGAGTATTTTTCCGGTAAAAAATACCGAATAAAAACAAATTCTGTACACTTTTGTCCAAATATTCATTCGTATAAATTTTGTCTTGGTAATATCTGTCTTCCAAAATACCGTAGCCGGTTGCAAAATCCATCCGCGCCTTGTCGGCAAAAGGAAATCCCAGACCCGCTTTCACATATGTTTCGCGCTGATGGATAAAAGTGGATACTTCCGTATCCATGAAAAGTTTTTCACTTTCATAATATTTCCGGTAATTGTAAGTAAGCTGCGCGGTAATATCAAACGGAATATTTCCCTGTAACTCAACTTTTTCGATTAGGGAAACCCCGTTAAAAGCATTGCCGACCTGCATGTCAAGCGTCAGGTCGGAAGCAAAACTCGTCAAACTTCTGTGTCCAAGTCCCAGATAAAACTGGTTGATACTCATCGAAGAAACATTTCCCCCGAAAGCCAGCTGAATAACATTGTCAATTTTAATATACAAATGTAAATCAAAAAATCCCGTATCCGGATTCCAAACGGCAGACGGAATAATTTCCTTAATTTTCGGATTAGACAACAAACGAAAATACGACCGTTTAAAATCCTCCATCGTGAAACGTTCGCCGTGATGGTTGATTTGGCGCTGGATATACGATTGTTGGGATTCGTTCACTCCCAAAACATATATCTTATTGAAAATCAATGGAGGAAGTTTCGATTTATAATCCTTTCTTTTTTGCCGGAGTTCCTCTGCGGGCATCCTGCGGGGTACGCTCATTTTGATGGAATCAATCATTTTTAAAGCTGCCTCGTAACCAATATTAAAAAGCGCTTTGGATTTATGGAAATCAAGCAAATTAATGTCGTCCAAAATGAAATTCATCACAACGCCTTCTCCGGTATCAATCTTGTAATCAGGTTTTTGCATAACCATATTTCCTATCAGGTTATATAAATTCAGATTTCCGGGTCTCATTTCTTTTTTCCCCGTAACGGCGGAACCGATAATAAAATCGGGCTTAAAATATGTTTTCATCGGATTTACCGGAAAATTGTCGAAAATGCCCCCGTCAAACATCGGGATGCTATCCACATATATCGGATTGAATATCAGAGGAAAAGTCATTGAAGCCCTTACCGCGTCGCCCAGATTTCCGCTCTTGAAAAAAACAGGTTTTTGATGAATAACATCGGAAGCCACGCACAAGAAAGGCACAAAAAGATTGTTGAAATCGCCGCCGCACTGCACATTTGCCTGCGCATACAACTGCATAAAAGCCTGATTCATCTGAATCGGATTGACAATATGATCGGGCAAAAGCGACAGGTCAATTTTCAGTGAATCAAGGGGAATCCTGAATTTCACAAAATCCGGCTTATTCGGCGTTTTCCTGAAAAAATACCGGTATTTTTCTTCCACTTTGCCGGTTTGCCAATAGTAAAAATTGTCCGACAGAAGCAGGTTAAGCATCTCCTCCGGCGAATAACCCATCGCATACAAACTCCCAACAATCGCGCCGATGGAAGTGCCGGTGATGTAATCAATCGGAATATCGTTGTCTTCTAAGGCTTTAATAATTCCAATATGCACCGCGCCTTTAGCGCCGCCGCCGCTCAGCGCCAAACCGACCTTCTGGGAATAAACCCCGCAGGATGACATAATTAAAAGGGAAAAAATAAAAAATCGCAGTTTGTGCATAACCTTTTTAATTTACGGCAAAATTAAGTTTTTTTTTGTAAACGGTGAATTTAATTCGTCATCCTTGCGCTTAACGCGGGATCTCCTTTGCACGGGTTCTTCGCTCCGCTTTACAAGCAATGACGGGCTTTTTGGGGACTCGCAGACAACGGATCATAACAATTTAAGCAAAATAATTGAAAAAAAGTTTGTATATCAAAAAAAAGTTAAATAACTTTGCATTCGTAAACTTTTTTAATTAGGGTTTTTTGTCTATGAAAAAGTATTTACGTGGTATATTATAGTTGCCTAAAATTCTCATTGAATTTAGGTTAGTAAAAGAGGGTAACGATTATTGTTTAATTAGTATGTAGCGTTTTTTAACGAAAAATATAATAATCAATTAATATAAAAAAATGAAAAAAATTATTTTACTTTTTGTTTGTGTTTTTGCGTTGAGTTCCTGTTATGTTTCTCGTGTTTATCATGGGAATACTTCTCCTTCTACTCCGCGCATTAAGGTTTCTTCACATTGGAATCATTCGGTTTTGTTCGGTTTGATTCCGATTGATAATGGTCAACAGGCTGCTACTCATGTTGGTGGTCGCACTGATTATGTTACGGTTTATAAGCATTCTTTTTTGAATTTATTGGTTGAAATTTTAACATCTTCTTTATATAATCCAACAACTACGGATTATTACATTCCTGTGGAGGAATTGAAGGAGGATAAAAAGTAGTTTTTATGCAGGTTGACGGGCGTTTCAAATGCACTTGACGGGCTCGATAATTTATTTTGTCATAACAACGAAATTCACTATATTTGCAAAATCAAATAGTGAATTTCGTTGTTTTTAGTAATTACAAATATAATTACTATTATGTTAAATATATTATGGCGAAAAGGGCGCTCACATCTTTCGTATGTTCACAATGCGGTAATGACTCCCCTAAATGGCTCGGCAAATGCCCTGTTTGCGGGGAATGGAACACGTATGTTGAAGAAGTTATCGCAACTAAAAGTTCCGCCCGTCAGCTTCCCGGTTTAACCGGTTATGAAACGCAAAAAATACATCCGGTTTTACTTCAGCAAATTGATACCGGCGAAGAGATTCGCATGGATTTGAAAGACGGAGAACTAAATCGCGTTTTGGGCGGCGGACTTGTACCCGGTTCGATGGTTTTAATCGGCGGAGAACCGGGTATCGGAAAATCAACCTTAGTGCTACAGACCGTTTTAAAACTAAAAAACTATAAAACACTTTATGTTTCCGGCGAAGAAAGCGCACGGCAATTGAAACTTCGCGCCGAACGAATTGGAACTGAGTACGAAAAACTTTATATTCTCTGCGAAACCAATCTCGAACAAATTTTCACACACATCAACACCCTGAAACCTGATTTATTGATTGTTGATTCGGTGCAAACAATTTATACCGAACGTGTTGAATCAAGTCCCGGAAGCATTACGCAAGTTCGGGAATCGGCGGCTGCCCTGTTGAAATTCGCTAAGGAAACCGGTACCCCTACCCTACTCATCGGTCACATTAACAAAGAAGGAAGCATTGCAGGACCTAAAGTCTTGGAACACATTGTAGATACGGTTTTGCAATTTGAGGGCGACCGGCATTACATGTATCGTATTTTGCGAAATATCAAAAATCGTTTCGGATCTACTTCCGAATTAGGCATTTACGAAATGCGGCAAAACGGTTTACGGGAAGTTGATAATCCGTCGGAATTACTTTTGACCCGAAACCATGAGGGTTTGAGCGGTGTAGCGATTGCGGCTGCCATAGAAGGTATTCGTCCATTTCTAATTGAAACACAGGCGCTTGTGAGTACAGCCGCCTATGGAACGCCCCAACGTTCGGCAACCGGTTTCGATATTCGTCGGATGAATATGCTGTTGGCTGTTTTGGAAAAAAGAGCGGGATTTAAGTTGATACAGAAAGATGTTTTCCTCAATATTGCCGGCGGATTGCGGGTGAATGACCCAGCGATGGATTTGTCGGTTATTTCTGCCATCCTGTCGTCAAGCCTCGATGTTGCAATTGAATGGGAAATTTGCATGTCGGGCGAAGTTGGACTTTCCGGCGAAATCCGTCCGGTAAACCGCATTGAACAGCGGATTTTGGAAGCTGAAAAATTAGGTTTCAAAAAAATTCTCATTCCTCAAAATAATCTGAAAAATAAAAGTAATTCCAATATTAAAATAGTGCAGGTGAAAAAAGTGGAAGAAGCTTTTCGGGAATTATTCGGTTGATGCGGCGCGAAAAAAATTTACTGCATATTGCCGATTAATTCCCGCACCGAATGAAATCCATACCGGTTTAAATAATCCTCAATTCCATCAACAATTTTAATTGAAACCGTCGGATCTATAAAATTATAAGTTCCTATTTGAACTGCTGTTGCACCTGCTAATATAAATTCAATGGCATCTTTCCAATTCGATATTCCGCCCAGTCCGATAACAGGAATTTTCACGGCTTTTGCTGTCTGCCAAACCATTCGCAAGGCAACGGGTTTTATACACGGTCCCGATAATCCGCCGGTTATGGTCGATAATACCGGACGCCTTTTTTCTGCGTCAATCGCCATGCCGAGCAAAGTATTGATAAGCGATACGGAATCGGCGCCTTCCGCTTCGACGGCTCTGGCTATTTCCGTAATGTCGGTTACATTAGGCGATAATTTGACTATCAACAATTTATGGTAAACTTTCCGAACGGCTCTCACCACTTCCGAAGCGCTTCTGCAATTGGTACCGAAAGCCATCCCGCCTTCTTTCACATTGGGACAGGAAATATTCAACTCTATGGCAGGAATTTTCTTCAACTCGTTGATTTTAACAGCACAAGCTACATATTCTTCAATGGTCGAACCGCTTACATTGACAATCATCCGGCTATCAATATTCTTGATTTTGGGATAAATTTCGGAAATAAAATAATCAACGCCTTTGTTTTGCAAACCTACGGCATTCAACATCCCTGCGGGAGTTTCCGCCATACGCGGACAGCTGTTGCCTTCGCGGGGATGAAGCGTTGTGCCTTTGACAACGACGCCTCCCAGTCGCGACAAGTCTATAAAATCACCGTATTCGTTTCCATAACCAAATGTGCCAGAGGCTGTCAACACAGGGTTTTTAAAGTTTAATCCACCTATTTCAATGCTTAAATCCGCCATGTCAATTGATTAATATTCATTACAGGACCTTCTGTACAAACACATACGTTTCCACGAACGGTTTTTTCCACGCAACAGAGACATGCGCCAATTCCGCAAGCCATTGTATTTTCGAGCGATACCTCGCAAGCAATTCCTCTTTCGCGGGCATATCGGGCTACAGCCGTCATCATGAGTTTGGATCCGCAAGTATATATAAGGTCAAAATCGGCTGATTGTAGAACGGAATGGTCTGTTACATAGCCTTTTTCGCCTGCGCTGCCGTCTTCCGTCGCGATGTAAAATTTGCCGTATTTGCCGAATTCATTGATTTGCAGGATATCTTTTTCCGTTTTTGCGCCCAGCAGAAATTCGGATTTGTAACCAAGTTCCTGCAAACAAGCGCCCAAATACAGCAAAGGCGCTGCCCCTACCCCACCACCGATTAACAAAAATTTGCCGGACTTTTCGGGTAGCGTGAAACCGTTTCCCAACGGATAAATGAGATTCAAATGATTACCTTTTTTTTGTTCGGAAAGTTTTCGAGTACCGTCGCCGATTACTTGAACAAACAACCAAAGTTCATTCTTTTTTTTGTCAACAAAATGAACGGAAATAGGTCGCCGCAAAAAGGTTGTTGAAGAATCCTCAATCAAAACTTGTACAAATTGCCCCGGAAGTATTTTCGGAATCTTTTTTTCAAAACCTAATTTTAACAGGCAATATTCGCCGCCGTTAAAAAGTATATTTTCTTTGACCGTCCAATCTGCAATATATTTTTTCATAAATCGCCTATTATTGCTTTTCGGCTGCAAATTTAGGTGAAAAGCTTGGTTTTTCCAAGCGCATCAAATTATATAGTGTTTTTTCTGGATTGCTTCACCGCTGCGCGGTTCGCAATGACGTGTGCGGTGTTTGACTACGTCATTTGCGAAGGCGAAACCTGAAGCAATCCAGAAAATATTTTATTGCACATTTTTTGCTAATAGCAACTTGAGTTAATTCATTCTTCAGGTGAAAAATTCATAAAGGTTTTGTCATCGAAAAAAATAATTATCTTATCTATTTTTCTATTGCTTGGATTTATATCATTAATTCGCTTTTTTTTTATAGTTTGCATTGCATCGGCAGCCGTTTCCTCCTCTGATTTTAGTGAATATTCGGAAACTTCCGTCTCTTGATGCACATTTACCTCGTTGGGAGCATTATCAAACGGCAAAGTAGGTTCTTGTTGCGGTTGCATAAAAACTTTTTCCCGAAGATACATCGGCTTTTTCCCGAAAAGCATCCATTCGGAATTAATATCCGGAAATGCATCCAAAACTTTCAAGACAACTTTGAGGGTAATTTCATTCCGCCCGCTTAATACATGCGTAATCGTTCCCCGACTTACTTTAATTTTATCGGCAAATGCCGCGGAATTTAACCCTTTTTCCTCCATTATTTTCCTGATTCTAACCGGATCAACCAAATCTTTTTCATCAACCATAGTAAATTATTGTTTTTTTGTAAATTAAAAGACTACAAATGTATATATAAATGTTTACACCCACAAATTTACTTCTGTAAATAATAAAACACAGACGTAAAATCAATAATCAGAGAATAAGATTAACTTTTGAAAATTATTAGGATATATACTTATATATACCTTTAAATAATTTTCATTAAATACTGATTATTAAGAAATAATAAATACAATTGCAATAAAAATGGATTAAAATACGATTGTGAATTCCAAATGGAAATTATTTTTTATAAATTACATTATAAATTATCATTTAACATCTGGTATTCAATATATTAATTTGTATTTCTATAATGATTTTTCGGATGCTTTTTATATATTATCGGATATGTAAATTAAATTTCAATAATAACAAACCCTGCGTGTTGTATTTACAAATGTAATTCACAAGCATTTGGATTATTTTATCTGCAAAGTTGGATGCAAGTTGAATAAATACACAATTGTAAATTCCAATAATCCAAATGTTTTTATTACTTTTGTACCGTAGTCAGTCGGTCTGTCGCTTTTTATAAATAAAAAGAGGAAAGTCCGGACAACACAGAGTACCTTACTATCTAACGGATAGCTGTTTGTGAGAGCAGAGTTAAGTAGAAGAAAATAACCGCCGGAGGTCGTTCTCTTGGAACGGACTGATCCGGTAAGGGTGAGAAGGTGAGGTAAGAGCTTACCGGTTCTTATAGCGATATAGGAAGCCGTACAACTTAAGGGTTGCAAGGTCATATACACCGGCGCAAGAGGGTTACTCGCCCGATGTCGAGGGGTAGACCGCTTGAATTTAATGGCAACATTAAATCCAGATGGATGGCAGACGTTCCGGTTTACCGGAATACAGGATCCGGCTTATAGATTGACTATGGATCAAGTAGGGGGAAAGTGGAATCGTTTTCTTCCTACTTTTATTTTTTGGACTTTCACACTACTGTGTGTAATGTTTGGAACATAAATAACGGAATATTGTAGAGATACATTTGTATTCTCGTAGAAAATAATTTACGTATGTAAATTACAAGTTGTCGCTGTGTATTATCAGGGGATACGGAATGACGCAGGTTTTGAAGCGGAGGACGACTGAGGTATTTTTTTAACCCTCCCGTCATTGCGAAGGCGAAGCCTGAAGCAATCCAGAGAAAACCGCAATTGCTTCACCGCTTCGCGGTTTGCAATGACGGTTGCGATAATTTATAGCTTCGCGACAACTTGAAACGAAGTTTGACGTAGTCAATAATTTTACGGGTTGTGTGCCATATAAAATATTTTCCTGTAATTTTGCGCGGGTTTACATGATAAACTGTGATTGCTAAAAAATAGGATACGCTATGATAGAACGGCTAATTAGTTTTTTATTAAAACGGAGGAGGTTTCCGCTGCCCATGCTGATATACGGTGTGGAAGCGGCAAGCGTTCATTCGGCTAAAATGATTGACGCCGACAGCAATTCCGATTATCGGGTTGCCGGTTTTATTGCGCCTTCTCTCGATATTCCACACCGGAAAATAGCGGGGAAACCTGTTTATTTTAAGGATAATTTTTATAACAATATCCGCAAATTTCACGCTGTCAAAGCGATTTTGATTCGACCGGAAGCGCTGAGCCGGACTGAAAAACAACAACTTGCCGAAATCTGTTTCCCTCATAAAATTAAACTTATGGCTGTTTCGCCGCAGAAATGGAAGCGGAAAAATATCCTTGAAATAAAACCGGTTCATATCGAAGATTTGCTGTGCCACAATCCGATAGAAATGGATTTTGAAACCATCGGAGCAAATTTGAAAGGGAAAAAAATTTTGATTACCGGCGCCGCCGGGTCTGTCGGCAGCGAAATTGTTTACCAACTTTGCCGGTTTGATCCGGATTTGCTGCTTCTTTGCGATATTGCCGAAACGCCGCTCCACGAGTTGGGCTTGGATTTGAAAAACAGGTTTCCGGACGCAAGGTTTCAAACAATCATTGCCGACGTCAGGAACAGGGACAAGATGGAGCATGTTTTTTCCGTTCACCGACCGCATTACGTTTACCATGCGGCGGCTTACAAACATGTTCCGATGCTGGAAAGCCATCCCGACGAGGCGGTGTTGACCAATGTCATGGGATCAAAAATCGTCGCGGATATGGCTGTGGCTTACGATACGGAATGTTTCGTCATGATTTCGTCGGACAAAGCTGTGAATCCAAGCAGCGTGATGGGAGCTTCCAAACGGATTGCGGAAATTTATATCCAAGCCCTGTCAGGCAGGTTGCAAAAAGAAAGCAAAGTGCAACCGCTTCCCCTGAGGTTTATTACTACCCGATTTGGAAACGTGCTTGGTTCCAGCGGTTCGGTAGTTCCCCTATTTGAAAAGCAAATCAGGGACGGCGGGGCGGTAACGGTTACCGATCCCCGCATGATCCGGTATTTCATGACGATTCGGGAGGCTTGCAGTCTGGTTCTCGAAGCAGGCAACCTCGGCAAGGGTGGCGAAATTTTTATCTTTGACATGGGCGATCCGGTGGAGATAAAAAACATGGCTGAAACAATGATCCGTCTGTCGGGCTATAAACCGTATGAAGAGATTGATATTCAATACACGGGACTGCGTCCGGGTGAAAAACTGTTTGAAGAACTATTGTACGACAAAGAAATCTGTAAGCCGACCGATAACCGGAAAATCCGGATGGTAACGGTGTGCGAACAGGATATTCACAAGGTATCACCCTTGTTAGACCAACTGTTTGAAGTTTCCCGTTCCTGCAATAATCGTGAGGTTGTAAAAATTATGAAGCAAATCGTACCGGAATTTAAAAATCTTGACGATAAAAGGAACGGGCTTACCGAACCGCCGCCCGTCCCCCCGAAGTATGCGACACAAACTCCGGCGCATAAAGACACTGAATAGTCGTAATCCCATTTGAATAGTTCCCTTTACCCGTTACATAGAGCGGATATTCAAAGATATATGTTCCCTTCGGTAGCCGGTAAAAATAATAATTCATCGAAGCGTCTTTGGGCGACAGGTAATACACCGCGCCCTGCGCCCAATGGACGCCCGACAACTGATTGATCGGCTCAAAACAGGAAGCGCGCATATCTTTCAACAAAACATACTCAAAATCCCTGTCGGCGCGAACCGTCAGGCGCACAACGGCTTTATCCCCCACCTGCAAAGGCGCGGCTTCCGTAACGGGAGACAGTGTTTTTTCCATGCCGGACGTTTTTTCCGTAAACAGCGATTTTTCCACACTTAATCCGGTTTTTGCAGCCGTTATCTTATCCAAATCTTCATAATACTGCCAATGAAGCGCACCCCAGCCGGGAGCGGCATTTTCCTGCGTAATTTTCATGCGGCTCATGTCCGGCGTAATGGCTTTGGCGTCGAAAACTTCCCGGATATAATTTCCATTGAAAGATTGATTGCCGAGTTGTATGGTTGTTTTTCCGGTATCTTCCATCCAGTTTGAACCGGTTTGCAAAAGGATTTGAATCGCGCCGACCAGTCCGGGCAGGTTTTCCCACGCCTGCGTCTGTTTTTGTTTCAGCAGCCAAAGTTTCATTTCGTCCGTTTCTTCGGTCGAAGCGCCTGTTTCGTGAAATGCTTTTATGATAAAAGTATGGACGGCAACGGCATTGTTAAAGAAAAACGAACGGGCGCGGTTGTTTGCCCAATACATACCCCAATCGGGTTTGCGGGAAGCGTGTTCGCGCAGCGAGCGGACGACGGCTTGGGCTACCTTTCCCTTTCCGCTACGCTGCAAAAACAATGCGGCGACGGCGCGACCGTAAAGGTCGGGAATGTTTGCCCAACGCTTTTCCGTGATTGAGGCGTAGAAGCGGAAGGCTTCTTCGGTTTCCGCAAGCGGAATGTCGCTGTAAAGGGAACGCACGAGCAGGTATTCCAATTCGTAGGCGGTCGGATATTGGGATTTGGCGTGTTTCGTGTAACTGTCATAATGCCGTTTAAATTCCCGGTCGATGAAGCGGATTGCCTTTTCCTGCATGTCGCCGGCTTCCGTTTCGCCGGTTTCTTTCAGGACGTACAAAATCCACTGGGTAATGGATAGGCTTGGGGTCATGCCTTTGAACCAGACCCATCCGCCGCCGTCGGTTTGCAGCGCGCGGAGTTTGTCAAGGGCTTGACGGCGCAGGTAATTTGTCCGGTTAACGTTATGCGGCGGCGGAAACGTTGCACGCAAAGTTTCTACGTAATATACGCCGAACCACGACAGGACGTCGTCCGACTGTGGCGTCGCCGTAGCAGGCAGGGATTGAACGGCATACCGAAGCGGATTGCTGGAAAATTCCAGCGTCAGCCGGTGATTTTGCCGAGAGGATGATTTTTTCCGCATCCGGTCGAAAACAGCCGTTTTCGTCTGCCCGCCCCGAACATCCAGCGGCAGGCTTTCCGTTACCAATATCCGGCTGGGCAAAACCGGAAGCAAATGCTGCTCGCCGTCGCTGAAACCGGCAGTTTTTGCCACCGCTTTCACAGCCGTCCGGTCGATGCCCGAAGGAACGGTGAACCGCCATGAAACGACAAGGGTCGCCCCAGCATCAACCGTAAACGGGCGGGAGGCTTCGGGAACGGTAATCGTTGTTTCGCGAGTTTCGGGGTCAAAAAATTCAATGCCGACCACGCCCGAAATTGTCGAGTCCGAAAGGTTGGAAACCGTTGCGGAAATCGTCGCCCGATCGCTTTCGCGGATAAAACGCGGCGCATTCACGGCAACCATCAGTTTTTTACGGCTCACGGTTTCTTTCGCGATTTGCCCGAACTTCAAATCTTTGGTATGCGCCAGCGCCATGAATTTCCAAGTGGTGTTGCTTTCGGGAACGGTGAAAGAAATCGCCGTTTCGCCGCTTTCGCCGGTGGCGAGTTGCGGATAGAAAAAAACCGTTTCGTTGAAATTCCGACGTATTTGAACGGGGGCTTTTGCTTCTGCCTGTTCCGTTTCCACGTTTTGCGCAGGACTTTTCCGCATCGCCGAAACGCCGCCCGCCAAGTCGAAACTCTTCATCCTCAATACTTGCGAATGAACGGTAAACCCAAACCAGTTGAAATCGTCAAACTTGAAATGGGGAACATCCGCCTGCTTGTAATCAATCCGGAAATTGCGGGAAGAAGCGGAAAATCCGTCGCCGTTTTCCGTGCGCACATTCGGCAGATGCAGGTTGCGAAGCGGGTTGAACGACCATTCGTGCCGATAAATTTTATCCAAAGAAGCGTCGTACATGGCGGCAAGCAATTCACCCGCCACGCCTTTTCCTCCGGCGTCTTTTACCGATATTTTCCATTCTTCCCGCTGCCCCGGTAAAAGTTGGTCGCGAAAAACATCCGTCGTCAGGTTTAGTTGCCTGTTTGGACGTTTCCGCAGGATGGTCGTACTTTTTGAAAATACTTTGGCATCTTTGATAAAAGTGAACTGCACAGAAACGCCGTCGCCATACGATTCCCTGAAAGGGATTTCAATTTTCCGGTTTTCGTTGTTCAGCACAAAACGCGCCGCCGCGACCTTTTTATTCTCCTTGCCTTTGAAAATTTCATACAAAACATACGCCTTTTTCACCGAAGAACCGTAAACAATCACGGCGTTTTCGCCCGGCGCACATTCGGTTTTCACCGGCAACAGCCATTCATAAACCGGTGCGGGCGGGCGTTTGTCGCGATGGGTATACACGGTGAAATCTGCCGTGTACGCTTCGGCGGCATTTGCTTCCGCGATGATGCGGTATTTGCCCGTCGCCGGGAATTTCAGGGGAATTGCCTTGCCGGATTCAAAGGCGTTTTCAACGATCAGTTTATCCTGCAGCCAGTCGGCGTTTTCGTTATCAAGTTTACCGGCGCTCTTTGGTTTCAGGATGAAAATTCGGTATGAGCCGGCGATTTCCGCCGGATTGCGGTTCAAATCGGTCGCCTCAATCGTGAGGGCGGGCAGGCTGTCCTTGTTTAATATGTCCGGCAAATTGGCGCTCAATATATATGGTATGTCGCCGATGTTGATTTGTGTTTCCGAGTTTTGCGTTTCGCCTTTCGCATCGATAACGCTCACGGAAACCGTGTAAGTGTAATTTACACGCTTTTGGTTTTTGTCTTTCACCGCTTTTTCGGGCGTGAAATCAATCTCAAAATTGCCCGCTCCGTCCAACCGGACGCTGTCGGCGGCAACCTGCACCGGCGGCGACCACATCCTGAAAAGCCGGTTGCGTGAACGGCTTATGCGGTATTCCGCCTTTGCGTTTCGGATGTTTACGCCCGAAAACGTCCGCGCATTTCCCTTAATGGTTACTTTTTCGCCGAAACGGCATATGTTTTTATTTTCCTCAAAACGAATGTCGAAAGTCGGGCGTTTGTATTCTTCCACGCGGAAATAGGCGGTGGCTGCAAAGGGATCCGTCCCAATCGAAAACCGCCCGTTCATAGCGCCTTGCGGCAAAACAAACTCTCCGGCAAAGGAACCCCATTCGTTGGTTTTCACCGTCATTCCGGTAATATTTTCCCCGCCGGCATCGTATAAAGAAACGGTCAAAACCTGATTGGAAAGCGTCCGCATTTCCTCTGTTTCGCAAACAATTCCTTTAAAATAAACCGTTTGACCGGGGCGGTAAATGCTCCTGTCGGTAAAAAGATTCAGTTGGCGGGTCGGTTCCCGGTAATCGTATTCCGATAACCAGGGAACATTGGAAATAATCAATGAAGTATCGGTTTTGTACACGGCTTGATAGCCGACAACGTCGCTTTCGTTCCCGCCGGAAGCCAAACCGCCTGCGTCCGTGCGAAGCGTTTGCGTTTCGACAAGCCGGTTGCCGCTCCGTTTATAGAGGCGGATGGATGCGCCTGTAATCGGTTTGCCGCTCAGCAGGTCGGCTACCATAAATTCGCGTTTGCCGTCCGTCGCGCGGGAAATCGTTGCCAAGCGGCTGACGGAAAACTGTTGGTTGGCAATACATTCGGGACGCCCTTCGGGAAAAATCAGGTATTCGTAATTTCCCGGCGTTTTCATCGGGATTTTAAGCGTGGTATCCGAATAAATGTAAGGCGTTTCGTTGGCGAGGCGTATTTGTTCGGTGAATATGGGCTGCCCGTTCTTTTTGTATTGCCCGCTTCGGTCGCGGCTGTCGGCATAAATGGCGGCGGGGGCGTTGATGCGGTAAATTTGCAGGGTCAGCCGGTCAAGGTTGCGGTAGTTGATTTTCAAGAGGGCTTCTTTTCCCGGATACACCGTATTGCTGCCCGTTACGGTCAATTCGCTTTGGGTAATCTGCCGCAAAAAATTTTTCAGTAAACCGGTTCTTTCGTAACGGGGATATTTTTCGATACCCTCCCGGCAGGTTTCATAAGCCTGTTTCACCGAATCCGTATTATAATAATGAATTGCTTTCCGGTAAAGGATTTCCGCACAAAAATCTTCGGCGGCGAATTGTTTTTCCAAACGGTTGAGCGCAGTCCGGTATTCGGCGCTTTTATCGTCGTCCGTATTTAAAATAAAATCCAAGCGGTCTAAATCGACCATGAGCCACGCAAAAGCGTTGTTTTCCCGCGACCTGAAAGTCAGCAGTTCCCGATACAGTTTCAGGATTTGCGGCGTAAAATCATGCCCGTCGAAATCGGAAATGCCTTTCAAGAGGTTAATCCCCCTGTGAACCAGCAAATCATAAAGCGTGGGACGCAAGCGACGCGACGATTCGCCGGACAGCAAAATATCCTCATACTCTGTGGCGGCGGTCTTTTGCAGCAACTCGGCAGCCATCAGCGACCGTTCCGCATAACCGGCAATCCGACTGATAAAAACATTTGCCGACCAAGTTTCCATATCCTCGCCGGCGGCGGCATCCGGCAGGGGCGTCCGCTGACCGATGCGGTAGGAATCGCTCCGGTAATATTTGTCGTACAACTCCGCCAAGAGCGAATGCAGGACGGCTTGCTCCGCCCGATTCCCGTCGTTTGCCGCGAACGCCTCCATTTCACGGATAAGAGCGGGCAGTTTGTCGCCGTCGATGGTCGTTTCAAACTTGAGCCGGTAAATCATGGCTTTAATCAGTTCGGGGCTGTTGCCTGTTTGCAAAGCCTTTTCCCTGATTTGATTTACCGTTTCCAAAGCTGATTGCGGGAGGGATTGTTTTTCAAAATCGTCCGCTTGCTTCCATGTAAATTGCGGGAGGGCGAGCATTAGTAAGAGGATTGTTTTCATAAAATTGCTGTTTATAAGTTGTCCCTGCGGGAGAACGGGGTTCGTTTTTCGGGGGATTGCGGTCAAGCCCGCAATGACGGCTCAATCCGCCATCCCCCGCTCCGCCTCCACCCATTTCTCCATCGTTTCCGCAACCGTTTTTTGCAGTTCGGCGTATTTCCGCAGCAAATCCGCATCGGCAGCGCCGTCGGGCGTATTGAGGGCGATTTCTATCCGCTTGATTTCGGCTTCCGAATCTTCAATTTGTTTTTCGTAACGGGCGATTTCTTTTTCCAAATGCTTCAACTGTTTTTGCCGCTCCTTGCGTTCGGCGTGAGACGGCGGGAAAGCGGCGGTTTCTTTTGCTTTCGGCTTTTCGCCGTCCGTTGTTTTCTCAAGTTCGTGGAGGTTTTCAATCCGTTTCTTTTCCAAAAACTCATAAATCCCGCCGAGATGTTCTTTCACCTTTTGATTGCCGAACTCATAAACTTTATCGACCAAACCGTCCAAAAATTCGCGGTCGTGGGAAACGATAACCGCCGTCCCGTCGAACGCTTTCAACGCCTCTTTCAGAACGTCTTTTGAACGCATATCCAAATGGTTGGTCGGTTCGTCGAGAATGAGGAGATTAACCGGTTCGAGCAGCAAACGAATCATTGCCAAACGGGTGCGCTCGCCGCCGGAAAGTACGCCGACTTTTTTGTCGGAAGCCTCCCCGCCAAACATAAACGCGCCCAAAATATCGCGGATGCGGGAACGAATGTCGCCCGTCGCCGCATAGTCGATGGTCTCAAAAACCGTTAGTTTTCCGTCCATCAAGTCGGCTTGGTTTTGGGCGAAATAACCGATTTTAACATTGTGTCCCAATTGCAGTTTCCCATCAAAAGGGATTTGCCCCATGATGCACTTGACGAGCGTCGATTTCCCCTCGCCGTTTTTGCCGACGAAAGCAATCTTTTCGCCGCGATTGACGGCGAGCGTCGCATCCCTGAAAACAACGCCGTCGCCGTAGGATTTACCAACGTTTTCCATAATAATGGGATAAGCGCCGGAACGCGGCGCGGGCGGGAATTTCAACCGCAAAGCGGAACGGTCGTCCTCGTCGATTTCGATACGATCCAACTTTTCCAACTGCTTGATGCGGCTTTGCACCTGCACGGCTTTACTGGATTTGTAGCGGAAACGTTCGATAAAATCTTCCGTATCCTCGATTTGTTTCCGCTGATTTTCGTAGGCGCGCTGTTGTTGTTCGCGGCGTTCTTTTCTTAGTTCCAAATATTTGGAATAATTCACGCGGTAATCGTATATTTTTCCAAGTGAAATTTCGACGGTTCGCCGGCAAACGCGGTCGATAAACGCGCGGTCGTGCGACACAATGAGCGCGGCGCCGGCTTGCACGGCAAGAAAATTTTCCAGCCACTGAATGGATTCGATGTCAAGATGGTTGGTCGGTTCGTCAAGCAGCAGGATGTCGGGTTTTTGCAACAGCAGTTTGGCAAGTTCGATGCGCATTCGCCAACCGCCGCTGAATTCGGTGGTCGGACGGTCGAAATCCGTTCGCCGAAAACCAAGTCCCAAGAGGGTTTTTTCCGTTTCGGCTTCGATATTTGACGCGCCCTCCATCGCCAAACGCTCGTTGAGCAGGGTAATGTTGTCGATTAATTTATGGTAGGATTCGGCGGTATAATCTTCGCGGTTTGCCAGTTCGGCGTTCATTTTTTCCAGTTCGGCTTCCCACTGCAACACCTTGCCGAAGGCTAAGGCGGCTTCTTCCTTGACGGTGCGCCCGTCCGAAACCTGCATCTGTTGCGGAAGATAGCCGACCGTCGCATCCCGCGGGACGACCACCCTGCCGCCGGTCGGTTCCTGCAAACCGGCAAAAATTTTCAGGAGCGTACTTTTCCCTGCGCCGTTCCGCCCGACGAGCGCGATTTTATCTTTTTTGTCTATTACAAAACCGATTTCGTCGAGCAAAGTAAAACTTCCGAACGAAACGGTTAATTTTTCGATTGAGAACATATTATTTGTGTATTTATAATAATGAATAAATATTGTTTGCGACAGTTGTCGAAAGCGTCCCGGAGACGTCAGGGCGTTTTTGACAGCCGTCAAAAGTTTCCCGAAGACGTCAGGACGTTTTTGACAGCTGTCGAAAGTTTCCCGAAGGCGTCAGGGCGTTTTCGACGGCTGTCGAAAGTTTCCCGAAGGCGTCAGGACGTTTTTGACAGCTGTCGAAAGTGTCCCGAAGACGTCAGGACGTTTTTGACAGCTGTCGAAAGTGTCCCGAAGATGTCAGGACGTTTTCGACAGCCGCCGCAAACGCAAAATTATCGCAGCCGTCATTATTAAATAATAGGTGCATTTGGCTTTATTCCCGATTTATCATATTTTTGCAAAAAAATATAATAGAAATTAAAAAATCAAACGTCTTCTCTTAATTCATAATTCATGTACATTCGCATTCTTCTTCTCCCCTACCTGTTTTTGATTTGGCTGCCGGTATTCCTCACGATCACCGCACTCACGGCATTAATCACGATTGTCGGATGCGTGTGCGGCGGGGAACGCATTTTCGGCTATTATCCGGGTGCAATCTGGTCGCGGCTGGTGTGTATCATTTCGTTATGCCGCGTAAAAGTAACCGGAAAAGAAAAATTAAACGGGAAGCAATCCTACATTTTTGTATCCAATCATCAGGGTTCTTACGATATATTCCTTATTTTTGGCTACATCGGGCAATCCATTAAATGGGTAATGAAACAAAGCCTGCGGAAAATTCCTTTAGTCGGGTATGCCTGCGAACGCGCCGGTTTTATTTTCGTGGATAATTCTTCGCCGAAAGCCGCCGCAAAAACCGTTCAAATCGCGGAAGCCAAACTGCAAAACGGCGCTTCCGTCGTTATTTTTCCGGAAGGTTCCCGAACCAGCACCGGCAAAATGAGCCGGTTTAAAAAAGGCGCTTATCAAATGGCGCTGGATTTGAAATTACCGATTGTTCCGATCACAATCAACGGATCGTTCCGTGTCCTGCCGATTCACACCTACTTCCCCCATCCCCATACAATGGAATTGATTATTCACGACCCGATAGAAACCGCGTCGATACAGGCGGAAAATATTCGGGAAATAACCGTGAAAATTAAAGACTTGATTGATGAGAGTCGGACGGCGATTGAATCCGGACTTTGGGAGGAATACCGGTGAATAGTGTATTTTGCTCAATTCATAATGTTTTATATTGCGGACAAAGATAAAGAAAAAATACCGGTTATCGACAAACCGGTTACGCCGGAGGTTGGATATAACCCATTTGTGCGTTTAAAATAAAAGTAATATCTTTACGCCCGAAAAAGTTCTTTTACATACAACCACTAAGGTGTTCCGCTTCTCGCGGAATTAAAAGGGAACCGTGTGAAAATCACGGACTGTCGCGCAACTGTAAGCTCTAAAAAACAGTTCCGTACAACATGCCACTGTCACATTGATGGGAAGGCGTACGGAAATGGAGCAAGTCAGGAAACCTGCCTTAATTCGGTTTAACAATGCTTTCGCGAAAAAAGCAGCGTTGAAAGATTTACACGCACATTCGCTCTCATATTACTTCATGGAGAGTGTGTGTTGTGCATATTTTACCCTCCTCTGAATTTTTCCACCGTTAAGCATTTTTTTGGTTACCCGCGCAAACGATATTATCACGTCCATATATTGCGCAAGCAGCGAAAACCATCCGTTCAAGTGATAATAAAGTTAGGATGTGGAAAATAAAAACCGCATCATCGCAAATAATATTACTTGTACATTCATTTTTTAACAGCAAAAAGAGTATGCAGCTATTCAAACTAAGAACTAAACTGTACCAATTCAATACTTTCGACGAGTTCGCAAAGGAATTTGATATGAGGGAAAGCGACTTGGTTATTACCAGTAAGTCGCTATTCGATACGTTTATGAGGTCTTTGAATCTTCCCTGTCATTTCATAATGCACGAGAAATACGGAGCGGGCGAGCCGTCCGACGAAAAGATAAACCGGATACTTATCGATGTGAATCATCTCAACTATAAACGTGTTATTGCAGTAGGCGGAGGAACGGTTATTGACGTCTCAAAACTGTTTGTACTGAAAAATATTACGAACGCTACCGACGCCTTTGAGCGCAAAATCCCCATCATTAAAGACAAAGAACTGATTATCATTCCTACCACTTGTGGAACCGGTAGCGAAGTTACCAATATATCCATTGCCGAACTGAAATCGAAACATACTAAATTGGGTTTTGCCGACGATGCGCTATTTGCCGACGACGCTGTTCTAATTCCCGAATTACTCCAAGGGCTTCCATTCCGATTCTATTCCGCCAGCGCTATTGATGCACTGATACATGCTGTCGAATCTTATGTGTCGCCCAAAGCATCCCCATACAGCCAATTGTTTAGTAAAGAGGCTATCAGTCTTTCGCTGGATATATTTAAGAATATTGCAGAGAAAGGCGAAAATTACCGGTTTGAACGATTAAAAGATATGCTTATAGCCAGCAATTACGCAGGCATCGCGTTTGGTAATGCGGGTGTGGGCGCAGTACATGCGCTTTCATATCCTCTCGGCGGCGCTTATCATGTGCCTCATGGCGAAGCGAATTATCAATTTTTCACCAAAGTATTTAAGGTATATCAGCAAAAGAATCCTATCGGTAATATTACGGCATTAAACCAACTGCTTGCCGAAATCCTGAATACCTCCACCGGTAATGTTTACGAGAAATTAGACGCTATTCTTGAAAAAATGTTATCTAAAAAACCGCTGAGGGAATATGGTATGAAGCACGCCGACATCGACACGTTCACCGAGAACGTAATAAACACGCAACAACGCTTGTTGGCGAATAATTATACGCCGTTTGCCAAAGAAGATATAAGAAATATATTTGCAGAACTATATTAAAATAACTCAAATTGTTATTTGCTATTACAATATATTTGTTTTGCGTTTTACATATTTAATCCCGAAAAATTACATGTAACTTCGGAATATTACATATAATCGTGGAATAATTACATGTAATCTTGAAATATTACATATAATCTTGGGATATTAGATGTAATTCTGGAATATTACATATAATTCTGGAATATTAGATGTAATCTTGGGATATTACATGTAATTTTTGAAATATTACATGTAATTCTGGAATATTAGATGTAATCGTGGAATATTACATGTAATTTTTTAGGATTATATCGGAACTTTCGGGTACTTACTTATTTTTTATTAACGAGCAATTAATTTGAAATATATAAAGAAATGGAAATTAAAGAAATGGTAGCTGCCGCCAGAAAAGCGCAGGTCATTTATGACGAGTATTTTGATCAGGAAAAAGCAGATTTAGTTGTAAAACTTACTGCAAAAGCGATGTTCGATAATGCCGACGAACTTGCACGGATGGCGCACACCGAAACCCAAATGGGTAATTACAAAGACAAGAGAACGAAGGTTTTGAATAAGTCGAAAGGTTTGTGGAACGATTTGAAAGGCAAAAAGTCAATGGGACTTATCAGTATTGATGAAGTAACGAACTTGATGGAAATCGCAAAGCCAATCGGCGTTGTAGCCGGTATTATTCCCATGACTAATCCGGTGGTTACGGTGATGTCGAAAGTAATGTTTGCCTTGAAAACAAAGAATGCCATCATTGTTTCTCCGCATCCGAAGGCAAAAAATACTTGCGTTCATACCGTAAAACTTATTAAGGAAGCGATATGTTCGCATAACGTTCCCGAAGATTTGGTTCAGATTATAGACGAACCAACTTTGGAAAAAACGCAGGAACTGATGCATGAATGTGATGTGGTGGTCGCAACGGGCGGTATGCCGATGGTCAAATCGGCGTATTCGTCGGGAAAACCGTCTTTTGGCGTGGGCGCCGGAAATGTGCAGGTAATCATCGACCGTTATATCGACCTCGACGAAGCCGCCGAAAAAATAATCACAGGACGCAGTTTCGACAACGGCATTATCTGCTCCGGCGAACAAAGTTTTATTTATCCGCAGGAAGAAAAGGAAGACGTATTCGCCGCATTCATGCGTCATGGCGCATATATTGCGCCGGAAGCCGATCGCGAAAAATTAGTGAATACCTTATTTGTCAATGGCAGTATCAATCGCGATATTGTAGGACAGGATGTATTTGTTATCGCCAAAAAAGCGGGCATACAAATACCTGAAAATACACGGGTAATCGTAATAGAAGCGAAAGGCGTCGGCGAAGAAGATATTATATCCAAAGAAAAAATGTGTCCCGTGCTGGCAGCGTTCCCCTACAAATTCTTTGAGGAAGCAATTGAGATAGCCAAAACAAACCTCAATTTGGAAGGGAGCGGACACACCGCAGCCATTCATTCCAACAATCAGGCAAACATCATCAAGGCGGGGAGCGAGTTGGCGGTTTCGCGTCTTATCGTAAATGCGCCGAGCGCTACTACTGCCGGCGGTTCGCTTCAAAACGGATTGCCCGTAACCAACACGTTGGGTTGCGGTAGTTGGGGAAATAATTCCATATCGGAAAATTTCACCTACAAACATTTACTTAATATCACCCACATCGCGCCGCTTTCTGCTCGGATGCACGTGCCTACGGATGAAGAGATATGGTATTCGTAATGGAAAAAGATAAATCAATGAAACTCTTTCTGTTTCAAACCGGCGTGTTGAAATGTAGAGAAAACGATATAAAAATGAATGCGTCGCAGGAGCCTTATGAAATTCCCGTTCCCTGGTTTCTTATCACACACCCCAAAGGGAATATTATCGTTGATGGAGGTAACGCGGTAGAATGTGCAAGTAATCCGAGAGAATACTGGGGCGACATTTGCGATATATATTTGCCGGAGATGAAAATTGAAGAGGGTTGCTTAAACACAATTAACAGAGTGGGTATAGATCCCAATTCTATTAAGTTTGTGTTGCAATCGCATTTGCATTTAGATCATACCGGGGCTATCGGCAGATTTGCGAATGCAACGCATATTGTACACCGCAAAGAATACGAATATGCCTACACTGCCGATTGGTTTGCAAAGAGCGGTTACATAAGAGCCGATTTTGACAGACCAAACCTCGACTGGAATTTCCTCGACATTTACAATCACGATGTTTATGATGTATTTGGGGACGGCTGTGTACTGATTATTCCCACGCCCGGACACTCGCCGGGACATTGCAGTTTTGTTGTAAATCTACCGCAAAGCGGTTCTGTTATTTTGACGTGCGATGCTGTATATACCCAAGACCATTGGGAAGACAAAGCCCTGCCGGGATTTCTTACTTCGGCGCAAGATACCGTCCGCTCTGTTGCCAAACTCAAGGCTATTGCCAAAAGAACAAATGCGCTGGTAGTAATGGGGCATGACCCTGTTTCGTGGGTGGATATGAAGAAAGGGGCGATGGGATTTTATGAGTAGGTATGCCTCAACGCTCGGATAAACGGTATAAATTATTCGACCGTTCACAAGCCACTTGCTTTCATAATTTACAAATTTCAAAAGAAAAAAATCCAAACCCTATTTCCCAATACAAAAATTCCGAAAAATATTCCCCAAAACCTCGTCGGTAGAAATTTCACCGGTGATTTCGCCAAGATAGTGTATGCACTCGCGTATATCCTGCGCAAGGAAATCGCCCGAAAGTTGATCCCGCAATCCTTTTATTACCCGATTAATCGAATGATGCGCACGGGTCAAGGCTTCGTAATGGCGCAGGTTGGTTACGACAACGTCGTTTGTGCTGATTTCCGGCAAATCGGCGGCTTTCAGCAGGGCGTTTTCTAATTTTTCGGTGTTCCTTCTGTATTTGGCGGACAGGTAAATACGCTCGGCGGGAACCTGCGGCAAAAATTCTTCTTCGAGAATGGACTGTTCTTCGGCGCTGATTTTGTCTATCTTATTGAAAACGATGATGAGTTTTTTATTTTTCGTTCTGGGAACAATTTTATCGGCGATGTATTCAATTTCCTTGTTAAAATGCGTTGTATCAATCATCCAAATAACGATGGAGGCTTGGTCTATTTTTTGAAATGTCCGTTTGATGCCCAAAGTTTCGATTTTATCATCAGTAGCGCGAATGCCCGCCGTATCAATAAAACGGAAAGAAATCCCGCCGATATTGAAAACGTCTTCTATCGTGTCGCGGGTTGTGCCGTGAATTTCGGAAACAATGGCTTTTTCCTCGTGCAGCAAGAGATTGAGCAGCGTCGATTTACCGGCGTTCGTTTCGCCGACAATCGCCACCGGAATACCGTTTTTAACGGCGTTTCCCCAACCGAACGAATGAACCAGCCCGCCAATCGCTGTTTTTATATCCTCCGACAGTTGAATAAGTTGATTTCTGTCGGCAAATTCGACCTGTTCTTCGCCAAAATCCAGTTCCAACTCAATCAAAGAAATGAAATGTAAGAGTTGCGAGCGGAGTTGTTGCAATTCCTTACTGAAACCGCCCCGCATTTGATTCATGGCTACGCGATGGGAAACAGCCGAAGAAGATGCGATTAAATCGGCTACGGCTTCAGCCTGCGATAAATCCATTTTGCCGTTCAGGAACGCGCGTTGGGTAAATTCGCCGGGAGCAGCCAAAGAACAGCCGTTTGCCAGCAACAATTTTAATATTTCCTGTTGAATGTAAACCGAGCCGTGACAAGTGATTTCAACCGTATCTTCGCCGGTAAACGAATTGGGCGCATGGAAAACGGCAATAATAGTTTCATCCAAAATATCCG
>JAIRKO010000019.1 GCA_031260045.1 Dysgonamonadaceae bacterium | reverse complement strand
CTGTGAAGAAGGCGCTTTTACTCCCGAAGAAATGGAGATTTACGATCAATACTGGGATCGCATCAGTACTGAAAAGGGTTTGAATTGGCAATTCCGGAAAGACGGATTAGCGGAAGGGCGCGCTGAAGGGCGTGTAGAAGGCGAAGCAAAAGGATTAGTAAAAGGCTTAGCGAAAGGACGCGCGGAAGGCTTAGCAAAAGGACACGCAGAAGGCTTGGCGGAAGGAGAAGCGAAAGCGCTGGAAAAAATCGTTTTGTCAGCATATCAAAACAAGTTATCCATAGAGCAAATCCAAGCATTTTCCGGCTTGAGCAAAGATGCCATCCACAAAATTTTAAATGGCGACACACACGGTGCAATTCAAAAATAATCAGAAAACATGAGTAAAACTTTTCAAAGAACACTAATTACTTCTGCTCTACCCTACGCCAACGGTCCTGTTCATATCGGGCATCTTGCCGGCGTTTACATTCCTGCGGATATTTACGCTCGCTACCTCCGCCTGAAAGGGGAAGAGGTTTTGTTTATCGGCGGTTCCGACGAACACGGTGTTCCCATCGCCCTGAAAGCCAAAGCAGAAGGGATTACCCCACAGGAAATAGTTGATCGTTATCACCGCATTATCAAAAAGTCGTTTGAGGCATTCGGCATTACTTTCGATATTTATTCAAGAACAACTTCAAAAATCCATCATCAAACGGCTTCCGCGTTCTTTCAAAAGCTGTACGAAAAAGGCGAATTTATCGAAAAAACATCGGAACAGTATTACGACGAAGAAGCGGGGCAATTCCTTGCCGACCGCTATATTACCGGCGAATGTCCGCACTGCGGCAACAAACATGCCTATGGCGACCAGTGCGAAACTTGTGGAACCGCGCTCAGCCCCCTTGATTTGGTCGACCCGAAATCTACCATATCCGGCAGCGTTCCCGTGCTGAAAGAAACAAAACACTGGTATCTTCCGCTGGACAGGCACGAAGCATGGCTGAAAAAATGGATCCTCGAAGACCACAAGGAATGGAAATCCAACGTTTACGGTCAATGCAAATCGTGGCTGGATATGGGATTGCAACCGCGAGCCGTGAGCCGCGATTTGGACTGGGGCATTCCGATTCCGGTAGAAGGCGGCGAAGGAAAAGTCCTGTACGTCTGGTTTGACGCTCCTGTCGGCTACATTTCCAATACAATCGAACATTCGCCCGACAATTGGGAACGGTGGTGGAAAGACAAGTCCACACGCCTGATTCACTTTATCGGAAAAGACAATATCGTTTTCCACTGCATCGTTTTCCCCGCCATGCTCAAGGCAGACGGAACATATATTTTACCCGAAAATGTACCCGCCAATGAATTTCTCAACCTCGAAAGCGACAAAATATCCACTTCCCGCAACTGGGCAGTCTGGCTGCACGAATACTTGGAAGACTTTCCCGAAAAACAGGACGTATTGCGCTATGTATTAACGGCTAATGCACCGGAAACCAAAGATAACGATTTCACATGGAAAGATTTTCAGGCGCGGAACAACAATGAATTGGTCGCCATCTTCGGCAATTTCGTTAATCGCGCTATGGTGCTTATTCACAAATATTTTGAAGGAAATATTCCGAAAAGAAGCGACTTGAGCGATTCTGACCGCGCAACTCTTGATGAGTTTAAGCACATGAAACGGGATTTGGAAACTTGCCTCGACCAATTCCGTTTTCGCGACGCCTTGAAAGAAGCTATGAATTTGGCGCGAACCGGAAACAAATATTTGGCTGATACCGAACCTTGGAAACTGGCGAAAACCGATATTGGCAGGGCGGCAACCATCCTGAATATCGCGATGCAAATCACAGCTAATCTGGCAATTGCCTTTGAATCTTTCCTGCCTTTCTCTTCCGAAAAGCTCAAACAAATGATTAACAAAAAGGATTTGACATGGAACAACTTGGGAAGCATTGATTTGCTCAATGCGGGTCATCAATTAAATCAACCCGAACTATTGTTTGAAAAGATTGAAGATGAAGCGATTGAGAAACAAATCCAAAAACTGCAGGATACCCAAAAAGCCAATCGGTTGAACGAACCGTAACCTCAATTTTTATACTTTATAATCTGTGTTTTAATTCCTTTGATCAACAACTGTTTTTCAAACCGGTTTAATCCGAAGAGCCAGAAAAACAGACTGATAGAAAAAATACTCATCGCCACGCTACAAATTAAATTGAACGGCGAAAAATCCGCCGATATTTTTACAAATAATATTGGAAAAATCACGGAGCAAACGGCTGTCGCCATCAATCGAAGCGTTACTCCCGACAAATACTCCCGCAGCGGAAACCCCGCCGCTTTGCGCAAATCCAACAGGCGGACAAACAGTCCGGCGGTCTCAATGCCTATCGCAACGAAATAGGTGATTTCGGCAGGAAATCCCGAATAATAGAAAAAATACGTCAATCCGAAAATAAGAATGGAGCCGACAACCATAATCAATTGCGAGTATTTGATTTTTCCCGAAGCCTGCGAAACCGCCGCAACGGGAATGTGCGCCGACGTAATTAAGGTTTCTGCAAGCGCAAGTTGCGTAAACAAAACGCTGTGTTCGGGAACTTTTCCCAGCCATAAATGTAGCAGGTATTCCGTTTGCAAAAGAATGGGTAAAACCATAATAAACAGCAAATAAAAAGATATTTTGGAAGAAAAAAAGACCAAGCGGTACATATAAGCCATTTCGTTCCGCGAATAAGCTTGCACAATGGACGGACGAACAGCCAGCATAAAATTGCCTGCAAAATTGTATGCCGCTATGCTAACCTGCTGTGCAAGCGCGCGTGCCGCATTGTTGACCGGCGCAAAAAAACGGTTGATTACAATGCCTATTCCCTGCGTGGCAAGCGTATCTGCTGAAGTTCCCAACAGCATCCACCCCGAAAAACCGAAAATTTTCTTCAGCAAACCGGCGTCCCACAAAAACCGACCGGAACATTCCGGAAAGTTTTTCCGACAATACAGCACGTAAATAAACCCGACCATCAAAGCGCCCGCAAACAGCAGTACGGCATACAGTTGTAATTTATCCCACGCGACAAGGCTTATCAGACAGGCGATTGCCAATTTTGAAACGACATCCGTTATCGAAAGCGCGGCGTAAACGCCCATGCGCTCATGCGCGATAATCGCCGCATTGTAGGGCGAAACGATAAGGTTGATGACGAAAACAAATACCGAAAAATGATATACCCACAACGCCGCGTGAAAACGGTCGGGAGGAATGACCAAAGAATGGTAAACCATCCATAATCCGGCGGTTTCGGACACGACAAGGATAATCAGCGCCATCAAACAGTGTCCCGTGAGGCTGGCGGCGAAAATATCCCGCAGCCGCCGCCCGTCGCCTTTTCCCATCTCGTAATTGAGAAAACGTTGCGTGGACGTCAGCATCGACTGGTTGAAAAATCCCAGCAACATGACAACCCCGCCAACAACGCTGTAAATCCCGAAATCGTCGACCCCAAAAACTTGCAACACAATTCGCGAAGTGTAGAGGCTGATAATCATCGAAAAAAACAGCCGCACATACAGCAGCAGGGTGTTTTTCGCTATCCGTTTGTTATTTCCCATCGGGTTTATTTTATCAGCGGGCAAAAGTAGCAAAAAAACCGCCGATAATTCCTACCTTTGCCCGCATTAATCCGATATTGAATTTATGATAAACATTCAACTCGTTCATAATAAAGGCTATAAATGGTTTTCAAACAACGGATCCGTTTGGGTTAAAGGTTTTGTTTTTACGCCGGAAAATGGGTTGCTGAAAGAAGAAAAATTAATTGACTATTTTACCGGTACAGAATCGTTCGACGCATTTCAAGCCAAACTGAAAACCGCCAACGGACTGTTTTCGGTCGTAATCCGCCAAGAAAACGGCATTTGGGCGGCGATTGACCATGCACGCTCGTTTCCGCTTTTTTATTATCACGGAAACGATGATTTTTTCCTGACGGATAATCCCGACGAATTGGCAAAGGAAAATATTCCGACGATTTTGGACGAAGAAAGCGCCGTTCTATTCCGCCATTCGGGCTTTGCAGCCGGAAACAGAACTTTGCTGAAAAATATTTTTCAACTCATTGCAGGGCAAAGTCTTTGCTGCGAAGAAAACAGAATAAAAACCGAATTCCATACCGAATTTCTAACCGATACTTTTTTTACTCAAACACGCGAAGAACTGAAAACCCATTTAAAATCAACACTGGAACATGTTGGCAGGAGGTTGGTTGAAGCGTTGGCAGGTCGCCCGGCGGTAATTCCCCTCAGCGGCGGTTTTGATTCGCGGTTGATGGCTTATTTGTTGCGGAAATATAATTATACAAATGTAATCTGCTATACTTTTGGAAAAAAGGATAATATTGAAGTGAACAATGCCCTGCGAACAGCGGAAAATCTGGGTTACGAATTTTATTTTATTGATTACGGGAAATACAGGTATCAAATGCTTGCTGACGACCCCGATTTCAGGGCGTATGTCGATTATTCCGCCGCTTACGCCTGCCGCCCCGAAGACCAGGATTATTGTGCGATAAAAGAAATGATGAAACAGGGTCAACTGGCTGCCGGTGCGGTTTTTATTCCGGGACATTCCGGCGCTGTGGCAGGTCATTTACTTTTCCCGTCTATGGACAATCCCAATTTTTCGTGGATTGAACATGCCGTTGACGAGGTTTATTCGCAGGCTTCTCCAAACAAACGCGAAATGCGGATTGTGCGTGAAAACATCCATTTTTTAGACCGGCAGCCCGCGTATCCGGCTTTTTTGCTGTACGAAAACTGGCGATTTCAGGGAACTACCGCTTTGGCGTTCAATACTGCGAAAATGGGGGACTTTTTCGGTTTTGAATACCTATTGCCTTTGTGGGATCGGGAACTGTTTTCGTTTTTCATGCACACTCCTTTCCGGCACAAATACGACAAGAATCTGTACAAAGAAACGCTGAGCGAGTTATTCCGCGAGTTTAACATTTATTTTGGCGAAGATGAACTGTATCCCAATGAGAAATTAGTCCGAAAAGTCGCTTTCCGTTCCAAGCTGAAAAAACGCTTTCCATTTTTGAAACGGTTTGTTAATGTTTGGAAAAACGATATTACGGGAGAGCAAAACCGCGCCGCAGAATTTGCACGAGAACTGGAAGAGGGCGGTATTTCCTCGAAACGGATGCCGTATAACTCAATTTTGTCGGCATGGTATGTATTGCATGTACGTAAAAAATTGGAGCGGAAAAAGTGATGGAGAAAGCATTATATCCTGAAATCAAGGACAAATTGTAAAAAAATATTGCGCATCTTCGAATAAATTTTTATTTTTGCACAAGTCTTTTTAGCCGTATGGCGGCGATTAATCCCCTCGGTTTGCATACACAATGAAAAGGGACGTGAAAAGGTGCGTCCCTTTTTTATTGTTTACGCGCGACGTTGCGGAACATTAACATTAACTTAATATTTATATGTGTGGAATTTTAGGATACATCGGCAATCGGGAGGCATACCCAATATTAATCAAAGGTCTGCACCGCCTTGAATACAGAGGCTACGACAGTGCGGGTATCGCTTTAATCAATCGGGAAAACAGCAAGCTGAATATTTACAAAACAAAAGGCAGGGTGTCTGATTTGGAAGAATTTACCAAAGGGAAAGATATTTCCGGAACCGTCGGAATTGCCCATACCCGCTGGGCAACTCACGGCGAACCCAATCACATCAACGCGCATCCGCATTATTCGCAGTCGGAAAATTTGGCGTTGATACACAACGGGATTATCGAAAATTACGCCGTTTTGAAAGAAAGCCTGATCCGAAAAGGCTATGTTTTTCAAAGCGAAACCGATACCGAAGTGCTGGTGCAGTTGATAGAATACATAAAAACCGACAACAATACCGATATTTCGACTGCCATACAACTTGCTCTGAAACAGGTGATTGGTGCGTATGCCATTGCCGTCGTCGAAAAGGAAAATCCCGATTTGATTATCGCTGCCCGTAAAAGCAGCCCGCTGGTGGTGGGCATTGGACAAGACGAGTTTTTTCTGGCATCCGACGCTTCCCCTATTATCGAATATACCAATCAGGTTATTTACCTGAACGACGAAGAAATAGCCCTCATTCACCGAAACGAGCAGCTCCGGATTATCAACCTGAGCAATGTGGAAAAAACGCCGCAAATTACCCTGCTGGAAATGAGCCTCAACGAACTGGAAAAAGGCGGATACCCCCATTTCATGCTGAAAGAAATTTTTGAACAACCGCGTACTTTGCGCGACTGCATGAGCGGGCGGCTCAATACCGGCAACGGGCGAGTTGTGCTTTCCGGCATTATTGACCACAGGGAAAAGTTTATCAATGCCCGCAGAATCATTATTTTAGCCTGTGGAACTTCCTGGCACGCCGGACTGATAGGCGAATACCTGTTTGAAGAATTTTGCCGGATTCCCGTCGAAGTGGAATATTCGTCGGAATTTCGCTATCGGCGTCCGGTGATTTACCCCGACGACGTTGTGATTGCCGTTTCCCAGTCGGGCGAAACCGCCGATACGCTCGCGGCAATCGAACTGGCGAAGCAGGCGGGCGCGTTTGTTTACGGGATTTGCAACGTCGTGGGTTCTTCCATTGCGAGAAACACCGATTCGGGATCGTATACCCACGTTGGACCCGAAATCGGGGTGGCTTCCACCAAAGCCTTTACGGCGCAAGTCGCTGTGTTGACGATGATGGCGCTGAACATTGCCCGCGAGAAAAAAACCATTTCCGAACAGCAATATCTTGCGCTACTTTCGGAATTGAGCGGGATTCCGGGCAAAATCGAAACCATTTTGCAACAAAACCGCTATATCGAAGACCTGTCCAAGATTTTTACCTATGCCCACAACTTTATTTATCTCGGTCGTGGCTACAGTTATCCGGTGGCGGTGGAGGGCGCGTTGAAGCTCAAGGAAATTTCCTATATCCATGCCGAAGGCTATCCCGCCGCAGAAATGAAACACGGACCGATTGCCCTGATCGACAATGAAATGCCTGTGGTTGTCATCGCGATTAACAGCACAACTTACGACAAAATGACGAGCAATATTCAGGAAATCAAAGCTCGGAAAGGGCGGATTTTGGCAATTGTCAATAAATCGGATTGCAAGGTCAGGGAAATGGCTGATTATACGATTGAAATTCCCGATACGGAAGAATGTTTGAGTCCGCTGCTGTCGATTGTTCCGCTGCAATTGCTGTCCTACCACATTGCCGTGAAAAAGGGGCGGGATGTGGATATGCCGCGCAATTTGGCGAAATCGGTTACGGTTGAGTGATATTGAAATCCCTCCTCGCTTGACGCAGGATCCCCGCAAAGGCGATTTATAACTTAATCAATTTCAAGTCCTCGGGCGTATCAATGCTCAAAGTTTCCTCTTCGGTAATCCCCGCCTTGATAGTGTAGCCGTTTTCAATCCATCGCAGCTGCTCCAGCGATTCGGCAAGTTCCAGAGGCGATTGCGGCAAAGCGATAATCTCGCCCAAGATGTCGGATTTGTAGGCATAAATACCGATGTGCTTGTAAAAGGTAAACAATTTCAGCCATTCGGTATGATCCTCCCCGCGGATGTAGGGAATAACCGATCGGCTGAAATAAATCGCTTCCCGATTTTTGTTCAAAACCACTTTCGGCGTATTGGGACTGAAAAGAATGTCGAAATGTGCATTTTCCGGAAACGGTTTTACCAGCGTGGCGATTTGCGTTTTTCCGCCGTCGAAGCAATTTTTGAGCAATTCAATCTGGGAGGATTTAATGAAAGGCTCGTCGCCCTGAATGTTGACCACCACGTCGAAACTGCCTTTCGTTTTGGTCAGCGCCTCGTAGCAGCGGTCGGTTCCGCTCCGGTGTTCGGGCGAAGTCATCACGGCTTTCCCGCCGAAATCGTGTACAGCCTGTAAAATCCTTTCGTCGTCGGTTGCCACACATAGCTCGTCCAGCGCTCCCGCAACCTGTTCATACACCCGCTGTATCATTGGTTTCCCTGCAATATCCGCCAGCGGTTTGCCCGGGAAACGAGTGGATGCGTACCGCGCGGGAATGATTCCTAAATATTTCATATTAATTTCCTATAATTTATTCGTATTAATTCGTGCATTAGTGACATAAATTGAAAATCCGTGTAATCTGCCGACAATTAATTTCCGCTAAACTGTTCCATCGTAATTGTTTCCCCCGCATTAATACCTTCGGAACGAAATACTTTCGGTATGGTTTTGCAAAAAATCCCAGCATCCAAGCAGGGCGAAAGATGATCTACATACCAAACGTCCCATTGAAATTTCTGCTGCCAAGAAATGGCATTGCGACCGTTCACCTGCGCCAGTCCGGTAATTCCGGGACGAACCTCGTGGCGGCGGATTTGGATTTCGTCATACCGAGTCAGGTATTCGACCGGCAGCGGGCGGGGACCTATCAGCGACATGTCGCCTTTCAGGACGTTCCACAGTTGGGGAATCTCGTCCAGAGAAGCGTTTCGGATAAAACGTCCGGTTTTCGACAGGCGTTCCATATCGGGCAACAAATTTCCCTGACCGTCCTTTTCATCGTTCATCGTTTTGAATTTGACGATTTTGAATATTTTACCGTTTTTTCCCTGTCTGTCCTGAAAGAAAAAAACTTTTCCCCGATTGGCAAAACATAAAAAGACAATTATTATGACAATAACCGGAAACAGAATGATTAGAGCGCAGGCGGCGATTACAAAATCAATCGGACGTTTGAGAAAATGTTTGTACAAGATGATTAAATATTAATGATGATGTGTGCGGTTTGCATATTCCTTAATATATTTGCCCGCAAAGTTAGTTTTTTCTTTTGTAAAACATCTCATACTTAAAAGACAGTTTACATCAACCCGATCCCGATATAAGATGGATTTTAACAAAAGCAAGATAAATTTTAACAAATAATGGTTAACCTACCGCATTTGCCTATTCCCTCCGTTTAAACTAATTTTGCCGAAACAAATAAAAAGAAAACAACAATGAATATCGAAGACCTTTATGAATATTGCCTTTCCATCAAAGGGGCGGTCGGGTGTTTTCCTTTCGACGACGTTTCGCTGGTGATGAAAGTGATGGATAAGATGTTTGCTTTAATCCGGCTGGATACTCCCGTGTTGCAAATTTCTTTAAAATGCGATCCGGAAAAAGCCCTTGAACTCAGGGAACGCTACGCTTGCGTGGAACCGGCATATCATTTCAACAAAAAATATTGGAACACCATTTACCCAAATCGGGAAATGACGGATAATGAAGTAAAAAAATGGATTCGCCATTCGGTCGACGAAGTGATTAAAAAGTTACCGAAACCGCAACAAACCGAATATTTTAACCATGAACCGCATCACTAAAATCAAAGAAACCGATTCCACCAACCGCCAATTGAAAGCGCAAAGCGAAAAACAACGCTTGGACGAAGGCGCCGTCCTCGCCGCCGAATTTCAAACCGCCGGCAAAGGGCAACGGGGAAACCGTTGGGAATCGGAGGCAGGGAAGAATATCACTTGCAGCATCTTGCTGTATCCCCGTTTCTTGCCGGTTAAACAACGGTTTTTGCTTTCCGAAACCGTCGCTTTGGGGCTGAAAGACGCGTTGGAACAGTATCTGCAACCGCTCGAAATCAAGTGGGCGAACGATATTTTCCATCAAAACAGAAAACTCGCCGGCATATTGATAGAAAACGAACTGACGGGGGAAAAAATCGACAAATCCATCATCGGCATTGGGCTGAACGTTAATCAGGAAAAGTTTTCCGACAATGCGCCGAATGCCGTTTCCATAAAACAAATCATTGGGCGAGAAATCGACGTTGATTTCCTTACGGAACAAACGGTGAACGCCATATTATTCCGTTACAACCTGTTAAAATCCGGGTATTTCGATTTGATTAGAGCGGATTATCACGGCGCGTTATACCGGAAATCGGGCTTTTACCGCTTTGCGGACAAAACCGGCGTTTTTACCGCCGAAATAAAACGGGTTGCCGATGACGGATTGCTACACCTGGCGACCGATGCGGGGGAAAACCGCGCCTATGCGTTCAAGGAAGTGAGTTTTGAGTAAAAACAAAGGGCGGGAAGATCACTCCTCCCGCCCTTCCGGTCATTTATGGATAATCAAATTTTATTTAACGACACTTATAAATTCTTCATTTGTAAAATATTTTACAAACTCCAAATCTTCAGCGGCTCTCGTTTTCAGAGAAGCATTTAACCGGATGGCTTCTTTCAAGCCGGAAATCACCTCGTTTGAATTGTTTGTCCGTGCAGCGACAATGGCTTTCAAATAAGCGGTTATCGCATTGGGTTTGGCAACGGCGTTCAATGTCGAAAGCGCCGCGCTGTAGTTTTTATTCAACAGGTGAGCCAACGCCGCATTGTTGCTCGCGGTTTTCCCGAAAGAACTCACGGCTTTGGGATAATTACCCTGCACAATGTCGATTAAACCGGTTGCGTTGCTCAATTCGGGAACGCCCGCCGCTTTTCCGAAAAACTGTTGCGCTTTTTCCAAATCGCCTTTGATTATGCTCACCAAACCCAAGTTCTGATTGGCTTCGGGCGATACGCCGATAGACAGCGATTTGTTGAAAAGCGCTTCGGCTTTGGAAATGTCTCTTTTCACATAAGCGATTACGCCCATGTTGTTGTATGCGCGATAATCGTTGGGGAAAAGTTCCGTTGCTTTACTGTAAATACGGTCTTTTTCGGCTTCGGTTGCAGTCAGCGTTGCCGAATACAACAATTCTTCAAGGGTCAACGCCGCGGGATCGGAAGCGACAAGCTCCAAAATTTCTTCATCACTTTTCCCGACAATTTCAACATTTGCCGTTAATTTGGAACGTCTCAATTTGGGAAGAATATCTTGCGCCAATGTGGTATATACGGAAGAAATGTTTTTGATTTCCTGTTCTCTCCGTTCGGGGTCGGTATACTGCGAAAGCGCACTGAGGATTAAGTTTTTGTCCTCAATATTGGATTTTTCGACCAATTCCTTGAAACCGTCCCAATCTTGCGCGGTGTAACGAGTGGTAAGCGGAACATCTACCTTCGATTTTTTCAATTCGCTTTTCAGGTATTTGTTCGTATTGGCTTCCCGTTTTCCGGCAAGTTTTTCATTCAGTTCCAAACCGCCGTCGGGCGAAGCGTAAGCCGAAATTTCCACACTCACGGTTTTATTATCCGCTTTGTTTGCTTCAGCAACAAGCTTTTGCCATTCTTTCAAATCCGCTTTTCTCAATTCGGCGGGACGAAGTTCGGCTTGTTCGATAAGGAACATAATGTCGGCATTGTGCGCTTCCGTCATTATTTTTTTGAATTTATCCGGAGCGATAGCCGGAATTTCGGAAGCAGCATCCAGCAAATCAGCCGTAGCCACAACGCCTTCACCGATTTTAATTTCCGGCAATAGCACTTCCTTCTTTCCCTTTTTCTCTGCGAGAGTAAGATACAGGTCGGATTTTTTCATCGCCGGCACATAATCGAAAGAAGACTTTAAGGTTGCGTTACCACCCTCTTTTAGAGCGATAACCTGCCCGTTTGTGAGCGCGCTTTCTCCTTGGAAAGTATAAGGAGTTCCTTGCACTTCGCCGCCGTCGTAACGGAGCACGGGAGTAACGACCAAAGTCGCTTTTTTCCTAAACCATTTAGGCGGGAATGTTACATTCACCGTTACGGGAACTTTTCCGCCTACTAATTCCAAAGGCTGCGGTTCAGCCTTAACGTAATCGGCTGCAAGCGGTTTTAGACCGGATGAACATGCGGTTAAAAAACCTACTGTTGCAGCTACAATAAATGAATAAAAAAGAATTTTCTTGTACATAATTCTAACAGTTTTTTAATTATTAATAAATGATGGTATTCCAACAGGTTCGGGGGCGTTTTAAACACTCGCAGGCGATTAAAATACATCCCGAACGCTTGTGTGTTTTCAAAAATTGAGGCAAATATACAGTTTAAAAATTGATTTTCAACTAAGTCGACAATTATTTTTAATGATATGGTATAAATAATGGGTAAAAGTTTTATGGATTTGCGGAGAAATAAGTCCGTTAAAATTGACAATAACAACACAAGTTATGTTATATCACAAACATTACGTACTTTTGCGGAAAAATTTATTTCATAAAACAAACATTATTATGGCGCTCATTTCAAAATTACGCAAGCATCACATACGCCAATTATTTTTCCCGAATATAATCAGCGTGTTTATAAATCCTTTTTACCTTATCAGAAAAGGAATGCCTAAAACAATCGCGGCCTATGCTTCAAATTTCAACGGTAAAATGTTGGACTTCGGATGCGGACATAAACCCTATAAATCCCTTTTCCCGCATGTGGACGAATATATCGGCGTCGATTTCAACAATGAGGGACACAATCATGAAAAAGAAGAGATTGATGTGTATTACGACGGCAATTCCCTGCCTTTCCCCGATAATTATTTCGACTGTGCGATATGTACTGAAGTTTTGGAACATGTGCCGGATATAGATAAGTCATTAGGGCTTTTGAGGCGTGTACTAAAACGGGATGCCCGCATCATTCTAACGGTTCCTTTTATTTGGTCGGAACATGAAATGCCCTTTGATTTCCGCCGTTTTACCATGAACGGATTGGTTGAAAAATTGAAAGAACATGGTTTTGAGGTAATAAAAACCCATAAAAACGGGAATTATATTTCCGTTATCATGCAACTGTATATAATATTTATACATGATTTATTATTTGTGAAAAATATTTACATAAATTTTTTAATCAATTTTATATTTGTATTTCCGGTTACACTGGCGGGAATAATCCTCTCGCCCGTTTTTTTCAGATACCAAAGTTTATATTTTAATAATATTGTATTGGCTGTAAAAAAGGATTGAATAATAAATATCCGTCATTGCGTAGCGGAGACTCGCAATCTCCACGCGAGATGACGGGCATTAATAAATAATTTTTAGGGAATAATTCCTATTTAAAAATATCAACCGGGCAATGCCGATACTTCCCTTAGCTCTTGGAACCAAAGAAACCGACTTTACGCCTTTATCGAACCGCACCGTTTCCATCAACATCCCGGTCAAAGAATAAATATGCGCCGAAACCGGTTCGTCCGGAAAATTCCGAAGCGATAAAGCCGCGTTTTCGGAATTGAAATATAGCGGACTGTCCGTTTCCTCCGACAACTCAGGGATTTTATCCATTATTATATTGCGCATCAAAACCTGAATTGCCAAAGAAGTTTTCATCTCCTGCGCAGGCGGATACTCATTCGCCGGAATCCAGCCCTGCGAAAAGTCGTTCACCCAAGCCGTATTCCGTTTATCGGCATTTGCAAAATCCACATTATAAACGCAAAACGGGTTGGAGTCGGCGATGGTGTAAGAAATAAAAAATTTACCGCCGCCAACTTTAACCGGTTCGTCAAACAGGACAAAAGTTTCCGTTCCGACGCTGTGCATATTTTTATCCTGCGGATGAAACCCGCTACTGCCATAATTCAGGTATTTCGGGGAAAAATCCTGCGTTTGAAGCAGTCGTTCCGGAAAATTTTCGCCCGAATAAACGGAAATCTTCACATCCGGTATGCCGGACAACAATGGCGGAACAAGCAAATAAGCCCCCAAAATTTCGACCGAATGCTCCACCGTAAACTCTTCGGCAAACTCATTCGTTTCGCTACTGTTTCCAAAGATATAATCAGAGGACGTTTGCGAAGTAGTTACCAAAGCGTCGCCGGCGGAAAAATCCGCATTGCTCAGGCGAATTAGCGGATTGTTGCGATTAGGATCGAATCCCGAATGCTGTTTCAAATCTTTATGGTCGGGATTGAGGTAAGTTTTCAGTTGATTGTCCGTCGCGTCCGTTTCCCAACTTTTGTACAAAACGCTAAAATAATCGGGATTTTCGACGGGAAGAGAGTTTGCGCAAGTCGAACTTCCGCCGGTTAGAACGCCGATAATCAACCCGTTTTGGTCAAATAAAGGCGAACCGGAAGACCCGCCGTGAGTTGAACCTGTTGTCCAACTCGGAACTTTCCAATGGGACATTTTTTCAAACGTTGTCGTCGCCGGATAAGTATCCACCGAGAGGTCGGCGTCCGTTTTCCCATATTTTTTAACCGCTGCCGACGGATGATGTAAATTGGCGTGCATCCCCGTTCCTCCGCTTTCGTCCATATTCCAGCCCGCATAATAGGCATTGTAATAAAGGGGCGGTTTTTCGCGCAGTTCCAGCAAAGCCACGTCGCGCTCCGGCAATATGACGCGCGGATAAGTTTCTGCCGCAGTCATTTCCTCCGTTCCTTTCAGCTTTGTTCCGCAAACCGGGCGGTTGTAATTAAAAAAGGTGATGACCGTCCCCGAAGTTGCAATATAATGGTCTTTGGAAATTTCATATTGCGCGTTGCCGTTCAAACAATGTACGGCGGTGAGGATATACGGCGTACCGTCGTTTTTCGTATTGTTGACCAAAACGCCGGTGCATGCCGTTGCGCCGTTGATAATTAACAAAACGGTTGCGCGAATCAATTCCTCGTCGATTTCCGAACATAAAGCGTCGGGCATACATATAAAATCTGTGTTACTGTCAATTTCCGGCTCTCTTTTGAAAAACCCGCGATAGTCATGATTGACTTCCGAAACCGTGAAATCGCCTTCAAACGGAACATCCCCCGGTTCCGAATATTCAATCACAATGGCTTCGCCTGCAACGGGGCGCAAGGGCAATATCTTTTCGGGCGAATTATTCCGGTAATCGAAAGCGCCTATCACATGGGAATAAGTTGATGAATCGGTCGAGTTATAGGCAAATAACTTTCCGCCCGGCGGCAATTCAAAATCCGTCAGCAAAACGTTCATCGAATAAGCGCCTTTGGAATGGATGTGGATTTGCCAAACCTTTGTCCCGTCGGGAAGCACGGTCAAAGCGGCGTCTTTCTTTTTGTTTATTTTCGTATAAAACTTATGTGCGAACCGGTAAGATCGCAAACCGTTTTCTTCGTCTTCCCACTCAACCGAATCCCTGTTAAACGCGGGCATTTCAAAGTACCCGTCCTTCTCTAAATGCGGCCTTGCAGCAGCGGAATATTCAATCGCGCCGCCCAAACTCTCCTCTTTGTGGATGTGGGGGCGAATCGGTTTCCCGCCATAACTGATTTGGGCTGAAACGCCCGTGCAGAAAAGGAAAAATAAACTTATTGGGAAAAAGAATAGATTGTTTTGTTTCATTGTTTTTATTTTTACTTTAAATCCCGTCATCCCGCGCCCTGCGCGGGATACCCAGAAAAAACGAAGCACACTTTGCCGGGATTGCGGGTCTCCGCTACGCTTCGCCCGCAATGACGGACTTTTTCACACATAACTTATAAAGAACGGGCAACTGAAGCAATACCTCCACGCCCACCGCATGAAAGACCGTCTCGATTTGAAAGCCGCGCTGCTCGTCTTTACCGGCAAAAAACAAATTTGAGATTACGGAGGTTAAGTAATATCAAACGGTAAAGAAGGATTTATGGACTGCGGCGGGAAGGAGGCATCGTTTTACACCCCCTGCAGTTGCCGCAAGTACCGGCGGAACGGTTTTTTTGAAAGAAAAATTTATATATTTTCCTTACAATAAAAATGGTAACTGCGCTGCCGATGAATATGACGATGAGGTATTGTAGCATTTGTTTTCAAAATTACCGGATAGGTTGCCCGACCCGCAAAATATGTTCTTTGAGATTCGGATTGGTTAGCGACGAGAAATTGACCAAATCAACGCAATAAGGCAACGAACTTTCGGAAAACTCACTTTTAATTTTTCGAATAGTTTTGTAATCAATATTTCCATCAACGATTGCAATGTCAATGTCACTACCTGAATGAAACATTCCTTTTGCCCGACTGCCAAAAAGAAGCGCCTTTTTTACATTGCCGTAACGGCTTAAAATGCCGGTGATTGTTTGCATATCACGCTCGGTCAGTCCGTATTTATCAGTGCGTCTCATTCCATTCGTTTTTAAAAAAGATATAAAGTTTCTCAATGGATGGAAAAATAATGTTCCTCAGTTCGGCTTCCACAGTTCGGAACAGTTCTCCGTCATAGTCGTGCGACAGTTCATTCCGCAGGTTCAAAGCGTCGATCAGTTCCTGCGCATAATCAATATATTTTGCTTCCTGCGCCTGTCTGAAAGTATCTTTGGGCGAGGGATTAAAAGTAAATCCCTTTGCTTCCAAAAAGTCTTTCATCACTTTCCATGCGAGTTCAACCGTAAATTCAAAACGCTGAATCAACCCGTTTTGCTCCAATTCATTCAGATTATCACGACGTATCGCCGCCTGAAACTGCGAATATGCTCGGCTGAAATTTTGAAACCGTTGCTGCCAACGTACATCTTCGTTTTTCATATTGCAAATAATTTTTGCAAAGTTAGAATTTATTTTCGACGCGGCGCCTTCGTTTTTTTATTTTCCTTCATCAAATAATCCGCCGCAACAATCATGGAAACCGCATAATCCTTGAGTTTCCCGCCTGTGTCGGGTTGCGCATCCATCACGTTTTCCGGATGCCTGTTGCGAAGGTCATACAAAATATCGGCGTCGACGTCCAAATTCCGGACATAAAAATAATTATCGTCAATACATCCCAAGCGGTTGTTGGAAACAAAAAACATGCAGGGACGAGTTTCCCGCAACAAATCTATCCCGAACGAATTGTTCACGTAAGGGCGGTTCAGCAAACCCATAACGGTTGGGAAAATGTCTATCTGTCCGCCGAATTTGGGAAAACGGCGCGGCGCATCCTTCAGCAAAGGCGAATAAATGATACAGGGAATATGGTTGTAATCCAACGCCATATCATATTCCTGCCGCCCTTTAATCCTGCCGTGGTCGCCGAGGAAAATAAAAAAAGTATTCCGAAACCAGTCCTGTTTGGCGGCGGCGTCCATAAAATCTTTCAAACTGCTGTCGGTAAACGCCAAAATACATTCTTCTTCGTCTGCACCGACGTTTTTGAAACGTTCGGGAACGATAAACGGCGTATGTTTGCTGACCGTTAGAAACGCGGCAAGAAAAGGTTTTTCCTCCTGCGCCGCCTCATTCAGCCGGTTCAAACCGTATTCCAGCAAATAATCGTCCTGAACGCCGAAATTGTTCACAACCTTTTCTTTCGGATAATCATACTGCGAATAAATCCGGTCGAAACCGTTGGCATACAGAAAAGAATTCATGTGGTCGTATTGCGGATTGCTCGTTACGAAAAAAAACGTCCGGTAACCGGCTGCACGCAGTACGCCGGGAAGTCCCGTATAATGCGCCGGACTGCTTTCCATCGAAGGTCTGTCGAACAAAGCCGGAAAACCGTATAAAGTAGAAACAATCCCGTTGTTGGTATGAATGCCTGCCGAATAAAAATGCTCGAAATAATAGGAGCGAGCAATCAAATCGTTGAGGAAAGGCGTCAGCTTGCGCCCTTGATATTCGGCTTGCAAACAGTCGGCTGCCATTGATTCCAGCAAAATGACGACTACGTTTGCATGAACCGCTTCGCCCGTCGGTTGCACAGGGCGGTTTACGGAACGGTTGCCGGTTTCCGTCGGAACATTCAAAGCCTCTCTTACCCGCGAAAAAGCCTCGTCCAAAGGCATTAAACCCTTTATATTTTTCCGTTTTCCGGAGGCGTCGCCGACGCTTTTCAAAAACGAAAAATTAGGATTCACTCCCAGTTGATTATAAAACGAATGGTTTGAAAAATAAGCAAATCCCACCCGTAGCGGATAACGTTGCAGGGAACCCCGCATTCCCAGAAAACAAACCGCCCAAAGTAAAACGGTGAGCGGGATATACAGCCGCCGGTCGTTTCCGCGCAGGCGGGTATTATCAAGAGATTGCCCGCGCGGGAAAAAGCGTGCGGAAAAGAACGCAAGCAGCCGGTAAAATGCAAACACGGCAAGCAGAAAGAGCGCAAAAAACGGATAATTCCGCAATTCCTGAAAAATCATGCCGGTCGTTTCAGAGCCGAATTGCAGCCAGCCCAAAGCATCCGTTTGGATATGCGCCGAAAAGGCGGAAAAATAAGGTATATCTACAATACACACCATGAAAGCGACCGAATAGGCAATCATAAAAAACGAGTTGCAAACCTTAATAATCCATTGCGGGCGGCGGTCGAACAATGCCAAAATACTCAATACCAACAAAGGAACGCAGGTAATATAGGAAGCAATCAAATTATCGAACTGCAAGCCTTTCCACAAAGCCTGCAAGAGCAGGGCGGTTTTGTTTTCAATACCGGCTGTTTGTTCGTAATTGTAAAAGTACAATATCAGCCGGAAGACAGGAAAAAAAACGACGCCCGATAGATGGACGGAGAATAAATAGTAAAAAGTGTTTAACCGTTTCATGGGAAAATTAGTAATTAATGATTAATGAAGCCCCACTGCGTCATTGCCAAGGGTAAGGGCGTTTGTCCACAAAGAATAAAAATCCTTAACGCTTAACGCTTAATTTTTTAATTCTCTCCGCCACATCCTCCATCAACCACTTCGGGGTGGAAGTCGCCCCGCAAATCCCTGCCGACACGACGTTTTCCATCCATGTGGGATCAATATCGTCGGGGGTGGAAATCAGGCGGGTATTCGCATTGGCTTTGATACATTCGCTAAAAAGCACTTTCCCGTTGGAACTTTTTTCGCCGGCGACAAACAAAATCAAATCATGACGCGCCGAAAAGTCTCTGATATGTGGTATCCGGTTGGCTACCTGCCGGCAAATCGTATCAAAATACCTGAAATCCGCGTTTTCGTGCATACGGTTTTGAATTTCGGACACAATTTCCTTAAACCCATGCACTGACATCGTTGTTTGAGAAAACAGATAAATATTTTTACCGAAATCCAACAAATCCAAATCCGCCGTTTTCTCAATAACAATGGCTTTCCCGCCGGTTTGCCCCACCAAGCCGTTCACTTCGGCATGACCGATTTTCCCGAATATAACAATCAGGGAATTTGCGGGGTTCATGGCTTTGTAATGCTTGAGGATTTTCCGTTGCAGCCGCAAAACCACCGGGCAAGTGGCGTCGATAATCCGGATGGCGTTTTGTCGTGCGGTTTTGTAGGTGGAAGGCGGCTCGCCGTGCGCCCGCAAAAGCAGGCGTTTGTTGTGCATGATTTTCAAATCTTCGTGGTTAATCGTTTGCAAACCTTTTTTTCGCAAGCGGGCTACTTCCTGACTGTTGTGGACAATATCCCCCAAGCAGTAAAGTTCCCTGTCTACGGTCAATTCCTTTTCGGCGCTTTGAATGGCGTTTACCACGCCGAAGCAGAAGCCGGAACCTTCGTCTATTTCAACAATCCTCATTGTGCCATATATGTTCATATTATTTTTTACATGTAGTAAACAAGTTAACTTGTTTACTCATTACTTTATAACTCATTCCGCACCGCCCCCCTGTTCGCCGAGCCGACCATTGATGCATACACCCGCAAGGCTTTGGAAACAGTGCGTTTGCGGTCTTTGGGCGTCCAAGCGTCCCGCCCGCGATTTTCTTCTTCCGAACGCCGTTTTGACAATTCCTCGTCGCTAATCAAAACGTTAATGCTGCGCGAAGGAATATCTATCTCAATAAGGTCGCCGCTACGCACCAGTCCGATTGCGCCGCCCGAAGCCGCTTCGGGGGAAATATGCCCGATGCTCAAGCCGGATGTGCCGCCCGAAAAACGCCCGTCGGTAATCAAAGCGCATTCCTTTCCCAAATGGCGGGATTTAATGTACGAAGTGGGGTAGAGCATTTCCTGCATTCCGGGACCGCCTTTCGGACCTTCGTGCGTGATGACCGCGACATCGCCGCTCTTCACCGTTCCGTCGAGAATCCCCTCGCAAGCCGCTTCTTGTGAAGTAAACACTTTTGCCGTTCCCCTAAAATGCAGGATACTTTCGTCCACGCCGGCAGTTTTTACCACGCAGCCGTCGCGGGCGATATTTCCTTTCAGAACCGCTAAACCGCCATCTTTGGAATAGGCGTGGGCAATGTTGCGGATGCAGCCGTTTTCTCTGTCCGAATCCCAAGTATTGTAAAAATTGGATTGAGAACCGAGCGTCAAATTAAATTTATTTCCCGGCGCCTCCGGTTTTTCTTTCGTAATTCGCAGTTTATGGCTCGCGATTACATCGGACAACGGCGAACCTTCCACGCGGCAAACCGTTGTATCAATCAAACCGCCCCTGTCCAATTCCGCCATGATGCCCATAACGCCGCCCGCGCGGTTTACATCCTGAATATGATATTTTTGCGTATTCGGCGCCACTTTGCAAAGGCAGGGTGTTTGGCGCGAAAGCGCGTCAATGTCGTCCATCGTGAAGTTGACGCCTGCCTCGCCGGCGATAGCCAAAAGATGCAAAACGGTGTTCGTAGAACCGCCCATAGCAATATCGAGCCTCATGGCATTGAGGAACGCGGGGCGGGTGGCAATGCTGCGCGGCAAAACGCTGCTGTCGCCGTCGCGATAATATTTATCGGCGTTTTTTACGATTAACTCTGCCGCCGCTTTGAAAAGGTCGATGCGGTTTTTGTGCGTGGCAACAATTGTGCCGTTGCCCGGCAGCGCCAAGCCGAGCGCTTCGTTCAGGCAATTCATGGAATTGGCGGTAAACATACCGCTGCATGAACCGCAGGTGGGACAAGCAGCCTGTTCGATTTTCGCCACCTGACTGTCCGAAACGTTTTCGTCTGCGCTTTGAATCATTGCATCAATCAAATCCAATTTTTGCCCGTCCAGCAGTCCGGCTTCCATCGGACCTCCGGAAACAAACACAGCGGGAATATTCAGCCGCATTGCCGCCATCAACATGCCGGGCGTAATTTTGTCGCAGTTTGAGATGCAAATCATGGCGTCGGCTTTATGCGCCTGCATCATATATTCCACGCTGTCGGCAATCAAATCGCGGGAAGGCAGGGAATATAACATTCCGTCGTGTCCCATGGCAATGCCGTCGTCGATGGCGATGGTGTTAAATTCGGCGGCGAAACAGCCCAACGTCTCAATTTCGCGTTTAACATAGCGACCGGCTTCCTGCAAATGCACGTGTCCCGGCACAAACTGCGTAAAGGAATTGACTACGGCGATGATGGGTTTCCCCATTTGTTCGGGTTTCATGCCGTTGGCTTTCCAGAGAGCGCGCGCGCCAGCCATTCGGCGACCGGAAGTTGAGGCGTTGCTGCGCAGGGCAATGGCGTAGGGTTTTTCGTTGTAGGGGGTTGTTTTCATTACTTTGTGTTGTTAAAAATAATTTGGGCGCAAAGATAAAAAAATATAAATATAAATAGGGTAGGGAGGTTGTGTGCGGGATGACAAGTTTTTCCGGTTATGTAATAAATAATCACTACATTTGCACCGGAAATAATTAACCCAAGTTAGGAGAGTTAAGAGTTTTCATTAATTCTTAGTTCTTAACTCTTAGTTCTTAATATTTTATGAAATATCGCTTATTTTTTATTTTACTGCTCCTTTTTATTTCGGTCGGCATTTTCGCCCAAGATATAAAAGTGAGCGGCGTTGTTGTTTCGGCGGAGGATGGAGAACCGATTGCGGGCGCTTCCGTTACGGTAAAAGGGGAGGCATTGATTGGCGTCGTAACCGGTTTGAACGGCGGTTTTAGCCTGAATGTGCCGGCGAATGCGAAAACGCTCGTCATTTCCTATATCGGCATGAAAACGCTTGAAACGCCGGTGAAGGAACAAATCGAAGCCGTGATGCAGCCCGACGCGCAATGGCTGGATGAAGTCGTCGTGATGGGTATGACCCAAACGGACAAACGCATGTTTACCGGCGCAACGGCTAAAATCGACGTTTCCAAAGCCAAATTGGACGGCATAGCCGATATATCGCGTTCGCTGGAAGGTCGCGCAGCCGGCGTTTCCGTTCAAAATACGTCGGGGACTTTCGGCGCGGCGCCTAAAATCCGTATTCGCGGCGCAACCTCTATTTACGGCAACTCCAAACCCTTGTGGGTGGTGGATGGCGTGGTGGTGGAAGACGCCATCGACATTTCGAGCGACGATTTATCTTCCGGAAATGCCGAAACCCTCATTTCTTCGGCTATCGCGGGGATTAACGCCGACGATATCGAAAGCATCCAAATTCTGAAAGACGGCTCCGCCACTTCTATTTACGGGGCGCGGGCGATGGGCGGCGTGATTGTCGTTACGACCAAAAAAGGGCAGCGCGGGGTGAGCCGCCTCTCCTATACCGGCGAATTTACGACGCGCCTGAAGCCCGTTTACAGCGATTTCAACATTATGAATTCGCAGGAACAGATGGGCATTTACAAGGAACTGGAAGCCAAAGGATGGCTGGAATTTCAAAACATCATACAAACTCCGAAATCAGGGGTTTACGGGAAAATGTATGAACTGATTAATACCTATTATCCGGGAACCGACGACTATGCCCTTAGTCAGCAAACCATTGCGAAGAATGCCTTCCTGCGCGAGGCGGAATTTAGGAACACCGACTGGTTTGACGAACTTTTTGAAACCTCCGTGCTTCAAAATCATGCCGTTAGCATTACTTCCGGCACGGAAAAATCCGCTTATTATATTTCCCTGTCGGCGATGAACGATCCGGGTTGGACGAAGGCGAGTTCGGTGGAACGTTACACCGTCAATGCGAATGCTTCCTATAAGATTTCGCCTGCTTTGGACATAAAAGTGCAAGGCGGCGGCTCCCGTCGCGACCAGCAGGCGCCGGGTACGCTGGGGCAGGACGTCGACCCCGTTTCCGGCACGGTGGAAAGGAGTTTCGACATCAATCCCTATTCCTACGCTTTGAATACTTCGCGCACGCTGGATGCAAACACTTTTTACAAAAGAAACTACGCGCCATTCAATATTTTTCACGAATTGGAAAATAATTATATTGACCTGTCCGTAACCGAAGTGAAATTTCAGGGCGAATTGAACCTGAAAATCCTGCGGGGATGGAACGCAAGCCTTTTGGGCGCGGCTCGCTATCAGACTGTTGCGCAGGAACACCATATTAAAGACCGTTCCAATACGGCGATGGCTTACCGTGCCGGAGTGAAAGAAGGCGAAGGCGGCGAAGACGATACCGTGAGGGAACAAAATCCTTTCCTATACAGAGATCCCGATGATCCCGCCGCATTGAAAGAAACCGTCCTGCCCGTGGGCGGGATTTACAACTATACTGGCAATACGATGAAAAGCCTTGATTTCAGAGCTTCTACTTCTTATGTCGGCGCGTTCGACGATATTCATACGGTCAATTTTTACGGCGGTATGGAAATAAATTCGACCGACCGGGCAAAAACTTGGTTCAGGGGATGGGGTTTTGAATACGATAAGGGTGGAAGTCCTTTTTACAGCGAAACCGTATTCAAACAGGGAAAAGAAGAAAATTCGGAGTATTATATCCACACTTCCACCCTGAAACGGAACGTTGCTTTTTTTGCCACCGGCACCTATTCTTACAAAGGAAAATATGTTGTCAACACAACCGGACGCTACGAGGGAAGCAACCGCTTGGGTCGCTCCCGAAACGCTCGCTGGCTGCCGACGTGGAACATCGGCGGGGCTTGGAACGTTCACGAAGAAAATTGGTTTGAGCGCGGCGGCGTCCTTTCCCGCGCAATGGCAAAGGCATCCTATTCCCTTACGGCTGATGCGGGTCCGGCATCCGTGACCAACGCGCTGCCCGTTTTCAAAGCCAAAACGCCGTGGCGTCCTTTTTCGTCCGTCATGGAATCGGGGCTGGAACTGGTGGAAATCGAAAACGCCGGTCTCACCTACGAAAAGAAACATGAATTGAATGTCGGTGTCGACGTCGGTTTCCTGAACGACCGGATTGCGGTTGCCGTGGATTATTACCGCCGCAACAATTACGACCTGATCGGACAGGTATATACCATCGGCGTTGGGGGTGGACGCGGCGCACAGGTCGAAATCGGGGGCGGCGCCGAAATCGGGAGCGACCCCATTTCAAAGTGGGCGAATGTGGCTTCCCTGCAAGCCGACGGCGTAGAAATCGGTTTGTTGACGCGCAATATTGTTACGGCGGATTTCGCATGGAACACGAGTTTTATATTTACGCGGCAAAGCAATAAAATTACCGATTTGGATTCAAAAACCCGGATGCTCGACTTGGTCAAAGGGCATGGGTTTGCGATGGAGGGTTATCCCGTGCGCGCCTTGTTTTCCATTCCTTTTGTGGGTTTGAACAATGAAGGGCTTCCCGTTTTTATCAATGAAAAAGGGGAGGAAACCGTTGCCGATATTAACTTTCAGGAAAATGAAAAGCTGGATTTTTTGGTATATGAAGGGTCTGCGGAGCCTACTGTGTTGGGGTCGCTGGGCAACGATTTTTCGTGGAAAGGTTTTCGGTTGAATGTGTTTGTTACTTATTCTTTCGGGAATACAATCCGCTTGGATAAAGCCTTTAAGGATGAATATTCGGACTTGGACGCGATGCCCCGCGAATTTAAAAACCGGTGGATGATGCCGGGCGACGAAGCCGTTACCGGTATTCCGGTGATTCCCAGCCGTCGGCAAGCGCAAAACGTCGGCAATATTGATGTTGCATACAACGCTTATAATTATTCGACGATGCGCACGGCAAAAGGGGATTTTATCCGCCTGAAAGAAATTTCTTTGAACTACGATTTGCCGCGTAAATGGACAGATGCGCTTAAAATCGGCAGCGCTTCGCTAAAACTTCAGGCAACCAATCTTTTCCTGCTTTATGCGGATAAAAAATTGAACGGGCAGGATCCGGAGTTTTTTAATAGCGGCGGCGTGGCTGTGCCGATGGCTCGGCAGTTTACTTTTACTGTCCGGTTGGGAATATGAAGCAAAGCGAACCACGAAGCGGTGAAGCAATCCAGAATAAAAATAATATGAACTAATTATGAACATTTACATAATCAAATTAAACAGATGAAAAATTACATATCCTTATTACTTACCGCCCTGCTCGCATTGTCATGCAACGATTTCCTCAACGAACTCCCCGACAACCGCACGCAACTTGACACGCAGGGCAAAATCAAAGAACTGCTAATTACGGCTTATCCGGCAGCCAACTACGCGCTGATAGCGGAGTTTAGCTCCGATAACATCATCGACAACCAAGCTCCGGTAGCGAATACATCTTATCCGGCGGGCGCATTCGACCGGATGGATACCGATATTTTTGAATGGAAAGAAGATATTACCGGCGCCGAAGAAGATTCTCCTTATTATTTATGGTCGGAATATTATCAATCCATCGCTTCCGCAAACCATGCCCTGAAAGCCATCGAAAAATTAGAACAGGAAGGCGCTCAGGAAAACATGAATCCCCAAAAAGGCGAAGCCCTGCTAATCAGGGCGTATTCCCATTTCATGCTGGTGAATATTTTTGCCAAAACCTTTAAGGATGCGGAAAAAAGCGCAACCGATCCGGGCATTCCTTATGTAACGGAACCCGTAAACACGGTACAACCCTTGTACGAACGCAATTCCGTAGCGAAAGTCTACGAACTGATAGCCAACGACATTGAAGCAGGCATTGATTTAATTGACGACCATGCTTATGCTGCTGCCACCGCCCAATATCATTTTAACACGAACGCCGCCCACGCCTTTGCATCCCAATTTTATTTATACAAAAGGGATTACGAAAAAGTAATCTTTCATGCCGACCGTGTGTTGGGCGCGGGCAATCCCTCCCCGTTATTAAGAAATTGGTACATCATACACAATAATTTTGAAACCGAAGCCAATGCTTATGTCGACGCCGAAAATCCCGCCAATTTGCTGATTATTCCCACCACATCCATTTATTCCCGCCGCTTTTTTGAAACGCGCTACGGATGGAAAGGTCCCATTACCGAAGGAAACGACGAAGCCGGACCTAATTGGAGCGGGCGACACCTCTTTGTATCCGGCTGGTCGGGTTCAGGCGGAAATTACGGATATATCGAAGCAAAAATCAACGAATATTTTGAATACACGGATAAGGTCGCCGAAATTGGCTACGCACACGTGATGCGCACCGAATTTACAACCGACGATGCGCTGCTAAACCGCGCGGAAGCCAAAATCATGCTGAATCGCATGGACGACGCGGTGAAAGATTTGGAATATTGGACGGCGAGCCATACCGCTACCCAGCCGTTGACCAAAGAAAAAATTACGAACTTTTACCGCGCCGGCAGGGCGGGTTTTGTGTTCCGGTTCCATACCGAAGAATTAAGTCCGGATTTCATTGTCGCCGCCGCGCAAAAACCGTTTGTGGATTGCGTCCTGCATTTTCGCCGTTTGGAAAGGGTTTTGGAAGGGCATCGCTGGTTTGATTTGAAACGTTACGGCATTGAAATTACGCATGTGGCGGGCGCATCGTCCCAAAAAATCACATTAACTTACGACGACGACCGGCGTGCCATACAGATACCGCGCGACGTTATCGGCGCAGGATTAGCGCCTAATCCGCGAGAACAAGAAGCGCCAAAACCCCTCGCAATCGTCCGACCGGCGCAGCGAATATAAAGTATGTGTGAAAAACTAATCAGTGCATTCGTGGCAACAAAAAAATAATATAAGCCGCTAATGCACGAATATTTATTTTGTAAACAAAAAAACAAAAAAAGCGCGTGAGAAGAAAAAAAATCTTCTCATGAAGAAAAAAAAATTTCACGTGAGGAAAAAAAATCTTCTCGTGAAGAAAGAAAAATTTCTCGTGAGGGAAAAAAATTTTCTCATGAAGAAAAAAAATCTTCTCGTGAGGAAAAAAATTTTTCACGTGAAGAAAAAAAATCTTCTCCCGTGTTTTTTTCAAAATCTCTCGTGTTTTTTACGTTTTTCATCTGTTTTTTATATTAAATACCACCCATGCCAAACAGGATTCACCTCTCTATCGCCCATTTAAGCGGAAAGGAAACAAAATACATTCAAGAAGCCTTTGATACCAATTGGGTTACAACAGCCGGAGCCAATTTGGACGCTTTTGAAAAAGATTTGGAAACTTTCTTAAATCCCGCCCGTTCCCGCGAAAGCGAAAAATGTTGTGCTTTAGCCTTAAATTCGGGGACTGCGGCGATACACCTCGCTTTAATTCTGCTGGGGGTTGAGCGGGGCGACGAGGTAATTTGCCAAAGTTTTACCTACACGGCGTCAACCAATCCGGTTTACTATCTCGGCGCAAAACCTGTTTTTGTTGATAGCGAACCGGATACATGGAACATGTCGCCCGATTTTCTGGAACAGGCTATTCAAGACCGGATAAAGGAAACGGGGAAAAAACCCAAAGCAATCATCGCCGTGCATCTCTACGGAATGCCCGCCGAAATGGACGGGATACTGCAAATTGCGGAAAAATACGAAATTCCGGTGTTGGAAGATGCTGCCGAAGCGTTGGGGTCGATGTATAAAGGGATTCATTGTGGGACTTTCGGCGAAATTGCCGCCCTGTCTTTCAACGGAAATAAAATTATTACCACTTCGGGCGGAGGCGCGTTGCTGTCGAAAAACGAAGAGTATGTCCGGCAGGCGCGTTTTTTGGCAACTCAGGCGCGCGACCTTGCCCCGCATTACCAACATTCTCACGTAGGTTATAATTATCGGATGAGCAATGTTTTAGCCGGAATAGGGCGGGGACAGATGGAGGTTTTGTCGCAACGGGTGGCGCAACGCAGGAAAAACAATCAATTTTACAGGAAGCATTTATCCGGTATGGAGGGGATTACCTTTCAAACGGAACCTTCTTCGGATTTTTTTTCCAATTATTGGCTGACCGCCCTGCGGGTCGATCCAGCGAAAACCGGCGGCGTTACCCGCGAAGACCTGCGTTTGGCATTGGAAGCGGCGAACATCGAATCCCGTCCGCTTTGGAAACCGATGCACTTGCAACCGGTTTTTGCCGATTGCCCCTACTGTGGCGACGGAACAAGCGACGGGTTGTTTGAAAACGGGTTGTGTTTGCCTTCCGCTTCCCTGTTGACGGAGAGGGATTTGGGGCGGGTTGTGGAGGTTATTGGATGTGAGTTGAGAACTAAGAGTTAAGGACTGAAAGTACGTCTTTCAATTGGCTTCGCTTTCCGCACCCCGTTTTTTTGTTAATTTCCTTTATAAAAGTTAAATTTGCACCCAAAATAAAATATATGTCCAAAGACAAAAGAGGATATGGTTTTTTGATAAAATGGCTAGTCATTCTTGGTGATTTAATCGTATTGAACGTCATTTTTTTCGCAGTCTACAAATGGACGGGGATGGATAACGCGGACGATTTCAACGCAAAATTGAGGTTCATTATTCTACTCTTAAATTTCAGTTACCTGTTTTCCGTCTATTTCATACCCGTCAACATTTACAAGCCGGTGCTGTTCACGGATAAAGTCGCACAACGGGCTTTATCGTTGATAACCATGCATTTGATTATCTTTATCGTCTCCCTGTTTTTCCTGAAAATGGAAACGGACGCTTTGCCGCGCTTGATAATTTATTACTACCTCCTGCTATTTCTCGTATTCACCGTATGGCGCGTTATTGCAAGGGAAGCGCTAAAACTCTACCGCAAAACCGGACGCAATTACAAGCGGGTCATCATCGTCGGCGCGGAAAAAAACGGCATGAACCTTTATACCGAGCTAAAAAAAGAAGTTACATACGGCTATCATATACATGGTTTTTTCGACGATAACCTTTTGTTGAAAAATACATTACCGAATTATATCGGAACAACCGCCGAAGTTGTGGATTATGCGCTACAAAACAATATTGACGAAATTTATTGCACGCTACCCGCTTCGGAAGACGAAAAAATTATCCGGATATTCAATTGCGCGGAAAAAAACATGATCCGCCTCTACATTATACCGGAATTTTCGCGTTACCTAAAGAAGCGTTTATACCTCGAAAACATTGCATCTATGCCCGTTTTGGCTGTGCGCCCCGAGCCGCTTCAATTCCTGCTCAACCAAATTGTCAAACGCGCTTTCGACATCGTTTTTTCGCTGTTTTTCCTCATCGTATTTTTTCCTTTTTTGTACCTGATTTTGGGGCTGTTCATCAAACTTTCTTCGCCGGGACCTGTGATTTTCAAACAGGTTCGCACCGGCATTTACGGCAAGGATTTTAACTGCTATAAATTCCGTTCCATGAAAATAAACGCCGACGCCGACGAAAAACAGGCGGAAAGAGACGACCCGCGAATCACGAAATTCGGACTTTTTTTACGCCGTTTCAACTTGGATGAACTCCCGCAGTTTTTCAATGTCCTGAGAGGCGACATGAGCATTATCGGTCCTCGTCCGCACATGCTGAAACACACTGAACAGTATTCCAAACTGATTGATAAATACATGGTGCGCCATTTGGTAAAGCCCGGAATCAGCGGTTGGGCGCAGGTGAACGGCTACAGGGGCGAAACCCGGACGACCAAACAGATGGACGACCGTGTGAAATACGACGTTTGGTATCTCGAAAACTGGACGTTCCTGCTGGATTTGAAAATCCTGTTCGTTACGATTTTCAACATGTTCAAAGGCGAAAAAAATGCGTACTGATGTTTGAGGCGATTACACCGGAAAATCAGGCGCGATGGGACGCGATTGTTCGCTCCATGCGCGGTTTTGATTTTTACCATTTGGCTGCATACCACCGGTTGGACGCTTCGGGCGTTCCGCTGCTATTGCATTATTCGGATAATGCCGCCAACGTTGCGTTTCCCATTATCCTGCGCCGCATTGACGACACGGACTACCGCGATATTACTTCCGTTTACGGTTATCCCTCTCCTCTGACCAATACCTTTCCCCTCCCGCAGGCGTCGCTTGCCGCGTTTCATAAGCAAATGCTTCGTTTTTTCGATGAAAATTCGGTGGTATCCGCTTTTTCCCGATTGCATCCGCTTTTTCCGGAGCAGGAGAAAATTTTGGAAGGGACGGGCGACACGATCAATACGGGATTTACGGTGGCGATTGACTTAAATATCCCTGAAAACGAGCAAAGAAAACAATATTCCCACTCGCTGAAAAATACCCTGAACCGGCTGGAAAGAAAAAACGCAGAGGTGAAAAAAGCCGCGACCAACGCTGAAATAGAGGCGTTTGCCGAGATATACGCCGAAACCATGACGCGCCTCCGCGCCCCGCAAATTTATTTTTTCGACGGCGATTATTTCCGCCGTTTCCTCAAAACGTTGCCGTCGGCTTTGTATGTTGCTTATTATGAGGGGAAAATTATCGGCGGCGCGCTTTTCACGGACTGTAACGGGATTATCCAATTGCATTTGAGCGCCGCGCGTAACGACTGCCTGCACCTCAGTCCGCTGAAATATATTTGGGATCAAATCAGGCTTTACGGCGTGGAAAACAAGCGGAATTATCTGCATTTGGGCGGTGGGGTAGGGGGGAGCCGCGACAGTTTGTTTGCCTTTAAAGCGCAGTTTTCCCGCCTGCATTTTCGTTTCAAAACTTGGCGTTACGTCCATAATCGGGAAGTTTACGACCTGCTTGTCCGTGATAAATGCGGAGGCGATTTGCCGGCTTCTTCCTTTTTCCCGCTGTATCGGATGGGGGGATGCGATTGACTTCGTCTATTTTTTGTACCAGCGAAGCGCTACGTCGAATACACCTCCTCCGCATCAAAAGCAACAAAAACATTCGCCGGCAAAGTGTTTTCCATAACGGCATGAAGTCCGAAACTGTGCGCGATATGCGTTAAATAAGCGCGACGCGGATTAATTCGCTCAATTTGCGTCAAAGCCTCCGGCAGATTTTGATGAGAAATATGTTCTTTCCATCTCAAAGCGTTAATAACCAGCGCATCGAGGTTTTGCAGTTTACTGTATTCCGCTTCGGGAATTGTTTTGAGGTCGGTCAGGTAAGCCATATTCCCGATGCGGAAACCGAAAATCGGAAGGTCGGCGTGCATCAAACGAACCGGCATGATTGCTACGCCGGCAATATAAAACGGCTTATTTTCAATGATATGCAATTCCAGATTGGGAACGCCCGGATATTTATGTTCGCGGAAAACATACGGTATGCGCGTGCGAATCGCCTCCGTCACCGCTTCTTCGGCATAAACCCTGACGGCTTCTTCGCGGCTGAAAGCACGCAGGTCGTCCAACCCGCCGACATGGTCGTAATGTTCGTGCGTCAACAAAACGCCGTCCAAGTGCAAAAAATATTCGGTTTCCAGTGTTTTCAGCATCTGCATTCTGAAATCGGGGCTGCAATCAATCAGGATTTTTTTTCCTTCCGTTTCGATTAACACCGATGCTCGGAGGCGCTTATCCCGCCTGTCGGAAGAGGTGCAAACTTCGCATCGGCAGCCGATTTCCGGATTGCCGGTGGAAGTTCCCGTGCCTAAAAATCGTAATTTCATTTATATGTAATTCAAGATGCTGTTTATAATATATATCGTGCGCATCACCAGCGAACCGCGAGGCGATGAAGCAATCCAGAATAGCGCTACAATTTTCTTCGTATTGTTTCAGGCTTCGCCTTCGCAATGACGGGAGAACATCTCACACCCTCTCGGAGAAACGCCCTTTCTCCGAGAGGACATTTAAAGACCTATATATAATTAACTTCCGGCTGCAAATCAATACCAAACTTTTCTTTCACGGCGTTACAAATTTCGGTAGCCAAATCCGCAATGTCCCGCCCGCTCGCGTTTCCCCGATTAATAATCACCAAAGGCTGTTTTTCATATACCGCCGCTCCGCCCGAAGTTTTGCCTTTCATGCCGGCGCGTTCGATGAGCCACGCGGCGGGAACTTTCACCGTTTCCTCATCGACGGGATAATTGGGCATATCGGGATAATGCTTTTTCAAGCCTTCGTAATGCGCCGTGCAAATACAGGGATTTACAAAAAAACTGCCCGCATTGCCCGTCGTTTTCGGGTCGGGCAGTTTGGATTCGCGGATGGCGATAACCGCCTGCCTCACGGTTTCCAAAGTCGCCGTCCGGTCGCCGATTTCCACCCTGATATTTCCGTAATCCAGCCTGTATTCCGGCTTTTTAGACAACTTGTAAACCACATGGGTGATATAATATTTCCCCTTGTTTTCCGGTTTTTTAAAAAAACTGTCGCGGTAGGCATATTCGCACTCCGGATTGGAAAAAACCCTTTTCTCGCCCGTTTCGAGAAAACAGGCGTGCACTTCTTCGATGCAACCGGCAGCGTCCGCGCCGTAGGCGCCGATATTTTGCACCGCCGAGGCGCCGACTTCACCCGGAATCAGCGACAGGTTTTCAAGTCCGCCCCATCCGTTTTGCACGCTGTAAGCCACCAGCGCATCCCAATCTTCTCCGGCGCCGGCTTTCAGCCACACAAAACCGTCCGTTTCCCGAATTTTTTCGACGCCCCGAATGGCGGAATGGACAATCACCCCGTCGAAATCGCCGAGAAACACCAAATTGCTGCCCTGTCCGATGTGCCAAAACTGTTGGGAAAAAAAATATTCGTCGCGGAGGAGTTTTTGCAAGTCGGCTTCGTTTTCGTATTCTACAAAGTATTTGGTTTTAACGTCTAAGCCAAATGTGTTGTGTTTTAGTAAGGGGTAATTTTGTTCTATTCGCATAATATTTTGAGTTAAGAACTGAGAACTAAGAGTTAAGAGTTGCGCGAAGCGCATTAGTTCTTAACTCATTCCAAATAAGTGTAACCATAAAGCCCCGACCGGTAATTGGAAAGAAACTCCCGCCCCTCCTCCAAAGAAATCTTGCCCTCCTTCATGGAAGACGTAACCCAAGATTCGACGTTGCGCACCAGCTTTTTCGGACTGTATTCCACATATTCCAACACATCGGCAACCGTTTCGCCGTCGATAATCTGCTCTATCCGGTAACTGTCCTTGTCTACGGAAATATGCACGGCATTCGTGTCGCCAAACAGGTTATGTAAATCGCCGAGTATTTCCTGATAAGCGCCCACCAGAAACACGCCGATGTAATACGGCTCTTTCCTGTTCAGAGAATGCACCGGCAAATGATAGGTATAATTCATCATGTTGATGAAGTTGTCGATTTTGCCGTCCGAATCGCAGGTAATATCCTGCAAGGTAGCCGTGCGGTCGGGCTTTTCGTCAAGGCGCGTAATCGGGACAATCGGGAAAACTTGGTCTATCGCCCAAGAATCGGGCAGGGACTGGAAAAGGGAAAAGTTACAAAAATATTTGTCGGGCAACATTTTGGATATTTTCCGTAGTTCTTCGGGCGCATGTTTCATATTCATCGCCATTTGTTGGACTTCGCGGGCGATAGACCAGTACAGTTTTTCGACCTGCGCGCGGGTTAGCAAATCCAACATGCCCAAACTGAACAAATCGAGCGATTCCTCGCGGATTTGCTGTGCGTCGTGCCAAGTTTCAATCAGGCGGGGTTGGTTCATTTCGTCCCACAGTTTATAGAGTTCTTTCACTAATTCGTGCGCGTCTTCCGGCAGTTCTTCGTTTTCGCCCCATTCGGGCAAAGTGGTGGTTTCCAACACCTGAAACACCAGCACGGCATGGTGGGCGGTCAGCGAGCGACCCGATTCGGTGATAATGTTCGGTTGTGGAATTTCGTTTTTAACGCAGGCGTCCACCAAAGTGGAAATGGAGTCGTTGACGTATTCCTGAATGGAATAATTCATGCTGCTTTCGCTGCCCGACGAGCGCGTGCCGTCGTAATCCACGCCCAACCCGCCGCCAATATCCACAAATTCGATGGCATAGCCCAACAGATACAGTTGCACGTAAAACTGCGAAGCCTCGCGCAAAGCGTTTTTGATGCGGCGGATTTTGGTAATCTGGCTGCCGATATGGAAATGGATGAGTTTGAGGCAATCTTCCATTTTGTTTTTTTTCAGGAAATCAAGGGCTTCCAGCAGTTCGCTCGACGAAAGCCCGAATTTGCTTACGTCGCCGCCCGATTCTTCCCATTTGCCGCTTCCCGCGCTGGCAAGTTTGATGCGGATGCCGATGTTGGGGCGGATTTTCAGTTTCCGAGCTAATTCCCCGATTAGTATCAGTTCGTTTAATTTTTCGACCACGATAAGAATCCTTTTGCCCATTTTTTGCGCCAGTAGCGCCAGTTGGATATAATCCTCGTCCTTGTAGCCGTTGCAGATAATCAGCGAATCGAGGCTTGTGTTGATTGCCAGTATGGCGTGCAATTCCGGTTTTGAACCGGCTTCCAGCCCGATGTTGAATTTCTTGCCGTGACTCACGATTTCCTCCACCACTTGGCGCATTTGGTTGACTTTTATCGGATAAATGATAAAACTTTGCGCTTTGTAATCATATTCTTTCGCCGCAACCTTAAAACAGTTGGATATTTTTTCGATGCGGTTGTCCAGAATGTCCGGAAAACGCAGCAGGACGGGGGCTTCCACATCCCTGAGAACAAGTTCGTCCGTCAATTCTTTCAAATCGACCTGTGCGCTTCCTTTTTTGGGGGTTACCGTAATATGCCCTTTTTCATTGATGGAAAAATAATCCAGCCCCCAACCGTGAATGTTATACAATTCAGCCGAATCTTCCACCCGCCATTTTCTCATTTTGTAAAATTTAAAAAGATGTAAATCAGGCGCGAAATTACGAAAAATAATTGTTGGAAACAATATTTTATTATTCTGGATTGCTTCACCGCTACGCGGTTCGCAATGACATGTACAAAACCCGTCATTCCGCGCAAAAATCCTTTCCGCCTTATTTTTAAACAAAAAACAACCTCATTACTACATTGTGATGAGGTTGTTTTTTTATATTGAAACAGGGAAACCCGTTCTCAATGCTCAATAATCAGTTTTTTTGCCCATCCGGAAGTCCCTCTTACAATCAATACACGGGGCGTTGAACCGTCGGTTGCCGTCGTCGAAACGCCGGCTGCCTTGTCAAATTCGTAAAGCAACGCTCCGGTAACGGAATAAACGGAAATTCGTTCGGATACCGGTGAATTCACATACAACTTTTTCCCGGAGAAATAAACTTGCGTGGATTGCGCGTCAACCGACCGGATAGCCGTATTATCAATTACATTAACTTCGCAACTGTTGGTAAATGCGCCTTCCGCCGTTTTCGCCGTAATGGTGGCTTTGCCAATGCTCACAGCGGTTACCGTCCCGTTGTCGGATACAACGGCTACAGCTTCGTTGTTGCTCTGCCACGTTACTTTCCGGTTGGTTGCATCTACGGGCAAGACGTTTGCAACTAACCGTACGGTATGACCGAGTGGCAAATTAACGGTTGCCTGATTGATGTGAACATCTGTAACGGCAACGCTTATATTGAATTTTTTCCACACGTCGGCTTTCTTGTACTCTGCCGTAGTTCCGCTTTGAACGAAGAGCGTAATACTATCCAATATAAGGCTTCCGAATACATTTTTATCGTTTATGTTTTGTCCGCTCGGGTGTAGATTGGTAACGGTAGTTAAACCGATACAGCCGTAAAAAGCCCACGACCCGATACCGGTTACATTTTCTCCTATTACAATTCTTTTGATGAAATTGAACAATGGCTGCCAGGGAACATTATTCTGGTCGTAATTCTCCATCGCCCCGTTTCCGTTAATAATCAAGTCGCCGTCTTCAAAAATCCACGTAAGGTACCGGTCTATATGATTATCGTCCTCCAAGTAGCATTTGCCTTGCATGATTTCGTGTAGTACCACTACCGTATAATCCTTTATCGTTCCATCTTCGGCAGTAACCGTAATGATAAATTCGTTATTCTCCGTTAGTTTCAACGGGTATGTGCCTTCGCCGGAAACACTGGCTTCCGGGTCGTTTGCCGTAGCCGTAATTGTAATTTCCGATGCGCTGGGTTCGGCAAGAATCGTATAATTTAAGCCGTCGGCTGAGAATACAAGCCTTCCGTCTGCGGTCATTTCCTGTAAGGACACGTCGTTGCTCTTCTTTCTTACGTCGCACACCACATCTACCGGATTGAAAACGTGGTCAATAACCAGCGATGCGCCGTTCAATTCGACGCCTTCCGGTATTCCGGTTCCCGTCCAAGTGTATCGGTATTTATTGGCTTCGTTGCTATGCACCGTTACAACCAATTTGCCGCCGGAGCCTGTAATGATCTTGCTGTCGAAGTGCGTTGTGTCATTCTCACCATATATATATGCGGCGTTGATGGAACATTCGGGGTTGCTGCCTGTGGAAATATTGATATTTAGCGGAAATTCCCACTGCGCATATATGGTTATATCGTCCGTTACTCTGTCGGAAGCGAACCTCCATGGTAACCAAGGTCTGTCTTTATACCATCCGAGAAAAGGATACACCACATCTACGTTTGAGTATTTCAACTTATTCTCGAATATGCCTAATGTCGACCCCGATACGATGTTGGTTAAACTGTCGATCTCCGGTCCGTAGCCGTTCTCTTCAAACAATACGGTATGGATGATGTTACGCGGCGGGGCTATTTTCCCCAGAGATATGATTGTTCCGTTGTTTATGAACGTTACATTATCTTCAATGTGTAGCGTCCATTCCGGCGGGATCGTGAACAGGGTGTTTTGAGGAACGGTGAAGTTGGCACGTAGGGTGATTTTTTTATTCCCCGGCGTATCATCCAAGTCAAGGTGGTCGCCAAGAAGGATGCCATCCCTCCGGTGGTTATAGACCTTAATGTCGGACGCAAAAACAATGGGAAACTCGCTGATTTTCACTGGCGGTACACCGCCGCTTGTGTTTCCGCTACCGATAAAACCGTTGGTTATTATCGTCGTATTGCCGGATATATTGATTTGTCCGTTATTTTCAATAATTGCCGCCTTTTCGCCTGTGGTGGCGGTGTTATTCAAAATCAGCGTTCCGTCTTTGATGTCAATATCCTTGGCGCCAATGAGCGCCGCGCCGGATTTTGCATTGATTATATCCCCGTCAATGAAGACAAAACCGTTGCTGCCGCCGTCGATTGCTGTTGCATTGGAAGTTTCCACATTCACGGTTCCGTCGACAATCGTAATTTCGGATTTGTTTCCGCCGCCGATGGCTGCTGCACTATCAGCTTTCGCATTCACGGTTCCGCTGTGGATTTTAATTACGCCGCCGTTGCCGTTGTTTCCGCCGCCGATAGCCGCGCCGAATGCAGATGCTTCAGCCGTGACTGTGCCGGTAAAATTTTCGTCGAAAGTAATCGCGCCGGCGTTATTTACGCTACTGCTGCCGCCGATACCTGCGCCGCCGCCCTTGCCGACCGCTTTAATCGAACCGGTTCCGGTTATCGTAAGCCGGGCGGTTTCGTGTACTTCCACGCCGGCAAAACCCAGACCGCCTTCAAAGTAATTATCGCCATTGAGAATAAGTGTAACCACTGCTTCCGGTTCGATTATGAGAGCGCTTTTTTCGCTGTTGGATTTACGTTTTACATTAGTCAGGGTAATTCTGGCAGTAACGCCTGAATTTACCCTAAAGACGGATGACAACGTGTCGCCGGTGCCGTCAAATGCGTAAGATCCGCCCGAGATAGGCACCTCGCCAGATTGTTGCGCCAAAACCACAACAAAACAAAAGAATGGCAAAAGCGCCGCAAGTATGGCTTTTGCCGGAAAGAAAATTTTTGTTTTCATAAGAACAAACCTTTTTAAACCGTTTATATTTTTATACATTAAATTTTTGCGCATATTTTAATTATTATTGTTTGTATTTGTATTATGCAGCGAGGCTGCGGGTTTGAAACGGCGGGATTGTAAAATTTTCCGCGCGTGCAAATGTACGTATTTTTTTTTAATTCGCACATTTTGTTGGAGAAAATGAATGGAAAATACTGTAAAAATTCATGTTATATAGTTATAAATTGTGTTATATGTTGTTATTTCGGGTACGGCGGCGAGGGTTAAACATTGCAGAATGACAGCTACGGTTAATTGAAAATCGGCGAAGCCAAGTATCCCTGCCAAAAAAGATTTTGGCATTCAATCTTTTTATATTATTTTTGTCCAAAATTTTCCAATCCCGCTTTTAAGTAAATGTTCATGATTAGTTCATATTATTTTTTCTGGATTGCGTCACCGCTTCGCGATGATGCGACGAGGTAAATTATCACGGTCGTCATTGCGAAGGCGAAACCTGAAGCAATCCAGAATAAAAATTTTAAAAATAATTTTTCACATATATACTATGGGCATCGTCAATCTGTTAAAAAACAGTTCAAAAACCGCATTTTCGTTTGAAATCCTCCCCCCGCTGAAAGGAAACAGTTTCGCGAAAGTATGCAGCACCATTGATAAACTCAGGGAATTTGACCCGAAATACATCAATATCACCACCCACCACAGCGAAACCGTTTATCGGGAAACCGCCGACGGACTGCTGAAAAAAACGCAAATCCGCAAACGCCCCGGCACAGTGGCGATTGCCGCCGCTATCCGAAATCGGTACGGCATCACGACCGTACCGCACATCATCTGCAAAGGATTTTCCAAAGAAGAAACCGAATATGCGCTGATTGACCTGCAATATCTTGGCGTAACCGATTTGCTGCTCCTGCGGGGCGATGCTAACAAGCTGGAAAAAGACCGCTGCGCTCCCGGACAAAGCCACGAACACGCCACCGAGTTAATCTTTCAGGTTAACCAATACAATCAAGGCATTGACGTGGAAGGAAACGCTTTTGAAAAACCGGACGCGCCTTTTTCCTACGGTGTGGCTTGTTATCCCGAAAAACATGAGGAAGCCCCCAACATGGATTCCGATATTGCTTTCCTGAAAAAGAAAGTGGAAATGGGCGCAGAATACGCTGTTACTCAAATGTTTTTCGACAACAGGAAATATTTTGATTTCGTAGCGCGTTGCCGCAAAGAAAACATTCATATTCCGATTATTCCCGGCGTCAAACCGATTGTTTTGCTCAATCAGTTGACGGTTTTGCCTCGAATATTCCGAGCGGATATTCCCGACGCGCTGGAAGCCGAACTCCGCAAGTGCAAAACAGACGAGAAAGCCCGGCAGGTCGGCGTCGAATGGTGCGTCATGCAATGTAAGGAATTAATTCAAAACGGCGTGCCGAGCCTGCATTTTTATTCGCTGTTGGCGACGGACAGCATCCGGCAAATTGCAAAAGAGATTTATTGATGTTTTTCCGGGATGTAATAGGGCAGCAAGCGATAAAACACCGTCTCATTCAATCGGTGAAAGACGGTTATATACCCCATGCACGCATGATTAGCGGGCAGGAAGGCATTGGGAAAATGGCGCTGGCGCTGGCTTACGCGCGTTACTTGAGTTGCACCGGACGCGGCGAAGACGATGCTTGCGGCGTTTGCCCATCCTGCATTAAATACGGCAAACTGGCGCATCCAGATTTGCATTTTGTGTATCCGATTGTTAAAAACGATAAGAAAAAAAAGGAAATTTGCGACGATTATTTGCACGAATGGCGGCAATTTGTGTTGCAAAATCCTTATTTTAACCTCAATTCATGGCTTAATTTTATCGGCGCGGAAAATTCGCAAGGCATGATATATGCTAAGGAAAGCGACGAAATTATCCGGAAATTAAATCTGAAAGCCTACGAATCGGAATACAAAATCATGATTGTCTGGTTGCCGGAGAAAATGCACGAAGCCTGCGCCAATAAATTGCTGAAAATGATTGAAGAACCGCCGTCAAACACGGTTTTTCTTTTAATTTCGGAAAATCCCGACCGGGTAGTCGGCACAATTCAATCCCGCACCCAAAGTTTTCCCGTGCCGCCTATTGATGACGAGGCAATGAGGCAAGCCTTGCAAAAGCACCATCAAACCTGCAATGACGCTATCATCCGCCTCGCCAACGGCAACTACCTGAAAGCCGTTGAACTGACGGAGAGCAGCGAAGAAACTCGCCGATATTTGGAATTATTTATTTCTATCATGCGGAATTGCTGGAAACGGGATGTGAAAAACATGCGGGCGGAATCCGAAAATTTTACCGGATTAGGGCGCGAAAAACAGAAATCGTTCCTGTCTTATGCAGGGAATATGATACGTGAAAATTTTTTTTACCGCTTGAATTTGCCCGAAATTAATTATCTAAATCAGGAGGAAACCGGTTTTTCAAAAAACTTTTCCCCTTATGTGAACGAAAATAATGTGGTTGATTTAATCGACGAATTGGCTTTGGCGGAGCGACATATTGAGTCGAACGTCAATCCGCGCATGGTTTTTTTTGATTTGTCGATGAAAATAGCGGTTTTGATAAAGCGGAATTAAATATGAGATATCGTATCTATCTGGATAATTGCTGTTTCAACCGCCCATTTTGAAGAAATTATCACTATAAATCCGTTGGATTTTATTAAAATTGTAGGAGGAATAAATTATGGAATACCGATTATATAACGGCGAATGTCGTATCAAGTCGAACTGTTGCCGATACGCCAGCAAACTGAACAATTACGATTATTTATCCGACATTGCGGATGCGGAAGAAATTTCCGATTACGTAGAAGTTCAGTTCAAAAACACAAGAAAAGGTTATTATTTGAACAGCAGTAAAATCCTGCTGGAAAAAGGCGATATGGTCGCCGTCGAAGCCACTCCGGGACACGACATCGGCATGGTTACGATGACCGGAAAACTGGTTTTGCTGCAAATGGCGAAAGCGCGTTTGCGACCGGATGCGGAAATGCGCCACATTTACCGGAAAGTCAAACCCACAGACCTCGAAAAGTACGAAAAAGCCAAAGCAAAAGAACACGAAACCATGATCCGTTCCCGGAAAATCGCCAAAAAGTTAGGTTTGCAAATGAAAATCGGCGATGTGGAATATCAGGGCGACGGAAATAAAGCCATTTTCTATTATATTGCCGATGAACGGGTCGATTTTCGCCAATTGATAAAGGACTTGGCGGAAGCTTTTCGTGTCCGTATCGAAATGAAACAAATCGGCGCGCGGCAGGAAGCAGCTCGCATCGGCGGAATTGGTTCCTGCGGACGGGAATTGTGCTGTTCGGCGTGGGTAACCTCTTTTGTTTCCGTATCGACGAGCGCCGCCCGTTTGCAGGACATCTCGCTAAATCCGCAAAGATTAGCCGGACAGTGCGCCAAACTGAAATGCTGCCTCAATTACGAAGCCGACATGTACATGGAAGCCCAACGCAATTTCCCTTCGCGGGAAATCCCGCTCGAAACCCAAGACAATGTGTATTACCATTTTAAAACGGACGTTTTCAAAAATCAGATAACTTATTCGACCGACAAAAATTTTGCAGCAAATACCGTAGTCATCCCTGCCGAACGGGCTTTCGATGTAATCGGCATGAATAAAAAAGGAGATAAACCGAAATTTTTATTGTCGGACAATGTCCGACAGCAGGCGCAATTCAAAGAATACAGGGATGTGCTGGAAGAAAGCGTGAGCCGGTTCGATTCGATTATGAATATAAAAAAGAAGAACAAAAGGCGTCGCCCGAACGACGATAGACGCTATAAACAGAAAAAAACGGAGGTAAAAAAATGAAACGATTTATTTCGACAGGTGCAACAGGCTTATTGTTTTTCCTCTTGGCTTCCTGCGTGCAAGACGAAGCCTTTTTCGAGTATCACTCATTCCAAAAAAGCGGATGGAACAGGGAAGCTGCCGCCATTTTCAGCGTGGATATCGACAACACGACGGATTTGTTTGATATATCGGTGGAAATACGCAACAATAATGATTATTCGTTCCGTAATATTTGGTTATTGGTTGATTTTCAGTCGCCCGGCGGCAATGTGCGTACCGATACGATAGGCATGTATTTAGCCGATGTTTCGGGAAAATGGTATGGAACAGGAATCAGCCTTTACAGCCTTACCATTCCTTATAAAACGGCGGTGCGCTTTCCGGAAAAAGGCGCCTATACTTGTTTTATCCGTCATGGAATGAGCGAAAATCCTTTGAAAGGCATTTCGGATGTAGGGCTTAAAGTTTCAAAAAAGATCAACGAGTAATTTTTCCATTGCTTCCCGCAATTCCGCGCGTTTTCCGCTGAAATTATTAACTATCAGGGAAAATGCGTAGCGTTTTTTTCCCTTTTCCACGTATCCGGAATACGATTGTACGTGAGCGATACTCCCCGATTTCAGCCGCGCTTTGCCTTCCAACGGTGTTTTTTTCAGAAACGGCGTAACCGTCCCTTCTTTTCCCGCAATCGGCAACGACTGGTAAAAAGCGCCCACCGTTCCATCCTTTTTGTACATGTAAATCAGGATAGCGGTTAAAAAATCAGCCGATACGGCGTTGGTCGGCGACAGTCCCGAACCGTCGTCCATCAGCAGGGACGCGCCGGCTAAGCCTCGCCTTTCCCAATAATCGGAATAATTGAAATCCTTGAAAGTAAGCAGTTTTTTGTACAAATGTTCCGCATAATGGTTGTTGCTTTTCACATTCGTTTCGCGGGCAATAGCCGCCAGCGGGGGCGAGCGAATCACCGTAATTGTCCGGTCGTTTTCGGGCAGTTTTTGAGCAAACCGGAAAGTAGTCGCTTTTCCCGTTATTTCTATGTAATGGTTTGTTAAAAACGTCTGCAAATAATCCGCCAAAAACAATCCCGGATCGGGAATGGAACCTTTGATTACAAAACTGGAACGGTTGGCGGGAATTGTTCCTGACAAACGCTTTTCAAAGGAAGAAGAAAGTCCGAAAATGCGGGATCGGTCGCTGCCTATTTTTGACGATTTGAGTTCGTTGGTAAATTGCAAACCCGGTATTTTAGGGTAAATCGAACGTATTTTGACCAAAGTTTCCGGTTGGTAAGACTGAAGATAAATCCGGTAGGTATTGTCAAAAATGCTGACGCCGTAAATGCCGGGCGCATAATAAGAGCCAACATCTTCCACCAGCCATGTCGGGTAAACGCCATCGTAACCAAACAATTGATCCAGCACAACCACATCGCCTTCAATGCTTTTTATACCGGCGGCACGCAAAGCAATCAAACAATCCCGTAAAAAATTTTCCTTGTCGCCAATCATAAATTCCGAACCCAAAGTCGGATCGCCGGAACCTTTGAGGTAAAGGTTGCCTTTCAACACGCCGTCCCGGATTTCGCCGTCGTAAGTTAGCGGGGTTCGGAAACGAAAACCGCCGCCCAAAGTATCCAAAATTGTGGCGGTTGTTACGATTTTCATGTTTGAAGCCGGAATCAACGCCGTTTTTGCGTTGAAAGAAGCGATTGTTTTACCGTTTGATAAATCAACGGCTTTAAAACTTACAGCCGCATGGGCAAGATTTTTTTTTCTTAAAAACGCCTCTAAAGCAACCGGTTTTTGCGCATAAATAATTACGGAATAAATGATAAACAGTACGTTTAACAGCAGGATTTTCTTTTGGGTAATCGACATTCAATTGGGAAGTTTAATTAAACACAATTTGCTAACTGCTGCAAAGGTAGCGTTTTTGCGAAGAACTACAAGTTTTTTCAAGCGGTTTATTTGCAAATTCAAAAAAGTTATCTACCTTTGCGTTCGCTTTTGAAAAACAGCAGGCTGATTCACTAGCTCAGCTGGTAGAGCACATCCCTTTTAAGGATGGGGTCCTGGGTTCGAGCCCCAGGTGAATCACTGATAACTTCCGTATAAAAGTCGCTTTTTTGAGCGGCTTTTTTGTTTATAATATTGTACGTAAAGACGCCAAGACGCTAAAATTACCTTGCGCCTTAGCGTCTTAGCGTACAATTAATCACCACACTTTCCGCACCCAGTCGGAACCTTTCACAACCAAAAAATTCCGCAGCCGATAATTACCCAAGTCCACTTGTACTGTTCCGGCTTCTTTGTCCACTTTTTTAATTAAGATACCGTTGAGGTCATAAATCGAAATGGTTTCTTTATTGGGCGTGTCAATTAGAATATTATTCGACAGCCGGCGGGCGGTGATTTTTGAATCAACGGCGGCAATGCCGGTCGACTCGTATAAGCGCGTTACCAAAATTTTGTAAATCCGCCGGTTGCTATTTTCTTCCCTGTCAGTGAAAACAAGCTCAAATCTGTTGTGCCCGTAACGTAATCCGTGCGAGCCAACGCCTTTTACCGTTATATGTTGTTCATATGACGGGTATAATTCTGTCGAAAACCGGATTGCGTCGACAGAATGCGGCATGATGATTTCAGGATAGCAATTGAAAACGTCCATTTCGGAATAATCGCCTGAGGGAGAAGCATAGCGGATGTTTTTTATTGCATGTACCACTTCCTTATATATCAGTTCGCATTTGATTTGCAGATCGGAAGTTAAATTGTAATTTTTGAAAGTTAGCGTATTCGTGTCGGTGGAGATGGTGTGCGCGCCCGTAGCGTCGGAATACGTCCA
>JAIRKO010000041.1 GCA_031260045.1 Dysgonamonadaceae bacterium | reverse complement strand
ACTTGATTACCGTGTAAGATATCGATACAGGGTTCACGGTCTTTATCTTCGCCTGCCGCATTTTTGCCACGAAAATTGATATAAGTATTCTTAAGATGAATAGTCACCCTGCCGGTATTCTTATCTACAAACAGAGTAGTACCGTTCGGGTACCACTCATCTACAATATAGTGTGTTCCTTCGCCTAAATACCGTGCGCCTTTGGCGATGAAGCCTATAAACAGGATGGATAGTGATAGGATGAACTTTTTCATATTTTTAAATATTAATTATATTATACGTATTTTTTTGTCACACTTTTTTTGAGAAAAAACACTGCGTAAAATTTTAACGGGGCAAAATTAAAAATTATTTTTGTAATATCCACTATGATTTTGGGGTAAATTTTTTGAGAAGTCATTCGCTCCATAATAGATTGTTGTTTGCATTTTGACTTAATTCCGTTTCATGTTTATAATTTTTGTCCCGCAAATGTACGGAAAATATTTTAATGTTGTAGGGTGGGCATAAAGCGGCTTTTTCGCGTCTTAGCGTACAATCAAGGTTTCAGCGCCACCCCAACATTTTTCCGCCCATCAATCTTGATAACAACCGGCTTTTTGAACCGGACAAGCCGAAGATATTGCGTTTCTTTCGCCGCCGGTTGCGCATTGAGGTACGCTTCATCGAAAATGCCGCCGCCCTCGATATAGGGATTTACCGTGAAATAACCGACCCCGAACGAAGTCAGGTTATGAAAAAAATGCGTTCCCTGACTTGGCTCAACCCTATAATTTTCCAAACCCGATTCAACAATCAGGCGGGCGTTTGAAATATGCGACCATTTCACGGGAATACCCAGCCAGGGGTCGCTCGAACCCCAACGACCGGGGGCAACCAGAATATAATTCCGTTCTTCCACGATCATTTCCCGATTAAGTTGTTCTATTTCCTCCGCAATCCGACTGTTGTTTTCGGCGACAAAGTCGGCGGTTTTTACATAAATAACGTCATATACATCGCCGGTAATTCCGTGTCCAAGCGCATGTAGAGACCGGAGCAGGCAATCTTCCGCCTTCACTTCCAACAGGTTTTCCGCTATCATTTCCTTGCCGGCAACCACGGGACGCAACTGCAAAAGGTAGAAACTGCCGGCAATTCCCTTTTCGGGCGGTTTTTCCAGATTAACGGCAAATTCAATTTCAACGGGACGCCCGATTTCCGCCTGTCCGAGTTTCAGCACATAATCCAACATGCCTGCCAGTGGGAAAACATCGTTTTGCAAAACGCCCGCAAAAGTGATTACTTTCCGGTTCTGTCCCGGATAATAACCGTCCAACAAGGTTTGATCCCTGCTATCGTAAGTTGATGAAATATACCGTATACTCCCGTCCTTATCGGCTTCCTTGACGGGGAGGGACAGTAAATTTTCGGCGTCGTTGACGGTAATTTTATCGTTCCGGTCGGCTTGCAAATCCAGCGCATAAAACTTGGTTTGCGTTTCTTTTAACGCAGATTCCAGTGTGCCGGTCTGCAAAATATTGTTCGGATGTTTCGGCGAAAAATGGAGCGTAATCCCCCCGTCCACAATGTATTTCCCCAAGCCCAAAGCCACATTGGCAATCCCGTCTTCCCCCTTTTCCTCGCCTACGGGATAAAAATTCAGCGAACGGGCAACGCCGGAAATCGTAGGATAACAGCGCGTTTCATAAACCTGCCCAATCATTTCTTGCAGAACAATCGCCATTTTTTCCTGATCAATTACATTTTGCGTAGCAGTCATATACGCTTTGCTATCGCGGTAAAACACAGAGGCGTATACGCCTTTTATCGCATTTCCCACCCGCTTCAGTAACTCCTGTTTATCCGGAACAGGCGGAACCATATAGGTCTTGTAAACTCCGGCAAAAGGCTGATAATGGGAATCTTCCAACAAACTCGAAGAGCGCACGACAATAGGCGTTTTCACGACTTCAAAAAACGCAAGCAAATCGTCGGTCAAACGTTCGGGAAGGTTTGCATGCAGAAAGCGTTTGAGAATCTCTTCGTCGGGAAGTTCCTGCAAAGCAATCCCGTATAAATCGTTCGTCTCCATAAATTCGTCAAAAACATCCGTGCAAAGCACAACGGTTTTAGGAATGCGGAGTCCCGTATTCGGAAACAGTTGTTCCAGTTCGGTTGCCCACCGCTTAATCATGCGGCTGATAAAAGCCAGTCCGCGCCCTTTTCCGCCCAAAGAACCCTCGCCGATACGGGCAAAATGGGAATATTCGTCAAAACGTTCCTTGTCAAACACCGCCACGACGCCCGAATTTTGCATTTTGCGGTATTTCACTATCGCGTCGAATATCACCCGACGGGCTTCGTCCATGCTTGCATAATCCGACACGTCGACGCCTTTCAAAAATTCGGCAATCGGGAAAATCGCGCGGGAATGGAAAAAGCGCGAAAAATGGTTGCGCGACAGATGATAAACCAGCGAATCGTCGGGAATCAGGAATATTTTGCTCTGCAAATCCTGCAAGGAAGGAATCCGCATAATCTCGGCTTTCGTTTGCGGATTGAGAATGATAAAATCGCCGAACCCAAAATTATCCGTAATTTCTTTGCGCAAATCCTGCGGGAAAGTTTTGGAATTTTTATCAATAAAACTGCAATGCAATTCATCGGCAAAACGTTTGCAGGCGCTTTCCGAAGAATCGAAAATAATCGGCGCAAAACGGTCGACGCTCCGCACCATGCAGGCTAATTTGTAACCGGCGCGGGGGTCTTTCACGCCGTCTTTGCAAAAACTCATGTCGCAAACAATGCCCAGCGTATGCTCCTTATATTTATGGTAAAGCATTTCGGCTTCCTCATACGAACGCGCAAGCAGGATTTTCGGGCGTCCCCGCATCCGAAGCGTCTGCTGATGGGCGTTCAACGCCTCTTTTGAAAAATCTTTGGACTGCGCCAAAACAAATTTGTAGAGATGCGGCAACGCCGAAGAATAAAAGCGGATGGAGTCCTCGACCAACAAAATGGTTTGTACGCCGACCGAAGCAATATCATCGTCCACGTTCATTTTATCCTCAATCAGTTTGATGATGGCAAGCAGGAGTTCGGAATTTCCCAACCAACTGAAAACGTAGTCGATGGCGCTTAAATTCTCGCGCGACATCCTTTTGGTAACTTCGCGCGAAAAGGGCGTCAAAACCACGATGGGAATGTTGCAGTAGAGCGATTTAATCCGGTTGGCGGCGGCAAAAATATCCGTATCGTCCATGTTCGGCATACAAATAACGAGGTCGAAATTCGTTTGGCGCATGGCTGCGACGGCTTCTTTTTCGGTCATCACTTGGGTGAAACGGGGCGGGTAGCGGAGGCTCAGGGAGGTGTATTCGTTAAAAATCTGCTCCTCGATTCGTCCGTCGTCTTCGAGCATAAAAGCGTCGTATCGGGTGGCGATTAGCAGGACGTTGAGGATTCTTTTGGTCATTAAACCGGCGAAGGAAGCGTCTTTCAGGATTAGATTTTGTTTCATGAGTCATTGAAAAGAATTAAGAACTAAGCGTTTTCATTATTCTTAGTGCTTAGTTTTGTTCCGTCATTCGCCGAAACAACAATCCCCCTGTCGGGATGATATATCTTAAAAAGCGTATTTTTACCCGTATGTTTATCCATTTCGTCGATTAACCGCTCATAAGAAATGTGCTGCAAATTAAAAACAACCTCCTTTTTATAGCGCTGTTTCCCGTCGGAATGACTACGGGCAAGTATTTTACGAGCCGCCGACATGAAACCGGTCAAAATAATCGCCAACCGGATTGTCCATTTAAGCAGCCGGTTGGAATGGGGGTAGTGTTTATCAAAAAAAATCAGCATGGCGGCGTAAAAATGTTTTACATAACGAATGTCTTTGCGCGTGCTTTCGCCTTTGTAATGAATAATCGGACAGGGAAGATAAAAATTGGCATAGCCCGCCTGATTGATGCGATACGACAAATCAATATCTTCGCCGTACATAAAAAAGCGGTTGTCCAAACTGCCCGATTTTTCAATGGTTTCCCGCCGCAACATCATAAATGCGCCCGCCAGCGCGCCCACTTCATGCGTTTCATTTTCATCCAGATAACCCAAATGATATCCGCCGAAAACTTTTGAGCGGGGAAACAGTTTCGACAGCCCCGACATCTTGGTAAATGAATGCCAGGGCGAAGGAAATCCACGCTTCGATTCCGGCAAAAATTGCCCAAACCCGTCCAACATTTTTACGCCAACGGCGCCCGCCCGTTTGTTGTTGTCCATAAAACGGCAAACCTGCGTCAGGGTATTCTCTCCCAGCGCCGTATCGGGATTGAGCAGCAGAATATATTCGCCCTGCGCCTGTGCGATTGCCTGATTATTTGCCGTTGAAAAGCCGACATTTTCTTGATTATTGATAAAACGGACGGTGGGGAATTTTGGAATTAAGTACTCCAAAGAGCCGTCGGATGAATGATTGTCCACCACAAATATTTCCGTATCCTGATTGTGAGCGGATTTCAAGACGGAATCCAAACACTGTTCAAGGTAGTATTTTACGTTATAGTTAACAATAATAATAGACAATTTCATGCGGTTGTTTTATTTATTTTCCGCCGCAAAGGTAACCAATGTAAATAAATTTCCCGAAAAAAGATTTGATATTTAAAATTTCCATATCTTTTTCGTCTGTTACGATGCCGATGATGTGTTCTACTTTCATTCGCTGGCTTGAAATACGTCTGTTGTAGTCTTGTCGGTCATCCATCCAAAATCTTCTTTGTTTCGCAACAAGTCTATTGCGGAGCGGAGACCCGCAATCGTCATTGCGAACCGCGCAGCAGTGAAGCAATTCAGAAAAAATAATATGAACTGATAATGAACATTTACTGCATGAGTAAATTATAGGCACAACGGTAAATAATCATTCCAACATCTCCATTGTTTTTTAGATATGTGTCTTTCAATGAAATACGTACTTACCTTTTAGGCATTTGTACGCACCTTTTCGGGCAATTCGTGCGGATATTACGTGGATTTTGCCGATTGCCGGAAAGAGAGTACCTTTGTGTACTGAAAATTAGTTGACAAGTAAACAAGTTATCCCCTTCTTGTTTTCTTGTTTACTTATCAACTCGTTTACTTTACGAACAACATATACTTAAGTATAAAAATGAATTACAAACCAGTAAAAACAGTGTGCCGAAACAGCCGCCTTGCGCAGTTGCAGGTCGAGGAAGTATTTTCGCTTTATCCTCTGATCAAGTATGAACTTACTATGTTGAAATCGTTTGGCGATAAGCACAAAGAGATTTCGTTGATGGACAACAATGTCGATGCGGATTTTTTCACCCGCGAACTCGACCAAGCCGTCCTTGACGCCAAAGCGGATATTGCCATCCACTCCGCCAAGGATTTACCCTATCCCCTGCCGCCCGGGCTGGAAATATATTGCCTCACCAGCGCGTCGTATAAAACGGATGCGCTGGTCGACAAACACAACCGGACGCTCCTGCAACTCCCCGCCGGAGCAAAGGTTGGCACAAGTTCGAAAAGCAGGCGGGAGGAACTGCTGAAACTGCGCTCCGACCTTGTCGTTGTCGACATTCGCGGCTCGGTAGAAGAACGCATCGACCTGATCGAAAAAGGCGATATTGACGCGCTGATTGTTGCCACCTGCGCCCTCCGGCGGCTGGGTTTGAACCGTCTTATCGCCGAAGTCCTGCCTTTCAAAACCCATCCCTTGCAGGGAAACTTGGCTATCGTGGGCAGGACGGAGAACGAGGAACTGAAATCCCGATTTGCGGCGCACGACATTCGTCGCAAATACGGGCGGGTAACCATTGTCGGCTTCGGTCCGGGCAATCCTGACCTGCTCACCGTAGGCGGCGAAAGGGCGATTGCCCGCGCGGATATTCTTTTCCACGACGACCTGATTGACCGGACATTTCTCGATAAATACCGCGCAACCAAAGTCTACGTCGGCAAAAGAAGCGGCAAACACAACTGCCAGCAGGACGAAATAAACGAACAACTCTACAACGCGGCGATTTCCGGGCGCAACTCGGTGCGCCTGAAAGGGGGCGACCCGATGATATTTGCGCACGGGCGCGAAGAAATAGACTTCCTGAAAAGCCGGCATATCGACGTGACGGTTATTCCGGGCATCTCGTCGGGCATTGCGTTGGCGGCATACACCCATATCCCGTTAACCCACAGGGGAATTGCCTCGTCGGTCGCGTTCGCTTCGGGGCATGCTTCAGGTGAGCGTAATGTTCCCGTCGCCGACACGTTAGTGTACTATATGGCAGGAGAAAACATGTCGAATGTGGCAAAACAACTCATTGCTGCGGGACGGAACGCCGACACGCCCGCCGCATGGATTTGCGACGTTTCGCTGCCCGCACAAAAAATTGGCTTTTCGACCCTGAAAGAATTGCAGTTTTCGGTTGTGAAAACTGCATCGCCGGTACTCGTTATCGTCGGCGAAGTCGTCGCGCTGGAAAGCCGGATGGCTCAGCAACCCAATATACTCGTAACCGGAACTTCCTGTGAGGAATACCGCGGGCAGGGAAACCTGACCCACACACCGCTTATCACAGTGGAAAGAAATCGTGAGGCGAATGATTTGCTGAAAAAGGCTGTCGGCGAATACGGGTGGATTGTTTTCACGAGCCGGTATGGCGTGCGGTTTTTCTTTGAAATATTGGACGAACTTCGGTTGGATGTGCATTCTTTTGGTGCGGCGAAAATAGCGTCAATAGGGAAAACGACTTCTCTGGAATTGGCGGAACATAATATCCGTCCCGACTTGGAACCGGAACCTGAATCGGCGGAAGGTTTGATTCGCCGTTTTGAAGAGATTAAACTTTCAAACGCCCGGATACTGCTGCCCCGCTCAAACAAAGGGCTGCCCTACCTTCCGGAAGCGTTGGAGAAAATGGGCAACCGCGTGACGGATTTGCCGGTATATAATAATATGGTGAACAAAGCCGCTGAAAAGGTTGATTTGTCGCGGTTTCAAAAGATTGTGTTTTCGTCTCCTTCGGGGGTCGAGGCTTTTATGAAGATGTATGGGCGGTTGCCTGAGGGCATGCTGCTGGCGGCGCGGGGGCGGACGACTGAAGAAATGATTAATAAATAATCATTAATTTATGCTTCGTTTCAGAAACTACCGAACATCACAAGTCGTGCGCGACCAGTATGCCGACGTCCACATCACCGCATCCGACCTCATTTATCCCTGTTTCGTAATTGATGGCGAATGTCGGACGCAGGAAATACCCTCAATGAAAGGGATATGCCGCTTTTCCATCGACCGGCTGCTGACGCATATCGAAAATCTGCCTGCGTTGGGTATTGACAAAATCCTGCTCTTCGGCGTTATTGACGAAAAAGACAAAGACGAACGCGGGACGGCGGGCTATGCTCCCGACAATATCATCAGTCGGGCGGTGAGGGCGATTAAAGCCCGCTATCCCGCCCTGACGGTGTTTACCGACGTTTGCCTATGTGAATATACTTCGCACGGGCATTGCGGACTGCTGCACAACCGCGATGTGGACAACGACGCCACGCTTCCCCTCTTGGCGGAAATGGCTTATCAGCACGCCCTTGCAGGCGCCGATTTTGTAGCCCCGTCAGCTATGATGGACGGACAGGTGAAGGCAATCAGGCAAAGGTTGAATAAGGAAAGCCTGAAAACCCGTATTCTTGCTTATTCGGCAAAATACGCCTCCACCTTTTATGGACCTTTTCGGGACGCCGCAGGTTCCACCCCCACTTTCGGCGACCGGAAAACCTATCAGATGGATTTCCGTACCCGAAATCAAGGCTTGGACGAAATAGCCGCCGATATAGAGGAGGGAACGGACTGGATTATGGTGAAACCGGCGATGCCCTATTTGGACATCCTGTACAGGGCTTCTCAACAGTTTCCCAATCACCCGCTTATAGCCTATCAGGTGTCGGGCGAATATGCGATGCTGAAAAACGGCGCAGCGCAGGGCTTCTTCGACGAAAAACGCATCTTTTTGGAAAGCCTGACCGCGATTAAACGCGCCGGCGCAAACTACATTATTACTTACTACGCGAAAGAATTTGTAACAAATAACCTGTTGAATATATAAATATGAACAAATTAACACATCTGAAAGAACTCGAATCGGAGTCAATCTACGTGCTGCGGGAAGTGGCGGCGCAATTTGAAAAACCTGCTCTGCTGTTTTCCGGCGGAAAGGATTCCATTGTAATGGCTCGCCTTGCGTACAAGGCTTTTTATCCGGCAGCCATTCCGTTCCCGTTCCTGCATATCGACACGGGACACAACTTTGAAGAAACCATCGCTTACCGCGATAATCTGGTAAAGAAACTCGGCGTGAGGCTGATTGTTGGCTCGGTGCAGGAATCCATTGACGCCGGACGGGCGATGGAAGAAACGGGCGTCAATGCCAGCCGCAACAAACTGCAAACGGTAACTCTGCTCGATACGCTGGAAAAGTATAAATTCGACGCCGCACTGGGCGGGGCAAGGCGCGACGAAGAGAAAGTCAGGGCTAAAGAGCGGTTCTTTTCACATCGCGACGAGTTTGGACAGTGGGAACCGAAGAATCAGCGTCCCGAACTGTGGAATATTTTTAACGGGAAAAAACAATTAGGCGAACATTTTCGCATATTTCCCCTCAGCAATTGGACGGAAATGGACGTTTGGCAATACATCCTGCTGGAAAACATCGAACTGCCGAGTTTGTATTATACGCACGAGCGGGACGTTTTCGAGCGCGATGGGATATGGTTGGCTTATTATCCTTTTATGCAGCTCAAAGCGGGGGAGAAAGTAGTCCGCAAGCGGATTCGTTGCCGTACCATCGGCGATATTACCTGCACGGGCGTAACCATTTCGGAAGCCAACACGGTGGAAGATATTATCAACGAGATAGCCTCGTCGCGCATCACGGAACGGGGCGGACGATCGGATGACAAACGTTCCGAAGCATCTATGGAAGACCGGAAAAAGGCAGGGTATTTTTGATGACGTTGCATTGACTTACACCTTTATTATATTGTGTTTTTCAAATAATAAATATTTTAATATGATGAAATACTTTAACATAGCAGGACCGTGCAACAGCGCCAAGCATTACATGATTGACGCCGCCACCCGTCTGCATGGCGTAGAACGGTTGATAGACCACGAACAGTATTTTGTGATTCATGCCGCGCGGCAGAGCGGGAAAACAACTTATCTGAAAGATTTGACAAGGCGGCTCAATGCGGACGGGAAATATTATGCGCTGTACTGTTCGCTGGAAAGCGTACAGGGCGTTATTGACGCCAAAGAAGGCATTCCCACCGTTATGGACTGTATCACAGTTGCTTTGCAGCAGTCACGCTTGCCTTTTATGTATGATGAAAAATACGAACAGGACAAACAGAGCCGTCCGCTGGTGTTGCTGAACATTTTCCTGACGGATTTGGCAAAGAGCCTCGACAAACCGGCGGTCGTCTT
>JAIRKO010000040.1 GCA_031260045.1 Dysgonamonadaceae bacterium | reverse complement strand
ACTTGATTACCGTGTAAGATATCGATACAGGGTTCACGGTCTTTATCTTCGCCTGCCGCATTTTTGCCACGAAAATTGATATAAGTATTCTTAAGATGAATAGTCACCCTGCCGGTATTTGCCTCTACTAACAGAGTAGTACCGTTCGGGTACCACTCATCTACAATGTAGTGTGTTCCTTCGCCTAAATACCGTGCGCCTTTGGCGATGAAGCCTATAAACAGGATGGATAGTGATAGGATGAACTTTTTCATGTTTTTAAATATTAATTATTATGTATTTTTTGTCACACTTTTTTTTGAGAAAAAACGCTGCGTAAAATTTTAACGGGGCAAAATTAAAAAATATTTTTGTAATATCCACTATGATTTTGGGGTAAATTTTTTGAGAAGTAAGAACCCCGCTCGGCATGGTCTTTGACTACGTCGAGCAGGGGTTTACTCCCGCAAGACGCCGCACCTTTGCATACAATCCATCCCCATTTATAGTTAGCCGGCACAAAAAAATCCCAACAAATGGGGATTGCACACTCTTTCCGCTTGCCCTATCTTTGCAGAAATTTTGCAACAGGTATTTTATGAATCGTTATAAAGCGGTATTTTTTACGGCTTATTTCCTTCTATCCGCGCCGATTGTATCGAAAGCGCAAAGCGCGGACGACGACGGGCGGCAAAAAACGGTTGAACTTGAAGAGGTTGTCGTCAAAGCCAAAACGCCCGTGCAGCGCATCCGCGCATCGTCGTTCAATGTGATTGCCGTTGATGCGGGGGCGTTGCGCAACACTTCCCTTGATATTTCCCATGCCCTCGACCGCGTTTCGGGCGTAAAAATCCGCGAAACGGGCGGAACGGGCAGCAATTCTCACATTTCACTGAACGGATTTAGCGGGCGGCACGTCAAAATCTTTATGGACGGGATGCCGATGGAGGGTTTCGGACAGTCGTTCCGGCTCGGCAATATCCCCGTTCACATTGCCGACCGGATTGAGGTGTACAAGGGCGTTGTCCCGATAGAACTCGGTAGCGACGCGCTGGGCGGCGCTATCAACATCATTACGCGGCAGTCGCACAGGACTTTTGTCGATGCGTCCTATTCCTACGGCTCGTTTAATACCCACAAATCAAACTTGAATTTCGGCACGGCTAAGAACGGTTTTTTCGTGCGCTTCAACGCCTATCAGAATTATTCCGACAATAATTATAAGGTAAAAACCCGCCTGCTCAATCTCGAAACAAACGCCTATTCGCAGGAAGATTACTGGTTTCGGCGGTTTCACGACAATTACCACAACGAAGCGGCGACAATCAGGGCGGGCGTTGCGCGTAAACCCTGGGCTGACCGCCTGCAAGCGGAATTGACAGTCGGCAAGGAAAAGCAGGACATCCAAAACGCCAACCTGATGAAAATCGTTTACGGCGGGCGCGAACGCAGGGCGCGGAGCATCGTTCCCGCGCTTCGTTACGAAAAGAGAAACCTGTTTGCCGAAAACCTGAACCTGCGTGTGTCAGCCAATTACAGCCTCGCCCGAAACAATAACACCGACACGCTTGCCCGTCAATACAACTGGCGGGGCGAATACCGCGACAAGAGTTTCAAGGGCGAGGGGCAATATACGATGGGCGAATACGACAACCGCAATGCGTCGGTTTCGGCGGGGCTGAACTACCGCATGGGCGGGCGGCATCTGTTTTCGTTCAACAACCTGTACGGCAATTTCAGCCGCCGGACGACCGACGCGGTTGCCAACGTCGAAACAAGCACCGCCGCCACGTTCATGCGCCGGACAAACGCCAAGAACGTGTCGGGGCTGTCGTACCGCTTCGAGCCGTCGCAGCGGTGGAATGCCTCCGCTTTCGTTAAGCATTATAACGTAACGGTGCGCGGTCCGATAAACGTATCGACCACAACCACCACTGTTTACGAGGAGCAAAAGCGCACGTTCAGCACCAGCGGCTACGGCGTTGGCGCAACTGTTTTCCCCGTCGACGGATGGCAGTTGAAAACCTCGTTTGAAAGAGCCTACCGCCTGCCTTCGGAAAATGAACTCTTCGGCGACGAATCGCTGGAAACGGGCGATGCTGGCTTGCGTCCCGAAAACAGCCTCAACCTGAACGCGAATATTTCTTACGAATGCACCTTCAACCAAATTCATTCCGTCTATTTCGACGCGGGGCTGATTTACCGCGACACGCGCGACTATATCCGCCGCCGGATTGAACAGCGTTACGGCGGCGCATTTTACACCAATCACGGGCGGGTGCGCAATCTGGGCGCCGACGTCGAAGCCCGCTATTTCTACGGGCAAACATTTTCCTTTGGTAGCAATTTCACTTATCAGGACATCCGAAATATGGAACGATACAGCCCCGACGGAAGGGCGCTGATTTATTACCGCGACCGGATGCCGAACGTGCCTTACCTCTTCGGCAACGTGGATGCAAACTATAATATCAACAACTGTTTCGGGCGGGGCAATGTCCTGTCGTTCGGATACAACATGCGCTACGTCCATTCGTTTTTCCGCGACTGGGAAAGCGAAGGCGGCGACATCGTCATTCCGAAGCAGCTTTCGCACGATGCGAACATCCTGTATTCGATGCGTAGCGGGCGGTACAACATCGCCGTCGAAGCGCTCAACATCGCCGACGAAATCCTTTATGACAATTACAGCCTGCAAAAGCCGGGACGAAGTTTTTCGGTGAAATTCAGGTATTTCTTTTACAGATAATTCAATTTTAATTTCAAAGTTTTATGATTACAAATTTCAAACAATCAGTTTCCGCACGCCTGCTGGCAATATGCTGCGCGTGCCTGCCGTTCGTTTTCGTTTCGTGTAACAAAAACGACGACCCCAAGCCCGAACCCGAAAAAAAGGGCGCGTTCTTTATCGCTGCTACCGGAGAATCGACGCAGTACATTCTCCAAGTCGACAACCCCGAAACGGGGACGACGTCAATATCCAACAACATTAAAACGCTCGAACTGTCGGGCTATACGTGGATTTTCAACAGCAATCCGTCGGCTGCCGTCGGTTTGATTTATCAGCAGGGCGACCCCGGCGTCGGTCTCGGATACGTGGCGGACGAGAACGGTTCGCTGCGCGAATCGGGGCAGTTCCTCATCACTTCGCGTTTCACTTCTTACGGCTTTTTCGACCGCTACGCCCTCACCAGCGTGGGCGGCGTAACGCCTGTAGACGGACAGGGTAACGCTCTGCTCGACGCAGGCGGCAACAACCGTACCGACGGCGTAACCTTCAATTTCTTTGATTTGAAGAACAATTTCGCTTCGCAAACAAAAACCATTCCCACGCTCAATATCACCGGCAACGGGCAGCAGGCAACGCCTTCCGGTATTGTGGACATGGGCAACGGCGAATTTCTTACCGGCTTGGTCGTTTCCGAGCCGAAAGACCCGACTGCGGGCGGCGGCGCAAGTTCGGGTGCGATTACGTATCCCGACAGCGTTTGGGTGGCGGCTTTCGACGCGAACCTGAACCTGAAACGCATCTATCGCGACGACCGCATCGGTTATTCGTCGGGACGCTTCCGTTCGCAATATTATTCGCAGATTGCAAAAGCCGACGACGGCAATGTGTATGTTTTCTCCGGCGCGTATGAGAGTACGACCACCCGTCCGGCGGGCGTTTTGCGCATCAACAGCGGCGCAACGGCTTTCGACGCTTCGTATTACTTCGATATTCAGGAAAAAACCGGCGGTTACAAGTTCCGTAAAGTATGGCACATCACGGGAAATTACTTCCTGCTCGAACTTTACAACGACCTTGTTCCGGCGGCAACCGGCGCGGCTACGCAATACGGCGTTGTGGATGTAATCGGCAAAACCTTCAAATGGGTAACGGGTATTCCCGCACTGGACAAAATCACGGCAACCGGACTGCCCGCGCCGCACAACGGCAAAATGTATTTCCCGATTACCGCCGAAGCAGCCGACCCCGCCATCTATGTCATCAATCCGACAACGGCGGCGGCGACGAAAGGATTGACCGTTACAGGCGCGACGAGTATTAATGCTATTGGACGATTAACGCATGATTAAGTTACTCTTTGATTTCATACAATTCCTAAACACCGTAGCGCCATTGCTTATGGCGCTGGGTGTTTTAACCCTGCTGTCTGTTTTGCTGTCGAAATCCATCAAACGACATGCGGCGGTCTATTACGCGGTATTTTCCATCCCTTTTGCTTTGGTCGCCATCCCTTTTGTCCTCCGGCTGTTCGGGATTGAAATGTTCAATTTCAACCGGATACCGTTTCTGGGCGCTATCTTGCGGGATTACATCCACGCGGGAACGCTGGGCTTTCCCCTGCTGATTATCATCATGTACATGGGCGCGTTAAATCCCAAGAATCCATACGTGAAAAAACTCCTTAGCATACGCAAAGAGTTGTCCATCCTGTCGGGCTTCCCGATACTGACGCATGCCCTGATTCGGGTAACGCACAACTTTCCGAATGCGCTCCGGTTTTTCACCGACAACACGGAATATATGGAAAATGCGAGGGTGGTAAACGTATGGGGCGCAGGGATATCGAATTTCAGTTTTGTGCTGGGCGTCCTGATGCTGGCGCTGTTTATTCCGCTGTGGATTACGTCGTTCGACGGCGTTCGGAAACGCATGGGAAGCGTCCGGTGGAAGAAATGGCAGCGATGGTCATACGTCCTGTACGCCATGCTGTTTGTCCATTCCTTAGGCATACAGACAGGCGGCATGTTGAATCCCAGAGAGGAAAGGAGAACGCCGCCGCCCGCAGTTGCAGGAACCGCCACAGCGGCAGATGCCGCGCATAACCGCAACAATCGAGGAAATGCGGAATTGCGGCAACGCGCGGGGAGAGACGAACGCCGGCAAAGTCCGAGTTTCGCGAATATTAACGTTAATCCGCAGGCGCGGCGGTACGTACATATCGCTTCGCTGTTCCTGATTTTCGGGTCGTATTTGTATCTCCGGCTGGGGAAGGCGCGGCGGGAGCGTGTCCGGCGGACGTAGCGAAGCCTGAAGCAATCCAGAGCAAATCGCTGCGTAATTCTCTGGATTACTTCACCGCTTCGCGGTTCGCAATGACGTGTGCAGCAATTTAATGCACCCAAAATATACAAATAAAGGTTGTTCTATTACCTCTATCGTTTGGAAAAAAATTTAAGGAATATAACCGCCTGTGTATGCACAAAAAAACCAATACTGTGCAAATTTCTGCGTTTTTTCCTTGCTATTTCCAAATATTAATACTTACCTTTGCTGCGCGAAATTTGAAACAATTCTTTATATTAATTAATTAAAAAAGCAAAAAATTATGTCTGAAATTGTGGATAGAGTTAAGAGTATTATCGTTGACAAATTGAGTGTTGAAGAGTCTGAAGTTACCAATGACGCAAATTTTACGAACGACTTGGGCGCAGATTCTCTGGATACGGTAGAATTAATCATGGAGTTTGAAAAAGAATTCGGTATTACGATTCCCGACGACCAGTCGGAAAAAATCTCGACCGTCGGCGACGCGATTGCGTATTTGGAAAAAGCAGGCAAGTAGAAACAGAATTTTAATATCGTTATGGACTTAAAACGAGTGGTAGTAACGGGTCTGGGCGCAATTACTCCGGTAGGGAACAATGTAAAAGATACATGGAAATCCCTGTTGAACGGAGTAAGTGGGGCTGGACCCATTACTTTGTTCGATGCAACGGATTTCAAAACCAAATTTGCCTGCGAAGTAAAAGATTTTGACCCCGTTAATTATTTCGACCGCAAGGAAGCAAAAAAATTGGACAGATATGCGCAATTGGCTATCGTAGCGGCAAAAGAATCGATTGAAGATGCGAGCATTGATAATGCAAACATTGACAAAAAACGTGTCGGCGTTGTCTTTTCTTCCGGCATCGGCGGATTGTCTACTTTGGGGCAGGAAGTCGGTTTTTATTATCAGCATCTCGAAATGGGACCGAAATTCAATCCGTTCTTCATTCCTAAAATGATCGGCGATATTGCAGCCGGTCAAATATCCATCCTGTATGGGTTTCAGGGACCTAACTTCGGTACGGTTTCGGCATGCGCTTCCTCGACCAACGGAGCGATTTCGGCATTCGACCTAATTCGTTTGGGAAAAGCGGATATCATTGTAACGGGCGGCGCCGAAGCAACCATTACCCCTGTGGGCGTGGGCGGATTTAATTCGATGAACGCCCTTTCCACGAGAAACGAATCCCCGCAAACCGCTTCGCGACCGTTCAGCGCGAGCCGAGACGGGTTTGTGATGGGAGAAGGCGCAGTGAGCCTTGTGTTTGAAGAATTGGAACATGCTTTGTCGCGCGGGGCGAAAATCTATGCCGAAGTTATCGGCGGCGGCGAATCGGCAGACGCTTACCACCTTACGGCTTCCCACCCGGAAGGCGTGGGCGCTATCTTGGTGATGAAAAACGCACTCGCCGATGCAAATTTAACGCCCGATGCGATTGATTATATCAATGTTCACGGGACGTCGACCCCCGTGGGCGACCCTTCGGAAGTCAAAGCCATCAAAGAAATATTCGGCAACCATGTTTACAACCTGAATATCAGTTCAACCAAATCAATGACCGGACACATGTTGGGCGCCGCCGGTGCGGTGGAAACAATGGCGTGTATTTTGGCTATCCGCGACGGGGTAATTCCTCCGACCATCAACCATGCGCCCGATGACGACGATCCGGAAATCGACTACCGGCTGAATTTTACATTTAACAAAGCCCAAAAAAGAACCGTGCAGGTCGCCCTGTCCAATACTTTTGGTTTCGGCGGACACAATGCATGTATTATCGTCAAAAAATATAATTAAACGATGGCAAAATGATTTTGTTAAAGCTCATAAGGCTTTTGTTTAGTCCGAAAAAAAAAGCTTACTTCGCTCTAAAAAAGATACTCGGATTTTTTCCGAACAACATTTCATTGTACGAAGAAGCCTTGCTACATAAATCTTCGGCGCGGGAAATCGCCGTTAAAGGCAATTATAAAAACAACGAACGCCTTGAGTTTCTGGGAGACGCCGTTTTTAACGCCATTATTTCCGATATTGTCTACAAAAAATTTAAGAACCGAAACGAAGGCTTCCTTACCAATACACGTTCCAAAATTGTAAAAAGAGAAACGATGGATAAAATTTCCTGCGAATTGGGATTGAATAAGTTAGTTATATCCTCGTTGAGGGTTTTCACGCAAAAAAACCACATTTCGGGCAATGCGCTGGAAGCATTTGTCGGCGCCATCTATTTAGATCGGGGATACCGGAAAACCTACCGTTTTATCAAGAAAAAAATCATTCAAAAGTTTATCAATATTGACGCATTAGCCCGAAAAGAAGTCAATTTCAAATCCAAACTGCTGGAATGGAGTCAAAAACAGCGAATAACAATGGAATTTCATCTATTGGAAAATTTCATTGATAAGGAACACAACCCCGTGTTCCGTAGCCAAGTGTTTTTGAACGGTATTTCTGCCGGCATCGGAACCGGACATTCCAAAAAAGAATCCCACCAGCACGCGGCGCAAATGGCGCTTAAAAAAATTAAGGAGGATAGGGATTTTGCGCAAACAATCGCCCCCTTCCCCATTTAATGATTAATAATTCTGGATTGCTTCAGGCTGCGCCTTCGCATTGACAGCAAGCGTTTGAGTGAAAGCAGCCACAAAGACACGCCCGAACAACTGCTTAATAACCTGAAACTTATTGACAACGGATATTTGAAAAGAGCCGCTTTGTTGCTTTTTCACCCCGCCCCCGAAAAGTTTGTTACCGGTGCGTATATCAAGATTGGCTTTTTCCATTCAGAAAGCAATTTGCAGTTTCAGGACGACATTCACGGCAACCTGTTTGAACAGATAGAAAAACAATGGAATTGCTTTTGAGTAAATACACGCGGGCAATCGTCAGCTACAAAGGACTTTCGCGGATTGAAACTAATGTCCGATATGTCCGGTAAATGCAAAGTAAAGTAAGAGCCGCAAAGGTTGTTCTTCTTTGCGGCTCTTCATACCAAATCAATGCCCATGCTCGCCATGCTCAACGCTCATCGATCCAACATAAAAAGCATTGGAACTAACGATTACGGCATTTTCTTCCAATCCGCCGACAGGCGTTATTTGCGTATAACCGAGTTCACTTGCCCCTGCAATCACTTCAACGGCTGTGAAATGGAAAGATTTTTCGTATTCGGCTTCTTCCTCGTTTTTCAGCACAAAAATATACTTTTTACCGTCTTTACTCACAATGGCTTCGTTGGGAACGGCAGCGGTTTTCTGCCTGCCGGTGTTGATTAAGCCGGTTACATACATGCCGGGCAACAGTTGTGTATCGGTTGTTTGCAGGGAAACGTGTACAAGGATGGCTTTCGTGTCGTCTTCAAACGATTTGTTGATTTCGTAAACCTTGCCTTTCAGCATTTTCGACGGCTGGTTGGTCAAAACAATATCGACCTCCTGCCCGATTTTGACATGGTGAATGTCTTTCTCAAAAATCTTTACGTCGCAGTGAATACCCGATTTGTCGGTAATGTTCATCAGTGAAGTTTGCACATCAACAAAACTGCCGGTGCTAACATTAATTTTGTTCACATAGCCGGTTATCGGGGAACGAAGCGGAATTTTCGTCGCCATATTTCCGGTGGAAACCTGCTGGGGGCTGATGGAAAGTTGCAACAACTGCTTTTCTAATCCGGCAAGTTGCGCCTTCGTGATTTCGTAGTTGGCGGCGGCTTGCTGCAAGGTTTTTTCCACGCCCGCACCCTGCGCCGACAGCTCTTTTTGGCGGTTGTATTCCTGTTCGGCAATCAGCGTTTCTTTCTTCAAAACAAGGTAGTTTTTTTGAAGTTCCACGATTTCCGTGTTTTCGAGATAGGCAACCGCCTGCCCTGCCGATACGATTTTTCCTTCTGTAACAAGCACTTGCTTAATGATTCCGCTGGTGAGTGAGGTGATTTCCGCGCGTTTCTGCGGGTCGATAGCCAATTGCCCGTTTACGCGAATCACGCTGTTGAGGTCGCGCATTTCGACTTTGCTCAACCGAATATCGACGGCTTTCATTTGCGCTTCGGTTAGGACTACTTCTTCGGCGTGTTCTTCGTGTTCGTGCGCTTCTTCACTGTTTTGGGTTTTTGAATTTTGTCCGCAAGACATCATTAAAACGGACGCTAAAACGATAACTGAAATTAAATTTATTTTTTTCATGACTTTTTATTTATTTCCCTGTAAATAATTAATTATGATAACTGCTTGATTGTAATTGTTTACCGCATCGGCATATTGCAAATGCACTTCGGCGGCGGTTTTCAGATTTTGAATGTATTCAATGTATCCAATTTCGCCTTTTTCGTAAGATAATTGCGACATTCGGCTGATTTCTCCCGCCTGCTCGTTGCCCTGCCTTTGGTAGTATTCGAGTGCGCTCAGGGCTTTCGCATATTCGTTTCGGGCAATTTGGTATTCCCTGTCGAGCGCAAGCAAAGCGTCCTGCTGCTGTATTTTAAGCATTTCCATTTCGCGGCGGGCAGCTCTCGTTTTTGCTCTCTGTTCCCCGAAAAATAGCGGTATCCCGACGCCCGCTTCAAAACCCATAAAATTTCCACCCGTAAAACGCTCCCGTTGAATATTATATGGATCAAAACCCTTAATCAGATATTGACTTCGCAAAGAAAAATTAAAACTCGGCAAAAAGCCCTGTTTTGCCAAACGCAACGATTTTTTGCCGATTGCTTTCCGGCTCTCAAAAACCTGAATGACAGGACTTAAATTCGGATTAAATTCGCCTGTTACAGACTGATTTTCCAATACTGTAAGTGCGTTTTCAGCAGGACTTATCAACTCGCCTGTATTCAACCTGCGCTGCAAAGCAAATTGAACGCTTTGACAGTCCTTTTCGGCTTGCTGCAAAGCAATTTTATTCTCATTATAAAGCCGTTCCGCATTCATTTGTTCCAAACGGTTGGTTTCGCCCGCGCGAAATTTTGCCGTTGCCAGAAACACGAATTTTTGGTAAATACTGTCCTGTTCCTGCAAAATTTTAACCTTTTCTTTTACATAAAGGAGGTGCTCGTAAATGCTCGAAACTTGCCGCGCCAACTCGTTGCGGGTTACTTCCAAATTATTTTTTTCCAAATTTGTTTCCGCTTTCAGCAATCCGTATCGCGAGGTGTAAACCGTTGGAAAATCAAAACTTTGGCTGACAGAAAAACCGTTGTCTGGGCTGCCGCCCGAAGTGGGATCCTGACTTAACGACAGTTGCGTTTTGTCAATGTTGAACGCTGTGCCTTGCAACGCCTTTGCGCGTTCAACGGCGATTTTGCCCGATTGCACCGTCAGGTTGTTTTGCATCGCAAGGTCGATACATTCCTGCAAAGTCTTTCTGACTTCCTGTGCCGGAATGTGCAGAGCAAAAAGCAGCGCGAATGTTGTGATGATTATTTTTTTTGATTTCATATTTTGATTTTTAATGATTTATTTTTCTTTTAATGCCAAATGTAATATGGGATAAGGTTTTCCTTCATTATCCAATTCGGAACGATTTATCACGCAAAATCCCATTTTCTGATAAAATTTTGCGGCTTGTTCGTTTTGCTCATTGACATCTACTTTATTTATTTTCAATGTATTGACTGCATATTTTATTAACAGTGTTCCAATTCCTTTTCTCATTTCGTTTGGGGAAACAAACAGCATTTCAATTTTATCTTCCGAAGTTCCCATAAAAGCAAGAATTTTGTTGCGACTATCCTTTACTGCATATAAATTTTACACTGTTAAGATATTTATTTGCAGTACTTTTATAATAAACAATATCTTTCTCCAAAAGGAAATTATGTGTTGCCCTTACCGACAATTCCCATAATTTTATTATTTGCTCATATTCGTTGCCTGATATTTCGAGTATTTTTTTTATTCATTTTATTTTTGCGTTTCTTGCGTATCTTCTTTGCGAACTTGGCGGTAAAATATATTTAATCAAAAGACACACAAATGTTTATAATCCATTTTCATATTCAATTGTTTTAAAAATTCAATTCATAATTTGTACTTCTGCCTGCCAAATTTTGTTTCAACACGCCGATTTCAACCAATTCCTGCAAGTCGCGGGTGGCAGTGGCTTTGGTCGTTTTGGCGATTAAAACGTACTTTTTCGCTGTCATTCCGCCCTCAAAGCCGTCTTTGCCTGCGTCAAGCATTTTGTTGATTGCTTTGGTTTGACGTTTGTTCATCGCATTTTTGTATTTGTCGAAAAATTGTGTTTTCTTGACGGAAAATTCTAAAATTTCTATTGCATTTTGTTGAGCATCAATCAATAATTGCGAAAAATAAAGCAGCCAACTGTCTATTTCCAGTGTGTTTTGCACTTTTTTCAATTCGGCATAATACTGATTTCTGTTTTGCTCAATAGTTTGCGAAATGCTCATAATTATTTGTTTGCCAAACGATTCCGATAAACATTTTTCGATTAACGCCCTGCCTATGCGTCCGTTACCGTCTTCAAAAGGGTGAATACTTTCAAAATACAAATGCGTGATTGCCGTTTTAACAATGATTTTCAGAATGTTGCCTTTAGTTTTGAACGAGTTGTACCATTTTACAAAATTTTTCATTTCCTGCGGAACTCTTGTCGACGGCGGCGCTTCAAAATGTACTTTTTCTTTGCCCATTGCACCCGAAACAATTTGCATCGATTCTTCGCCTGTGCGATACACACCTGCGTTTATGTATTTTGCGTTTGCAAATAACATTCCGTGCCACTGTTTTATCCGTTTTTCGGTCAGTTTTGCCTGAAAATTATTCCGGACTTCCAACATCAGCAATGCAACATTTTCCGCCCGCTTGTCCTTAATGTTTTTTATGGCGGTTGTTAAACCGAGTTTTTTCAAAAAAAACGAGCGAACATTTTCTCGCGACAGTATTTCGCCCTCAATTTCAGAGGTTTTTATTGCTTCGGAAATCATTATATCAAGAATTTCATTTTGCTGTTTTGCAGAATTAAATGTTTTGAATATGCCGAATATTTCGCCGGAAAGTTCGGCGAATTTCAGCGAATTATTGATTATAATATCTTCATTATAAACAAATTCAGACCATTTTTCTATTTGCCAATTATACATGTTTGAGCCAATTATTAAATTTATTCGATGCAAAAATACAACTTTTTCGAGCCAATAACAACTTTGTTTCGGCTCAAAGCGATTTTTTCGTAAACGCTTTGTAAATTGACGGTAAAACAAACAACATCAGCATGGTAGCCATAATTATTTTTTTTGATTTTTAATGTGAAACAGCTTTTAAGCCGACTATTGAACTTATTAGCGTGAAAATAAAGAATATACGCCAAAAATTTGCAGGTTCTTTGAAAACAAAAATGCCGACTAAAACGGTTCCAACCGCACCAATACCCGTCCAAACCGCATAAGCCGTGCCTATCGGCAATGTTTGTGTGGCTTTTACAAGCAATATCATACTGGTAATAAGCGATATTACGAACCCTGCATACCAAATAAACATTGCTGTTCCTTCAGTTTCTTTTGCTTTGCCTAAACAAAATGCAAATCCGGTTTCAAAAAGTCCTGCAATAATTAAAATTATCCAATACATATTTTTATGTTCTTTTCTGATCGGTTAGTTGTTCTGTTGTCTGAACTTTGATTTTGAAAATTAATTTACTTTTCAATTTCTTTCAACTGCCATAAGTTATTTTCGATTGTACGGACAGGTTTTTACGTGCATTTTTATTTTCTTCATCGCCCAGTCATAATGACTTGCGGTTGCCGAAACGCAATAAGCGCCTAACGTTGAACCGCCTGTCCAAGAGAAACTGCCTTTTGCAAATAATTCATCATTTGCAAATATTTCAATCAAATTCATGACATTATTATGACTTTCTTTCAACATTTTTTTCGCATTAACCAATGGCGTGTTTTGGTGTTTTTTCCAAAATTCAACATTCATTTGCGGGTATGTTTTCCAATTATACGGCGCAGGCAAAAATGGCACTGCTTTACCTTGCCGATTGGCTTTTACCCAATTTAACAATAATTCGTGCCATTCGTACAAATGCACAAGCACATCGCGCACATTTTTGTCGCGGTCTTCAAACGCGAATGTCACATTTTGTTGTTCGTCAGTCATAGAATCAATCAGTTTCCATAGATTGTTAAATTGCTCATTTGCAGCAATTACTAAATCTGTTTTTGTTGTTGCTCTTCCCATATTTAAATTTTTATCATTAATCATATAAATCAAAAAATCATTCAAAATCAAAGTTCAGACAGTTATCGGAAATTCCTTATAAAACCGCAACAGCGTTACGACTTCGCTTTTCAGTTTGTTTCTCACAAACGATTTGAGGTCGGGATTGACGAGTTCGCCAAGTCCGTCAAGCAATTGCGTTTGTTTTACGGTTTCAATGGAATCTATACAGTCCTGCAAATACTCTTTGAGCGGTTTTTGCATTCGTTGTTCTACAATATTTTGATTGACAGGCGCTTGTTTACTCAATAAATACCAAACATCGAAAATATCGCGGCTCACTAATTCGTTTCTGTCCAATAGGGCGCAAAGTTTGTGCGAAAACATATCGCGCAAAACCATTATTTTTCCCTTTATTCCTAAAATATCTTTAATTTCGTATTCCGCGAGTGGCAGTCGGTTTGAAATTTCAATTTTCAGTTTTCGCTCACCTTTTCCGTAATCAAGCACGAATAAAGGTCCGAAAAATTTCTTTGCCTCATCGTTAATCTTTCCGTATTTCAACACAATTTTCCGAACTTTTGAATAAACAATATCTTCCTTTTCCGTATCCAAAAGATTAAAATCCAAATCCACCGAAAAACGCGGCAAATCGTGAAACAGCATCAACGCTGTACCACCTTTAAATCCCAATATATTAACGAGTTCCAAGTCACTATAAATATCTTTGAGAATATTTAGCATAAAATATTTGTGCCGTATCGTATTCATTTTTTTGAAAACAATTGATTTACTTTTTGTTCTAATTTTGTTGAATTATAAATCGGCAACAACTTGTTAATCAGCGATTTTTTCAATGGACGCAAATTATCGAAAAAAAAATGATTTTTAAGATACAGAATATCTAAAAAGGCGCGTTCCGTTGTAGCAATATTGATATTGTTTTCGCGCAAAATAATGCCGCAGGTATTAACCAAAATTTCGCCTTTAAATTTGCGGTACAAGATTACATTTTCACCAACCGTTATTTCGCGTTTCAGATAGCTTGCCGCCGTTATCGTTCTGTCGTACTGAAAAATAATACCCACCCGCGCCAACACATATTCCATCGAAATATAAGACGGCGTATAAAGAATACACGTCAGTTCTTCGGGCGTATAACCGGTTTTGGCGTAAATGCCTTTGCGCGGGTTTAACAACTTTCCGTTGCGGACAAAATAATTCAAACTTTTGGCAAGCGAAATCAAATTTGTTTCGCCTGTCAGCATCGCAATATCTTTTAATTTGAAAACATTGCTTTTATCATTGTATATCTTATAAATAATATCCATTTCCTCAATTTTTAAGGGAACTGAATATACGATTTTTTCGTACTTTCAGTTCACAAAAATACAAACAATTTTTGAAATAACATTATTTCTTTGCAAACACCTTGTAAATACTCGGTAGCACAAACAGCGTCAGCACAGTTGCCGTGAGCAGCCCGCCGATTACAACGGTTGCCAAAGGTCGTTGCACCTCCGCGCCGTCGCTTGTGGAAAGCGCCATCGGCAAAAAGCCGAGCGAGGCAACCAATGCTGTCATCAGCACCGGACGAAGCCGCACCATGCAACCTTTTATAATTCGTTCTTTTACGTCTATTATGCCTTCTTTCTCAAAAGCGTTGAACTGTCCGATAAGCACAATCCCGTTTAATACCGCAACTCCAAATAAGGCGATAAAGCCCACGCCCGCCGAAATGCTGAACGGCATATCGCGCAGCCACAACGCCCATATCCCGCCGATAAGCGACAGCGGAATGGCGGAAAACACAAACAGCGACTCTTTGACGCTTTTCAACGTGGTGTACAGCAAAAAGAGTATCAGGAGCAATGCCAGCGGCACGGCAACCATCAGGCGGTTTTTTGCTTCTTGCAGATTTTGGAACTGTCCGCCGTAAGCGTAATAATATCCCACAGGCAGTTTCAATTCTTTGTCGAGAATGTTCTGAATGTCAAAAACCGTGCTTTGCACATCGCGTCCGCGCACATTGAAACCCACATAAATACGGCGTTGCCCGTTTTCGTGCGTTACCTGCGCCGGCGCGTCTCTGTATTTGATTTCGGCAACCTGCGAGAGCGGGATGTTTGCATTGGAATTGGGCAACGGCAAATAGAGGTTTTCCAGCGAGGAAATATCGTTGCGCAAATCATTTTCCATGCGCAAAACCAGCGAAAACCGGCGGTCTTCTTCATACACAAAACCCGCTTCCTTGCCTGCAAATGCCGTTTCCAGCACAAAATTCGCATCTTTTATCGAAATACCGTATTTGGAAAGTTTGTCGCGGTTGTAAGTTACCTGAATTTGCGGCAACCCCGTAACTTTTTCCACAAACGGATCGGTTACGCCTTCCACGCCGTTAATCAGCGAAGCTACTTTTTGAGCCGAAGCGGTGAGAATTTCCAAATCGTTGCCGTAGATTTTTATTGCCACGTCCTGCTTTATGCCTGTAATCAACTCGTTGGTACGCATTTGTATCGGCTGTGTAATCTCCACTTCCAAACCAGGAATTACGCCCAACGCTTCTTCCATTTTGTCCATCAACCCGTTTTTTGTCTTTGCCGAAGTCCATTCTTTCTTGGGTTTCAGGGCAATCATCATGTCGGAACGTTCAATGGGCATCGGGTCGGTGGGGATTTCCGCGCTGCCGATGCGCGTTACAATCTGCTTTATTTCGGGAAACCGTTCTTTCAAAACCTTTTCCGCCTGTGTCAAGGTTTTAACCATCTGACTTAAAGAAGTTCCCTGCGCCATACTTGTTTCTGAGGCAAAATCGCCCTCGTCCAAACTCGGAATAAATTCGCCGCCCATACGGGAAAAGACAAACAGGCTAATCGCAAACAGCACAATCATACCAATTATAAGTGTTTTACTCCAGTTTAAACTTTTGGTTATTGCAGGACGATACCAGCCGTTAAGCCTGTCTATTATTTTATCGGAAATATTGCGCCGGTGTTCTGTTTTCTTGCTTAAAAACAGTGCGCTTGCCATCGGAACATAAGTCAGCGACAGAATAAACGCGCCGAGAATGGCGAAAAATACGGTCATCGCCATCGGGCGAAACATTTTGCCTTCAATGCCCACAAGGGTAAAGAGCGGAACATAAACCATCATGATGATAATTTCGCCAAACGCCGCGCTGTTGCGGATTTTGGACGCGGAATTGTAAACCTCCGTATCCATTTCCTTTTGGGAAATTACGGAATGAATGCCTGACAAATTCCATGTGCCTTTATATATATGGTGGCAGACAGCCTCCACGATAATTACCGCTCCATCAACAATCAGCCCGAAGTCAATCGCACCGAGCGACATCAAGTTACCGCTCACGCCAAACATCCGCATCATTCCAAAGGCAAATAGCATCGAAAGCGGTATGACGGAGGCAACCACCATTCCCGCACGGAAGTTGCCCAAAAACAGGACAAGAATAAAAATGACAATCAGCCCGCCTTCGACAAGGTTTTTGGCGACGGTATTCGTTACGCGGCTCACCAGCTGCGTGCGATCGATAAACGGCTCAATAACGACGCCTTCGGGCAAACTTTTTTGTACCTGAACTAATCGCTCTTTTACATTCTTGATAACCTGCTGAAAGTTTTCGCCCTTCAGCATCAAGGTAATTCCCGCCACCACTTCGCCTTCGCCGTTGCGCGTAACAGCGCCGTATCGGGTTGCGCTCCCAAACTGAACTTTGGCAATGTCGCGAATCAATATCGGCGTGCCGTTGACGGTTTTAACCGGAATTTGTTCCACATCTTCCAGTGAGCCCACAAGCCCCAGCCCGCGAATAAAATATTGGTTACTATACTGCTCAATATAACTGCCGCCGGTGTTTTCGTTGTTGTTTTCGAGTGCGGAAAATATTTCGGGAATGGTTACGCCCGCCGCATTCAAACGGTCGGAATTAACCGCAATTTCGTACTGCTTGACAAAACCACCCCACCCGCTCACTTCGGCAACGCCTTCGGTGCCTGAAAGCTGCTTGCGGACAATCCAGTCCTGCATTGTCCGCAGGTCGGAAAGCGAATATTTGTTTTCATATCCCTTTTCGGCGCGAATGGTGTAATGGTATATCTCGCCCAAACCGGTGGTAATCGGCGCAAGCCCAATAGTTCCCATATCTTTGGAGATGACTTCTTCCGCTTCCTTCAATTGCTGGCTGACCTGCTGCCGCGCCCAGTAAATATCGGCGTTTTCCTTGAAAACAAGGGTAATCACCGACAGTCCGCTGCGGCTGATGCTGCGGCGTTCTATCACTTTGGGGATATTCGCCATCGCCATTTCCACCGGCGTGGTAATGAACTGCTCCACTTCCTGTGCGCCGAATGAAGGCGACAGCGTGATAATCTGCACCTGATTGTTTGTTATGTCAGGCGTTGAGTCGAAAGGTAACTGCGAAAGCGAATAGCTGCCCCAAACGATGAGAGCAAACGTTATTACGCCAATTACCATTTTGTTATCTATCGAAAATTTTATTAATTTCTGAAACATAATTTTTTGGTTTATCAATTAATAATGATAATAAAACACACAAAACGAGGTATGATTGCGACGATCGGAACACGCAACAAACGGGTTGCCTGCCTATGTTTCGTAATCTCGTTTTACTGCAAAAATTATGCTTGCGGAGGTCGCCAAAAGTTAAGCGGAATGGAAAAACCGCCATTGGCTTGGTAGAATGAAGTTATTGAGGTGGGAAAATATACGGGGAAAGTTACGGAAAATTGTTCTGAAAATAAATTTGCCGAATGGCAATTTGCACAGGCGCAAAACGGCGTGCAAGTATCAGCGTCGGCGTGGTTTTCCACATTTTGCGTAACTACGGTTATTTGTCCTTCATCATTGCCACACGGCGCACCCTCTCCGTAGCAATGGCAAGGAATTGCCGAAAGCAACAGAATGTAAACGCTTAAGATGACGGACGGAATTTTCATTTTTATTTGAATTTAGGTGCAAAGATAGGGCTTTTTTTGTAATTCCAATAATAATTGGGCGTATTTCAAGTATCTTACTATTCAGATTATTATACAAAACAGGCTCTGTGATTTTCTGCAAATCACCTAATGAAATGGATGTTCGATTTTGATATTTTTCATTCAAAACAGTGGTTTTTACAACATAAAATTCCCATTGATCCATATTTAAGGGATTTATAGTTTTTTGATTTTTGTGTTTTAGTA
>JAIRKO010000012.1 GCA_031260045.1 Dysgonamonadaceae bacterium | reverse complement strand
GGTATTGTCATCGGGCGTTATTTTATTAAATACTACATTGCCGCCCCCATAAACCATGTTGGTTACTTCGGTGCGCCCCAAAGTGGGTAATTTGTAATAGGAAGTCGCTACAAGTTGGTCGTAAGTTTTCCAGCCATCCGTACGGTTTCCTTTTCCCAAACCGCCTTTGGATACGTCTACTACTCCATCGTGGAATGTAATATCGGTTATTACCAAATTCGTTACTTCGCCTGTTTTACCAATCCCGTTTTTGGCTGTTACATTCCCGCCGAAAATCTGAATATGTTCAATGGCGCTGCCGTCCAATGCGCCGATGGCGGGAATTCCTACCCCGCTCTCAGCCGTTACGTCGGTGTATATATTGATGTGGTTTATTTTACTGTTTCGCCCCACGCCAATACCTACCGCATAAAGCAGTGTGCCCACATTATATACTTTCCCCGCCCTTGCCGTAATCTTGCCGCCCTCTAAATTGATATGCTCTATATAGCAGTGGGGGCCTGCCCCGCCGATGCCCGGTGCGCTTGAAGTGCCATCTCCATCGCCGCCTTCTGCGGTTACAGTCCCACCGGTTACTTTTATTTCAGATACATAACTCTCTGCGGCGCATCCGATGCCCGGCGCACCCCACCAACCGCCTTTGGCTTTCACGTTGCCGCCGGCTATTTCGATACGCCCCCCTTTCGCGTAATTGCCCGCGGGACCTATTCCGGGCGCATATTCGCCACCGTAAGCCTCCACCGTGCCGCCTAAAATAGTTATATCCCCACAGCCTCCGTAACCTTTTGTCCATACGTCAGTCAATCCAAACCAATCAGTACCTATATATTTATCCGGTAGAAAAGGTAAATCCCTTGCAGTCTTCCCATCCGGTATTTCAAAATTCCAAGCATAGTACTTGTCGTAATTTGAAGGCCAACCCATCTGATTAAAATAATCCCAACCCCCGCCTATTCCGGCGCCTCCGGCTAACTCAAAAAACTTTTTATCCCAACCTCCTCCGTGATAATACCAACCCACCGAACCGGGTAGACCACCACGCGCTATTAGTGTACCACCGTCCGCTTCACCGCCCTCCGCTGCGTTGCGACCGTCTATAATCAACTGCGATTTGGGATGCACCCTGATAGCAGGGCAACATTGACCTCCCCACAACTCGCTTTTGCCCCTTAAAATAATCCTTACTTGATTTCCTTCCTCTATATCAATACAAGGTTTATGGTCTTTCACTTTACCCTGCGAATTATATGCATTCAAATTTATGTAAGTATTTTCCAGTTGAATATTTACTATGCCATTATTGGCGGTAACCGTATAGGTGGTGCCGTTGGGGTACCACTCGTTTACAATCATGTGCCTGCCGTGACCGTATAGGTAGTTGTCGCTCTTGGCGGTGGCGCAAATCAACAGGATGGCGAGGAATGGGATTGTTTTTTTCATGATAATTAATGATAATTTTTCGGCAAATGTACGTAAAATATTTAATGTGTGGATGGGAAGTTAAGAACCGCGCTCGGCGCTCTTGATTACATCGTGTTAAAAGCAAGCGCATCGGCTAAAAGCGCGTAATCCAAGATAACCATAGCCGCCATGGCTTCCACCACCGGCACCGCGCGGGAAACGACGCAGGGATCGTGCCTCCCTGCGGCTTTGAACGGGATTTCGTTACCGGCTACGTCAACCGTTTGCTGTTCTTTAAATAAGGTGGCGACCGGCTTGAACGCCACGCGAAAATAAATGTCCTCCCCGTTGGAAATGCCGCCCTGTATCCCCCCCGAATGGTTGGTTTTGACGCCGGTTTTCCCGTCCGGGCGGCGGTAAAAAGCGTCATTCATTTCGGAGCCTTTGTACCGGACGCCGTCAAATCCCATCCCGTATTCAAACCCCTTTACCGCGTTGATACTCAGCATGGCATTTCCCAAAGCGGCGTGCAGTTTCCCGAAAACGGGTTCGCCCCATCCGGCGGGAACGCCGCGGCACACGCAGGAAACCACGCCGCCTATCGTATCGCCCTCTTTTTTGATGGTTTCGATTAAATCAATCATCTGTTGCGCCTTTTCCGGGTCGGGACAGCGAACAGGATTGGACTCCAGCAGGCTGAAATCCAACTCGCTATACGGCTTGTCCAACCGAATTGCACCCACTTGCGAAGTATAAGCGACGATTTCAATCCCGCTTTTTTTCAACGCCATCTTGGCAAAAGCCCCCGCCACAACCCTTGCCACCGTTTCCCGCGCCGAAGAACGCCCGCCGCCCCGATGGTCGCGAAGCCCGTATTTTTGCAGGTAAGTATAATCGGCGTGGGAGGGACGGAAAATATCCCGCAGGTTGTCGTAATCCGAAGAATGGGCGTTGGTGTTGCGAACGATAAAGCCGATGGGCGTTCCCGTAGTGCGCCCCTCAAAAATGCCGGAAAGAAATTCTACCTCGTCGGCTTCCCGACGGGAGGTAGTGAGGTGGGATTGTCCCGGCTTCCGCCGGTTTAGTTCGTTTTGAATAAACGACTTATCGACGATTATGCCGGGCGGGCAACCGTCAATCACGCCGCCAATCGCTTCCCCGTGCGATTCGCCGAAAGAAGTCAGGCGGAATATGTTACCAAAAGTATTCATGGTCGAAAAATCCTGTCGGAATCATTGACAACCCGCGCAGCCGGTTTCGTCGCCGGAATGGCAGTTGCAGTGGCTGCAGGCGGAATCTTCATTGTGGGTCATGGCGGCGATTTCCTGCGGGGTAACTTCGTGTACGTCAATCACCCTGCCGTCGAAATACAAGGTTTCACCGGCAAGAGGATGGTTAAAATCCATCACCACCACGTCCTGTTTTAGTTCCAGCACCGAACCCATCAGGCGGTTTCCCTGCGTGTCCATCATCGGTAGCGTCATGCCTTCGGCAACCTGTTCGGCGTTGAATTTCCCGTCAACTTCAAACAGTTTTTTGGGCAGTTCCGCTACGTTTTCCGGAATATATTCGCCGTAAGCCTCTTCGGGACTTAAACAGAACGAAAACGTATCGCCCACATGCAAGCCTTCGACGTTTTTTTCAAATGCTTCAAGCATCATGCCCATGCCGAACACAAAGGATAACGGATGTTCTTCGGTGGCGCGTTCCATTAGTTCGCGCTCGCCTGCCTGTTCCGTTTCTACCGTTAAATCGTAAGTTAATGCTACAAATTTGTCTTCTGAAATCTTCATGCTTTTTATATAAATGCTATGTGTGAAAAATTAAATGATATTTTTTCCGGATTGCTTCACCGCTAAATTTAAGGCGCAAAGGTAGCAATTATTTATTACATCACACGATTACACCGGATCCACATCATATTGCACAATCGCGTATTTAAAATTCGCATTCCCCGCCAACAGCCTTTGCGCCTCTTCCAATATCTCCCGCAACGCAGGCACGGAAGCCGCCGTCTCAATTTTCAGCAAAATCCGCCGGATAAATAAATTCTGCACCCGCCCGACAGGCGGTTTGTCCTGCCCCATGACACGGTCGCCCAAGCGTTTGCGCAAAATATCGGCAAGACAACTTGCCGCCCCGCGCACAACGTCTTCTTTCCGGTGTTTCAGGTCGATGTTAATCAGTCGGGAATAAGGCGGATAATGAAACAGTTGCCTTTCCTCCGATTGCATTTCATACATGCCCTCGTAGTCGTGGTTAAGCGCCATTCGGATAAGCGGATGGTCGGGGTGCGAAGTTTGCAGGACAACTTCCCCGCGGGTTTTCCGCCGACCGGTGCGTCCCGCCACTTGGGTTATCAACTGGAAAGCCCTTTCGTAAGCCCTGAAATCGGGAAAATTCATCAGGGAATCGGCGTTGAGGATGCCCGCCAGACTTGCTTTTTCAAAGTCCAAGCCTTTGGAAATCATTTGAGTGCCTATCAAAATCCGCGTTTCGCCCGATGCAAAGCGGGAAATAATCGCGTCGAGCGATTTTTTGTTGCGGGCGGTGTCCGAATCCATCCGCGCCACCGGAACGTCGGGGAAAAGCGCACGAACTTCATCCTCAACCTTTTCCGTGCCGAAGCCCCAAGGTTTCAGTTCTGCGTTTTCACATTCGGGGCATTTCGCGGGCAACCTGTAAACGCGCCCGCAATAGTGGCAAGTCAGGCGATTAGCCTGTTTGTGAAAGGAAAGGCTCACGTCGCAATAGTTGCATTTCGGCGTCCAGTCGCAGATTTTGCAAACCAGCGTGGGCGAAAATCCCCTGCGGTTGTGAAAGAGCAGCGTTTGTCCGCCTTGCGCCAGAACCGACTGCATTTTTTCGATCAACAAAGGGGAAAAAAGCGTTTTCATTATCTTTTTTCGCCTCAATTCTTTAACGTCGACCGCTGTAATCAGGGGCAATTCGGTATCTTCAAAGCGTTTATTCAGTTGAACGTAACCGTATTTTCCGGTTCGGGCGTTGTGGAACGATTCAATGCTCGGCGTGGCGCTTCCCAAAACGACTTTCGCCCCGTACATTCGGGCAAGGACAATCGCCGCATTCCGGGCGTGATAACGCGGCGCGGGGTCTTGCTGCTTGTAACTCGGCTCGTGTTCCTCGTCCACAATAATCAGTCCCAAATCCTTGAAAGGCAGGAAAATTGAAGAACGCACACCCAAAATAATCGGAAAAGCCGCATCGGACAACAGGTTATTTCGTATTTCAATCCGTTCGTTTTCACTCACTTTTGAATGATAAACGCCTAATTTATCGCCGAAAAACTTTCGGATACGGTCGGTGATTTGCGCAGTCAAAGCGATTTCGGGGAGCAGGAACAAGACTTGCCGGTTCTCTTGCAAAGTCTTTTCTATCAGGTGGGTATAAATTTCCGTTTTACCGGCAGACGTTACGCCGTGCAGCAGGCAAACGTCTTTTTCGCCGAAACGTTCAATAATTTCATTATAAGCCTTTTGTTGGTATTCGTTCAGCGTATTGAGCGCCTGCACTTCTTCGCCGAAAGCCTGCAATCGACCAATTTCCTTTTCAAAAGTTTCGAGGATGCCTTTTTTAATTAAGCCGTTCAAAACGGCGGGAGTAGACAGGCTTTGCGTCAGCAGTTCCTTTTTGGCAATTTCACCCTTGTTCGCCGAATAGCGGACAAACGACCGCAACAACTGTTCCTGCCCGACAGACAGTTTAATTTTCGCTTCCCCGCAATCGGCGCTTTGTAATTTGTAATTCGCCGCCGGGCGTACAAAGGTTTCTTTTCGAGCCGAATAAGCCGCCGAAGAATCAACCCGCACGCCCGAAGGAATTGCCGCCTGATAAACTTCGCCCAACTTACATAAATAATACTGCGCAACCCATTCCCAAAAGCGGATTTGCAGCTTTCGGACAATAGGTTGCGCAGTTTCTACAGCTAAAATAGGTTTAATTTTATCTTTCTCCAAAGATTCGGGAGGCTTTTGCCGGATATGATAAGCCATTCCCGAATACTTTTTTGATTTTCCAAAAGTTACCGTTACCTGTGCGCCTTGACTTATTTGCGCTTCCCATTCCGGTGGGACAAAATAAGTGTAGCTGTCTGCCGACGGCACAGGTAAAATAACTTCAACGTACATTAAAAAAGGTAGGCAGCCGTAATTGACCAAACTCTGGCTTTACCTTTTGCTGCAAGCTCCACTATAGCATTCTCCGTATTAAACAATTGATAATCATCGGTCACGCTAATCTTGTAATTGACGCCAATTTGCAAATGCCTGAGCAATGAGACGCCCGCGCCCACATTAACGCCTGCACCGAAATTTTTGTTCTTAATCTGGTCGGAAAGACTATTTACCAGTCTTAAACTGGCATAAGGTCCCGCCGTCAAGAAGCAGCCTAACAAGCTACTGCCAAGTTTGAATTTCAAATTGACCGGTACATCCAATCTGCTGTCTTTCTCTTTAAAATATTCCTTATTGGCTTTGAGGGGGTTGAATGCCAATCCCTGTTGGTTATACAAAACCGCAGCATCAACGGAGATCAACGGAAGACCGATTTCGATAACAGGCCCAACCTGAAATCCTGTAAAATTCGACGTTTTGATAGCGTCCGAACTAAGCGAAGCATTCGCCAGATTAACGCCGGCTTTCACTCCCAACCGAATATCGGCATGGATAGAAGAGATAAAAACGAAGCTGAAAACAGCTAAAATAATTGTAATTCTTTTCATTGTAATTTGCTTTTTATATGATTACTATTTTTTATCAAAAAATATTGACCGCAAAGTTAATTATTTAATCCAAATTAATCCAAATATTTTTCAAATTGTTTAACATTCGACAAAAATACTGAAATTAACCGCCCCATACACGCGCCGTTGATTGAAAAACGGCAAATGAGAAAAATCATAATCCCGAGAATGTTCCAGAATAAAAACGCTTTCCGGTTTTAATAAGCCATGCGAAAAAATCATTTCGGGAATTTGGGACAAATTCGGCAAAACATAAGGCGGATCAGCGAAAATAAAATCAAAAGTTTGTCCGGCGGATGCAATGTATTTGAATGCATCGGTTCTGACGGGGGTTAAATTTTCGGCTATCAGCGCGGTTTTCACCTTATTAATAAAAGCGTAATGAACGGCGTCGTTTTCGACGCAAATAACTTCGCGGCAACCCCTTGAAATCAGTTCAAAAGCGATACTTCCGGTTCCCGAAAACAAATCCAGAGCAACCGCATCGTCCAAATCCATTAAATTGCCAATCACATTGAAAATATTTTCTTTGGCAAAATCGGTGGTGGGGCGCGCCTTAAAATTTTTGGGAACCTCAAAGCGTCTGCTTTTATATTTTCCGCTTATAATTCGCATAAAGAGAAAACGGCTAATTCAAAAGGAATCGCGGCGGTATTGATGGCTTCAAACCGGTATTCATGTTCGTGAGGAAGTACGTGTTGAATGTGTAACCGCAGTTTTTTGATAAGTTCTGTGTTTTGAGCATATTTTCCCGTAACGTATAACGAATCGGTAAACCGGTTCATTTCCAATTGTTTCCACGTATAAAGGATGTAATAAGCCGCATCCTTGGATTTTTCACAAGGGAAATGATTGCCAAATAAAAACGATTGTCGGGAAAAACACAGCACATCAACTCCTTTTTCGTGAGCATTGACAATCATTTGCCGCTCTTTGCGCTTAATGTCCGGCGAAAGAAAATAAGTGATTAACGGCACCGAATAGTGAATAAATTCAAAATCATTGAACGAACGAATGAAAAAGTCGTAACCATCTTCGGAAATTGAGTATAAAATCTTGAATTTTGCCGGTGAAAGCTCATCGTCCAAGATTTTTATTTCTTTTTCCGAAAACATTAACTTGATAAAATCCTCCCTGTATTTATCCGAATACATCGCGTTGGGAATGTAGGTAAAAAACGGCGAAAACACTAATACATAGATTCTTTGAAATGAATATGTGAAAAATTCATTTTCAAAAAACAAGTCTTTGAAGACCGAAAAAGCGTCGGATTGCCCGGTAGGATTGATTTTGTAGAAAAAATAAGACTCCGGTTCATCCGGACAATGGAGTGAAAAAGAAAACTTCTCCGGATGAAAGTAAACGGTTAGGACATAATTTTCCGAAGTATCCGGATTGATTTTTTTGGGAATATCTATTTTCATCTGAAAATGCTTGAAAAACACATGTAAGCCAATATAATCACGATAGCCGATAAAATTATTTGCATACGATTTTCCATAAAATTCGGCTTTTAATTCGCAAATATATGAAATATTTTTGAAGATGCGTTTTTACATTTTCTTTTTTGACAAAAATCTGAGATAATCAACACATTGAATTGGGAAGTAGATAGCTCTTGGAATGGAAATCCAGTTGTTTTTTTCGTCCGCATAAAAAATTTTCCTGCGCAATTTTACACACAAGCAAGCCATCTTGAAATAAGCAATTATCCCTTTTTGCGAAGCGTATAAGGTAAGTTTTTCGGCATTGGACTTTGCCGATTTTCCACCGGAATGGATTTAAGTAACCGGTATTTCATTTCAAAACGTTCAAGTAACGGTTTTCGGAGTTCTATATATAAAAGGAGTGTTCGGAAAACGGTTGTTATGCTGTTGAAAATATTAAATTTCGTAGGCATTGGCTTTGTATAAGTTACTGCGTTATAATGTCTTCTTTGATGTACAAGCGCTTGCCTGTAAAAACTGATTTTGCCGTATGCAACAGCGACTATTTGCAACAGCCAGTCGTACGTAAATTTATCCTTGCTTTCTTCAGGAATCATCGAAATCAGTTCTTTTTTCAGAAGCATGGTGTGTCCGGGAATGCAATTTACAAATATTGTTCGTTCAATTCCGTAATTGAATATTCTATCATCAAAAAAAATCGGAGCATTGCCTTCCGAAAAAGGTTTTGAGATATGAAACGACAAGCGGTTGTCGCCGATGGTTGCCATCTGTTTTTCTATTTTATCCAATTCCCATATATCATCTTGGTCGGAAACGGCGATATAATCGCCCATCGCCCGCTCCATTGCGGAAAAAAAGTTTTTGTTTACCCCAAGTCGCGTAATATTTTGATATACGGATATATAGCTGTGCGCGGCGGCATATTCTTTCAAAATTTCAAGCGTATTGTCGGTGGAACAATCGTCTTGAATAATCAATTCGTAAACGGGATAAGTCTGGTGAATAATTGTTTCTATCTGCTCCCTCAGATATTTTGCGCCATTGCAGGTACACATTACTACCGATACTTTTTTTGTCATTGTTTTTATATTTATATAATTATGCGGCAAAATTAACATTAAATTATAAATTGCACATAGGTAGGTAAAATATTTTTTTTAATAGCTATATATTTATGGTCTGTGTTCTGGATTGTTTCAGGCTTCGCTTTCGCAATGACGGCGATATAACACAATTTATAAACAGCAACTTAAATAATCAAACCCATTAATCAAAAAAAATATTTACTTTTGCCGCTTCATTTAACAAATATAAAACATGCAAAATATTGAAACTATTCCCGTTTGGATTTTAATTCCATTTGCCGTACAGTTGCTTGTTATTGCGCTGGCGCCGCTTTTCGCGGAACGCCGGTGGGAAAATAACCGCAATAAACTGATTGTTTCGCTGGCGCTTAGCGTCCCGATTGTTATCTTCATGTTTCTCAACAGAATCATTGAGCAACTCGCACATCAGATGCTGTTTGATTACTTGCCGTTTATCATTCTTCTCGGGGCATTGTTTGTCGTTACCGGCGGCATTCATCTTCAGGGCGACATTCTGGCGAGACCGGGCGTGAATACGCTTTTTCTTGCCATAGGCTATGTGCTGGCTTCGATAATGGGTACGACGGGCGCGGCGATGCTGCTGATTCGCCCCGTACTTAAAACGAACGACCAACGGAAATTCAAGACGCACACTGTATTGTTTTTCATTGCCGCCGTCGCCAATTGCGGCGGATTGCTCACGCCGTTGGGCGATCCGCCACTGTTTTTGCTGTATCTGCGCGGCGCAGATTTCACTTGGTTTTTGAATTTACTGCCCGAATGGCTGTTGATCGGCGTTATTTTACTTGGCGTATATTATGCGGTGGAAAGTTATTTTTTCCGCAAGGAAGCATGGCAAAATATTTCCGCCGACATGCGCGAAAAAGTTCCTTTGCGCCTGTCGGGAAATGTGAATTTTATTTTCCTGCTCGGCGTTGTGTTGTCGGTAGCGTTCGTCAATGCGACTTATATTCCGGCGATGGGCGACGAACATGCGCCGGTTTGGATTAAATTCCTGCGTGAAATAGCCTTGCTGGCGATGATTGCGGCTTCTTTGATTTTTACGAAAAAGAAAGTGCGCCGCGCCAACAAATTCACATGGTCGCCCATTCTCGAAGTGGCGGCGGTTTTCTTGGGTATTTTCGTAACCATGACGCCGGCTTTGATTTTCCTTAATCAACACGCCGCAAGTATGGGTTTACATGCGCCTTGGCAATTTTATTACGCCACCGGCGTATTGAGTTCATTTTTGGACAATGCGCCCACCGCCTTGGCGTTTTACAGCGTTGCGCAGGGACTGCCTGCCGTTCCGCCTTTGGTGGCGGGGGTTCCCGAAATTTTGCTCAAAGCCATATCCCTCAGCGCGGTATTTTTCGGCGCGATGACTTACATTGGCAACGGACCTAATTTTATGGTGAAAGCAATCGCCGAAGAAAACGGCGTGAAAATGCCCGGCTTCTTTGCCTACATGCTGAAATTTTCGTTGATTGTGCTGCTTCCGGTTTATATTCTGGTGCAGTTGATATTTTTCCCGTAGGGACGTGATATTTTTCCCCTACGGTTTTTCCAACCGGAATGATTTCTGCCCGATGCGGTTACCGTCCGCAAAAATATCCACGCGGTAATTTCCGGGCATAAGATACTCTTCTACATCCCAATAAATGCTCATCGGATATTCCTCGCCGGCATATTCGATGTTGCGTTTGGCGGAATAATTGATTTCTTTGTTTTCGTAGGTGAACACATTGGCGCGGCTTTTCACAAGCACGTCGTCGTCGGGCTTTTGAATACGGATGTAGATGGTTTTTTCGCCGGGGGCAGCCGTAATGTTTTTACCGATAATGAAATGGACTTCGATTTTCTCCGTCTTGTTGATTTTGTCCGTAACCTTATTTTTTTTGTTCAGGCAAATGACGGATATGTTGCTTGCATCCAGTTGAGAAGCCATTTGAACGGTTTCGGCAAGTTTTGCTTTTTCAGTCGAAAGTTGGGAAAGAGTTTGCGTAGCTTGGTTGTATTTGGCTGTAACGGTGCGGTTTTCGGCGGTTAGTTGTTCGTTGAGGCGGTTCAAGGAATCAATTTGTTGGATGTAGCGGCGCATGATGGTTCGCAGGGTTTTCAGTTCGCGCATCAATTCATTGATACGCTTGGTGTTGGTTGATTTCACCGTTCGGAGTTCTTCCTGCAGGCGTTGTACTTTCATTTGTTCCGATTCGAGCGCGGCAATCAGGGAATCGTTGCCGACGGTTACCTTAAAACCCTCGTACCGAATGGATAAATCGTTGGATTCGTCGGCTAATTCTTCCTGTATCAATTCCGATTGCAACCGGTATTCTTTCATCCGTTTGTTCTGATAAAGAATGTAACAGGCTGCGCCGATTGCCAAACCGGCGGCAATCCATACATAATGTTTGTTATTTATTTTCACCATTATCGAAACTCTTATTTTAAAAAACGCTGGCAAAATTACATGAAAATCTTGCGACTTCCAAACGTGTCGTGATGAAAAATGAAAAATGGGTGGATTTGGCTCCGCCGATTTTCGTTTTCAATTATCGTAGCCGTCATCCCACGCTCGACGCGGGATACCAAAGAAACGAGCTGCGTTTGCAAGGGATTGCGGGTCTCCGCTACACTTCGCCCGCAATGACGGTCAACAATAACGCCGCGACAAATTAAAACATCAAATCTTTAAAGTTTTTAACCAAAAACCCAAGTTATCAACCCCCCTACGCTGTTTTTTCCGGAAACAAACACATCTTTCCAAATTAAAATACTATTTTTGTCCCCGAAAATAATTTCACAAATCATTAAGGTTAATATCTTATTATGGGAAAAATAATTGCTTTGGCAAATCAAAAAGGAGGCGTGGGCAAAACCACCACAGCCATCAATCTGGGCGCTTCCTTAGCCGCACTGGATAAAACAGTGTTGATTGCGGACGCCGATCCTCAGGCAAATGCATCATCCGGTTTGGGACTGAATCTCAAGGATTTGAAAAAATCAATCTACGAATGTATCATTGATAACGCCGCCCCCGACGAGGCGATAGTTCCTACCGAAACGCCTAATTTATACGTCCTTCCGTCTCATATTGATTTGGTGGGCGCTGAAATCGAAATGTTGAATTTCCAAAACAGGGAAAAAGTATTGAAAGGTCTTTTAAATAAGGTGAAAGACAAATACGACTTCGTCCTGATTGACTGTTCGCCCTCCTTAGGTCTGATTACCGTAAACGCTTTAACGGCTGCCGATTCCGTTCTAATTCCGGTACAATGCGAATATTTTGCTTTGGAAGGAATCTCCAAATTGTTGAACACCATTAAAATCATTAAATCCAAATTAAACCCCGATTTGGAAATCGAAGGTTTTCTGCTGACCATGTACGACGCTCGCCTGCGCTTGGCAAACCAGATTTATGAGGAAGTGAAAAAACATTTCGGGGAGATGGTTTTCAATACGCTTATACAGCGAAATATCAAACTGAGCGAAGCGCCGAGTTACGGGCAGCCGGTGTTGCTCTACGACGCCGAGTCGAAAGGATCGCAGAACCACATCCAGTTAGCGAAAGAACTGATTGAAAAAAATAAATAATTATGGCGAAACAAACAAAATCTGCCTTGGGAAGAGGCTTGAACGCGCTGATTACCATGGACGACCTGAATACAAACGGCTCGTCGTCAATCAATGAAGTGAAATTATCCAAAATCGAAGCCAATCCCGAACAACCGCGTTCCATATTTGATGAAGAATCTTTGGAAGAACTGGCTACTTCCATCAAAGCCTTGGGGCTGGTACAACCGATTACCCTGCGCGAAATCAAACCCGACCGTTACCAGATTATTTCGGGCGAACGACGATACCGGGCTTCGCTCATGGCGGGGCTTACTTCCGTACCCGCCTACATCAAAAAGGCAAGCGACGAAAACGTCATGGAAATGGCGCTCATCGAAAACATCCAGCGCGAAGATTTGAACCCCATTGAAATTTCCCTCGCATTCCAGACTCTAATTGACACCCACAATTTGACGCAAGAGAAATTGAGCGAACGCATCGGCAAAAAACGCGCTACCATCGCCAATTTCCTGCGCTTGCTAAAACTGCCCGCCGAAATTCAAATGGGATTGAAAGACAAGAAAATAGATATGGGACATGCCAAATCCCTGCTTTCACTCGAAGACGCCGCCGACCAGTTGATGGTTTACGAACAAATTCAGGAATACGGATATTCGGTTCGCCGCACGGAAGAAATTGTAAAGGAATTGAATAATCCGCAGGAAACCACCCTGACGCCCGAATTTGCGCCCCACCGTCCGGCAAAAAAATCATCCGAAGAATTTGAGGAATTAAGAAAACAGTTGTCGAAATTTTTCGGCGCAAAAGTATCCGTCGCCCGCAATGCAAAAGGCAAAGGGAAAATCAGTATCTCTTTTTCGGATGAAAATGAACTGGAAAGAATTAAGCGGATGTTTGATTCGCTAAAAAAATAATTCGTGATTTCGGCGCTTGAAATCGGCAAATTTACAGATTTTGAAAGTATATATTGGTTTAATATTAACAGGATTATGTTTTTCTTTTCTCAGGACGGAAGCACAGGTTATCACACAGCCGGAGGACTCCATAAACAACTCCGCACTTCCGCCCCCCCATACGATTTTTAAACCCAATGCGACGCGGGCAATCCTTTATTCGGCGATTGTTCCCGGTCTTGGACAGATTTACAACCGGAAATACTGGAAACTGCCGCTGGTGTATGGAAGTTTTATCGGATGCGCATACGCCATTAACTGGAACAACAGCCAGTATACCGACTATAAAGAAGCTTTTACGGGCTTTGAAGATGCGGACGAAACCACCGATTTATGGAAATCTTATGTTCCGCGTTCCTATCCCAAAAATCCGGATGAATGGACGATTGAGCAGAGAAACCGTTTCAGTTCGGCTTTGAAGTCTAAAAAAGATTATTACCGGAATTACCGCGATATGAGCATTCTCATTACCGTTGCGGTATATGCCGTTTGGATTATTGATGCGTATGTTGACGTGCAACTGTTTGATTTCGATGTAAGCCCTGATTTGAGTATGCGGGTTGCGCCAGCGGTTTTTGAGAAAACGGTTGCCACTTCCCGTTCTATGGGGGTGCGGTTAGGGTTTACTTTTTAGATTTGATGCTTGAAAGGCTACTTGGCGAGAGATTCGCCGTCATTGCGGGCATAGCGAAGCGGAAACCCGCAATCCCCCGCAAAAACTTGCATAAAAAAACAACCATATGAATAAAGTAATCAAATTACTAAGCATTTTTTTTATTTGCGCCTCCACACAGGCGCAAGACTATTTCCCAACCGATTTGGAAACGGACGCTTCCGATTTTATAGTCCCCGAAGATTGGGACGCCAACTGGGACAAACTTGTAAATTCGTGGTATATAAAACATTATGCCGCCAAAGTCAGCCACGAAGGCTATCGGAAACAGCAGCCTGTGAACGATGCAACATACATCGAAAGGCTGTCGCAACTCCCGAATGTGATTAAACTGCCATACAACGCCATCGTGAAGAAATGTATTGAGCAGTATATCCGCCGCCGGTCGTCCGTGGAATACCTGTTGGCTATTGACCCTCTCTATTTTCCGATGATTGAGGAAACGTTGGACAAATACGACCTGCCGCTGGAACTGAAATACCTAACCATCGTGGAATCGTCTTTGAACCCAACCGCCCGTTCCCGACGGGGCGCAGCCGGACTGTGGCAATTCATGATAGCTACCGGAAAGAGTTACGGGCTGGAAATCAACAGTCTGGTTGACGATCGGATGGATCCGGTAAAATCGACCGACGCCGCCTGCCGTTATTTGAAAGACCTGTTTGATATTTACGGCGAATGGAATTTGGTAATCGCCGCCTACAATTGCGGCGCCGGAAACGTGAACAAAGCCATCCGCCGGTCGAACGGGAAAAAGGATTTTTGGCAGATTTACCAGTACCTTCCCCGCGAAACAAGGGTTTACGTCCCGCTTTTCATCGCCGCCAACTACATGATGAATTGTTATGCCTACCACCAACTCTATCCGGCTAAAATGGAAACGCCCGTCGCAACGGATACCGTAATGATTAACCGGCGAATGGATTTTAGCCGGATTGCCGCCGTCCTGAACATCAGCATAGAAGAACTCAGGGCGTTGAACCCGCAATACAGAAGAGACGTTATTCCCGGAAACGGAAAACCGTATGTCTTGAAACTGCCTACCTCGCTCGCTTACGCTTTCGCGGAAAAAGAACCCGCGATGGCAAGTTCCAACGCGCAAAGTCCGCCGCCTGTCGTTGAAAACGTCGCAACCCAACCGGCGAAAACCCGCGCTGTGCCGACAATCGGAAACATCGAAACAACCTCCTATCAAGTTCAGCCCGGAGAATCTTACTATATAATCGCCAAAAAGTTTTCGGGCTACGACGCCTCCGATTTGATGCGCCTGAACAACACGAGAAATTCGGCGTTGAGAGAGGGGCAGTATATCTTAGTACCCAAAATATGACACTTTCCACATGGACGCACGCATCCCCGACACAACCGGCGAAGAAAAAATGGTTCAAACCGCTTTTGAACGGTTGATAGAAAGCTACTCCCGCTCAAACCACCGGCAAAAGTTTGAAATAATCGACAAGGCTTTTTTGTTTGCCAATCAGGCTCACAAAGGGGTGAAAAGGCGTTCGGGCGAGCCTTACATCATGCACCCGCTGGCTGTCGCCCTCATTGTCAGCGAGGAAATGGGTCTCGGCTCAACTTCCATCTGTTCCGCGCTCCTGCACGATGTTGTGGAAGATACCGACTACACGGTGGAAGATATTCGCAACCTTTTCGGGGATAAAATTGCGCAAATCGTCGGCGGACTAACGAAAATATCCGGCGGCATTTTCGCAGAAGCCGCATCTGCGCAAGCCGAAAACATGCGCAAACTCTTGCTCACCATGTCGGACGACATCCGGGTAATCCTGATAAAAATAGCCGATCGCCTGCACAATATGCGGACGCTGGGCGCCCTGCTACCTGCCAAACAGTATAAAATCGCCGGCGAAACAATGTATCTATACGCGCCGATGGCTCACCGACTCGGTCTTTTCGCCATCAAATCGGAACTGGAAGACCTCAGTTTCAAATACGAACATCCCGAAGAATACCGGCAAATTGAGCAGAAACTCGCGGCGTCGGCTAAAAACCAAGAAGAGATTTACGGGCATTTCGCCGCCCCGCTTCACCCGAAATTAGACGAGTTGGGCATCCGCTACCGGATGCAAAAGAGGGTCAAATCCATTTATTCCATCTGGAACAAAATGCAGGTGAAAAAGGTAGAGTTTGAGGACATCTACGATATTTTTGCCGTCCGAATTGTTTTCGAGCCGAAATCAAATGTCGACGTAAAAAAACAGTGTTGGGACATTTATTCTGCCGTTACGGATCTTTACAAACTGCGCCCCGACCGCATCCGCGACTGGGTGAGCCGTCCGAAAGCCAACGGTTATCAGGCGTTGCACCTCACCGCCATGGGTCCCGACGGGCAATGGATTGAGATACAAATCCGAAGCGCCAAAATGGACGAAATCGCGGAAAAAGGTTTCGCCGCCCATTGGAAATACAAGGAACACGGCAACGTGGCGCAAATCGAAGAAGAAACCGAATTAGACCGCTGGCTCGAACGCATTCAGGATATTCTCGAAGCCCCCAGCCCCAACGCCATGGACTTCCTCGACACCATCAAACTCAACCTTTACGCTTCCGAGATATTCGTTTTCACGCCCAAAGGGGAAATCAAAACCTTGCCGCAGGGCGCGACCGCACTCGATTTCGGCTACGAAATCCATACCAATGTGGGCGATCATTGCATCGGCGCAAAAGTGAACCACCGCTTGGTTCCCATGAGCCACCAACTCAATTCGGGCGATCAGGTGGAAATCCTCACTTCCCGCTCGCAATCGCCTTTTCCGGAATGGCTTGGGTTCGTAACAACCGCCAAAGCCAAAACCAAAATCGAATCCTCGTTGAAGAAGCGGAAAAAAGAGAAAATCAAGGAGGGCGAACAGATACTTGACGATATTTTCCTGAAAGCCGACGTGGAAATATCCATCCAAATCATTGATAAATTACTCGCGTCTTACGGCTATCCCAAAAAAGAGGACTTATATTTCTCGCTCGCCGAAAAACAGGTGGATTTATTACCTGAAAACCTCAAAAAGATACTGAAAGAAAAATCAAGCAATTACCTCATGAAACTTATGAAGCAGGCTTTCAATGTCGGTTTGGTTACCAAAGAAAATACGGATAACCGCCCGACGGCGAATACGACCGGCGTCCGTGAAATTGATCGGGGGAAAACATATGTGCTTGAGGAAGAAAATTTCCAGAAAAATTATATTGCCGCTTCCTGCTGCAATCCGCTTCCCGGCGACGATGTGGTGGGTTTTGTCCGCGACGACAACCGGTTGGAAATTCACAAACACTCGTGTTCTGTAGCGCTTACGCTGAAAACCCGTTTCGGCGACCGGATTATTTCCTGCGAATGGGCAGGACACAAAGCCTTTTCGTTTCCCCGCAGCATAGAAGTGGAAGGGATTGACCGGATAGGCATTTTAAGCGAAATCGCGCGGGCTATCGCCGATGATTTGTCGGTCAATGTGAAGAAATTAACCCTCGCTTCCGGCGACGGGGTTTTTGGCGGCACCATCGAAGTTACCATCTGCGACACAGACGATATTAATACCCTAATCAACCGTTTGCAGAAAATTAAAGGAGTGAAGAGTGTGAAAAGGACGGATTGATGCAGGTTTGGGCGTGCGCCAAGCCGGTGAAAATTTAGTTGTTTCTTCGGGCGGAGAAATGTGAATTTTATTTGGTTAATTCGTGCATTAGTAGCAACTAAAAAAATAATAGTTGCCACTAATACACGAATTGTTACTAATTTTGTTTAAGTAATTTTTGTACTTTTGCACCCAACATTTAACCTTTTAATATCATGAATACAACAAAAATCCAAGAACAATTCAGCGGTTTGTACGGGGACGGCGGCGTTTTATACACTGCCCCCGGCAGAATCAATCTCATCGGGGAACACACCGATTACAACGGGGGTTTTGTACTCCCCGGCGCAGTAGATAAGGCGATATATTGCAAAATCAAGCCCAACGGTTTGTACAAAGCGCGGGTTTTCGCACTAGATTTGAACGAGCAGGCGGAATTTGGCTTGCGCGAAGAGGATAAGCCGAAAGAAGGCTGGGCAAAGTATATTTTCGGCGTTTGCCGGGAAATGAACAAAAGGGGACGGGAAATTGCGGGTTTCGACGCCGTTGTTTCGGGCGACGTTCCGCTGGAGGCGGGCATGTCGTCGTCGGCAGCGTTGGAAAGCGCGGTGGGATTTGCATTGAACGATACGTTTAACTTTGGGTTTACCCGTCAGGAATTGGCATTAATCGGGCAAGCTACGGAACACAACTACGTGGGCGTAAAATGCGGCATCATGGATCAGTTTATTTCCTGCTTGGGCAGGGCGGGGTCGTTGCTCCGCTTGGATTGCCGGTCGCTGGCGTATGAATACGTGCCGTTTTTCCCCGATGGCTACAAATTGACGCTAATCAACAGTTGTGTGAAACACAATTTGGCTGTCGGCGGCGAATACAACAAACGCCGTGAGTCGTGCGAAAGGGTCGTCGCCGAAATCGCCCGGAAACATCCCGAAGTGAAACTGCTTCGCGACGCCACGCCCGACCTGCTGCAAGAGATGAAAGACCGAACAGACGCAACGGATTACGTCCGCGCGGAATTTGTGATTGAAGAAATCCAGCGTTTGCTCGACGCTTGCGAAGCCCTGCAAAAAGGCGATTACGAAACCGTCGGGCGGAAAATGTATGAAACGCACGATGGGTTGAGCAAAAAATATACGGTCAGTTCTCCCGAACTGGATTTCCTGAACGAACAAGCGCGGCAATACGGCGTAACCGGTTCCCGCGTCATGGGCGGCGGTTTCGGCGGCTGCACGATTAATTTGGTGAAAGCGGATAAAGCGGATGCGTTCCTCAAGGGGGCGACCGAAGCATACGAGCAGGCATTTCACACGAAGCCTGAAATGTATGATGTGGTGATTGGCGAGGGAGCAAGGAAAATATGAGAACTAAGAATAATGAAAACTCTTAGTTCTTAAAAACATTCATATATGATAAACTACGACTTACAAAAAATCCGCGCCTTCGTCTTCGACGTCGACGGCGTCCTGTCGCCGGAATCCATCCCGCTGCACCCCAGCGGTGAGCCGATGCGAATTGTGAATACCAAAGACGGTTATGCCATGCAATTAGCCGTTAAAAAAGGCTTTCAACTCGGCATTATCACCGGCGGCGAATCGGAAGCCGTAGGGATTCGCTTCGGCAAATTGGGTTTTCAGCATATTTACCTGCGGGCTAAAAACAAAATTGAGAAGTTCCGCGATTTCATGGCAAAAACAGGCTTGCCACCGGAAGCAATCTGTTATGTCGGCGACGATATTCCCGATTACGAAATCATGAAAACGGCGGGATTGCCTGCTTGTCCCGCCGACGCCGCGCCCGAAATCAAGGCGATTGCCCGCTACATTTCCCCGAAAGAAGGCGGGAAAGGCGTTGGGCGCGATATTATCGAGCAGGTATTGAAAGTTCACGGGATTTGGATGCACGACGATGAAGCATTTGGCTGGTAAATACCAAATTATTTTGGCGTCCAATTCGCCAAGGCGCAAGGAGTTGATGGCGGGCTTGGATATTCCGTTTGAAACAAAAACGCTGCCCGGCATTGAAGAATCCTACCCCGCCGCTTTGCAAAGAGAGGAAATTCCGCTTTACCTCGCACAACTGAAAGCCAATGCCTACCGGGCTTTGATGCGCGACGATACGCTGTTAATCACAGCCGACACGATTGTTTGGTCTGCCGGTAAAGTTTTCGGGAAACCGGCGTCGGAAGCGGAGGCGAAATCCATGCTGCACGCGCTTTCCGGCAATACGCACGAGGTATTTACCGGCGTTTGCCTGACGAGCCTGCGGAAGCAAACGTCTTTCTTTGCCGTTTCCAAAGTTCGCTTTGCCGCTTTGTCGGACGATGAAATTGACTATTATGTGCGCAAATACAAGCCGTTTGACAAAGCGGGGGCATATGGTGCTCAGGAATGGATTGGATATGTGGGGGTTGAGCATTTGGAAGGCTCGTTTTATAATGTGATGGGGCTGCCGGTTCGGATGTTGTATGAGGCTTTGAAAGGGTTTGTACCCTGCTCGGCATAACGTCCGCGCTACGTCGGGCTAAGTCTGGATTGCTTCGCTTCGCTCGCAAATGTGTACGGTTTGTAACCCCGTTGCGTCATTGCGAACCGCGTAGCGATGAAGCAATCCAGAAAATTAATCATTAATCACTAATCATTTCACTAAACATGAACTATTCCATCCGCGAAATCAGCCAAATCATCAAAGCAACCCCCGCCCTTCATTCCGAAAATGCCGCCGACATTCAAATCCTGCTGACCGACAGCCGCTCGCTCTCCGACCCCGCCGCCAGCCTGTTTTTCGCTCTGCCCACCGACCGGAACGACGGACACAAATACATCCGCAACCTCTACGAAAAAGGCGTCCGCAATTTCGTTACCGCACATTCGTTTGCGGGCATGGACGAGATGCCGAAAGCCAACCTGCTTCGGGTCGCCGACACACTTTCCGCTTTGCAGCAACTAACTGCTCACCACCGTCGGCGGTTCAATATTCCCATCGTCGGCATCACCGGCAGCAACGGCAAAACGGTCGTGAAGGAATGGCTCTACCAACTGCTGCATGATCAATCGGCGATTGTCCGCTCCCCTCGCTCCTACAACTCCCAAACGGGCGTTCCCCTCTCGGTTTGGCAACTGAACGAGCAATCCGAACTGGGCGTTTTTGAAGCCGGTATTTCCCTGCCGGGCGAGATGCGACGTTTGGAAGAGATTATCCGCCCCACCGCCGGTATTTTCACAACCATCGGCGACGCGCATCAGGAAAACTTTTCCTCTATGGAAGAAAAATGCCTCGAAAAACTAATCCTGTTCCAACACGCGGAAACAATCATTTACAACGAAGATCAAATGCCGGTAAAACACTGCATGGAAAAGAAAAAACTGCTCCATAAAACATTCGCTTGGTCGAAAACCAACCCCAACGCCGACCTGTTTATCGTCGAAACGGACAAACGATTCGACAAAACCATCATCGCCTACGCGCAGCACGGCGTTCGCAGCACGATACAAATCCCGTTCACCGACGAGGCTTCCATCGAAAACGCCATCCACTGTTTAGCCCTCCTGCTCGCCCTTTTCCCTGCGTTCGCCGACTTTCACCGCTTCGCCGCGCTCGAACCCGTAGCCATGCGGTTGGACGTTAATAAAGGCGTTCGCAACAATATTCTGATTAACGATACTTATAATTCCGATATCAATTCCCTTGCTATCGCGCTGGATTTCATGAAACGTCGCTCGGCGGGCAACCGCCTGAAACGGGTGTTGATACTGTCCGACATCCTCCAGTCGGGCATGGTTCCCGCCGCGTTTTACCGGAAAGTGGCGGAAATGGTCGGGAAGGAAAAGGTGGAGCGCATCATCGGCATTGGTCCCAGCCTGATGTCCCATTCCAATTTGTTCGACATGGAAAAGGAATTTCATCCGACTACGGAAAGTTTCCTTGATTCGGGGAATTGGCGCACGCTGAAAGATTCCATTATACTCATCAAAGGCTCGCGCCAATCGCGCTTCGAGCGTATTTCCGAACAGTTGGAAGAAAAAGCCCACCGGACGGTGCTGGAAGTCAGTCTCGACGCGGTAATCCACAACCTGCAACATTTCCGTTCTTTCCTGAAACCGGAAACGAAAATCATTTGCATGGTCAAGGCGTTTGGTTACGGCGTGGGTTCTTACGAATTGGCTAAAACTTTGCAGGAACACGGCGTTGATTATCTGGCGGTGGCGCTTGCCGACGAAGGCGCGGAGTTGAGGCGCGAAGGTATCACCGTGCCGATACTCGTGATGAACCCCGAAGAACACGCTTTCGCAACCCTGTTTGAATACCGCTTGGAACCGGAAATATACAACCGGAATATTCTCGACGCCATCGTCCGGGAAACCGAACGGCGCGGCATCCTGCACTATCCGGTTCACATTAAATTTGATACCGGCATGAACCGTTTGGGGTTCGGCGCAAACGATATTCCCGCGCTGGTCGAAAAGTTGGACGGTCAGCAGGGCATTGCGGTAAAATCGGTTTTTTCCCATTTGGCGGGGAGCGATTCGCCGGATTTGGACGGTTTCACGCAGGCGCAAATCAAGCATTTCACAGGAACGGCGACCCTGCTGGAAAAGGAACTTGACTACCCCGTCCTCAAGCACATTCTCAATTCGGCAGGCATAGAACGTTTTCCTGAAGCGCAGATGGATATGGTGCGGCTGGGCGTCGGCTTGTACGGGATTTCGGCGGCGGGTTCGCAGGTTTTGGAACCGGTTGCAACGCTCAAAACCCGCATCCTGCAAATCCGCGAGGTTGGGAAAAGCGAGACTGTAGGCTATGGGCGCAACGGCTCTCTGACGCGCGTTTCCCGCATAGCCTGCCTGCCCGTTGGGTATGCCGACGGCTTGGACCGACGGCTGGGAAACCGGTTTGGGCAAGTATTCGTGAATGGGAAAAAATGCCCCTTTATCGGCAATATTTGCATGGATATTTGCATGGCGGACGTTACGGACGCCAACGCGGAAGAAGGCGACGAAGCCATTATTTTCGGAAAGGAAATCACCGTTACCGATTTGGCTAATCAATTGCAAACCATTCCTTATGAGATTTTGACTTCCGTTTCGCCGCGGGTGAAGCGGGTTTATTTTAGGGAATAAAGCGGCGCAAGGGCGTTTGTGTGTGCTAACAAAGGGCGTTTGTCCGCGAAGCCGCGCAAAAAGCCCGTCATTACGAAGGCGAAGCCTGAAGCAATCCAGAAAAAATAATACGAACTAATGATAAAAAATAAACTGAAACGCACCGCCCTGCTAAAAAACTGCGGAACCGCCCTATTATTATCCGGCGAATTATGCCTGATAATCCCGTTTTTTCTTAAAAAAACAACCAACACGACATTGGCGGTTGGTTTGTCGTTGGTTATCGCCGGTTTTGTATTATATGTAATATTCAATAAGAAAAGCGGTTGTTGATTGCTTCATAAATGACGTCGTGTATGCGTTCACGGATTTTCAGCAGCGACAGTTGATAGTGTTTTCGCGAAGGATGAACACGGTTGGAGAGGAATACGTATATCAGGTTGGCGTCGGGATCGACCCAAAAACAGGTTCCAGTATAGCCGGTGTGTCCGAAGGTGGACGCAGATGCGGAAGTACTTGTGTTTTTACCTGGGTTTTTCGGGTCGGGCTTGTCGAAACCCAGCCCCCGATGGCTGCGCAGGCTTTTGGTTTTGGTAAACAGGTCGACGGTTTCGCGGCTCAAATATTTCTCGCCCCCGTATTCTCCTTTATACAAGAACATTTGCAGTATTTTAGCCAAGTCGTTGGCATTGGAAAAAAGACCGGCATTTCCCGAAATGCCGCCCATTACGGCAGCGGCTTCGTCGTGCGGATAACCGGTCAGGAGTTGTTTCCGCCAAGTTTTATCGTGTTCGGTGGGAGCAATATTTACTTTCGGGATTGTCCTTAACGGTAAAAAGTCGGTGTAATTAGCGCCCAAACCGGCATATAACCAATTGTACAAGAAATCGTCAAGCGGCAGGCGGGTAATATTTTCCACCGTTTCTTTCAAGAGCATGAAATTCAAATCGCTGTAAAGGTAACCGTTTTTATTCCTCAGTGGTGCTTGGGCGATTTCGTCTATTACATCCTTATGAAAATCCGATTTGATATAATACCGGTCTGCCACTTGCTTGTCAATACCGGGAACAGGGCGGCTCGAAACCATTGATTCGGTGAGCGAGCGGAAGAACGACATCGTCGCCGGCAAACGGGTTTCGTGCAACAGCGCCGCCTTGACGGTAATGTCCTGTTTATCCGTCTTCTTCAGTTTGTGAACATAGCGGCTGAGTTTGTCGGTCAAAGACAATTTTTTTATATCGTAGAGCCTCATCACGGCGGGAAGCGTGGCGACGGCTTTGGTTAGCGAAGCCACGTCGTAAACATCCGTATCTCGGACGGGGCGCGAATCGGTGTAATCAAACGACCCAAACGAGCGATTATACACGACAACGCCGTCTTTGGCAATCAAAACCTGACAGCCCGGAAAGGCGCGGTTTTCAATGCCTTCATTGATAATCGGCTCTATTTTCCGTAATATTTCGGACGACATGCGGGCTTCGATTGCTTCCTGATAGGAAAGCCTTATTTTTTGCGTTTCCAGCCCGTCGCCGCAGTTAAACAAACCGGAAACGCTCACCGGCAGTTTGCCTTTGGCGGGAATGCCGCCCATAATCAGTTCGGCGGCGGCTTGTTGCGCTCCGGGCGTGTCTTCGTATGCGGCGATGACCGACCGGGCGGCGGGGACGCACTGCTTGAACCGTGCGATAGAATAAGGCGAAGTGAAGAAACACAGGTGGATGTTCGTGCTTCTTGCCAAGATTTGCAGTTGCGGGAGGTCGGATTGTTTGGCGGAATATATCGCGCAAATGATTTCGTCGTATCCCCTCAATCGCGCAAAGACTTTTGCCGCGCCGCTACTCGCTTCGCTCCGGCTCAGGTTGAAAAAATCGACTGCGCCGTAGAGCGACAGCCTGTTTTGAAAAGCCTGCCCGTTTGCCGCGCCGATGGAAAGGACAGCTATTTTTTTCTTTAATTGTTTCAGCGGGATAAGTTCCTCTTTGTTTTTCAAAAGCGTAACGGCTTCGTTGTTCAGTTTCTGCACCAGCCATTTGGAATAGTATGAATTAATCCGTTCGCTGATGCCCTTCGTTTCCACCGGTTTCAGCCTGTTTAAACCCAAGATGTATTTGTATTGCAACACTTTCAGGCACTTTTCTTCGATGTCCGATAAACTGATAACGCCCGTTTCGACGGCTCTTTTTACCGCCGCAACTTCCGCAACCGGATTTGCCGGACACAGCAGGATATCGTTTCCTGCCACCAAAGCCTGCACGCAGTTGCTTCTTTTGATGGACGCGCCTTGCATATTCAGCCCGTCGGTGAACGTCAATCCTTTGAATAGCAGGTCTTTTTTCAGTAATTTATTTACAATCGCAGGCGACAGGGAGGTAGGCATCTTGGACGTTTTATCCAACGCGGGGACGGACAAATGCCCCGTCATCACGCCCGCAAAACCCTCCTTGATATATTCCTTAAAGGGGTATAAGTCAACCTCGTTGATGTGTCGCCGCGAGTCGTCGACGACGGGCAAAGTCTTGTGCGAATCGGTGGAAGTATTGCCGTGTCCGGGAAAATGTTTTCCTACGGACATCACGCCGCCGCCCTCCAGCCCGCGGGAATAGGCAATGCCCTTTTCGGCGACATGCCGGTGGTTTTCGCCGAACGAGCGGACGCCGATTACCGGATTGATGGGGTTGCTGTTTACATCCAAATCCGGCGCAAAATTAATGTGTATGCCCAATTCCCGACATTCACGCGCGACTTCCGTCCCGAAATGTTGAATGAGCCGGTTGTCCGTAATCGCGCCAAGCATCATGTTTTTGGGAAATCGGGGCGTATTTTTGATGCGCATGGATAGCCCCCATTCCCCGTCGATGGTCATCAACAGGGGAATCCGCGCCGCTTGCTGGTAGAAATTAATATTCCGGGCGCAATCTTCCAACGTGCCGGTGGAAAAAATGACTCCGCCGATTTTCTGTTCCCTGATATTTTTCAGGATTTTGGCGTCGTGCGATGGGACAGGGTTTGTCATGATGATAAACAACTGCCCGATTTTTTCCTCAAAACTCATCGCATCGAAAACCGAATCGACCCAATGTTTCATTTTCACCGCATCGGCTTGTTGGTATAACGCGGGCTGTCTTTGCGCATAGATTGAAACGGAGATAAACAGCCAACCGATTAATGTCAGCCTGCAAATTTTTTTTGTTTTTGTCATTTTTTTATTTCCTCCATAAATATAATGTTAAGACGTCCGACATAGACGCCGTAGGCTCCCGTTTGATTGATGATTACTTCGCGCCCGTCCGCATTTGTTCGCCGGTCGGGTTCGGGCATGAAAGTGTGGGTATGTCCGCCGAGTATCAGGTCGATGTGGCGGCTTTTTTTAGCCAGCGTGATGTCGCCGATACGCTCTTCATCGGGATAATAACCCAGATGGGAAAGGCAAATGATTAAATCGCACTTTTTCCGGTTTTTCAGGAACGCAACTGTTGCATTAGCCGCATCAACCGGGTCGAGGTATTTTACTCCCGCCGCATTGGATTTGGCGACCAGTCCGCGTGGGTCAATGGTTAATCCGATGATGCCGATTTTTATTCCGCCGCGTTCGATGATGTGATATTTTTTTGTCAGCCCGTCCACCGGCGTACCCGAAAAATCAAGGTTTGTGGCGATGAACGGGAATTGCGCCTGCCGGAGCATTCGGGCGAGGACCTCCGTGCCGTTGTCAAACTCGTGGTTGCCGAGGCAAGCGGCATCGGTGCGCATCAGGTTGGCGGCGGCAATTTCGGCGTATCCTTTGTAGTAGTTGAAATAAGGCGTTCCCTGCACGAGGTCGCCGCAGTGGAAAAGCAGGACGTTTTCGGCTTCTTGGCGGACGGTGTTGACGTAATTATCTAATCGCGTCATGCCGCCTTTATCGGAATAAACCTCCCCGTTTTCGGGAAACGATTCGATGCGGCTGTGCGTGTCGTTAATGTGTAGGACGACGAGCCGCTTTTCCTGCGCCCGACTTGCGGCAGGCAGCAGGCAGGAAATTATTAGAAGAATATAACATGTAATTGTTTTCACAAACCTTGTTTTTATAATGGGATACGCGGAAATCATGATTATATTACGATTGATTTTATGAATCGCAGCGTTTGCACAGCTTTATCGGAATGAAAAGACAATTGATCGAATAATTTATGCGTCTTCAACTGTTCAATCGCAGTCGCCGCCGATAACACCTCCTGTTCATAAAGCAACAATGTAGCGTATAAAGAATCGTTGGCGACAGGTCCCATAACCAAGTCGTAAAACTCGGACTGACGACCTTTTCGGTTATCGGTTACGAATTGCAGCCAATCATCCGCAGCGCCGGTAAAAACCCTGATAATATATTTATCCGACCGTAATACCCGGTCGTCCATTTCGTATTCGGACACATAAGCATCGGTAGCCTGCAAGCGTTTTTGCTTCAAAAGCGCCCATTTTTTTGCCTGCTCAAAGCTTGTTGTGGCGTAAAACCCTTTTCCGAAATCGGTAGCGGGGTAACATTGGGATAAATCCGGCTGTTCCACGCTTGGGGTAAGGCTTCCGTGATAAAGTTTCATTTTCCCCCATGTTCTAAAAATCCTTTTATTTCTTCCATAATATACTCTTTGCCCTGTGTATGCAACACATCGTAGTTTTCCCGCAAAAACCGCAAAACCCGACGGGTGGAAAAAAGGGTCAACACCTCTTCCGTAGGTCGGTGGGTATAATTCTTGTAATTTTCGATACAAAAAATAAGAAAGAGCGATAATTTCCGGTTTCTCAACAAGCGTTTTTGCTCTTTCTTTTCGGATTCTATGATTTCGTATAATGCCGCCCCGCTCATATACCACCATTTGGCTTCGTCGGAATCCAATTGCCGATAAAGATTTGTCCCGTACAAATAATGGAGGGCGTCCGTTAGTCCAATGCGCTTTTTTTGCATAATCACTTCCGCCAGTTGCTGCACTTTGAACGGCATAATGGCTTGCTCTATTTTGTTTGCGGGTTCCATAGTATGGATTATTTTATATTGTTGAACAATCTTTAATCTTCCTATATTCGGCATGTGTTCCGATAAACCGGATGTATACAATTTTAGGAATAAACAATATTAATGCTATTATTCTCATTCTTTCTACAACACCACTACCCTATCATCCAACCCCGCATCAACCGCATTGTTCCCCGCAGTCAGCCGCTTGACATGTTCTATCAGAGCGTCGCGCACAAACACGCCGGAATCCATAACTTTTACCGCTTTCGTAAAAACCTCCATCCCATCGTTGCCTTCAGCAAGGTAATTAATGGTCGCTATCCGGTAATTTTTATTCCCGTCGACGGGTTGTCCGCCGATTTTCAGCGACCGAACGCTTTTGTCTTTAATCACAAACGCTATATTTTTCGATAACCCTTCGCCCTCTTTTTCCGCGACGACGGCGAAAAATTCTTCCACCGCCCGCCCCGGCAATTCGATCAAAACAATCCGGTTGTCGAACGGGAACACCTCATACATATTCCCGACCGTTATCTCCCCCCGATGCAGACTGCTGCGAATGCCCCCAAGATTAACCACCGCAAAATCGACCGCTCCCCACAAGCCGGCGGCATAATCAAAAACGGCGTCGGCAACGAAATTGCCCAGCAGACTTTGGGGTTTGCCTTTGGTCAACGTTCGCTCGGCAGTTCCGATGACCGCCGAGATTTCCCCCGCCGTTTCTGCGCGAAGGGAATCGACCAGCGCCCGCATGGGCGTAGCGGCAAGCGGCTCCCACGCGCCGTCCATTTCCACGCGAACAGCCTCGACGTTTTTTACCGCATATTGCCTTCTTCCGCAGGCAGACATTACGAAAACCGCCGCCAACAATACGCCCGCTATTTTCAAATTAACCCTCTTCATTGGTAAAACTTTCCACTTCTTTCACTTTTTTGAATAAATCGGAAGCAAACACAAAATCGTTCAATTCCGCATTGGTCGAGGTCATGATGTTTTCTTTGCTTCCTTCCCACGCTTTCCGCCCTTCGCTGATAAAAACAATATTTTCGCCGATATTCATCACCGAGTTCATATCGTGGGTATTAATCACGGTCGTTATGTTGTATTCCTTTGTAATATCGTGTATCAGGTCGTCGATAATCAGGGAAGTTTTCGGGTCTAAACCCGAATTGGGTTCGTCGCAAAACAAATAAGCCGGGTTCATGGCGATGGCGCGGGCGATGGCTACCCGTTTCATCATTCCGCCGCTGATTTCTCCGGGACGCAGGTCGCCGGCGTCGGCGAGGTTTACCCTTTCCAAGCAGAACATTGCCCGTTTTTCGCGATCTTTCCGGCTGTCGCTGGTGAACATGGTGAGTGGAAACATCACGTTTTCTAATACGGTCATCGAATCAAAAAGCGCCGAACTTTGAAACAGCATCCCCATTTCGCGGCGAAGCGCCTTTACTTCTTTTCCGGTCATTGCGGTCAGGTTTCGGCTGTCGTAAAAAATTTCGCCCGAAGAGGGGTGCACCAAGCCAATCAGGTTTTTCATCAAAACCGTTTTTCCCGACCCGCTTCGACCGATAATCAAATTGGTTTTTCCTTTTTCAAAAGACATCGAAACGTTTTTCAAAACTTCTTTGCCTTCAAATGATTTGTTTAGATGCCGAACCTCTATCATTTTTTCAATAATGATTAATCTGGATTGCTTCATCGTTTCGCGATTTTCGTATTCTCGTAAACTCTCCGCATCATACCGAAACGCTACCGCATATTCTTCTTTCAAAATATCCGGTAAATCCTCCGGGTTTGTATGCTTAATAAACAAACGAACCGCGTTTACTTAAGTTAATTAAACTTATCCTGCGCAGGATAAGTCATCTTTTCGATTTGGGATGCAAATATAACTAAAAAATTACAAAATACCGTAAAATTTATTTTCCCACTTTGCATCATCGCCCGGAAAGCATTAATTGCGTTATTATCAAGTCGAAAGTCAAAATAAGTACGCTGCTCGTTACCACCGAATCGGTGCTGGCTTTGCCGACCTGCAAAGCGCCTCCCTTTACGTAATATCCGAAAAAAGAAGCGATTGAAACGATTAAATAAGCAAATACCATTGATTTTATAATCGAATAGCCGATATAAGTGGCTGAAAACCAGTAACGCAGACCGTATTCGTATTTGGCGACCGTCAGCATATCCGTTGTAAATGCAATCAAATATCCGCCGATGATGCCAAAAAACATGCTGATGATGACCAACACGGGAATAAACAGGATGAACGCAACCAATTTGGGTAATATCAGGTAATTGGCTGAGTTTACTCCCATAATTTCGAGGGCGTCGATTTGCTCGGTAACGCGCATCGTTCCGAGTTCGGAAGCGACATTCGACCCCACTTTTCCGGCTAATATCAAACACATGATGGTGGATGAAAATTCGAGTAGAATGATTTCGCGGGCAATGTAACCCGTTGTAAAATCGGGAATAAGCGGCGAGCGGATATTCAGGGATACTTGCATGGTAATTACCGCCCCGATAAATATGGATATGAAAATAACGATCCACAGCGAATCGACGCCGAGTTTATAGGTTTCTTTCAGTGTTTGCCGGAAAAAAACGCTCCAGCGATCGGGTATCGCAAGCGTTCTGAATATGAGTATCATATATTCTCCGAATTTTTCTAAAGTATTCATTTTTGTTTGAAAAATCAAGCAATCCGTTTACATTTACGGACGCAAATGTAGTTATTTTTTGCGGTTATTTTTATTTTTTGTTTCTTTGCCGTTGGAAAATCGCGTTGCGGTATTCTCCGAATTGCATCAGGCTTCGCCTTTGCTGGTAACGGCAATTTAACTTGAATAAATAATTTACATGGAAAAAATGACACTCCGCACCGAAGATTTAGTGAAACGCTACCACAACCGCACGGTTGTAAACCATGTTTCGATTGATGTGAAACAAGGCGAAATCGTCGGTCTGCTCGGACCTAACGGCGCAGGAAAAACAACCACTTTCTACATGACGGCGGGGTTGATAACGCCCAACGAAGGGAAGATTTTTTTGGACGACAAGGACATCACCAAATTTCCGGTTTACAAGCGGGCGCGGCACGGCATCGGCTATCTGGCGCAGGAGCCGTCGGTGTTCAGGAAACTGTCGGTCGAAGACAATATCCTTGCCGTTTTGGAGATGACGGAACATCCGGCTGATTATCAAAAGGAAAAATTGGAGAGCCTGATCGCCGAATTCGGTTTACAGAAAGTCCGCAAGAGTTTGGGCGACCAACTGTCGGGCGGCGAGCGGCGCAGGGTAGAGATTGCGCGATGCTTGGCGATAGACCCGAAATTTATCATGCTGGACGAGCCTTTTGCCGGCGTCGACCCGATTGCCGTGCAGGACATTCAACAAATTGTGGGCAAACTGAAACATAAAAACATTGGCATCCTGATTACCGACCACAATGTACACGAAACTTTGAGTATTACCGACCGGGCGTATCTGCTTTTTGAGGGGAAAGTCCTGTATCGGGGAGTTGCGGAAGAGTTGGCTGCCAATCCGGTTGTCAGGGAAAAGTATCTGGGGCGGGATTTTGAGCTGCGGCGGAAGATGTTGTGAATTTTATGCCCGCGAAAGTGCGAAGACGCGAAGTTTTTAAAATATTACTTCGCGCTTTTGCGTACAATCAAAAAACGGTTTTCGGGCGGCAGACAAGCCACCGCCGTTAAAACCGTCTCATCAGCATGAAAAAAAAAGCAAGTATATTTTTGGTAGCCTTATATAATTTCGTAGAGAATACGAACCGTTGTTTTCGCGTACAAAGGTAAAGCGTTCGGAAAATCCCTGCAATACCCCATTTAGGGTATTTTATCCCTCCGACGAATTCAAAAAAGAATTAATCTCTTTTTGATGCCGACAAAGAAGTTTTTTTGTACTTTTGCGCGGTTATTTACGTACGAAAAAACAAATTAATGTACATATGAAACAATTTATTTTTTATTTTATATTCGCCGTCGGCTTTATATTCAATCTTGCCGCACAACCGAAACGAGAAATAAGAGGCGTTTGGATAACGGTTAATTACGCCCTCGACTGGCCCAAGCATCCGTTGCACAGCAGAGCGGATATTGAACGTCAAAAAGAAGATTTAGACCGGATGCTCGACAAATTGAAAAACGCCGGAATCAATATGGTTTTTATACAAACCCGCCTTCGTGGCAACGTAATTTATCCCTCCAAAATAGAACCTACCAACGAATATTTCGATAAAAAATACGCCTCCCTAAAATACGATCCGCTGGCTTATGCCATCAACGCCTGCCGGCAACGCGGAATGGAATGTCATGCATGGATGGTGGTTTATCCGGTGGGGTCGGCTGTCCGGAAAAAAAGGAGAAGAGGGCAAAAAACAACCCGTTCGATACTCGCTATTCCCGACAGGTACAAAGAGATGGCAAAATCTTTCAAAGGCGCACTGTATCTCGATCCCGGACATCCGAAAACAACCGATTATTTGGTGGGTTTGGTAAAGGAAGTCGTTGCCGAATATGACATCGACGGCATCCATTTCGATTACGTCCGCTATCCCGACAGCGCCGGTCAATTCCCGGATGCGGACACTTACCGGCGCTATGGCAACGGGGAAGATAAAGCCGATTGGCGACGGGAAAATATCAACCGTTTTGTTTATGAAGCTTATGATGCGGTGAAATCCTTAAAACCTTGGGTGCAAGTCAGCAGTTCGGTGATAGCGATGTATGATAAAATTCCCGGCGTTGAGCGGCGGCATTGGACGGCTTTGCACAGCGTGTATCAAGACCCTGCCGACTGGATACAAAAAGGAAAACACGATTTTATCGTTCCCATGATGTATTATGCCGACGATTTCTTTTTCCCGTTTGTGGACGACTGGATGGCGCGGTGCAATGAGCGTTTTGTCGTTCCCGGACTGGGGCTTTATCAAATGGAAGCCAACGAGTTTGGTTGGAAACCGGAGGTTTTGCTCGAACAAATTCGATATTCTCGCGATCGCCAAACGCATGGGAACGTCTTTTTCCGTGCGCGTCACTTATTGGAAAATAGAAAAGGAATTTACGACGAAATTTCTTCCGGCTTTTATTCGACGCCCGCAATTTTACCCGCGCTAACTTGGTTGAGCGGGTCGTTTCCCGAAACGCCCAAACAAATTTACGCCCGCAAAAACCGGAATTCTTTATTGCTCGAATGGGATAAAGTTCCGACCGATACCGGAAACATTGTTTTTTATAATATATATCGTTCCGAAATTTTTCCCGTTGATATTGAAAATCCGCGAAATTTAGCCGCCGTCCGTTTGGAAAATAATTTTTGTGAACTTCCGATTAGCACCGGCAGCGAAGAAACGGGATATTATTATGTCGTAACTTCTTACGATCGGTATCATAATGAGAGCGCGGCTTCCGAACCGGTTTATTTTGTAGGGGAGACGGTTGATAAATAGTTAGAAAGTGTGTCATTGCAAACCATGACGTAATTTTGGATTGCTTCACCGTTTCGCGGTTCGCAACGCGGTGGTTGGCTTGCGACGACGATTTTTTTAAATCATTATAATATTTTTTAAAATTTTTCCGCCGATGTTTTTTCATTTCCAAATAAATATATTACCTTTGCAAGCCCTTTTTTGTATATTTTGATTAAAATCATGGAAAAACAGGGCTGATTTTATCGGGAAATAAAGTGTTTTTCAAACGGCAAAATCAAACGTGTATATATAAATATTGTCTCCGCAGTGGAGATTAATTTAAATATTAATTTTTATGACAGATCCGATTGCAGATTATCTAACGAGGTTGCGGAACGCCATCAAAGCAAAGCACAAAGTGGTGGAACTTCCCGCTTCCAATTTGAAAAAAGAAATCACAAAAATTCTTTTCGACAAAGGCTACATCTTGAATTACAAGTTTGTAGAAGAAGGTCCGCAGGGTACAATCAAAATCGCCCTGAAATATGACCTTGTAAATAAAGTGAACGCAATTAAAACCCTGAAGCGCGTTTCTACGCCGGGTTTGCGTCGCTACAGCGGTTATAAGGAAATGCCCCGCGTATTAAACGGACTGGGTATTGCCGTACTTTCAACTTCCAAGGGAGTGATGACGGATAAGGAAGCCCGCAATTTGAAAATCGGCGGCGAAGTATTATGTTATGTTTCTTAAATTGAAGGAGGAGAAAGTATGTCAAGAATAGGAAGATTACCCATTACGATACCAGCGAAAGTAACCGTGGAACAAAAAAATAACGTGGTTACGGTAAAAGGTCCCAAAGGCGAATTATCGCAAGAAATTAATCCCGCCATCACGGTGGCAGTAAAAGACGGCATTTTAACGGTTTCCCGTCCCGACGACGAACGCCAAAATCGCGCCATGCACGGTCTTTATCGCGCATTACTTAATAATATGGTGATCGGCGTTTCGGAAGGTTACAAGAAAGAACTTGAACTGGTCGGCGTTGGTTACCGCGTTTCAAACACCGGTAATATCTTGGATTTTGCGTTGGGTTATACGCACAATATCTTTTTACAGTTACCGCCCGAAATCAAGGTGGAAACAAAGAGCGAACGTAACAAAAACCCGCTCATTATCCTTGAATCGACGGATAAACAGTTGCTCGGACAGGTTTGCGCCAAAATTCGTTCTTTCCGTAAAGTCGAACCTTACAAAGGAAAAGGCGTTCGCTTTGTGGGTGAAACGGTTCGCAGAAAATCCGGAAAATCGGCAAGTAAATAATTATAGCAATATGACAACAAAGGAATTAAGAAGAATTAAAATAAAAAAACGGGTTCGCAAGCATATTTCAGGAACCGCCGAACGTCCCCGTTTAACCGTATTCAGAAGCAACAAGCAAATTTATGCCCAAGTCGTCGACGACCTGAGCGGGCATACTTTAGCCGCCGCTTCTTCTCTTGGAATAAAGGAAAAAGCGCCTAAAAAGGAAATCGCTTCCAAAGTGGGCGAACTGATTGCCGTGAAATCGAAAGAAGCCGGCGTCGAAGCCGTTGTTTTCGACAGAAACGGCTATTTATATCATGGTAGAGTGAAAGAATTGGCAGAAGCTGCCCGTAAATCCGGACTTAAATTTTAATAAGCAATGGCAATAGATAATAAAGTAAAGTCAACAAACGACTTGGAATTAAAAGACCGGTTAGTTGCTATCAACCGCGTAACCAAAGTTACAAAAGGAGGGCGTACATTCAGTTTTGCCGCAATCGTCGTTGTAGGAAACGAAAACGGCATCGTCGGCTGGGGATTAGGTAAAGCAGGCGAAGTAACGGCTGCGATTGCCAAAGGCGTAGAATCGGCAAAGAAGAACTTGATAAAAGTTCCCGTATATAAAGGTACCATACCTCACGAACAGGAAGCCAAATTCGGCGGCGCACAAGTGCTTATCAAACCGGCTACACACGGTACGGGAGTAAAGGCGGGGGGCGCTATGCGCGCCGTGCTGGAAAGTGTTGGAATTACCGACGTTTTGGCGAAATCCAAAGGCTCGTCCAACCCGCATAACTTGGTGAAAGCGACTATCGTGGCTTTGAGCGAGTTAAGGGATCCAGCGATGGTAGCTCAAAATCGGGGTATCTCGGTAGAAAGAGTATTTAATGGTTAATTGGGAGGATAAGATTATGGCAACAATAAAAATCAAACAGGTAAGAAGTCGCATCAAATGTCCGAAAGTTCAAAAAAGAACTTTAGACGCTTTGGGTTTGAGGAAAATCGGTCGCGTAGTGGAACATGAAGCAAATCCCGCTATCTTGGGAATGGTGCGGAAAGTGAAGCATTTAGTACAAATTGAGAATTGAGAATGAAAAATCAAATTCATTCGTAATGAATAATATAATATGAATTTATCAAATTTAAAACCTGCTGCGGGTTCGGTAAAAAAACGGAAAAGAATCGGTCGCGGACCGGGTTCCGGTTTGGGAGGAACTTCTACCAGAGGACATAAAGGGCAGAAATCAAGATCCGGATATTCCAAGAAAATCGGTTTTGAAGGCGGGCAGATGCCGATACAACGACGCTTACCTAAATACGGGTTTAAAAATATTAATCGGGTTGAATACAAGGCGGTTAATTTGGAAACCCTGCAACAATTGGCAGACGCCCGGCAATTGGCGAAAATAGGGCTTCCCGAATTGGTTGATTCCGGATTTATATCGTCCAAACACTTAGTTAAAATCCTTGCCAAAGGCGCCGTTACTTCCGCGTTGGAAATCACAGCCCACGCTTTTTCCAAAACAGCCGAAGAAGCCATCGTCAAAGCAGGGGGAACAGTTATAAAACTCTGATATATCAATGAGAGCAATTCAAACCATAAAAAATATTTGGAAGATTGAAGACCTGAGAAACCGCATCGGTATTACGCTTCTCTTGATCTTGGTTTACCGTTTTTTGTCGGTAATCACGCTTCCCGGCATTGACCCTCATGCGCTGACGTATTTGCACAATCAAACCTCAAGCGGGCTGATGTCGCTTTTGGATATGTTTTCGGGCGGCGCTTTTTCCAATGCGTCTATCGTGGCGATGGGGATTATGCCTTACATTTCGGCGTCCATTGTGATGCAATTGTTGGGCATTGCCATTCCGTATTTCCAGAAACTGCAAAGGGAAGGCGAAAGCGGAAGACGGAAAATGAACCAATACACCCGTTACCTGACGTTGGCGGTTCTGATTTTTCAGGCGCCGGCTTACTTGATTAACCTGAATGTGCAAATGAATCAGGCAGGCTCAGCCGTTCCATCGGGTTGGTGGTTTACATTTTCATCGACCATCATTTTGGCGGCGGGTTCAATGTTTGTGCTTTGGCTTGGGGAACGCATCACGGATAAAGGGATTGGCAACGGCATTTCATTTATCATCATGGTGGGTATTATCGCCCGTTTGCCGCAAGCGTTGTTTCAGGAAGTGATTTCGAGGCTGAATGAATCGGCGGGAGGGCTTATCGGTTTCATGGTCGAAATTGTCGCCCTGCTGTTTGTGATTGCAGGCGCTATCCTGTTGGTGCAGGGAACAAGGCGAATACCGGTTCAGTATGCCAAACAGATGATCGGCAACCGGCAATTCGGGGGTGCGCGGCAGTATATTCCTTTGAAAGTCAACGCCGCGAATGTGATGCCTATCATTTTTGCGCAGGCAATCATGTTTCTTCCTATCACTTTGATTGGTTTCGGTTCTGCCGACCAAGATTCGTGGTATGTGAAAATATTCGCTCCTCTGGCTGACCATCAAAGTTTTTGGTATAATTTTATGTTTGCGGTGTTGATTATCGCATTTACGTATTTCTACACGGCAATTACGATTAATCCGAAGCAAATGGCGGAAGACCTGAAACGAAACAACGGTTTTATTCCGGGTATCAAACCGGGCAAGAAAACCGCCGAATATATTGATGAAATCATGTCGAAAATAACTTTTCCCGGCTCTCTGTTTTTAGCATTAGTCGCTATTTTACCTGCTTTTGCCGGAATATTTGGGGTTAAACAGGCTTTTGCGCAATTCTTCGGAGGCACTTCGTTGCTGATTTTGGTGGGGGTTGTGCTGGATACCTTGCAACAAGTGGAAAGTCATTTATTGATGCGCCATTACGACGGATTGTTGAAATCCGGAAGAATCAAGGGAAGGCAAGGTACGGCTTATTCGTAAAATGATTTATCTAAAAACCAATGAAGAAATAGAATTGATGCGTATTGCGAACCGCATGGTAGGCGCCACGCTTGCCGAAGTCGCAAAACAAATAGCGCCGGGAATTACGACGCTTCAATTGGATAAAATAGCGGAAGAATACATTCGGGATAACGGGGGAATTCCCTTATTCAAAGGATACAAAGGATTTCCGAATGCCATCTGCACGTCGGTCAATGAAAATGTGGTTCACGGAATTCCTGTCGCCCAACCGCTGAAAGAAGGCGATATTGTTTCGGTCGATTGCGGGGTGAAAATCAACGGCTACTGCGGCGATTCTGCCTACACGTTTGAAATCGGGGAAGTGTCGCCCGCAACCAAACAACTGCTTCAGGCAACAAAAGCGGCTTTGTATGAAGGGATTAGCCATGCGGTTGAAGGAAAAAGGGTAGGCGACGTATCCCATGCAATCAAGATTTACTGCGAAAGCAGGGGTTACAGCGTGGTACGCGAATTGGTCGGACACGGAATCGGTAAAAATATGCATGAAGCGCCGGATGTTCCCAATTACGGGAAAAAAGGTTACGGACCCTTGTTGAAAGAAGGAATGTGTATCGCCATTGAACCGATGATTAATTTAGGATCGAAAAATGTAAAATTTGAAAAAGACGGCTGGACGGTACATACAAGGGATGGGAAACCTTCCGCGCATTTCGAGCATACGGTTGCCATCCGTTCGGGAAAAGCGGATATTTTATCAACGTTTGAATGGATAGAAGAAGTTTTACAAAAAAAGTAATTTTATGGCGAAACAGACAGCGATAGAACAGGATGGCGTTATTGTCGAAGCCTTGTCGAACGCAATGTTCAGGGTCGAATTGGAAAACGGACACGAAATTACCGCCCACATATCCGGGAAAATGCGTATGCATTACATTAAAATCCTTCCGGGCGATAAAGTGAAAGTGGAAATGTCTCCTTATGATTTGTCAAAGGGGCGGATTTCGTTTAGATATAAGTAAATAAGTTGACAAGGGAAAATAAAATGTAAAAAATAATGACGAGCAATAAATAAATTGGAGTAAATTTCGTTTACTTATTAACTCGTCTACTAAAAAGAATAAAAAATGAAAGTAAGAGCTTCAATCAAAAAACGCGGCGCCGACTCGAAGATTGTGCGCAGAAAAGGGCGTTTATATGTGATTAATAAGAAAAATCCCCGATTTAAACAACGTCAGGGGTAAGTAAATTTTTGCTAAATTTTTAAAAAATGGCTATAAGAATTGTGGGGGTAGATTTGCCCCAAAACAAACGAGGCGAAATTGCGTTGACTTATATTTTCGGTATAGGTCGCAGTTCTGCCAACAAAATCCTGACGGAAGCAGGAGTAGACAGAGATATTAAAGTAAAGGACTGGACGGATGACCAAGCGTCCGCAGTGCGGGAAATCATCGGTCAAAGTTATAAGGTAGAGGGGGATCTTCGTGCTGAGGTTCAGTTGAATATCAAGCGTTTGATGGATATTGGCGCATATCGCGGAATACGTCACCGGATTGGTTTACCCGTTAGGGGGCAAAGTACCAAAAACAATGCCCGCACCCGCAAGGGCAAAAAGAAAACGGTTGCCAACAAGAAGAAAGCGACAAAATGATAATTAACAATTTAACATAACGTTATGGCAAAAAAAACAGTTGCAACTAAAAAAAGAGTAGTAAAAGTTGACGCAAACGGTCAATTGCACGTCCACTCTTCGTTTAACAATATTATTGTTACCCTTACCAACAGCGAAGGGCAAGTTATTTCGTGGTCTTCGGCAGGTAAAATGGGCTTTAGAAGTTCCAAAAAGAATACGCCTTATGCAGCCCAGATGGCGGCTCAGGATTGCGCCAAAGTGGCTCATGATTTGGGTTTGAGGAAAGTAAAAGCCTACGTGAAAGGTCCCGGTAACGGTCGGGAATCGGCTATCCGAACAATTCACGGCGCAGGAATTGAAGTAACCGAAATCATTGACGTTACGCCGCTTCCTCACAACGGATGCCGTCCGCCGAAAAGAAGAAGGGTTTAAGATTGAAACATTCAAAGATTTAAAATATATGGCAAGGTACACTGGACCAAAAACAAAAATTGCGCGTAAATTTGGCGAGCCTATTTTCGGACCGGATAAAATTCTCAGTAAGAAAAATTATCCTCCGGGACAGCATGGCAACGGACGGAAGAAAAAAACTTCCGAATACGGTATTCAATTGCGCGAAAAACAAAAAGCAAAATATACTTACGGCGTATTGGAAAGGCAATTCCGTAACTTGTTTGAAAAGGCTTCCCGCTCCAAAGGAATTACCGGCGAGGTGCTTTTGCAATTATTGGAATCCCGTTTGGATAACATCGTTTATCGCATGGGCTTGGCTAAAACGCGAGCAGGCGCTCGGCAACTGGTTTCGCACCGTCACGTTGTGGTTGACGGAAAGGTGGTTAACATCCCCTCTTATTGCGTTAAACCGGGGCAAATCGTGGGCGTTCGCGAAAAAGCCAAATCACTTGAAGTGATTCTTGACAGCGTTTCAGGCATAAATCACGGCAAATATCCGTGGATTGAATACGACAAAGCCTCTATGAGCGCGAAGTATTTGCATATTCCGGATCGGACGGATATCCCTGAGAATATTAAAGAACAGTTAATCGTAGAATTATATTCTAAATAAAAAAGGAAGGTCATAATGGCGATATTATCATTTCAAAAACCCGACAGAGTTTTAATGTTAGAAGCGGACAACACTTACGGGAAGTTTGAATTCTGTCCGTTGGAACCCGGTTATGGAATTACAATCGGTAATTCTCTTCGCCGCATTCTTTTGTCTTCATTAGAGGGCTTTGCCATTTCTTCCATAAAAATTGATGGCGTAGAACATGAATTTGCAACCATTTCCGGCGTAATTGAGGATGTTACAAATATCATCCTGAATTTGAAGAAAGTACGGTTTAAACAAACCGTAAAAGATATTGACGCCGAAACGGTAACCATCCATGTTTCAGGAACCGAAGAATTTAAAGCCGGAGACATCGGAAAGCATTTAAGCGGGTTTGACGTTTTAAATCAGGACTTGGTAATTTGTCGGTTAAACAAAAACGCCGGTTTTACCATTGAAATACGGATGGAAAAAGGGCGCGGTTACGTTCCCGCCGAAGAAAACCGGAAAGAGGGCGACGCCGTCAACCAGATTGCGATTGATTCGATTTTTACCCCAATTCGCACCGTAAAATATACGATTGAAGATTTCCGCGTGGAACAGAAAACGGACTACGAAAAGTTAATTATTGAAATTTCCACCGACGGTTCAATTCTTCCGAAAGATGCATTGAAAGACGCCGCCCGCATTTTAATTCACCATTTTATGTTGTTTTCCGATGAAAAAATTCATTTGGAAACCGGACATTCCGAATTAAGCGACGAGTTCGACGAAGATGCTTTGCATATGCGTCAATTGCTGAAGACAAGGTTGGTGGATATGAACCTTTCCGTCAGGGCGTTGAATTGTTTGAAAGCCGCCGATGTGGAAACTTTGGGCGAATTGGTTAGATACCAAAGGAATGATTTGTTAAAATTCCGAAATTTCGGTAAAAAATCGTTGACGGAATTAGACGAATTGCTCACGAACCTCAGGCTTAATTTCGGAATGAATATCGCAAAATATAACTTAGATAAAGACAGTTAATAACAATGAGACATAATAATAAAATCAATCATTTAGGTCGTACTTACGCACACAGGGACGCTATGCTTTCAAACATGGCTGTTTCTTTGATCAAACATAAGCGAATTTTTACGACCCTTGCCAAGGCAAAAGAGCTTCGTAAATATATTGAGCCGCTGATTACAAAAAGTAAAACCGATACGACCCATTCGCGCCGTATGGTGTTTCGGAATTTGACGAATAAATTCGCCGTAAAGGAGTTATTTCAGGAAATTTCCAAAAAAATCGGCGACCGTCCGGGTGGATATACCCGCATCATCAAGACGGGTAACCGGTTGGGCGATAACGCTTCAACCTGTTTTATCGAATTGGTGGACTACAACGAGTTGATGTTGAAAGATAAAACGCAAGCAAAAGCAAAAACCCGCCGTTCGAGACGGGGCGGCACGGGAAAAGGCACTGCTAAAGCAACAACAACCGTTGAAACTCCGAAAACGCCCGTCGTTCCAGAACCGGAAGCAGTTGTTTCCGAACCGAAACCGGAAGCTGTTGTTCCCGAAAAAGAAACGAAAGCCAAGAAGACAAAAGTAACGAAGACAACGGAAGAAACCGCTGCTGAAAATTTGACGGAAGAAATTCCTGCCGAAGATTCGACGAAAGAAACTCCGCCGGAACCGGAAGAAAAACAATAAAATTTTTCATAATATAAAAGCGAAGAGGGCGAAGGGATTAATATTCTTTCGCCCTTTAGTTTTTACCCGTTGGCTTTTCTCTGGATTGCTTCACCGCTTCGCGGTTCGCAATGACGGTTGCTGTTTGACCTCCCCGCGTCATTGCAGGCGTAGCATAGCGAAGACTTGCAAAACCATAGTCCGTTTTTCAGGAGATCCCGCGCGGGGCGTGGGATAACAGAATTTTTGAAACAGCCTCCTTTTTTTTCTGCCCGTTGCTTTATTTGTTTTGAACCTTCAAATCGCCATACCATTTCACACACTCGGCAATCCCTCGTTCCAAATCATAATCAGCCTTAAAGTCAAGGTCTTGTTGCAGAGGTAAATTATCGCAAGTCCAGTCGCGTTGCTTCATGATTTTATATTTGTCACGGTTGAGCGTAGCCGGTTTTTTTGTTAAATGGGCAATGCTTTCCGACAATACGGATACAATTTTCAGAACAAACAGGGGAACGCGAATTTGGATGGTAAACTTCTTTCCCAAAGCCGTTTTCACAATTTGCGTATAGCTTGCATCGGTATAAACATGCCCGTCGGAAACGGAATAGGCTTTGTGGGACAGGGGATTTTCCAAAGCGAGGAAAACTGCTTTTACCAAATCTTTTACGTAAATAAAAGTCAGTTGCTGCGGTTTGAAACCGGCTGTAACGTCCCAACCGACGTCGATGGTTTTCAGCATCAGGAGATAATCTTTGTCGCGCGGACCGTAAACGCCTGTCGGACGGAGGATAATGTATGGAAAATCGGTTTGCGATTCCAAAAAACGTTCGGCTTTCAGTTTGCTTTTCCCATAAGCCGATTCGGGATTGGGATAGGCGCTAAGGCTGCTCATCAAAACGAATTTCGCAGGAACAGCGTCCGTTTCCTGCAATGCTTCGATAAGTCGGCGGGTGAAAAGATAATTCACTTTCTCGAAATCCCGAATGTCTAAACTTTTGGTTAGCCCGGCATTGTGAACGACGTAATCCCATTTTCCGTATCGGGAAACATGCTCGGATATTTGTCGCTCCAGTGTTTCCTTATCCGAATAGTTTAAGTCAATAAAAGAAATTTGGGGATTTTGCAAATATTCCCTGCTGCTTGAACGGCGAACGCCCGCCCAAACTTTCCACGTTCGGCGGAGCGCTTCTTCAACCAAAAAACTACCAATAAAACCGCTTGCGCCGGTGATTAAAATTTTCATAGGGTAAGTACGTATTTTTATTGCGGGCTTGTATCCCATTTATTTTCAGCCTTTAAAAACTAATTCAAAGGGATGCGATAAGTCGTATAGGCATAGTTGCCGAAAATACCAATTCCGCCGTTTATATTTGAATAAATCTGCACCGGCTCCGCGAAAAGGTTATCATCGTTGGCTTTGCGCGTTTTCAAATACCGGTAGTATGATGGATATTTGTTTCAGTACCTTTTTCCACGAATTGCCGTCGTTTGAATATTCTTCGTCGGGGAGGATAAGAAACGGATTGCTGCGGTTATAGATGTTGTAAACGCTTATGTTCCACGTTCTTGTCCCGTGCTTTTTTTGTTTATGGAAATTAATGCCCGCATCAAACCGGTGATAGGCGGGTTTGCGGTAATTATTCCTTTGGTCAATATAACTCAAATTTTCTGTATAAGAACCGCCATAGTAATCGTAGTTACCGATGGAGACATACTCCTGTAAACCAAGCGTAGCGCAGTCGCCGGTATTGTAAACCCATGTTCCGGAAAGGTCTATTTTCTCGCTAATCCGGTGTATGGCAACGACGCTGATGCTGTGCCGGCGGTCGTATTTGGCGGGAAAAACCCGTCCGAAGTTCAGTTCCTCTCCCGGACGGTCGAATTGCCTTTCGGATTTCGCCCAAGTATATCCTATCCAGCCGGTGGTTTTCCCAACGGTTTTCTGCGCCAGAAACTCCACGCCGTAAGCCCAGCCCCGCCCGACGCTCACTTTGTCTTCCCATCCCGTGTTGATGTTCAGGAAAGTAGCCCCGTCTTTGTATTCGATAATGTTGTCCATCGTTTTGTAATAGCCTTCAACCGAACAGTCGGCAATGTCTTTCAGGGTATAGAAAATGCCGAGCGCGGCTTGATGTGATTTCATGGGAACGATGCGTTTGGTAACAGGCACCCACAGGTCGGTCGGCAAACTGATTTGATTGTTTGAAAGCAAATGAATGTATTGGCTCATGATGGTGTAAGCGGCTTTCAGAGAGAGGTTTTCCAGCAGCATGGCGCGAACGCTTACGCGCGGCTGTAGGGAATGATAAAATTTGCCCTGCACGGAAAATGCGGAATAATGAAGTCCCGCGTTCATTTTGAAACGCTGCCCGATGCTGAAGTTATCTTCCGCATAAGCAACGACTTCCCCCGCAAAAACGTCCTTGTCGCCGATGACCGTATCCAGTGGCACGGCGCCGCTTTTATGCTCTTTCGCCACAAAAACGCTCGGATGAAACGTGTGGTTGATGTAATTAGCCCCGAATTTAACGTCGTGATTGGGGTCGGGCGCATAATCAAATTCGATTTTCCCCGAAAAGTCCTGTATCCCGGATTTGTATTCAATACTTGTATCATAATTTTCACTGTTCGGGTCGTTGCTTTGGAAACTCCTTCCAAAGCCCATGTCGAAACGGTAACGGGTGAAATGGGCGGTGGCGTTCATAAACAATTTATTGTTGAGAACCCTGTTCCAACGCAGCACGGTCAACAGGTTTCCCCAATTCCAATTCGTTTGCACTCGGTTTGTTTCCGCATACGATTCTTCCGTATCAACGGACATCACATCATCGCCCATATAGAAACTGAGGAAAAGGCGGTCTCTGTCCGACAACCGGTGACTGATTTTGGCGTTAAGGTCGTAAAAATAATAGCCCGCTTTGATTTTTTTCATGTCATTCTGCGCCTGCAGATACCATAAAATCGGTTGCGCAAGAATATCGTAATACGTGCGGCGGGCGGAAACATTGAAAGTCGTTTTTTCGTCGAACAGCGGACCCTCAAGGTTTACTTTTGCGGAAAGCAGCCCGACGCTGACATTTCCATGCAGTTTCTTATTATTCCCGTCGTTCATCCTAACGTCAAGCACGGACGACAAACGGCTGCCGAAACGCGCGGGAAATCCGCCTTTGTAAAGTGTTACGCTTTTAATGGCGTCGGCGTTGAAGACCGAGAAAAAGCCGCCCAAATGATTGATGTCATACAAGGGAACGCCGTCGAGCAAAAACAGGTTTTCATCCGGTCCGCCGCCCCTGACGTAGAAACCGGTAAAACCCTCCGTCCCCGACTGAACGCCCGGCAAGAGTTGCAAAGCCTTTATCAGGTCGCTTTCGCCGAGCAGCGAGGGAACGGCTTTCAATTGCGCGACAGGCACATGGATGGCACTCATTTGCGTCCCTTTCACGCCGGTTTCCTGCGGCGAAGCGGTAACGGTTACTTCCTGCAGCACGTTATTTTCCTTTAAGCGGACATTAATAATGGTGTCTTTGGATAAAAAGAAATGGACGGTTTTCGGCGCATAACCTACGTAGGAATAGCGGATTTCCACTGTTCCGCGCGGTAAAGTCAAAGAATAAAAACCGAAAGAATTGCCGGCTGCGCCTTTCTTCAATCCGGCTTCAAAAACGGATGCGCCAATCAGTGTTTCGCTGCTGTTTTCATCGGTTATGTAACCGCTTATTGTGTAGTTTTGTGCGGCGGCAGGGGAAAGGCAACACATTAGAATAAGGATGGATAAATAAAGTTTTTTCATGTCGTCTATATTTATTGTATTGTCTATGCAAAGATAGTTGTTTTTTGCGGAATAGCAAATATTTCTGAAAACACCGTAGCAGGATTTGCGGTTCGCAATGACGTGTACGTTCCCCACCTCACCCAACAAAAAAATTAATTTCTTCATGTTTCTTTACTATATATAATTATTTTTAGATAAATTGCTATCGTATTTTGAGTGCGTAAATGTAAAACAAAATTCCGAGAGAAGGAATCAATTTGCATAAAATATTTTGGATTTTCATACTAAACGGTTGGATTTATGTACAAAAGATTGGATTTTCGGTATATCATTTCATTAATGATTAATGAAGTCCGTCATTCCGCGCTCAACGCGGGATCTCTCGAAAAACGAACTCCGGTTTACGGGGGATTGCGAGTCGCCGCTTCGCTATGCCCGCAATAGACTTGTTGCGAAATAACCCTTTACAGTAAAAAAGTTATCTTTGCCCAATGAAATATGAGTTAGTAAAAAGATTTAATAACGATCGTTTTCGTCAAGTTACCGGCGTCAATATTTCC
>JAIRKO010000049.1 GCA_031260045.1 Dysgonamonadaceae bacterium | reverse complement strand
AAAAAATAATGGCAACAAAATCAAATAAAAACGGCAGGCGACCGGACGCCGGAAAACAATGATGAAATCCGAATAACGCACTATGACGTATGCAGTCATCCGGAAATAAACCTCTTTTTCATCAAGATGAAAGGTGGTACATCCTGACGTCTTTCGATAAGGAAACAGGCGCAATGGGGATAAAACTGCAGGAAGAAAACGGAGACATAATTTATCCGTGAAAATCGACGAACTGAACTTTTTTCTCGACAAATCTATTGAAAATGAGGAATATTCGCTTGCCGCTAAAATCAAGAATGCACTGACGGAAAAGAATTAACGTGTAAAGAAGGGAAAATGCTTTTATTTTTTAAGATTTTAAGCAAATAATTCAAGTTGTTATTTATACTTTTCTTTTAGCAAAAATACTGTTTTTTAACGTCTAACAAAGATTTTTTCGTATTTTTGCAAAAATTTTGACAAACTTGAAATCAACAATTTTCATATTAGCAGATAACCAGGATATTAGTAACGCGGGAATCCGCTATTTACTGAAAGAAATCGGTTGCAACGGCAAACATCGCGAAGCCCGAAACAAAAACGAACTGATTCAATCCTTGTCCAAAATCAAAGAAGCAACCGTCGTGCTGGATTATACCAACATGGACTTTAACAATATAGACGAATTGTTGATTGTTTCAAGCCGTTTCCGGAAAGCAAAATGGATACTTTTTTCCGACGAGTTGAGCCTCCCTTTCCTGAAAAGAATTTATTTGGAAAAAACATTCAGTTTGCTGCTGAAAAATTCAACTGCCGACGAAATCAAAGAAGCTTTTCTGTCGTCGCATCGGAATGAACGCTATATTTGCCAACGACTCATGCAATTTATTTCTCTCTCAAAAGAACAGAAAGAGTCGAAAGACTCGGAAATAATGATGCTAACCCACACCGAACAGGAGATTTTGAAATCAATTGCCTTGGGTCGATCGGTCAAAGAAATTGCCGAAGAACGCTTTTCAAGCGTACATACAATCATGACGCACAAGAAAAACATTTTCCGAAAACTGGAAGTGAACAATATACACGAGGCGACAAAATACGCCCTTCGTTCGGGATTAATAGATACTATGGAGTACTATATTTAAGGATTCGGATGATTCGGAACGTAAAACCCGGCGATGCGGAAAGTATTGCAAAAATATATAACTATTACATTGAAAATACGGCTATTACTTTCGATGAAAATCCGGTTACAACCGGAAATATCAGGCAAAAAATAGCAGCCATTTGCAACAAAGCCTACCCTTATCTCGTCTACGAAAAAGACGGTCAACCGCTCGGTTATGCTTTCATAAGCACATGGCGTCCGCAGTCGGCATACGGTATTTCCTTAGAAACAAGCATTTACATTGATCCGCAACACACCGGCAAAGGTCTTGGCTCGGAATTATACAAGGCATTGATTGAAAAATCCCGACAAATAAACATTCATTCGTTGATAGCCGTGATTTCTTTACCCAACGAGTCAAGCCGGAAGTTGCACGAAAAATTCGGCTTCCGGTTAATCGGTAACTTTAAAGAAACGGGCTTCAAATTCGGTCGGCTGATTGATGTCGAATTTTGGCAAAAAATCTTGTAAGTAATATTTATTCTTTTCGGCACAGGCAAATGCGCCCTAACTCAGGCGGCGCATCCCGCATCTCCGCTTATATAAACAATCGCAGCCGTCAACTAATGATGGCTGCGATAAATAAAAACCAAGCTTGACGCGCTCAAATGCGTCTATTCGTCATGCTCTTCATCCTCGTGGTCGTGATTTTCCCCCGCCTCATGGCTCAAAACTACATTGAGGGCGATGTGGGACTCATTTCCGGCGACGTCGGTGCAATAAACCATCAAATGATAATCGCCCGGCGTGGCATTTTCCGGAATCTCTATTTCATGATGATGAATAGAAGTATTCCGCCCGGAAACCGTCCACGACCAATCTTTCTCAAAATCGACGGTTTCCCCATCGCTTGAGCGCGTGTGCGTATGCCCGTCGAAATCGGGATGAATATTGACTTTGTACGACGCCAACGCCTCATCGTCGGAAAATTCCGCCTCAAAATGCACGTCGTCGCCGATTTGCAACGTGTCGCCTTCGGCAGGCTCTATCAGGTTGATTACAGGGCGCGTAGTATCGCCGTCTTCTTTGCAACCGTTCCATACGATTGCGAACATTGCTAAAAAGCATACTGAAAAAAATATTTTACGTTTCATTTTAATAAAATTTTTTTAGTAGACGAGTTAACAAGTAAACGAGAAAGGTTTTGCCCGCTCGTCAACTCATTTATTTGCCTACTTGTTTACTATAAAAGGTACTTTAATTAATAATTGAATATTCCGCCCGAACTCTGGAATTTCCGCTTTGCGATAAAAACTCAAATGATTGAAATAAGCGGTATTCAGCAAGTTGCGGGCAGACAAGATTAGGTCGGCACAGGGAAAATGCGCCGAAACCGAACAATGCACAAGGTTTGCTCCGCCCGTCCGGTCTTCATTTCGGGCAACGCGGTTTTGAGCGGCAACCGTTTGAACTTCGGCAACCAACCGCAGGTTTTTCACCGGAGTGAAAACAACGGCGTTGCGCATCGAAGCAGGCGGAGAAAAAGCCAGCGGCGTATGCTCGTCCGCGTTGTGGGTGAAGAGATACTCGCCGGACAATCCGTAAGTAAGATTATGCCGGACATCAACGCTCAACTCCGCCTCAAAGCCTGCAAAAACAGCCTCCGCGCCCGAATAGCGATACACCTGTCCCGCGTGTGGCAAAACAGACCACTCGCCCATCGGACGAAGATAGATGTAATGCTCAAACCAACCGGCAAACGGGCTGAACGTCATCCGAACGCTTTTCTCCTCAAAAATGAACTCCGCATCAAACTGCCAGCCGCGCTCGGAATGAAGCGAGCCGTCGCCCTGCTCATGCCGAAATGCACCGTGATGCACGCCGTTAGACGCAAGTTCATTCGCCCCCGGCAAACGGAAACTGCGACCAATATTGACCTTAACCGTCGAAGAACTCGAAACTTGCAGGACAGCGCCCAACGCACCCGAAACATCGCCAAACCGCCGCTCGACGGGATAACTCCGCCACCGGTGCGCCTCAACAACATTCTCCGGATAACCCCGTTCGCGCAAGTATTGTTCGAGATACGCATCCCTATACCCGTCGGTGGTCATTTCCCCAAAATCATAACGCAGCCCGCCGCTCACGGTTAGCCGCTCGTTTGGACTGTAAACGCCCAACCACAACCCGCCGGCGGTGAAACGCCGAAAAGCGGGCAGCAGAAAGGAATAGCCCGCGACGCCGTTGCGCTGATACTGAACGTCCCACCCGGCAGTATGTTTCCAAAACCTGCCGGCAGACCATTCCGCACGCATGGCAGCGCTCGCGGTGGACAGCGAAAACTCAAGTTCCTTGTCCGCATCCTTCGCCGGAACGGGCTGAGCGGCATAATGCGTGTGGAAAAGACTCCATTCCACGCGATGATTATGCTGAAAACCCAAATCCAAGCGAATAAGCCCCTTGCCATTCGTAAATTGCTGCCGTGTAGTCGCTTTCAAATGATTAACCGTGCTGAACGGCATCTCAACGTTCCGGCTGTCGCCATCGTCTCGAATTCGCGAAGCGTCGGGTATGCCGTGCGCTCCGGGAAAAAAACCGGACTTTTGAAAGGCATTGCCGATGGCATAATTCGCATAATAAGCCCTTCGGCGATATTCGGCAAACAGCGAGGCGTCGCGTTCAAAACCCGCCGTGTTTTTCAGCCTGCGACCATAAACCGGCATCCGCTGCGTGAGGTACACGACCGTGTCGGCAGGGATACGGTAATCGCCAAAATGCTGTTCCGAAAAACGCGCTTTGACATGTAGCGTATGGCGATTGCGCCCGTCGAAATCCCGCTTAACGCCCATCATGAGCGAGCCGCCGAGCGTTTCGTTTACCGATTTTCCCAGCACGACGGCTTCGCCATACAAGCGATTGCCAGGCGGGACGGGTAGCGGCACAATCTCTATCGCGCCGCCCATCGCATCGCTGCCATACAGCAACGACGCGGGACCTTTGCGCACCACAACGCGCTCCACGCTGAAAGCGTCAATCTCAAGTCCGTGGTCGGCGCCCCATTGTTGTCCTTCCTGTTTCACGCCGTTTTCGGCAACCACAATGCGGTTGAAACCCATCCCGCGAATCATCGGTTTGGCGAAGCCTGCGCCTATGTCCATCGAACGGATGCCCGCCATATTATCCAATGTTTGTACAAGATTTCCCGTGAAATGCCAAGTCAGGAATGTCCCGTCGGCTACATCAACCGGCTGCGCGGCGTTCCGGCTGATGATGTTGCGGTAGGAACCGCTCACAACAACCTCGTCAAGCGTCCGCACAACGGTTGCGTTCGTCGAACCGGCGAGCGTATCCGTTTCCTGCGCCTGCACACGACAAACCTGTACAAATATCGGAATTACAAGTATATATCCGATATGCATACTTATTTCTTTTCTTATATAATAAATGATGTACAAAAGACTTCCGCCTCAGAAAAAGGCGGTTTACAGGAAAGGAGGCCCACGAAGCCGGTATGCGAAAAGAGATGAAAGGATTATTTGACGGTCGAATATAGGTATTTCATATTCGACATATTGCGGTATGGCGGTTAATTCAAGCGGTTCGTTTCCGGTGAATAAAGAGAAGGAAAAACAACACACGGCACAGCTTGAGCAGTCGTGATGCGATTGTTCGTTGACATCCGGCACGGCGCACCGATAAGCGTGTTCCGCCTTGACGGCATACGGCAACAGCAGCAGCAATGCCGACAACAGGGCGAGTATTTTTATGTTATTTTGCAATCTTTTCACAAAAACAATTCAATGTGAATACTACCGAATAACGGGTTTTTGCGGTTATTATTGTTTTTTTTATGATTTTTTTGTTGGGACAAGGTTCTACCTTGTCCCGGCAAAGGGTTTTAAAAGCCCGTTATTGCGGGTTTGACCCGCAATCCCCCCGAAAGTCGCAGTGCGTTTTTGCAGGGGATCCCGCGCGGAGCGCGGGATGACGGAATAGCGCCCGCGCTTCGCAATAACGCCGGCAATAATTCGCCCCGCAACAATTTGAAAAATCAATCAAAAATCCAACCAAAGTTTGTAATTCCCAAAACTTTGCCGTACTTTTGCACCCGCTAATACAAAATTTCAAACTAAACAAAATTTATTAAAACAAAATGGCAACAAAAATCAGATTGCAAAGACATGGTCGCAAAGGGTACGCGTTTTACCACATCGTGATCGCTGATAGCAGAGCTCCACGGGATGGAAAATTTATTGAGAGGATTGGTTCTTATAACCCCAATACAAATCCTGCTACGGTAAACTTGAAATTCGAAAGGGCTTTGTATTGGCTTCAAGTAGGCGCTCAACCTACGGATACGACAAGGAATATCCTTTCCGGAGAGGGCGTTCTCATGAAAAAACATTTATTGGGCGGCGTGAAAAAAGGCGCTTTCTCGGAAGCGGAAGCGGAACAGAAATTTGAAGCATGGTTAAGCGCGAAACAAAACGCCGTCAATATGGAAATAAGTAAATTGAACGAGGCGCGGCAATCTGACGAGAAAGCAAGATTGGATGCGGAAAAAACAGTAAATAAAATCAGGGCGGAAGCGTTGGCTACTAAAAAAGCGGAACAGGAGGCTGCGAAAAAAGTTGCGGAAGCAACCGCCGCCGCTGAAGAAACTCCCGCTATGGAAGCTTCAACTCCCGAAACTCCTGCTGCGGACGTTCCAACTCCGGAAGATACGGCTACGGAAACTCCCGTTGAGGAAACTCCGACTGAAGACGTTGCGGCTACAGAAACTCCCGCTACGGACGATGCGGCTGCGGAAACTCCTGCTGCGGACGCCACAGATACGGAAACTCCCGCGACAGAATAAAACTCTCTCATACATATTTTTTAACCCCCAATTGATTAACATCATTTGGGGGTTATTTATGAATACAGGATTACTTTTTCTTATAAATCAAAACCGTAGCATAAACGGCAATGCCTTCTTCCCGCCCCACATAACCCATTTTTTCAGAGGTAGTCGCTTTAATGGAAATATCGTCTGCGTCGGCAGCCATCGCGTTCGACAAAACGGTTTTCATACGCGGAATATAGGGCGTTAAACGGGGTTTTTCAGCGCAAACGGTAATATCCGCATTGCCGAAAACATAATCTTTCGCGTGAATTAAATCCATCGTTTGCCGCAACAAAATTTTGCTGTCGATATTTTCAAATTTACTGCTTGTGTTGGGGAAATGAAAACCGATGTCCCTCGCATTCGCAGCGCCTAACAGCGCATCGCAGAGGGAGTGAATCAAAACGTCGGCGTCGGAATGTCCCTGCAAACCTTTTGCGTTTGCAATTTTTATCCCGCCCAACCACAATTCGCGCCCTGCTTGAAAACAGTGTACGTCGAAACCAAAACCAACTCTGATTTTTTCCATTTAAGTATGTGTGAAACTTTTTTTATTCTGGATTGCTTCAGGCTTCGCTTTCGCAATGACGCAGTGGGGTTAAAATGCCGTACTCGTCATTGCGAACCGCGTTAGCGGTGAAGCAATCCAGAAAAATATGAACATTTACTTATTTCACTAAGTTTTTTAAGCCGTCAATATCAAAAGCAAGGGACAAACGAAGCGTTTGATCCAGCGGATTGTGAGGAACAGCCGATATTAAATAGGCGACGTCTAATTGAAAAGCGTTGAATTTGAAACCTGCGCCTGTAGAAAAAAACTGCCGGTTTCCGTTGTCCGGGTGTTCATAAAAATAACCGCCGCGCACAAAAAAACGGTTGTCGTATACGTATTCCAACCCGAACGAGAGGGAAATTCGCGCCTCGTCGAACGATTGGAAAATTCCCGACAGGGAAGAAACGGCATAATAGTCATGCAAAGCTTGCTGCTTTTCCTCTGCGCTCATAGTCCCCATATAGGGCGGCGCCGGAAACAGGTATTTGTTTGCATCCAAATTAAAAGACAGGGTATTGTAACTGTCCATCGGGAGGAGCAACGAACCGCCGATTTTCAGATTTGCCGGTAAAAAAGCCGTGCTGTTTCCTTTGTTGAATGAAATTTTTGAACCGAGATTAGAAATATTAAAACCCAGACCCAAAAGACATTCGCTGTTGCCCAACATCAGGTAATTGTTGTAATAACCTGCGATGTCGGCAGAAAAAGCCGAAGCGGAACCGTAGTTTTCCCCTATTTCCCCCGGATCGGAATAAAAATAACGGAAAGCCACCGCACCGGCGAATTTTTCCGATAATTTCAGGGAATAACTAATGTCGAACGAAACATCATACGGACTGACGCCGTAGAACGCCGCTTCGCCGGGGCGGCTAAAGTCAATTTTTCCGGTCGAAAAATAATGCAGGGAAACCCCAATCGCCTGCCGGTCGGAATCGCCCGTTTTGTAGTATCCGGCGAGGTAAACCAAATCTATATCGTCGACCATTTTTTTCAGCCAAGGCGTATAGGATAACCCAAATTCCCCTTTGTTATAGGCAAAAGCATATTTAGCCGGATTCCAGTATTGGGAAAAAACGTCGGGTTCGGTGGCTGCGCCGACGTCGCCCAAACCGTTTCCACGCGCGTCGGGAGCGACCGTCAGCGAAGGCGCGCCGTTAACCAAAGGATTGAAATAATCTTTTGAGTCGTCCGCCGCCTGTGCAACGAATACCAAAGCGGCGCACACAAAAAACGCCGCATAAAATTTAGTCCTGTTCATTGACCGTAACTGTTAATTTTACCGCATCAAGCCTCTTAAACCGTCCATGTCGAAGCACAGCGAAAAACGAAGCGTTTGATCCAGCGGATTGGAGGGAACCGTAGAAATCAAATAGGAAACATCAACCTGAATCGAATTTAACTTAAAACCCGCACCGAGCGAGAAATACTGCAAATTTCCCTTGTTCGGATGTTCGTAGAAATATCCCCCGCGAACAAAGAATTTATTGTCGTAGGCATATTCCGCACCAAACGACCAGTTGATTTCATTAAATTCTTCACCCGCGCCGCCGGGAGCGTCGGAAAACGACTGGAATACACCGGGTAACGGATTGGTATTGTAATACTTTTCCAAAGCGGTTTGCTGTTCCTCAGCATCCATATCTCTCGTGTCGGGAGGCGTAGGAAACATGTATTTATTCAGATCCATACTAAACGACAGGGTATTATAATCATCCATCGGGAAAAGCAGAGAACCTCCCAACCTCAAATTGGTCGGCAAAAAAGCATTGGTATTTCCTTTGTCGAAAGAAATTTTGGAGCCGATATTGGAGGCATTCAAGCCAACTCCCAAAAGGCATTCGTTGTTTCCTATCATCAAATATTTATTGTAGTAAAAAGCCAAGTCGCCGGCAACCGCCGAACCGGGAAAATAATCCTCTCCTCCCGAAATACCGGACGTTCCCAAATCGGAATAAATAAACCGCAAGGCAACGCCACCCGAAAGATTTTCCGTCAATTTCAGCGAATAGCCGAGATCAACGGAAGCCTCATAAGGTCTTGCATCCGTTACATACTCGTTGTTATAATCCGTCAGTTGAATAGATCCGATGGAAAAATAACGCAAAGAGGCGCTGACTGCCTGTCGGTCTGAATCGCCCAGTTTGTAGTATCCGGCAAGGTATACCAAATCCATGTCGTCCACCAATTTAGCCAGCCATGGCGTATAAGTCAGTCCTATCCCGGCTTTACTGAATGCGAAAGCATATTTTGCCGGATTCCAATATTGGGAATAAATATCCGCTTCCGTAGCCACGCCCGCGTCGCCCATGCCGCTACCCCTTGCGTCGGGGGCAATGCCGAGCGACGGAACGCCGTGCGTCAACGGATTGAAATAGTCTTTGGGTTTGTCATCTGCCGCCCGTACGGAAAGCGATGCACTCGTTAGAAAAAGAACCGTTATGAAAATTTTTGTTTTGTTCATTTTTTATCTTTTTTATTATGTATGTGTGAAAATTAAATCTGAAACACCCGTTCATAGCGTTATGAAGCGTCCGTTCATAGCATTGTGAAACACCCGTTCATAACGTTGTGAAGCGCCTGTTCATAGCATTATGAAACGTCCGTTCATTAATAATAACTGTAAAATGAACTGTTTTATTGTTCCAGTACAACAATTTTTTTCGCTTTTGTTACTTCCTTGCTGTTTTCCGTCCGCACAGTCGCCCAATAAACGTAAACGCCCGGCTGCACACGGTTGCCCGCACTGTTGCACAAATCCCATTCAACTGCCGGAAAAGCGGCAACGGTTTTCTGCGAATGACTCCAAACGATGCGTCCCGACAAGTCGTAAACCCGCATGTCGACAGTTAAAAGCGTTTCGGGCAAATTGTGGCTTAACACGAAAACGGTGCTGGTTTTTGCCGGATTTTCGTCGGCATGCAAATCAAAAATAGCCGGTTTATAACCTTTTATCACATTGAAACGCAGGGGGGCAATTGTCGGATTATTCGCAATATCCCAAACGTTGAACGAGAGGGTGTGTTCGCCCGTCGGCAGTTCGGGAATCGAAAAGCCGATAACCAAATCCTCACCGTCGGAGGTCAATTCAAAATTGTCCCTGCTTCGGTAATACGTCCAAGCAGGATTGTCGTCGATGCAAATTAAAATATCATGCCCCAAGCCGCTTCCCGACATATTGATGCCGGTTTCGTCAAAAACGCGGGCGCGGAAATAGGGCGTTTCGTTCACATCGTCTCCATCCCTGAAACCGGCTGCGTTGAGGTAGATTTCCTTAATTTCGGGACCTGCTTCGTCTACCGCCGCCTCTTTGGTTCCCGAAAAAATATAGTTGCCGAAATATCCGGCAGCATCCTGTTTGACGGCGTCGGACGAAGATACGTAGAAATTCATCATGCCGTTTTTGGTCTCATAAGAAGACGGCTCATCCACCGAATAGGAAATATCCAACGGGACGGTGAAGGAAAATTTAAACGAACCGTTTTCAACAGTCGATTTTGCCTGATAAATCATGTTGGGATAGGAATTAAACGAAAAATAATTTCCTTCCTCATCCGGACGGTGGGATTTCGTTTCTTGCTTGCCGTCAAAAACAGAAGCTCTTAACTCTCCCGAAAAGTCGTCTATTTTTGTTCCGTTTTCATCCGTAATGCTTCCCGATATGGTAACTTTTTCTAAGGCTTTGAACGCAAATTTCCCGTCATCGGTTACCGTGTCCCCGTTGATGGTTTCCACTTTTACTTTCATTTCCGGATAATTCAGCATCAAAGCGGGGTCGCCCAACAACACATAATTCAACTTATTAGCGTGGCTCAATTCATTTTTACTCTTTTTCAGAACGTCGCCCAAACGGAGGTGTTTCCCTGTTTGGTCGGGCGTAAACAGGTATCTTATCAGTTTTTCATTAATGTTGAAATTTTCGTCTGATGAAACGACACGGCTGGTTGTGTATAAGGCAATTGCGCCGCTTTTTTTATTCAAAAAGGCTTCTTCTCCTCCGGAAGCGGTTGGTCTGTCGAACCACCCGAAATCGCAGGTTGCCGTTATCCACAGCGGCAGGTTTTCAAAATTCATTTGCCGAACGTCCGATACATTCAACATATCTTCCGCCGACCACGCGGAGGTGCTTCCATGTCCGGTGTAATTCACTAAAAAACAGCCTTCTTGCAAACTATTCAAAAACGACTTTTTTGCGGCGGGATAAGTTTTTTTCCCATTGACGCTGACCGGTTGGTAGGCATCCATAAAATACTTGTACAAAATATATTCCGGATAGGTAGCATCCATATAATCCGCCAAGCGATTGGATTGATTGGCATGGATACTGAAAAGACCGCCTTCCGAAAAAGTGTCCGTATCATCAGCCGTAAAAACGAGTTTGCTTTTCCAATTGCCGCCCTGCGCATTATCCATGTACGAAACGGCTTTATTCACAGCATCTTCTGCCTGACTAACCGAACTCACCGGAAAGCGACCGATTCCCAAACAAAGTTTTCCCGATGAGAAGGAAGCGCCTGAATTGTCCTCCAAAAGTCCGAAATAATCGTCCGAACCATAGGAAGTCATTTCGTCGAGCGATTCTTTCACCTGATAGGTCAGCAAATAATATTTCGGATCCATTTTCGACACGGTGGCGGTGAGATGGCGGTTGTCGAATATGCCGTCGCCGAACAGCAGCAAATATTTTGGTTTTTCCTCTTCGTTGGTCGCCCGGTCGTAAAACATTTTCATAAACCGGCGGTAGGCAGTTGCATCGGACGTACCGGACGAAAATTCATTAAAAATCAGTTTTTCTTCTACAACTTCTACTTTCAAACCGGATTTCGTGCGGTGTTTTTCCGCCAAAACCTCGGCTTGTTTCAGATAAACGGTCGGTGATATGATGACCATATCCGGTTGTGGCAAAGCATGTAAATTCTGATTGGGGATTTTTTTCCCGATAATTTCGGGCGAAGGAAATGTATGGCGCAGATCAACCATCGCGTATTCGCGCATAATTGTTTGAGCCTGCACGGCAAAACTCATTTGATTTCCTTCCAAGGCAGTCTGCATCATTTGAACGTCATAATTTCCGGTAATATCCCAAACCATGCAGGAAGCGGCGGCATTAGATATGGTATAGCGAACGTCTTGGGAGAGGCTTTCCGTATTGCGGAAAAAGGTAAAGGGCGCATCGTAGAATTGCAGCCTGCGCTTCATAAATAACGCAATGAAATTCAGGTGCGCCTGCCCCGAACCGCCGTAACTAACCGTCATTTTCACCGGATTCGGATCGTTTCCGTCGGCGGGACTGTAATTTCCCGTCGCTTCCCTTAAATATGCTTTGAGATAGGCATTTGAAACCGGCAGGGCGGGTATGGATAAAGTCGCCACGGTTTTATCCTCTATCGACAATTCTACGGGAGCGACGATTTTCGACGCTGCGGCAAAAGACAGCCGGACGCTCATGTCGGAAGTAATTCCGGGAACGGAAAATGAAAACTGCTGCCGGTCGGACTGGTTGGCAAAACTTTCGCCAAACAACTGCCGACCGGTAAAGGAAAGCGCCGACAACTCCCGTTCATGAAGCGTGTAATCGTCAAAAACAGACAAAGTTGCCGATGGATTTGAAAACGAAGGTGCGGTTTCCATCTCCTTAGGACCTGTTTCCCCTTCCGTCAAAAAGTAGGAACCGGATGTAGCGTAAGGGTTGTTTTCGTGTGCAAACCGTCCTGAATTGTAAGACCATTTGACAACGCCGCGTCCGTAAAAAAGCAGGTAATCGCCGGAATTGAAAATGCCGTCGGCGCCTTTATCGACATATACCGAAACTTCGGGAAGGTCGTCGGTATAAGGTTTGCTGAAATCTTCGTCAAGCATCCATCCGCCGTAACCGTAAATCTTCACTTTGGACGGGTCGCTGATGTATTTCCTTATTTCATCGTAAGTTAGTTTGTAAATGCCGTTGTTTTCGACTTGCATCCGATACCAGTTGCCCGTCGACAACACGGATGTTTTGGCATAACGGTCTGTGCCGCTGTCTTCTGCAAATGAATGAAACGGGATTAATCCCAAGACTGAAATTGCAACGAAACAATATTTTTTAAAATTTTCCATCGTTTATATATTTTTTTGCCGTTTTACTATCTGTGTCAATTCGCGCATTAGTGGCTTATTTTATCCAAAAATCAAGCGGTTTTTTATCGCCGATATATCCTTGCAAATGGTTTCCGATTTCCGCCTTTCCGCCTCCTGCGGGCGTTCCGGTAAAAATCAAATCGCCCATTCTCAACGTGATAAATCGGCTGACATACTCAATAATTTCATCCGTTGTGAAATTCATGAATGCCGTATTGCTTTCCTGAACCGTTTTCCCGTCAACTTCCAAATGAAAAGGCAAAGTATTGATTTCCAAGCCGTCCAAAGGAATAAAATCGCCGATTATAGCTGAACTGTCGAATGATTTGCATAATTCCCACGGCAAACCTTCCTGCCGGAATTTCTTTTGTAAATCTCTCGCCGTCATGTCAATGCCCACCGTCGCTTCGCCATAATACCTGTGAGCGAAATGCTTCGCAATGTTTTTTCCCAAACGGTTGATTCTCACCACAATTTCCGCTCCGTATTGCATATCGGAAGAAAAACCGGGCAGATAAAAAGGCTTTCCGTCTTTCAGCAAAGCCGTATCGGGTTTCATAAAAATAACCGGCGTTTCCATTATTAACGGATTGTTCGGTTCTTTATTGTAATTCATTTCGACGCAAATGATTTTCATAACCGTAAGTACAATTATGCGACAAAATTACATGAAATTTCTGATTAATCAAGGCAATGAGGCTGTGTTCATGCTGTTGCCTTTACGCTGTAATCGGAAAAATGATTACTTTTGTACCGGATATAAATAAAAGCGAAATGGTTAAAGCATCTGACGGATTATTGACGGTAAAAGAAGCCGGCGAATGGGCAAGCGGTTATATTGGAAAAAATGTAACCCCCTCAAACATTGCTTATTTAATACAATACGGACTTATTCGCAAAATCGGTGAAAACGGTTCTACGCAGGTGTCTCAGGCTGAATTGGCAAGTTATTACAATAAATTTCTGACTTCGCGCGAAAATTATTTTAAGGACAGATTGGGTGAAGATTTAAATTGGGCATTGTCGTTTGAGCAGTACAAAGAGGCGGAAACCACAAAACACGTTCATCGTTTGCACCCGTACAAAGGCAAGTTTATTCCACAACTTGTCGAATATTTTTTAGATAATCATACGGATAAATTTAAAACAGAAACTTATTTTGAAGCAGGCGATATTGTGTTGGACCCGTTTTCCGGCAGCGGCACAACAATGGTGCAAGCGTGTGAATTGGGTATACATGCGGTTGGCATTGATGTTTCGGCGTTTAATTCGCTGATAGGCAACTGCAAAGTAGCGAAATACGATATTGCGGATCTGAAAAATGAAATTAACCGCATTACAAAGGTTTTGGAGGATTTTGTCAGAAATTCCAACGCCGTTGCGTTTGAGGAAAAGTTGATACAGGAATTGAATTTGTTTAATAATCAATATTTTCCTGTACCTGAATATAAATATCGTTTGCGAAAAGGTGAAATTGACGAGAAAAAATATGGCGCAGAAAAAGAAAAAGAATTTTTGCCGATTTACGAAAAACTTGTTGCGCAATACGATATAAAATTGAAGCAAGACAAGAATGAAACTTTTTTAGATAAATGGTATTCACAACACATTCGGAACGAAATTGACTGCGTATTCAACGAAATAAAGAAAATTCAAAATGCCCATACAAAAAAAATTGTCGGCATAATTTTGAGTCGAACAATAAGGAGTTGCCGCGCAACAACGCACGCCGATTTGGCAACATTGATAGAACCCATCACAACAACTTATTATTGTCATAAACACGGCAAGATGTGCAAACCGCTGTTTTCTATTTTCAAATGGTGGATAACCTATTCGAAAGATACGGTTGCCCGGCTGCTGGCTTTTGATAATCTGCGAACGGATACTTTTCAACTTTGCTTAACGGGCGACAGCCGCACGATTAATATTTTTGAGGAAGTAAAAAAGAAAAATGCCGGATTTGGTAATTTGCTTGAAAAACAAAAAATAAAAGGCATTTTCAGTTCGCCGCCATACGTTGGACTGATTGATTACCACGAGCAACACGCCTATGCTTACGATTTGTTTGGTTTTGAACGCAAGGACGAACTGGAAATAGGACCGCTTTACAGAGGACAAAAACGAGAAGCACAAATTAGTTATATTCAGGGAATTACAGCCGTTTTAAATAACTGCAAACGCTTTTTGGCAGACAATTACGATATTTTTCTTGTGGCAAACGATAAATATAATATGTATCCGACTATTGCCGAAAATGCAGGAATGAAAATTGTAAACCAATTCAGACGACCGGTGCTAAATAGAACGGAAAAGGATAAAACGGCTTATTCGGAAACGGTGTTTCATTTAAACAAAGGAGATAAAATATGAATAATAACAATTTACTCGCATCTGTTGCTTTATTTGGGGAGTTGTATAATACTACCATAGCCACTACTAATGGTATTGGTGATATTTTAGCAGATTTTATAAAAGGGGCAGTAATAAATAAAAAAATATATAGTTTAAACTCTACAGAATTAAAAGACTTATTATTAGATGTTTATAATTTTAATATTCCAGAATCAGTAATACGAACTATTGTAAAAAATAGACTTAAAAATTGTGTTACAATAGACCATGCATGTTACCATTTTGATGCCACAAAATGTGTGGATACAAAAGAAACTATAGCAGAAATAAATAAAATAAATCAAAAACAAGAACAATTTCTTGATAGTTTATGTAGTTATCTTTCCAAAAAATCTCCTACGACTAATAATCAGAATATTAAAGAAGAAGTAAGGAAACATTTATCTGATTTTTTAATGAACAATGGTAACTCTGAACAATATTCAGAATTGATTAGTAGTTTTATTATTGCAAAAGAGAACGATAATAAATTCAAAGAAAGTCTAAATACAATAAAAGAGGGATTGGTATTGTATCAGGGACTTTGCTATTCAGAAGACATAAATCAATTAGGTGCATGGCATGATGAATTAACGATATATTTAAGTCCGGAACATCTTTTTAACTTCATGGGTTATAACGGTCTTCTTTTCAAAGGAATTTTCGATGATTTTATGAGCTTGGTTAAAGAAATAAATCGTTCAGAGAAAGGACAAAATAAAAAAGGAATAATTCGCCTAAAATATCTCGAAGAAACAAAAAATGAAATTGATAATTTTTTTGGTACTGCAGAGTCAATAAAAAGAGGACAAGCCCGCCTTGATTGCACTAAACCTGCAATGAACTCAATACTTAAAGATTGTAATAATATTAGTGATGTAAAAACAAAACAAGCAAAATTTTATACTGAATTAAAACAGCACAAGATTGCATTAGAAGAATGTTTTTATAGCGCTATTGATAATGAATATAATATTGTTGATACAAGTTTGATAGAAAAATTAAAAATAGAATCCAATGAAAGGCATAAAAATTTTAATGAAAACGATTGCATACAATGCTTGCAAATATTTACAAAAATAAATTATTTCAGAAAAGGAAAAAATAACTCACCTTTTGAGAAAATACGGCATATTTACCTTACAGAAAATAAGTTTGCTTTATATTTAGGTCATAATAATAAAGTTAAATTCGCAGATACAGATATTACATTTGCAACAGACATCGACTATATTATTTCAAAAATTTGGTTTAAACTTAAAAAAGGATTTAATGATAAAAATAATCTACCTAAAACTTTTGATGTTTTGACAAAAGCAAGAATAATTATGTCTTCTCGTATCAATAATTCTCTTGCAGAAAGTTATGATAAATTGCAACATGACCTTAAAGAAGGTAAATTGACAGAGGGAAATGCATTAATATTAAATGATTTATATAAAGATAAACCATCGGCTCCTGAACAAATAAACTCATCAAATATAGATGATGCATTAGATTTTCTAAATAATCCATCATATATTGAAGACTTTTTTAGAGAAAAATCAAAAAAGGAAAAAGTATATCAAGAAAAAATTGAAGAAAATGAATTATTAAAAGAAAAACTCGCTTCTTTTGAACAAAAGGAAAAAGAACAAAAAGAAAAAAAGGAATATGAAGAGTTAGAGAAAAAATCAATTCAATTTGCTAGAATGCAATGGAAGAAAGAAAAGAAAGTGTTTTTTGTTGATATTTTCAAGACATTGTTTGCATTTGTGCTTGTAATAGCCTCAATAGTATTAGGGTCAATTAATATTTGGATTGAATCACTTTGCTGGCGTTGGGTAGTAGTTGGGCTGTGCTCAATTTTCAGTGTAATAGACGCATTAGGTCGGGCTTATTTATTTAATAAAGAAAAAATAAAAAATGGATGGAGAAATATCATTATGTTATTTAAATATAAATCATTTAAAAAAGAGGGGATAGAGAAAATCAAAAATAATTATATTAGAGAAAATAGAAAGCAAAATGCCACTAACTAACTCACAAAAAATATACATACAGCAAGTAATCACTACCTGCCTACGAAATAAATTCCAGAATTACAATCCTGAAAGCAGCAATATGCCCTTTCATTTCCGGTTGTTGGGAAAAGACAGAATGGCGTTGTTCTCATTCATTCAGTCGCTCAATACAACATTTGGAACGAGTATTTTTGAACCGGTAGCAGTGGCTTTGGCAAAGACAAAATTTGTAAAAGTAGAATCCCAATACGTTGTAGGGGATACCATTTTCAGCGATTGCCAACAAAAAATTACGGAAATAATTAATAATCTTACCATCAGTCCAAAACCGGATAAGGTTAAGGAACTTGAAGTTTTGCAGGAACATTTATCGGGAACGAAAAACAAACTAAAACCGGCAAAAGTTGATTTGTTTGTAGAGAGTAAATCGGGAGAGCAGTACCTGTTCGATTTGAAAACGGTAAAACCAAACAAAGGCGACTTTCAAAAATTCAAACAAACTCTTCTCGAATGGGCGGGGATTGCTCTAACACATGATAAAAACGCAAAAGTGAATACATTGATTGCCATCCCTTACAATCCATATGAACCGCAGCCGTATCAGCGTTGGACGATGGCGGGAATGCTTGACCTTGAACACGAACTCAAAGTAGCCGAAGAATTTTGGGATTTTCTCGGCGGGAAAGGCGCTTATCCGGAACTCCTTGATTGTTTTGAACAAGCAGGAATAGAGTTGCGCCCAGAAATAGACCAGTATTTTGCAAACTTTAATAAATAATTTATGGAAAACAAACCCCTCTACACTATCACAATATTCTCCGAAAATACAGTCGGACTGTTAAATCAGGTAACTATTATTTTCACCCGACGGGGACTGAATATCGAAACATTGTCCGTTTCTCCTTCGGCAATTGAAGGCATTCACAAATTCACCATTACTGCTTTTGCCGATGAAGGAACTGTCGAAAAAGTAGTGAAGCAAATCGACAAGCGGGTTGATATTGTGAAAGCATATTACAATACCGATGAGGATTTGGTGTTTCAAGAAATTGCGCTATACAAGATTTCTACGCCAAAATTACTATCTTTGGGGTCGATTGAAGACATCATTCGCCGCTATAACGCTCGGATTTTAGATATGACCGAAGTGTGGGTTGTATTGGAAAAGACAGGGCATTATGACGAAACGCAGGCGCTGTTCAAGGAGTTAAGCGAAAGGACCGGCGTCCTGCAATTCATCCGTTCGGGACGGGTCGCCATCACCAAATCGAAAGTCGAACGGCTGAGCGACATGCTGGCGGCAATGGAAGAAAAACTCAACCGGAAGGAAAAAAATAAGTGAATAAAATGTCGGGCAAATCAGCTTCATTCCCTTTCCACATCGAATCATACACCTGCGACTTCACGGAAAAGGCAACCCTTTTCGGGATATGCGGATATATACTGGACGCCGCCTCCCGCCACGCCGAAGAAAATGGCTTCGGCTATGCGCATATATTGAAAGACAAGGTAGCATGGGTTTTGTCCCGACTTTCAATAAAAATGGACGCTTATCCCGCTTTCAACCGCACTGTTGGGATTGAGACTTGGGTTGAGGGCGTTGACCGGTTTTTTACGCGGCGCTGCTTTTGCATCCGCGACGAGGACGGCGCGGTTTTGGGTTACGCCCGCACGATTTGGGCTGCCATCAATATTGAAACCCGCCGCCCGACCGACATTCCCGCTTGGCGTCCCGATTTGGCGGAATACATTATGCCTGAAAAGGAATGTCCGATTGAAAAGTTTGCCAAAATACCACCCGTTGAGGAAGTTGAACCGAGTATGGGTTATTCGGTGAGGTACAGCGACATAGACATTAACAAACACATGAACAGCATCAAATACATTGAGCATATCGTCAATGTGTTTGATTTGGCGCAGTTCAGGGATAAAATAATACGTCGGTTCGATATTGTTTACCTTGCCGAAGGCGTGTTTGGCGACAAACTCAAACTGTATAAGCGAGATATTTCGGAAAATGAGAGCCTGATTGATACGCGGCGCGGAGAAGAATCCGTTTGCCGGAGCCGGATTATTTGGGAATAAAAAACTTGTCTTGTTGAGCATCTAAGAATTATTAGCTATAACTCAAGTTGCTATTTACAAGAATGAGCAATAAACAGTATGTAAATATTTTCCGGATTGCTTCGGGCTTCGCTACGCCAGCAATAAACTTGTTGCGAACCGCGAAGCGGTGAAGCAATCCAGCAACCCGGAATAAAATATGAACTAATTAATAAAAAATGGCAGGAATATTTGTTATTTACAGAAAATTCATACATTTGCAGCCGATTTGCTATAATATGTTTAATAATGATGGATTTAATAACACTTTCAATGCCAGTTTACAACGTAGAAAAATACGTAGAAAGAGCGTTATTTTCGGCATTAAACCAAACGTATGAAAACATGGAATTTATCATTGCCGATGATCGGGGAACGGACAAAAGCATGGAAATCGTCCGGCGGATTGTTTCCGGTCATCCCAGAGAGAAACAGGTTCGGATTATTGAACACGAACGAAATATAGGTACCGGCGCGGGACGGAATACCGCTATCGAAAATGCGCAGGGAAAATACCTGTATTTCATGGATAGCGACGATGCCATATCGCCCGATTGCATAGATAAATTATACGCCGAAATGCAGAAAAAAAACGTCGATTTCGTGGAAGGCTCCCAGCAAACCTTGCTTCAGTCTGGAGAAATAATCGAAGATTCAATATATACATGCCCTAATATGAAAGGGCATTTGGAAGTGGCACAGCAATTTTTTGAAAAAAGAAACAACGCATTGCATGTCGCCACATGGAACAGATTGTATCGCCTGTCATTTTTACACGACAACCGGATACTGTGCAATCCCACTCATGTGAATGAAGATAATATTTTTTCATTTCAAGTATTCCTGAATGCCTGTTCCTGCTCGTTCATCCCTGATATTACGTACTTTTACTATGATACTCCGGATTCAATCATGACGAAAATGCAAAATAAAAATATATCTTCCCGTTTTGGTCTACAGTTTGCCGAGATAAGTTCTTTTTACCGTAAATATCTGCAAAATTACCGCAAGGAAAATATATACGAATCTGTTTTACAATGGGTAATTAATAATGAATATTTTTATACTATCAAAGTTAGCGATAGCGCGATTATTACAAAATCCGAAAAAAAGAAATTTTTAAAAGAAACAGCCGTATTTCCTGTAAATTTTGGAGAGATTGCAGAACTGAAAAAGAAAAAATTATTTTTCTATATCATGTGGGTTGTTTTTCATATGCCTTGCAAGGTATTATTATTCAAGTTAATTTCGTGGTTGTCGAACATCAAGAAAAAGATGATGCCTGCATGATTATTCATAGATTTCGAGCAGCAGAAACGAGGCAGTAATCCACGCTTTTTCCTCTTCCGACAGAAAAGGCGAAAGCGTATCGTAAACTTTTTGATGATAACGGTTTAACCAGTCCGTTTCAAACCGCGTCATCAGGGAAAAATCAATCAATTTCAGGTCAATGGGGCAAAGCGTTAAGGTTTCGAAGGTGTAAAATTCGCCGAAATTCGTGTATTGACAAGGCGTTACAAGCAACAGGTTTTCGATACGGACGCCGTATTTTCCGTTACGGTAAATGCCCGGTTCGCAGGAAGTTACCATTCCCGATTCTATGCTTGCGGGGTTATAATTCATTCGGATGCTCTGCGGACCTTCGTGTACGTTGAGGAAATGCCCGACGCCGTGACCGGTTCCGTGCAGGTAATTCGTTCCGTTTTGCCAGAGGAATTGCCGGGCGAGGACGTCTAACTGCATTCCGACGGTTCCTTTCGGAAAACTGGCTGTTGTTAACGCGATAAGCCCTTTCAGGACAGCCGTGTAATCTTTTTTCATATCATCAGAAACGGCGCCAACCGCAAGGGTGCGCGTAAGGTCGGTGGTGCCGTCGAAATACTGCGCGCCGGAGTCGATGAGCAGGACGCCTTCGGGACGAATTTCCGCATCGCTTTCCGCACAGGCTTCGTAATGGACAATCGCGCCGTGCCGACCGTATGCGGCAATGGTTGCGAAACTTTCGCCGGCATAAAATTCCTGTTCGCTGCGATATTGACGGAGTTTTTCCGCAATTGCCGATTCGCTGATTTTTTCCCCCGAAGCCAAAGTTTTTTCTAAGTTCATCAGAAATTTCACCATTGCAACGCCGTCTTTCCGCATGGCATTGCGGATGCCTGCGATTTCCGTTTCGTTTTTAATGCTTTTCAACGCATCGACCGGATGAACCGGCGTTTCAATTTTGACGCAATTTTCGGGAATGGCGGAATACAGCCCGTAATTGATACGGGAAGGCGCAGTCAGGACGGCAAAAGGCGACGGGCGATGGGCGAAAGAGCGAATGTAGTCGGTTATTTTGGTATAATCGGCAATTACAACTCCTTGAGCATAAAGGTAATCGGCAACTTCTTCCGTTACTTTCTCCGACGGAATAAAAAGTACGGTTTCCCGTTCGGAAACAACGGCATAACTCATGCAAACCGGATTATAAGCCACATCGTTTCCTCTGATATTGAACAGCCAAGCAATCGAATCCAAAGCGGCAAGAATCGTCGCATCCGCCTTGTTTTTCTTTAAAATTTCCGTTACGGACTTGATTTTTTCACGGCATGATTTTCCCGAAAAACGTTCCGGTAAAATAAATGCGGGACTTTCGGGCAGGGCTGGGCGGTTGTCCCAAAGTTGCGAACAGGGTGCGAAATCCGTGCGGATTTTCAGCCCTTTTCCGGCGAAATATTTCACAAGCGACTGCGCTTCCGAAGCCGCAAACACAGCGCCTTCGATGCCGACACAATCGCCGGGCAACAGTTCCGACGCAATCCGGTCGAGCATATCGGGCGTTTCCGGCAATCCCGCCTTAAACAGTTCGATACCGGAATTTTCCAACTGTTTTTCCGCTTGAAGAAAATAGCGCGAATCAGTCCACAAGCCGGCTTTTTCGAGCGTAACAGCGACGGTTCCCGCCGAGCCGGTGAAACCCGACAGCCATTCGCGGGTTTTCCAGTGTGCGGGCGGATATTCGCTGACGTGCGGGTCGGTAGAAGGAATGATGCAGGCTTTTATGTTTTCGGCTTGCATCAATGCTCGCAGGGCTTGCATTTTTTCTTTTGCGTTTTTCATTTGTTTTTATTTGCCACTAATGCACGGGTAGTTTAAATTGTCGCAAGGACGCAGTAATAATTTAAACCCCATAATCCGAATTAAAAGTTTCGTGCCAAGGCAATCCCTGCACATTCATCTGCTCCATAAACGGGTCGGGATCAAACTCTTCCACATTGAAAACGCCGGGCTTGCGCCAAAGACCTTTTACGAACATCAACGCGCCGATGGCGGCGGGAACGCCGGTTGTGTAGCCAACGCCCTGTGCGCCGGTTTCATTGTAAGCATCCTGATGCCGGCAGTTGTTGTAGATAAAATAAGTGATTGCTTTGCCGGTTTTGTCGAGACCCTTGATGTGGCAACCGATGGAGGTCTCGCCGGTGTAGTTTTCGCCCAATTTGCCCGGATCGGGCAATACCGCTTTCAGGAATTGAATGGGGACGATTTCTACGCCCTGATAAAGAACGGGGTCGATGCGCGCCATGCCGATGTTTTGAATCACGCGCAAATGGGTGAGGTATTCCTGTCCGAAAGTCATCCAGAAACGCGCCCTTTTGAGTGTCGGGAAGTTTTTCACTAAGGATTCGAGTTCTTCGTGGTAGATTAGGTACGATTCTTTGGAGCCTATATTCGGATAAATCAGCGGTCGATGTATTTCGTGCGGCTCGGTGGTTATCCATTTCCCGTTTTCCCAATACCTGCCTTTTTGGGTAACTTCGCGGATGTTAATTTCCGGGTTGAAATTGGTCGCGAAAGCCTTTCCGTGATCGCCGGCGTTGCAATCGACGATGTCCAGTTCGTCCATCCGGCTGAAATGGTGTTTGGCGGCGTAGGCAGTGAAAACGCTACATGCGCCGGGGTCGAACCCGCAACCGAGAATGGCGGTCAGTCCGGCTTTTTCAAAGCGGTCGCGGTAAGCCCATTGCCATTTGTATTCAAATCGGGCTTCGTCTTTTGGCTCGTAATTGGCGGTATCCAGATAACCGACGCCCGCTTCCAGACATGCGTCCATGATGGTTAAGTCCTGATAGGGCAGGGCTACGTTGATGACTAATTCCGGTTGGAATTTGTTGAACAGAGCAACCAGTTCGGCGACATTGTCGGCGTCGACCTGCGCGGTTTGTATTTTCCGGTTGCCATAGCGGGTTCCGATGGCGGCGGCAATGGCGTCGCATTTGGATTTGGTGCGGCTTGCCAGCATGATTTCCGTGAAAACGGCATGATTTTGGGCAACTTTGTGGGCGACAACCGTTCCCACGCCTCCCGCACCGATGATGATTACTTTTGACATATTTATTTTTATTTAAAAGACAAATGTAGTGAAATTTTTCGGATGACACATCAAAAATGACGTGTGCGGCGAAGTTAAACACCACACACATTTGCGTACATTAAAATATTTTCCCTACATTTCCGGATACATTATGTACACGAACATCGAACAGAGTATTTATTTTGGCTTTTGAGTATTACACAAAAATATACGCGAGACATAATTTGTACTTTTGTGTAACACACAAAAGCTTACTCAAGACCTAATTTTGACTTTTGTGTAATACACAAAAGCATACGCGAGACATAATTTATACTTTTGTGTAACACACAAAAACTTGCTCAAGACCTAATTTTGACTTTTGTGTAATACACAAAAGTATGCGCGAGATATAATTTGTACTTTTGTGTAATACATAAAAGCTTGCTCAAACATTTGCAATGACTTTCAAGCGCCGGATGATAGCGTTCCGCAAACCGATTACCCGTTTGTGCAGCCTGCATAAACCATGCGATTTTTCAATTAATTGCCTCAAACTTTTTTTTTACAAAAAAAAGATTTTATCTTTGCAACCAAAATAAAAAACAAAATTAATTATAAGTCATGAAACGGACATTTCAACCATCAAACAGAAAAAGAAAAAATAAACACGGATTCCGTAGCCGAATGGAAACAGCCAACGGTCGCAGGGTATTGGCTTCCCGTAGAGCCAAAGGAAGAACAAAGTTAACGGTATCTGATGAATATAACGGATAATTTTAGTTTGTTTTCCACTTTGATATGAAAAGGGAATAAATCAAAAGTTTATTCCCTTTTTGCGTTAATGTATGCTCTTTTTAGTACTTTTGCCAAAGAACTTTAAAATAAACCTTATGAACATTATCAAAAATCTACTCCTTGCCGTTGCTATTTTATTCGTATTGTCGTTGGGGACTTCGATTTGGCTGAACGTTTATACCAGACACGGCGAATCGGTCGAAATTCCCAATGTGAAGACGATGTCGCCGGAAGCAGCCCAACCGTTTTTTGAAGCGCGGAAGTTATCCTATCGGGTCATTGATTCTACCTATAACGAAGCGTTTGTTCCCGGAACAATCATCGAAACAATCCCGCCCGCAGGTTCAAAAGTAAAAAAAGGGCGCACCATTTATCTCCGAATTAATTCCCATTCGGCGGGAACGGTTCTCCTCCCCGACCTCGTGGACTTGTCGCAAAGGCAAGCGGTATCCATGCTGAAATCGCTGGGATTGGAAAAAATACAAATCGAATGGGTGCCGGAAAATTACCGCGATTTGGTTGTCGGCGTGGAGTATAGGGGCGCGCTCTTGCAAGCCGGCGATAAAGTTCCGGTCTCTGCAACGGTAACGCTTTTGGTCGGTTCGGGAACCCCCGCCGAAGAAGACGAAACGTCGCCGAATGAAGAAACAACCGAAGATTTTGATAACCCGCTCGACTTTTGATGGAAGATTTTATAACCGATATTGAAACCCAAGAGGAAAACGCCGATTTTATCGAAGAGCAGGATGACGCATTTTACGAGCATTTCCGGTTTGTCGCCGACAAGGGGCAAAGCCTTTTGCGCGTGGATAAATTTCTGGTCGACCGAATGGAACACGCATCCCGAAACCGCATCCAACTGGCAACCGGCGCCGGATTTATCCTCGCCAATGGTCGACCGGTCAAAGCTAATTACAGGGTTAAACCCGGCGACCTCATTTCCGTAGTCATGGATCGCCCACGGCGGGAAACGGAGGTCATTCCCGAAGATATTCCCCTGCATATTATATATGAAGACGACGACGTGATGGTGATTGACAAACCGTCTGGAATGGTTGTTCATCCCGGTCACGGGAATTATGCGGGAACGCTCCTGAATGCGCTTGCGTGGTACAGCAAAGACAAGCCGGGATTTAACGCCGACGACCCGCGTTTGGGTTTGGTGCATCGGATTGATAAGAATACTTCGGGGCTGCTGGTTGTAGCCAAAAATCCCGAAGCGAAAACGCATTTGGGGATGCAATTTTTTCGGAAAACCACGCAAAGGAAATACACCGCTTTGGTGTGGGGCAACGTAAAAAACGACGAAGGGCGGATTGAAGGCAATATCGGGCGGAACCCCCGTGATAAATTGCAAATGACGGTGTTTACGGACGGTGAAAACGGGCGGATTGCCGTAACGCACTACAGGGTTTTAGAACGATTTGGGTATGTTACTTTCATTGAATGTCGCTTGGAAACCGGGCGGACGCATCAAATCAGGGTACATATGAAGCACATCGGTCATACGTTGTTCAATGACGAGCGATACGGGGGAAATGAAATCCTAAAAGGGAATCATACAACGAAATACAAACAGTTTATTCATAATTGTTTTGAGATTTGCCCCCGTCAGGCTTTGCATGCGCAGACACTGGGGTTTGTGCATCCGAAAACCGGAAAGGAAATGTTTTTTGAAAGCCCGTTGCCGGAGGATATGAAAGGTTTGGTAGAAAAATTTAGGTCATTGTTTTAATTGTACGCGAAGGCACAAAAGCGCGAAGTTTTTATTAAAGTATTACTTTGCGCCTCAGCGTCTTCGCGTGCATTTATATTTGTACGTGAAGACACACAAGCGAATGATTAATTCGTGCATTAGTGGCATAAAATAAAACAAAAATAAAAACAAATGAAAAAAACAATCGCAATCGTAGCCGGCGGCTATTCATCCGAAATTGTTGTATCAATGAAAAGCGCCCAAGGGATACGGTCTTTTATTGATCCCCAAAAATACGCCTCTTATATCGTGTTGATAACGAAGGAAAAATGGGTCGCCCTGCTGCCCGATAACAAGGAAACGCCGATTGATAAGAACGATTTCGGTTTCACGTATGCCGGCGACAAAATACGCTTCGATTTTGCCTACATCACAATTCACGGCACTCCGGGCGAAGACGGGTTGCTGCAAGGTTATTTCGACATGCTGGGGCTGCGCTATTCTTGTTGCGGCGTTTTGGCGGCGTCCCTAACGTTTAACAAATATTTTTGTAAAAACTACCTGCGGGGTTTCGGCGTGCAGGTTGCGCCTTCGGTTTTGCTTCGCAGGGGCGACGTTTGGAATACCGACGACCTCGTTTCCCAATTGGGATTGCCTATTTTTGTGAAGCCGAACGACGGCGGTTCGAGTTTTGGGGTTACAAAAGCGGGGACTGCGGAGCAATTGCAACCTGCTATCGACTTGGCTTTCGCGGAAGGGAACGAGGTTTTGGTGGAAAGTTTCATGTCGGGCGTGGAAGTAACGTGCGGTTGCTATCGAGTCGGCGAAAAGAAAACCGTGTTTCCGGTTACTGAAGTCGTTACCCAGAACGAGTTTTTCGACTACGACGCCAAATACAACGGTCAAGTGTCGGAAATCACTCCCGCGCGTATTTTCCCCACATTGACCGAAGAAATCCGGTCGTTGACGGCGAAGATTTACGATTATATCGGCGCAAAGGGGATTATTCGGGTCGATTACATCATTTCGCCGCAGGAAGAGGTTCGCCTCTTGGAAGTGAACACCACGCCGGGCATGACGGAAACGAGTTTTATCCCGCAACAGGTGAAGGCTGCCGGTTTAAACATCCGGGAAGTAATGACTGAAATAATTGAATATGAACTTAAATTTTGATGATATCCGTCCCTACGGCGGCGAGGAGGTAACGCCTGTTATCCGGCGCCTGTTAAAGAATCCGAGATTTCGGGAATACGTTGCTCGTTTTTTCCCCGAAATAAAATGGGAGGATTTTAAATCCTGCATCCTGCCGATTAAGAGCATTGATGCGCTTCAATATCAAATCCTCAGACCGATGATAAACGCTTTGGTCGAAAAAAATTCGACGGGCTTGACTTGCGCGGGACTTGAAAATATTTCAGCAAACGCGCCCCATTTGTATATTTCCAATCATCGCGATATTATTATTGATGTGTCCGTTTTGAACCTTTTGTTGATGAACAATGGTTTCCTTACGACCGAAATCGCGATTGGCGACAATTTGATGCTCTCGCCCTGGATTGAAGATGTTGTCCGATTAAACAAAAGTTTTATCGTGAAGCGGGGCGTTTCGGGACGGGAAATGCTGGAAATATCGCGGCATTTGTCGCAATACATTCATTTTGCCGTGAAAAACAAAAAGGAATCCGTTTGGATTGCCCAGCGGGAAGGTCGCGCCAAAGATTCCGACGACCGCACGCAAGACAGCCTACTGAAAATGCTGGCGATGGGTGGAGAGATGGATTTTTTGGAGAATATTAAGGAACTGAACATCACGCCCGTTTCGCTGTCGTATGAATACGACCCTTGCGATTTCCTGAAAGCGCAGGAGTTTCAGCAAAAAAGGGACAATCCGGAATTTACGAAAACGCGAGACGACGATTTGATAAACATGCAAACAGGTTTGGCGGGATTTAAGGGGAACATTCACATTCGCATCGGGAAGCCGATTAATCCGCAATTGCAGGAAATGGATAAAACGTTGAAGAAAAACGAGTTGGCATCCCTGATTGCACGCTTGATAGATCGTGAAATTTTCCTGAATTACCGATTTTATCCTATCAATTATATTGCTTACGAACGCCTGTGTGGAAAAGGTTCTTTCAAAGGGGAATATACGCTCGCAGACGAAAAAACGTTTGATGCTTATTTAAAAAAACAATTGGAAAAAATTAACTTGCCGGACAAAGACATTCCTTTCCTGACGGAGAAAATGTTGGAAATGTATGCAAATCCGGTGAAAAACCAACTATCGGTACAATCGCCGTCATTGCGGGCGTAGCGAAGAACCACAATCCTTTGCGTAATTCTCTGGATTGCTCACCGCTTCGCGGTTCGCAATACCGCAGTCGTCATTGCGAAGGCGAAGCCTGAAGCAATATAGAAAACATTTTGGAAACAGCAATTGAAATTAACAAAAAACTAACTTACCGGAAAAAGCATCCCTTTCCCGTCGGAAATACACGCAAACCCGGTCAAAAACCAACCATCAATATGTTAAACCATGGATTTTATCGCGTAGCGGCAGCCGTTCCGAAGCTCAGAACGGCGGATTTTCGCTACAACGCCGGACAAATCAAAAACATGATCCGGAGAGCTGTCGACAATGAAGTCGAAATTGTTTGTTTTCCCGAACTGTCGCTTACGGCTTATACCTGCGCCGATTTGTTTTTCCAGAAAAACTTGACGCAGGGCGCCGAAGCAGCTGTGCAGCAGTTGACAAAAGACACAAAAGACCTGCCGGTTACGTTTATCATCGGCGTGCCGGTCGAATACCGTTCCAAGCTCTACAACTGCGCGGCGGTTTGTCGCGAAGGCGCGATTTACGGCATTGTGCCGAAAGTTTTCCTGCCCAATTATTCGGAATTTTACGAAAAACGCTGGTTTGAACCTTACGGTTTGGATGTGCCGGCGGTCGAAATCAATTATGCCGGCAGCCGTGCGCCTTTCGGCGCTAATTTACTGTTCAACGTGGACGGCGCGAGGTTTGCCGTAGAAATCTGCGAAGACCTTTGGGCGGTCGTTCCGCCGAGTTCCCACCACGCAATGGCGGGCGCACAGGCGATTTTCAACCTTTCGGCGAGCAACGAACTGGTTGGAAAACGCAGTTATGTGAAATCGCTGCTTAGCCAGCAGTCGGCGCGTTGCCACGCGGCATACGTTTACGCTTCCGCCGGGCATGGGGAATCGTCGACCGATTTGGTTTACACGGGCAACGCCTATATTTACGAAAACGGTCGTCTGCTTGCGGAATCCAAACCCTTTCAATTGCTGGATGCACAACTGATCATCAACGAAATTGACCTTGAACTACTGGATGCCGAAAGGAAGAAAAACACAACGTTTATCAGCCGCCCGACGGTCGATAATTATCGGGAAATCAACATTTGTCGGAAAACCGAAAAGAAAGAACCCGCGTCGAAATTGCTCCGCACGATAAATCCCGCGCCTTTTATCCCCTCCATCGAAAGCCACGACGAAAGTTGTTGGGAAATTTTCTCAATTCAAATGGCGGGTTTGGCGCAAAGAATGGTTTACGCCAATGCCGGCGCGCTGATTGTCGGCGTATCCGGCGGCTTGGATTCGACGCTGGCTTTGTTGGCTTGCGTAAAACTCCTTGATGCGAGGGGTTTGCCGCGCAAAGTGCTTCATGGGATAACGATGCCCGGCTTCGGAACAAGCGAACGCACGCGGACGAATGCCGTTCTGTTGATGAAAGCGTTGGGGATTTCTTCGCACGAAATCAGCATTGAAGCCGCTTGCAAGCAGCATTTCAAGGACATTGGGCATGATCCGTCCGTCCACGACGTAACTTACGAAAACGCGCAAGCGCGCGAACGTACGCAAATCCTCATGGACATGGCAAACAGGGAAAAAGGGATTGTAATCGGCACGGGCGATTTGTCGGAACTCGCCTTGGGATGGATGACCTACGGCGGCGACCATATTTCGATGTATGCCGTCAACAGCGGCATCCCGAAAACGCTGGTACGCCATTTGGTGAAGTGGGTCGCCGACAATCAGGTGGACGATTCCTGCCGCAAGGTGTTGACTGATATTCTCGAAACGCCGGTCAGCCCCGAATTGCTTCCGGTCAATGCCGACGGGAAAATGACCCAACTGACCGAAGAGGCGATCGGTCCTTACGAACTGCACGATTTTTTCCTGTTTTATACTTTGCGTTACGGGTTCAGCAGCGAAAAGATTGCGTTTCTCGCTCAATGCGCCTTTCGGAATGTGTATGACGACGAGGAGATTATGAAATGGCTGGAGGTTTTTTATGACAGGTTTTTCAAGCAGCAGTTCAAGCGCAGTTGTATGCCCGACGGTCCGAAGGTCGGTTCGATCAATCTCTCGCCGCGCGGGGATTGGCGGATGCCGAGCGATGCTTTTGGGGATGGTTGGATGCGGGTGTTTTTGGGGCAACCGCACCGCGTCATTGCGAAAGCGAAGCCTGAAGCAATCCGGAGAAAAACCACTGCGTAATTATCCGGATTGCTTCAGCCAACGGCTTTCAACAACTCAAGCAAAAACTGCCACCATTTTTCCACTGTTTCGATTTCCAGTCTTTCGTCCGGCGAATGGGCGCCAAGGATGGTTGGACCGCAGGAAATCATATCTAATTTCGGATTTTTCTCGAAAAACAATCCGCACTCCAATCCCGCATGAATTGCAATCACTTTCGGTTTTGCCCCGAAAAGTTTTTCAAAAAGAGACTGCGAAAGTTTCAAAATCGCCGAATCGGGATTAGGTTTCCAGCCCGGATAGCCTTCCGTAGCGCAAACTTCGGCGCCGGCTTGCATAAATACGGCTTGTACATGGTTGCCAATATCCGTTTTCAACGATTCGACGGAACTGCGCTGACTGGTCGTTACCGTAACCGTTTCGTTTTCCGTCATTTTTACGGAAGCGAGATTGGTTGATGTTTCCACCAGACCGGCGATTTCGCGGCTCATGCCCATCACGCCGTGAGGCATGGCGTAAAGGGCATTCAGCAAATTTCCGCCGGTCGCGGCGTCGATGCAATACGCGGGCTTTTCGGCGGATTGTACCGAAAGCCTGACGTTTCCATCCGTTTTTGCCAATTCGGCGGAAAGATTGCTTTGCAAAACATTCAGCAGGATGCTGACTTTTTCCCTGAAAGCATCGGGAACACCTGCCGTAGCCCTCGCTTCGCGGGCGATGGCGTTATGCAGGTTTCCGCCGTCAATGCTCGCCAAAAGCAGGGGACATTCCTGCGAAAGCGTCCATAAATAACGGGTCAGGATTTTAACGGCATTGCCCAGACCCGCGTTGATGTCACTGCCCGAATGCCCTCCGTTCAAACCGCTGACCTGCACTTCAAACCAGAAATACCCGTCCGGCGGATTGGTTTTTGTGTAACGAAAAGTTCCCTGCGTGTTTTTACCGCCGGCACATCCGATGCAAAATTCGCCCCATTCTTCGCTGTCGAGATTTATCAAAATATCGCCGCCGGTCAGGAAATCGTGGGAAAGTGCGTAAGCGCCCGTCAATCCGGTTTCTTCGTCGGTCGTGAAGAGACATTCGAGCTGCCCGTGTTCAAGGTCTTTGGATGCGAGGACGGCAAGCGCCACCGCCACACCGATACCGTCGTCGCCGCCGAGCGTGGTTCCTTTTGCTTTCACCCAGCCGTTGTCAATATAAGTTTGAATCGGGTCGGTTTCAAAATTAAAATTTACATCGGCGTTTTTTTCACACACCATATCCACATGCGATTGCAGGATTACGGTTTTCAAATTTTCTTTGCCTTTTGAAGCCGGTTTGCGAATCAGCACATTGCCCGCTACGTCTTTTTTTGCCTCCAGACCGTACTGTTTGGCGAAATCGAGCAGAAAATCCGTCATTTTGCCCTCTTTTTTGGAAGGGCGAGGAATTTGAGTAATCCGGTCGAAGAATTGCCACAGCACAACCGGTTTTAAATCTTTTACTTCCATAAAAATTAATGCATTAAGTTTATATTTGAAAGCGCAAAGGTAAGAGAAATCGGGTAATAACCGCACTCTTATTCCGTCAAATATTTCCCGAAACCGGCTTCTTTAATAATTCCAACGGCTCGTTCCTTATCCTGTTTCACAACCATCAGCGAGCGCGAGATGGCGGGAGCAAAAACGGACATATTTTCATTACTCAAAAAATACGGAATATTTTCCGCATGAAGGATACTTTCCAAAATGCCTGCATCGTCCTGAAAACCGAGCTTGGCAACTTCTACCATTTCCATAATTGTTCTTTTTTAATGTAACGGCAAAGGTAAAAAAAGTTTCTATCTTTTTTAAATAGTCGCGATGACAACTGCAATTATTTTGAATTCCTCCAAACGATGGGCAATCCGGAATAATTTTTACCGCCCATGCGTGATATAAAAATTTTTCACGTAAATTTGCACCTTTAATTTTTAAACAATAACGAATGACAAACAAAGAAAATCAACCGATTACGGATATTTTGGCAAAATCTTTCCCTCAAAAAGATATTCATGGCGCAATTTCCATGCCGGTGTACATTACGGCTGCCTTTGAATTTGAAACGGCAGAAGACATGGAGGACGCTTTTTTAGGCAAAAACGGGAAACATACTTACAGCCGGATTTCCAATCCGACGGTTGAAGCGTTTGAAGCGCGCGTTCAGGTTGCTTCCGGCGCAAAACATGTCATGGCTGTAGCTTCGGGAATGGCTGCTATATCAGGCGTTTTCATGACCGTCGCCCATGCCGGTTCAAACATCGTTACTTCCCCGCATCTTTTCGGCAACACTTTTTCGTTATTTCTTTTTACGTTGAAAGAATTCGGGGTTGAGGTGCGATTTTGCAATCTATTGGACGTTAAGGAAGCGGAAAAACAAATCGACGAAAATACCTGTGCGGTGTTTACGGAAATCATCACTAACCCGCACATGGAAATTGCCGATTTGTCGGCGTTGGCGGAAGTCGCCCATAAAAAAGGCGTTCCCTTAATCGCCGATTCGACCATTGTGCCTTGGACTTCGTTCAAAGCACAGGATTTCGGCGTTGACCTCGAAATTATTTCCAGTACCAAATACATTTCCGGCGGAGCAACAAGTATCGGAGGGCTGATTTTGGATTATCAAACGTTTGACTGGCGGCAATCGAAACGGCTGAAAAGTTTGGCGGAAAAAACGGGGAAACGTGCATTTCAAGTGAAATTCCGGGCGGAAACCGGCAGGAATATGGGTGCGGTAATGGCGCCTCAAACGGCTTTTTTGCAGAATTTGGGTTTGGAAACCATGGACTTACGTTTCCGGCAAGCGGCTAAGACCTGTTTGGAACTTGCCCTGTTCTTAAAAGAAATACCCGAAATAAAACAGGTGAATTACAACGGATTGCCTTCCAATCCTTTCTATGAGAGAAGCAAAAAACAGTTCGGCGACTATCCGGGCGCCATGCTCACTTTCAGTCTGGAAAACCGGGCGGCTTGTTTTGCTTTTCTCAACCGGTTGAAAATTATCCGGCGAGCGACCAACCTATTTGATAACAAGTCTTTGATTATTCACCCCGCATCAACCATTTACGGAACGCTAAGTCCCGAATACAAAAAAATTGTGGAAGTTCCTGACGATATGTTGCGCCTATCGGTCGGCTTGGAAAACGCAGAAGATTTGAAAACGGATATTTTGCAGGCGTTAATGGAAAAGCCGCACATGTGAATGGAACAAAACTCCGAAATAACAGGATTTGAGTATTTCACTATGTTTGTAATCCGCTGTACTCGAAAGCATTCCAAAAGGATGCGGCCCGCCATTCACAGCAAAAATTGTCTCGGAATTGTTTTTAACTTGATGAGTTTTGCAATCGACAATATGCGGCTTGTTTTTCGGCAACAAATGTAAAGATAATAGTTGAACGGGACAAATAGATTCAATGAAAATTTACTCTTCTTAAAGAAAATACACAACATGAAGCGAATCGCCATAAAAGTAGGCAGCAATGTATTGAGCCGGGACGACGGCTCGCTGGATGTAACACGAATGTCGGCTTTGGTCGACCAAATTGCCGAGTTGCATAGGGAAGGCATCGAAATTATTCTAATCTCTTCGGGCGCAGTGGCTTCGGGCAAAAATGAAATCAAGGTAAAAGGTAAATTAGACGACATCTCCGCCCGGCAATTGTATTCCGCTGTGGGACAAGCCAAACTGATTAACCGTTACTACGATTTTTTCCGCAAACACGGGATTGCCTGCGGTCAGGTGCTTACTACAAAAGCGAGTTTGGCTACGCGAAATCATTATCTCAACCAGAAAAACTGCATCGGCATTATGTTGGAAAACAAAGTTATTCCCATTATGAATGAGAATGATACGATTTCGGTTACCGAATTGATGTTTACCGACAACGACGAACTTTCGGGGATGATTGCCGCCATGATGGACGCGGAAACGCTGATTATCCTGAGCAATATCAACGGCATTTACACCGGTTTGCCGACCGACCCCAATTCGGAAGTCATCCGTGAAATCGACCCTGAAAAAGACATTACGGACTGTATTCATACTTCCAAATCGGCTTTCGGGCGCGGAGGCATGCTCACAAAATACCGGATTGCCCGCAAAGTTGCCCGCGAAGGTATTGAAGTGATTATCGCCAACGGGAAGACCGAAAATATTCTTCCCCGCCTTTTGCGAAAAAATCCCGACGTTGTTTGTTCGCGCTTTGTTCCAGCCGATAAGGCTTCTTCGGGAATTAAAAAATGGATTGCTCATTCGGACAGTTTTGCGAAAGGTGAAATTCACATCAATGCCAATGCAGCCAAAGCGTTAACGGGCGAAAAAGCCGTTTCTCTTTTGCCGGTCGGTATTGTTTCGGTAAAAGGGGTTTTTGAGAAAGATGATATTGTCCGTATTATTGACGATGCGGGGCGGGTAATCGGTGTTGGAAAAGCGAGTTACGACAGTGAAAAAATGCGCGAATTAACCGGTTGTAAGGGGAATAAGCCGGTGGTGCATTATGATTATCTTTATTTGGAATGAGCGGGCATATTTTATTTTATAGAAAAGGCAGCATTCCGGCACATGAATAAAACTTATTTAAAAATAGAAAAATATGAAAATAGCGGTTATACTTACTTGTCATATATTTGGATAGAATACGTAATTTATATGCTATCAAAGGACTTGCATTAAATGAATATCTCTATTATTTGCAAAAACATTTAAAGGGAAAGCAATATATGCTTTTTTTGCTTTATGGATGAAACGCTATTCCCAAAATTGTGGTTCTATTTCATAAAAATTATTTTCATAATATATTTTTAATGCGCTTTCCATTGTTTTTAATGTATCCAGCCTCATTCTCCGGTAATTTTTATGTTTTGCTTCCTCTATTATTATTGCAACTAATTTTTTACCAATGCCTTTGCCTTTATATTTATCATTTACAAACAGCCTTTTTATTTCACAAATGTTTTCATCAAGTTTTTTCAATCCGACACAACCAACAACATTGCCATTATATTTTGCAATAATAAATGTCCCATCGGGTTCTTTGTATTTTTGCGGGAAATTTGTTAATTCGTCGTCAATATTTTGGAATGTTAAGTTTTGATTCAACCATTTTATATATTCAATTACCAATTCTTTGGCTTTAATAATTTCTTCTTCTGTGTCTAATTTTATACACAATTTTCTTTTTTTGATATGAGCATCCAATTAACCAAATAGGCGATCTTTCAACTCCTTGTGTTTTTAATTCCATAAATTACCTCTAAAAAATATTATTTTTATGAGAATCTATTTTTACAATAACGTCAATAGGGTAAAATTTATTGTTTGTATATTTTTTGAAGAAATGGTGCATAACGTTTCGGTTGCGTTATAAAGAAACCCTTATTTTATACGCAGTTGATTTTTACCATCGAAATCTAATTCCCATCCTTGCCCCTAAATATAGCTTATTCTTATTATTTATTGAGTGTTCTATTATTTTGTAAAAAGGTTTTTCTATGTTTTTATCGTTATATGTCCATACTAACGATGGACCGGCAACAATGCTTAAATTGGGAATAATATTATATCCAAAATAAGGAATAACACTTACATAATTCTGAAAGTTCTCATTAATACCATTATATGATGCGATTTCGGGATTCAAATAAAATGTATTACCCAGTTGAATAATTGTTCCAAAACCAGCTCCCCAAATGACTTGTTCCCGAATACCTTCCCTGAACGGATTATATGCTACGATAAATGAAGTATAAAATCTTTCAACCCCAATTTTGAATGATAAATTAAATGGTGATATTTCAGAAACCCCTATTTCTATTGCCTTATATCCCCCATTTCGTACTATTGATAAGAAACCAATAGGAATACCTTTTTCAATTGAGTCAGCATAATTTATAAATCCAAATTGCAGTCCATTTATCTTTTTTGTTATATTAACGAATGATATTTGCGCTCCGGCAAATTTATTTACGGTTGTGTTAATGAGACCTAACTGCAAACCTTTTACCTCTTTCCCGACTGCTGTATTAACAAAGCCTAATTGTACGCCATTAAAGGATTTTGCCACGGTATTTATAAAACCAGTCTGAAAACCGCCCATGCCGCCCGCAACAGTATTGACAAATCCCATTTGAAATCCGGCCATATCACCGCCTACAGTATTGACAAAACTCAACTGTAACGTACCAAAATTATTTTGGTTCCAATTGAAAAAGCCTGTTTGGGGCGAATTATGGTTGCCTCCGGCAATATTCACAAAACCAATAAGCGGGAAGCGGAATTGTTCATGAACAATATTCCCAAAAAATGTATACAAATTCGTATCATTCTTTTGTTGGCTTTCTTGACCGAAATTCAACTCAATACCTGACATGAATAGAAACAAGGCAATAACAATTTTCTTCATTTCGTTCTTACTAAACATAGTATTTTACCCTATTGGTTATTTTTTTTGCAAAAGTATAAAAAATTTAAATATATATAATCACTACACAAATTTAAATAACGAAAATATTAATTTGCCTCTAAATAATGCCTCAATTAGCATAAAAACGCATTGCTAACTATCTATAAATTCCGCTGATATGTGTCAACTATTTGAATTTCAAGCGCGTAAATTCGATAAAAGAACAGGAAAACTATACTTAATTAGCAGTGTCGAAAAATTACCGAAATTCCCTAATAAACCGCCGCCGCCTCAATCCTCGTAACGATTTTCTTATTTTCCTCATCAAAATCCACTTTAACGCTATCGCCCTCGTGGACATGGGCTTTGATAATCATTTCGGCAAGTTCGTCTTCCAGATATTTTTGGATAGCGCGTTTTAGCGGTCGGGCGCCGAATTGGACGTCATAACCTTTGGAAGCAATAAATTCCTTTGCCTTATCCGAAATCCCCAGCGTATAACCCAGCGTTTGCACCCGTTTGTAGAAACCGGCAAGTTCGATGTCAATAATCTTATAAATCGTTTCCTTATCCAATTGGTCAAACATGATGATGTCGTCCACCCGATTCAGGAATTCGGGAGCAAAAGCCCGGTTCAAAGCCTTTTGAATTACGCTGCGGGAAAACTCTTTTTCATTGGACGTATTTACGGCAAATCCGACGCCCTGCCCGAAATCTTTCAATTGCCGCGTTCCCACGTTGGAGGTCATGATAAGTATTGTGTTTTTAAAATTAATTCTGCGACCGAGACTGTCGGTCAGGCGACCTTCGTCCATCACTTGCAGAAGGATATTGAAAACGTCGGGATGCGCTTTTTCGATTTCATCAAGCAAAACCACCGAATACGGTTTGCGGCGCACCTTTTCCGTCAGTTGTCCGCCTTCTTCATAGCCCACATATCCCGGAGGTGCTCCGATAAGTCGCGAAACGCTGAATTTTTCCATGTATTCGCTCATGTCGATGCGTATCAAAGTATCGGCGGAGTCGAATAAATACTCGGCTAATTTTTTTGCCAAGTGCGTTTTACCAACGCCGGTCGGACCTAAAAACATGAATGTCCCGATGGGTTTGTTCGGATCTTTCAGCCCGATACGGTTGCGCTGTATTGCTTTCACGATTTTGACGACGGCTTCATCCTGCCCGATTACTGCGGCTTTGAGGACGTCAGCCATTTCCAACAGTTTTTGATTTTCCGCCTTGGCAATCCGCTGCACCGGCACGCCGGAAATCATGGCAACCACTTCCGCCACTTTTTCTTCGTTAACCGTCTGGCGATTTATCTGCAACTCTTCTTCCCATTTGGATTTGGAGGCTTCCAGATTTAACAGCAACTGCCGTTCCTGATCGCGAAACCCGGCGGCTAATTCAAAGTTTTGCGATTTAACCGCCTGTATCTTCTGCTGTTTGATATCTTCAATTTGGGCTTCCAGTTCTTCGATGGCTTTCGGCACAACGATGTTGGAAATGTGCGTGCGCGAACCAGCTTCGTCCATTGCATCGATCGCTTTGTCGGGAAAATTCCGGTCGCTGATATAGCGGTCGGTGAGGGTAACGCAGGCTTTGATGGCTTCGGGAGTATAAAATACGTTGTGATGATCTTCGTATTTTTCCTTAATATTTTCGAGGATTTGCAGGGTTTCATCGGCTGTAGTCGGGTCTACCACCACTTTTTGAAAACGGCGTTCCAAAGCGCTGTCTTTTTCGATATTTTTACGATATTCATCAAGTGTCGTCGCCCCGATACATTGGATTTCGCCCCTTGCCAGAGCGGGTTTCAGTATATTGGCGGCGTCCAATGCGCCGGAAGCGCCGCCCGCGCCTACGATGGTATGAATTTCATCAAGAAAAAGAATCACATTCGGATTTTTTGATAATTCGTTCAGGATGGCCTTGATGCGCTCTTCAAATTGCCCCCTGTATTTCGTGCCGGCAACGATGGAAGCCATATCCAGATTGACCACCCGTTTGTCGAACAGCACCCGCGACACTTTCCGCTGCACAATCCTGAGCGCCAATCCTTCGACTATAGCCGATTTGCCGACCCCCGACTCGCCAATCAGCACCGGATTGTTTTTTTTCCTACGGCTCAAAATCTGCGCAAGGCGTTCGATTTCCTTTTCCCTGCCGACAATGGGGTCTAAACGGTTTTCTTCGGCGGCTTTCGTCAAATCCGTGCCGAAACTGTCGATTACTGGCGTATCGCTGTTTTTACCGGCATTGGCGGCGCTGGTGCGGGAGGCGTCCCGTTTTCCAGAAAAAGAATTATCGTCATTGTCGTCATCGGCGTCATTTCCCGTAAAACTTGTTCCCATCTTGGGTTGCCTGATTTTTTCGCCTTTATCTTTTTCCGCTAACAAACCGAACACCTTGTTATAATCAATGTCATAGTTATATAAAATCCTGTAAGCAACCGAATGTCGGTCTTTCAGCATAGCCAGCAGCAAATGCTCCGTATCCGTTTCCGAACAGTTCAGGTTGATGGATTCCAATACGCTGATACGCAACAGGTTTTCAACATTTTTATCAATGGTTAAGAGGTTTTCGGAAATATATTCTCCTTCTTCAAATAATTCGCTGTCGATAGCGTTTTTCAACTCGTCGGCATCTGCTCCGAGCAAGTTAATGATAGATACGGCTTTACTTTTTTTATTGCGCAACATTCCGAGTAAAATATGTTCGATTTTTACGCTGGCATTGTGCAGTCGTCCGGCTTCTTCTCGGCTGAATGTGAGGATATTCTTTACTTCGTCTGAAAATTTTTTCCGTGTCATTTTTATTGTTTGTCTTTAATTTTCGGTGCAAATATATCTATTTTAATTTGGTAATCAAAATTCGTGCCATGAATTTTGGAATCGCGGCGGCGGAAATTAAATTATCTACGACAGTAATTGAAATATTGCCAACTATTTCCGGTAAATAATCGTAGCCGTAGCCTGATTGACCGGCATAATTAAGACTTCGGCGATTTGCACATGTTCAGGAGCCGACGCCGCAAAAAAGATCGTTTCGGCAATATCTTCGCCCGTCAAGGGTTTGATACCTTTGTACACCGCATCGGCGCGGGCTTTGTCGCCATAAAAACGGGTGATGGAAAAATGCGTTTCTACCAGTCCCGGTTTGATGTTCGTTACGCGCAAATGCGTGTCTGCCAAGTCTATCCGCAAACCGTCGGTAAGCGTTTTCACCGCCGATTTGGTAGCGCAATAAACGCTTCCGCCCGGATAGGCGGCGTCGCCGGCAATGGAACCGATATTGATGATATGACCTCGACGCCGCTCCGCCATTCCGGGAACAATCAGGCGGGTAACCGTCAGCAAGCCTTTTATATTTGTGTCTATCACGATTTCCCAATCCTCAAGGTTGCCCTCGTGTTCTTTGTCTACGCCCAAAACCAGTCCGGCATTATTAATCAGAATATCAACGGCTTGCCATTCTACGGGTAGGTTTCCGATGGCTTGTGCGGCGGCTTTCCTGTCGCGAACGTCAAACAGCAAGGGCAAAACTTCGACGGCATATTTTTTCGTCAAGTCTTGTTTTATGGTTTGTAATTTTTCGGGATTTCTGCCGTTCAAAATCACGCGGGCGCCTGCCGAAGCGAATTTATGAGCGCAGGCTTTGCCTATTCCGTCGGTTGCGCCGGTGATGAGGATGGTTTTGTTTTTCATCTGTTTAAGTAAATATTCATAATTAATTCATATTATTTTTTCCGGATTGCTTCACCGCTTCGCGGTTCGCAATGACGTAGCGGGTAAAAACCCAGTCATCCCGTTATTTCTCCCTGAAGCTACCTCCCGAACATCCGTTCCCCACAGCAATTTTTTCCGCAAAGTATCATAAAAACTTTGTCCGGTGCGTTTCACAATTTTCAGGCAAAAATTCGCCTTACTAATCAGAAATTCACTTTCCGAAGGATAAACGGCGGAACGCCCGTCTAAGGAAATCAGAAAATTGCCGTTCCGCGTCTCCACTTTCAAACGGATGCGGTAATCTTCCGGAATCACCAACGGGCGCACGTTCAAAGAATGAGGAGCGACCGGACTCAGCACAATATTTTTCGATTGGGGAATAATAATCGGTCCGTTCACGCTCATCGAATAAGCCGTCGAACCGGTCGCCGTCGCAATCAATAAGCCATCAGCCAGATAGGAGGTTAAAAATTCTTCGTTCAGGCTGGTGTGTACCGCAATCATGGACGCAGTATCCCGCTTCAGCACGGCAATTTCGTTCAGCGCAAAATTGTTGTCCCCATCCTGCGGGAGGGGCGTCTGCAACTCAAGCAAACTTCTTTCTTCCGTCAGGTAATCGCCGCGTAGGACTTCTTCCAGCGTTTCAACAATTTCATTTTCGCCGATGTCGGCAAGAAAACCCAGCCGTCCGGTATTAATCCCCAAAACGGGAATTTCCCTGCGTCCAACCCAAGCCGCCGTCCGCAAAAAAGTGCCGTCACCGCCCAGACTGATTACCATGTCCAGCGGGAAAACATCGGATTCGATTAGGCTTTCAATCTCAGGCGCATAAGCAAATTGTTCGGATAAATAGCGGTAAAACCCGGCTTCGACCCACACCTTGCCGCCCAAACGCCGTATCGTGTCGAACAGCGTTTTAATACTTTCCTGTTTGCCGGCTTGCCGGTTGCTTCCGAATATTCCGATTCTCATAATATGTGTAAAAAATTAAAGTTCAAGATAATGTATCAGTTCATTCACCCGTTTTTGCATGGTTTCGTCAGGAAGCATCCGCTTTTGCCTGTAATATTTAACCGGAAAATTGAAACGTTCCAAACTTCTTATCACCGGCAAAGCATCTTCTAAATCAATTTTGAAAAGCAGTATCGGTTTGCCGCTCGCTTTGTCCGTATATGAAAACAGGTTCATCACTTTCGCCCGATTGGCTTCTATCAAATGAATCATTTGCGACAGAACATAGTCGGGCTGGCTCGGCTCAACGGCTATCAAAGCGCCTTCCGAACCGGTATTGTTCATGTCGTTCAGGGTTTCGACCAGCACCGACAGGGTAACCGCGCCGACATATTCCCCGTTACCGGAAACAACCGGCAATACGGTTAGCGAATCCTTACCTGCAATGTGCAACGCCTCAACGACAGAGGCTTCTTCCTCCACGTAAGGCGCATAAAAACAAGTGTTTTCAATCCCTGCCTCCGGATTTCCCATATCAATATCTTTTTCCGATAAAAGATACAGGTAAAGCCCATCTTTGACGACCGGAAGATGTTTTACCTTCAAATCGTCCATCAACGCCGCCGCATGAGCGCCCAAATCGTCGGGTTTTAATACGGGAATGTCTTTTACCAGAATTTCTTTGCAAAACATTTTGTCGGTTTTTGAAATAAAAACATTACTTTTGTATTTTATTAGTGCGCAAATTTAGTTATTTATTTGTAAATCTTTATGAGCTTAATGTTATTTATTCAGCACGGAGTAAACGAAGTTGTAACCGGTGCCCTTACGTCCGGAACCGTCGAAGTGGAAATGAATCTTTTCGATTTGGCGCTGAAAGGCGGATGGATTATGATTCCTGTCGGTTTGCTGCTTTTCGTTTCACTTGTTATTCTCATCGAACGGCTTTTTGTCATCAAAAAAGCAGGCAAAGAGGACGAAACTTTTATGAACCGGATTAGGGATTATATTCACGAAGGAAAAATTGACTCCGCCATGAATTTATGCCGGAAAACCCAAACGCCCACCGCCAGAATGATTGAAAAAGGAATTGCCCGGCTGGGACGCCCGATAAACGATATTCAAGTCGCCCTCGAAAACGCGGGTAATTTGGAAGTCGCCGGGCTGGAAAAAGGTTTCTCTTGGGTGGCTACCACCGCTGCCGTTGCACCCATGCTCGGATTTCTCGGTACGGTTACCGGTATGGTTCGCGCTTTTTTTAACATGGCGAATGCGGGCGCCAATGTCGATATTGCTTTGCTCTCTTCGGGTATTTACGAGGCGTTGGTAACGACCATCGCCGGGCTGATTGTCGGCATTATCGCATTGCTGTCCCACAATTATTTGGTATCCAGAGTGAATAAAGTTGCAAACACGATGGAAGCCCGCTCAATGGAATTTATGGATATATTGAACGAACCCCCTAAATAAAAGGTTATGGCGTTGAAAAGAAGAAAGATAACAACCGAATTCGGCATGGCTTCCATGACGGATATAATTTTCCTCTTACTCATATTCTTTATGCTTACCTCGACTGTGGTGATACCCAATGCCATCAAAGTCGTTTTGCCGCAAAGCGCACAACAAACTCCGGCAAGCCCGCTTACCCGCGTAACAATCGATGGCGAATTAAATTATTATGTAGCATACGGAAACGAGAAGGAACGCCTCGTAAACTTTGACGAAATTACGCCTTTTTTGCGGCAATGTTACGAGAAAGAACCGGATATTTATGTAGCCCTGTATGCCGACGAAGCCATTCCATACAGGGAAGTGGTTAAAGTGCTGGACATTGCCAACCGGAACAATTTTAGGATGGTATTGGTTACCCGTCCCAAATAGACATTGAACCGAATGGATGCGACCAAAGAAAAAATATACGGGATTGCCGGTTCGATGCTGCTTTGCGCCGCATTGCTCTTTGTCCTTTACGTTACTTTTTTGCGGACGGAAATAAAACCGAAAGAAGAAGGCATCTTGGTGCATTTTGAAGCCGACGCCCCGCCGGGGGAAACTGTCGCCGCCGAAAGTGAAGAGAATGGAGAGACGCCCCAAGAAGCCAATCCGGATTTGCCGGCAGAGACAAAACCGGCGCCAATCACCCAAAATTCGGAACAAACGGTAGCCATCGAAGCTGCGAAAGCCAAGCAGTCCCGCGTCGAAGAGGAACAACGCAAACGAGACGCCATCAACAAGCAGGTTGCCGGAGCATTTGCCGGCGCGTTCGGCGACGGACGGCAGGGAACGGAACAAACCGCTTCGCAAAGCAATCCGAAAACCGCGCCTGCAACTCGTTCCGGCGGAGGCGGCTACGGCGATTTTAACCTAAGCGGACGCACCTTGGCGGAAGGGCTTCCGAAACCCGTTTATTCCGCTTCGGAAGAAGGAAATATTGTGGTTAATATCATGGTCGATCCGCGTGGAAATGTTATCGTTGCCGAGATTGGGAAAGGAACTACCATCAATAACGGCGCTATGCGTCGTTCGGCTTTGGATGCTGCACGAAAAGCCAAATTCAGCAGTATTAAGGGAAATAATAACCAGTCGGGGACGGTTACTTATAGGTATTACTTGAGATAAAGCAATCCAGAATAAAAATTAAAAAATATCATTTAATTTTTCACACATATTTACCAAAAAAATCTATGAACAAACAACCGAAAAAACTACCTACCGGCATACAAACATTTGAAAAAATCATTGAAGACGGGCGTATTTACGTAGATAAAAACCGGATGCTGGTTAATTTAATTGAGGATGGGAAAGTATATTTCTTGGCGCGTCCCCGCCGTTTCGGTAAATCGCTTACGCTCTCTACATTAGAAGCGATGTTTCAAGGTCGAAAAGAACTTTTCAAAGGGCTGTATGCCGAAACGTGGCTCAACCGTCCCGAATTCAAACCGAGCCCTGTTATTCGGCTGAGCATGAATACAGTAATTACCAAACAAGGAATTGATAATATTATCTTTTCAATGAGCGAGCATATTCTGGATACCGCAAAATTGTGTTAGTAGACAAATTATAAATAATTAAATATAATTAAAAAGATAAAAAATTACTTTATCTTTGACGTCAAATTTTTTAGACGACCGGCGCAGGTCGATAAAGTCTGCAAAAAGAAAAAATGAAAAAGATTAAGATTTTGTTAATGTGTGTGTTAGCGTGTGTTCTGTTTAGCAGCTGCACAACCAGTTTAATGACAATGTCGAATAAGAGTTTCGACAACAGCGTATCGAATATGCTGCAAGCAATACCACATATGTATAAATAGGTGGCGCATGAAGAAAGTAATCGTAATGAGATCGTTGTCACTGAATCGGCATATTCTAAGTATGCAGGATATAGCAACAACTTGGGTAATGAAAAGATATTCAGCAATCAATGGACATTCAAAGGGGATGATGATTCGAGGTTGAATATTGGAATTAATTACAAGAGGGGATATAACAATGGTTTGAGTTATATTTATCACGTTGCTATTGAGCGTTGCGAATGTACCAATGGTGAATATTATGACTACGTATGTAAACGGCTGACGCGCGAATTCATAGAGGGGTTGACGTTAGACCAACAGATAAAGGTTTTCAGTTATTGGAAGTCATATGGATTAGGCTTGGGATTGAGTTTAGCCATTATATTACTTGCACTTTAATATTTTGCCTCGTTTATAGTCTGCTTTCATATGTGGATTATAAATGAGGCTTATATTAATTACGTAATTGGAAGTGGATAAGTTTTTATTATTATAAATTAATTACTCAGCGGTTGTAAGTTGTTGATTATTAAAATTTAAGGATTATATTAGTCCAATTCAAATGTACCGAGTATGCTCTTCAAAGAGTTGATTATAAATACTTTTAAAATACAATGAAAAAGTCGTAGTCCTAATTGACGAATACGACAAACCTTACATTGACTACGTTGACGACCCCGCCGAAGCCGAAAAAGTGCGGGATATACTCGCAAACCTCTACGTGCAGGTAAAAGAAGCATACCGGCAGATTTTTGAAAAAACTACGCCGCGCCCTACCCCAATGCCGTTTGCATAGGGATAGCAATAGACGATGAAAAAAGACGGATAACGGAATATCGAATGTAGAAAAGAGCGAAAAAACGAAGCAAGCAACTAAGAAACGGTATTCCCCTCCCTATCAACCGTTCCGACCTGCCGCCCCGGATTTCCGACCACCAAAGCATAAGGCGGCACATCTTTGGTAACCACCGCCCCCGCCCCAATCATGGCATATTCGCCGACGGTAAGACCGCAAAGAATCGTGGCGTTTGCCCCTATGCTGGCGCCCCGTTTCACCAGCGTAGATTTAAACTCATCCTTACGGGAAATAAAACTGCGGGGATTCAACACATTGGTGAATACGCAACCGGGACCGAGAAACACATCGTCTTCGCAGGTAACGCCCGTATAAACGGAAACATTGTTCTGCACCTTGACGTTATTGCCCAAACGGACTTTCGGAGAAATAACCACATTCTGCCCGATATTGCAATTCCCGCCGATTACCGCGCCGGGCATGACATGCGAAAAATGCCAGATTTTTGTTCCCTTGCCGATTTCGGCGTCTTCATCAATAATTGCAGTCGGATGAGCCGCGTAGTTACTCATAATTAACCAATAAATCGGTGATGTAACGGATTTGTTCTTCGGTCAGTTCAGGATGAATCGGCAAAGAAAGCGCTGCTTTGCATAGTTTTTCGGTTTCGCCCAAATCGCTTCCTATCCGGATTACTCCTCTGAAAGCCGGTTGCCGATGCAAAGGCGTGGGATAATAAATCACGGTAGGCGTCTTTCGTTTTTTTAGATATTGTTGCAAAGCATCCCGTTTGTCGAGTTTCACTTTCAACGTATATTGGTGGTAGACATGCGTTGAAGCCGCAATACATTTGGGAATTTCATACAAATCGGAACGCGCTTCCAACGCTTTGTTGTATGCCTGCGCCGTTTGTTGCCGCGCTTGAATGTATTCGTCCAAAAAAGGCAATTTCACGTCCAATATGGCAGCCTGAAGCGTATCCAAGCGCGAATTGCAACCGATTAATTCATGCTGATATTTTGTTGTTTGTCCGTGAGAGGCAACCATTTGCATTTTTTGAGCCAACTCTTCGTTGTTCGTCAGCAAAGCGCCGCCGTCGCCGTAACAGCCCAAGTTTTTGGTCGGAAAGAAAGACAAAGTGCCGATGTCGCCGATTGTACCCGCCTGCAACCGCTCGCCGGACGGGAAAGTATAAACGGAACCGATGCTTTGCGCATTATCTTCAATCACATACAAAGCATTTTCTTTGGCAATCTTCAAAATGGGCGCCATATCGGAACACTGCCCGAAAAGATGTACGGGGATAATGGCTTTGGTCTTCAAAGAAAGGGAGTTGGTTATTTTCTGCACGTCAATATTAAAGGTTTCGGGATCGACGTCCACCGGAACGGGCGTTAATCGAAGTAAAGCAACCGCTTCCGCCGCAGCAACATATGCAAAATTCGGAACAATTACTTCGTCGCCGGGCTGCAAACCCAAAGCCATCAAAGCAATCTGAAGCGCGTCCGTCCCGTTTGCACACGGAATCACATACTTCGCGCCCGTGTAAGCCGCCAAATTTGAAGAAAAATCCTTCACGGCTTCCCCGTTGATATAGTCGCCGGAACGCGCAACTTTTGAGATTGCGGCATTCATTTTTGTTCGCATTGTTCGGTGCTGGGTAGCCAAATCTACCATTAATATCGGTTTCATGCGACAAAAGTACGTGAAATAATTAGAAATAAAAAATTGTGGGGAAAATTAACAATATATAACATGGGAATGTTGTTTTTGTATGATGGGAAATCTGATTTTACACAAGATATGAACTCTATTATTAGCAAATATCTTTAGAAATGAATCGTTCATGAAGAGGACGTATGGGATAACCTTTTTTCCTCACCGCGCTTCGCCGGTGAATAAGCCCGTCATTGCAAAGCCAATTGCCGAAGCGTAATCGTTTTATTTCCCAAAAGCGCAATTCCGAACCATCCGATTGATTTCGTCTATATAATTTAAAATCTCCTCCTTCCCCGTTTTGCGTTCCGAAGAAGCGGCAAAAACAGGCGGCAGTTCTTCCCAAGTTTCCATCAGCTGGGTTTTGTATTTTTCCATATTTTCTTTCAGTTTGCTTTGGGAAATCTTATCCGCTTTGGTGAAAACGATGGCAAAAGGAATCCCCGACGCGCCCAGTTGGTCGATAAATTCCAAATCGATTTTCTGCGGTTCGTGCCGGCAATCCAGCAGCAGGAAAAGGCAGGTAAGCGCCTCCCGACCGTCGAGATAAGCATTGATAATTGCTCGGATCGTTTCCCGCCCCTGTTTCCCCCGTTGCGCGTAACCGTAACCCGGCAAATCTACCAAATACCATTCGTCGTTAATTAAAAAATGATTGATTAGCTGCGTTTTACCCGGTGTTGAAGAAGTCATCGCCAAGCCTTTTTTTCCGGTCAGCATATTTATCAAAGACGACTTTCCAACGTTTGAACGACCGATAAAAGCATATTCTGGACGCCCGTCTTGCGGACAATTCGCAGGATTGGTGTTGCTGATTACAAACTCGGCTTTTTTGATATTCATTGGGTGCTTAGTTCTTAAAACAGGCGGTAAAGTTAGTATTTTTCCCCATTACCCGAATTAAAATCGGTATATTTTATGTATTTTTGCAACTCAATTAATGCCCATTATGAAACACAACGACTGGAAACAACGCTTAAACACGGTTTATTCGACAAATCCGAATTTTCAATACGAAACGGATAAAACAGAGGATATTGAAACCTTACCCAACGAAAAACAACCCTTGCGTATTTCTCTGGATAAGCGAAATCGCAGCGGCAAAAAAGTTACCTTAATCACCGGATTTACCGGCAAAGACGAAGATTTGCAGCAACTTGCAAAACTCCTGAAAGTAAAATGCGGCGCAGGCGGCTCTGCCAAAGACGGTGAAATCATTATACAAGGCGATTTCAGGGAAAAAACCTGCGAAATCCTCTCGAAAGCAGGCTATCATAAAGCAAAAATTATATAATAAAACGAGTTAACGCATCAATCCCTTTACTTGTTTATCCGTTTACTTGTTTACTAATTATGCTTATCGAAGAAAAATACATGTCCCGCTGCCTGCAACTGGCTGCTTACGGATGCGGGTTCACCGCCCCAAATCCAATGGTGGGCGCAGTTATCGTGCATCGGGGAAAAATCATCGGGGAAGGTTTCCACCGGAAATACGGCGACGCTCATGCCGAAGTGAATGCCATCGCTTCCGTGAAAGAGGAGCAATTCCTGAAAGAATCAACCCTGTACGTCAATCTCGAACCCTGTTCCCATCAGGGAAAAACGCCGCCCTGCGCGGATTTGATTATCCGAAAGCAAATACCAACGGTCGTGATCGGACAAATCGACCCTTTTCCGGAAGTTTCGGGGAAAGGGATAAAAAAACTCCGGGAAGCCGGCGTCGAGGTCGTTTGCGGCATCATGGAAAAAGAATGTCGCCGGTTAAATAAGCATTATCTGACTTTTATTGAGGAACGCCGACCTTATATTATCCTCAAATGGGCGCAATCGGCAGACGGTTTTACGGACAGGCTCAGGGAAGCGGGCGACGGACGCAAACCGGTTAAATTTTCCGATGCGTTCACCCAAATGCTTGTCCATAAACTTCGTGCGGAAACCGCTGCCGTCATGGTTGGCAAAAGGACGGAACTGTTGGACAATCCCGCATTAAATGTGCGTTTCTGGAACGGAAACGACCCGGAACGGATTGTCGCCGACCGTTCAAAATCGTTGCAAACCCTGTTGCGGGAACTGTATGAAAAACGTATACAATCGTTGATTGTAGAGGGCGGTTCCAAGTTGTTGCAGGCTTTTTTGGCAGAGGATTTGTGGGATGAGGCGCGTGTCGAAATTTCGCCTGTTTTGTTGGGGGAGGGGGCGCTTGCGCCGGCGCTTCCGGAGGGAGCGTTGGAAAATGTTCAACAGTATGAAAATTCGACGGTTTTTCTTTATGCGAAGCGGTGAGGTTCAATTTCCGCAGTCATCATTGCGAACCGCGAAGCGGTGAAGCAATCCAGATTGCACTGCGGTTTCTCTGGATTGCTTCAGGCTTCGCTTTCGCAATGACGGCTACGGTGTTTTGTTTTCGCTATGCCCGCAATGACGGCGATTTATAAATAGCAATTTGAATAAAAATATATAAATTAACGACCCTGTTGCCCGTTTAACTCAAAAATGTTTCTACTTTTGCGTCCGAAATATAATTTTATGTGTATGTTATCAAAAAACAAATTAATTATTTTATTGCTCTTTCCCGTTATCGCTTGTCTGCATTCCTGCTTGGGAAACGATGAATACGACGAAACGCCGCTTACGGAAGATGCGGAAATTCTATCTTTCAGCCTGTCGAACGATTCCGTTCCATCGCTCAAAAATGTGGTTTTTTCAATCGACCAACGGCTCAACCTGATTTACAACCGCGATTCGATGCCCTACGGGACGGAAATCAAACGCAAAGTAATCGTTACCTACACCGGCGCTGCGGGCGGAAACAGCGTGAGGAATATCACCGGTAGCGATTCGACGTGGATTAAATCGGGCGACTCGATTGATGTTTCCAAACCGCTGTTGCTGCAATCTTTTGCTCTGGGCGGAAATACAACGAAGGTTTACACCGTCAAACTGAATATTCATCAAACCGATCCTGACTCCGTGCAGTACAAACAAGTCACATCCAACCGGGATTTCCTGCAATCCGAAGCAATACAATCGCTTCTATTTAAGGATAAATTCCATATTTTTACGCAAACCGGCGATAGCATAAAACTTTACACATCCGGCGACGCTGTCGATTGGACGGAAACGCCGCTACTGGGACTTCCCGCCAATACGGTCGTGCGGGGAATGAAGAGCAGCGGCGAAAAACTTTTTGCGCATACCACAACCGGCGATTGTTACGAAAGCGCGGACGCGGGCGAATGGACAAAAATTATACTTGATTATCCGGTCGCAAGCGTTTTGGGCTTTCTGAAATTGAGCGAGGGGCAAGCCGCCCTGTTCAAAGAGGGTTTGAGTTTGATTGTGGAAAAGGACAATCAACCGTTTTTTGCGTTCCTGTCGGATGCGATAAATATCGGTGATGCCGTGCCTGCCGATTTTCCCGTATCGGATTTTGCCGCTTTCAATAACGAACGCTCGAAATTAGGCTATCTCACGCTTGTGGGGGGACTTTCCGCGACCGGCGATGTATTGAACAAAGTCTGGTCGACCGGCAACGGACTGTATTGGGCGGAATTGACGAATACGAATACCGCCGGCGTTTTTCCGCCTTTGCGCGGCGCCAACGTTCTCCGTTATAATAATGAATATTGGCTGCTGAACGGCATATTAAGCGACAATACCTGCAATGCGAACGTTTATTTTTCCGGCGACGGCGGAATGACTTGGACGTTGAAACCCGACAAATGCCGGGTTCCCGAAGATTATACGAAACGCTACGGCGCAACGGCGGTGGTCGACGGCGCAGGCGTTTATTTCTACCTGCTCGGAGGGAAAAGCGAAAGCGGAGTGTTTTTGCCGGAAATTTGGAAAGGGTATCTTAATAAACGGACTTTTGGTTTATGATTTGGAGATTGCGTAGCCTTTGTTAAAAGGTCCGTCATCCCGCGCTTGAGAACTGCATTTTGCAGGGGATTGCGAGTCTCCGCTTCACTACGCCCGCAATGACGCGCAAGACGGAATTACGCAAAAATACAATTTTGAAGCGATTTTAACGTTTTCATAAAAAATATTATTTATCGGACGAAAGATGAAACACGCTTCGAAAAAATATCAAAACATACGCAACCTATTGGCAGGACTGCTTGCGCTTTTCACCTCCGCAACGGCGACGGCGCAAGAGTACAAGTACGAAATCGGCGGGGCGGCAGGCGCGGCAATGTATCTGGGCGACGCCAATCCGACAAATTTATTGCGCGGATTAAACCCCGGATTGGACGTGGTTTTCAGAAGCAACACCAATTTCCGTTGGGCGGTAAAAACCGGTTTGATGTGGGGAAAAATATCCGGCGACACGAAAAATACGGAAAACGTGTTTTTAAATCGTGAGGAATACCGTTTTAGCCGGAATTTTTTTGACTTGGGTAGCCAGATGGAATTTAATTTCCTGCCCTACAGCGATAAATACCCGTACCTGAGCACCAGCCGGATTGCTCCTTATGTATTGTCGGGACTGGGTTTCACGGTGGCTACGGGAAAGCAAACTTTTCTGGGCTTGTATTTTTCGCTGGGACTTGGCGTGAAATATAAAATCAAAAACAGGATTAACGTGGGTGTGGAATACGCTGTCCGACGATTATTTAAAGACGCTTTCGACTCCCCCGATTCCGAAGGATTTAACTTGGACAATCCTTACAAAATCAAAAGCGGAATATTTAAAAATAAAGATGGCTACAATACTTTGATGTTCTCCGTAACTTGGGATTTTGCCCCGAATAACAGGAAATGCACAAACGAATAAGATGTCATTAAAAGAAACAATAGATTTAACGCGGCTGCCCGCCCACATTGCCGTAATCATGGACGGAAACGGACGGTGGGCGCGAGAAAACGGAATGGAACGGTTTATGGGTCATCGGGAAGGCGTGATTTCCGTTAGAAAAATAGTGGAAGCCGGCGTACAGTTGGGCATAAAATATTTGACGGTTTATACGTTTTCTACCGAAAACTGGAATCGCCCACAGGCGGAAGTTGACGCCCTGATGGCGCTGATGGTAACGGCAGTCCGGCGAGAAACAAAGGATTTGGCGGCAAATAATGTGCGCCTGCGCACCATCGGCGACATCGACCGTTTGCCGCCGCTCACCCGCCGCGAATTGGACGCTTCCATCGACGAAACGAAAAACAATACGGGTTTGAACCTGATACTGGCTTTAAGTTATTCTTCCAGATGGGAATTGACGGAAGCCGTGAAAAAAATTGCACAAAAGGTAAAAGACGGCGTTTTGCCGCTTGCGCAAATCGACGAGCAAGTAATTTCCAATCACCTGACAACCAAAGATATTCCCGACCCCGATTTGCTAATCAGAACGGGGGGCGAATACCGAATCAGCAATTATTTACTTTGGCAGTCGGCTTATGCCGAATTTTATTTTACGGATACTTACTGGCCTGATTTTAGGGAGGAAAATCTGTATGCTGCCATCGTGGATTACCAGAAACGGGAAAGGCGGTTTGGGAAAATTAATGGTTAACCATTAATCATTTTTACAAAATAAAATATGTATAGAAAATTATTACTTTTCTGCCTTTGGGCATTTGCAATTCAGCCGCTTTCGGCGCAGGATACTTTTCCTGCCGCTTCGTCTTCGGAGCCTGAATTGCCCGTTATTTCCTATTCGTTGAATAACAATAAAAAACATACGATTGCGGACATCAAAGTAACCGGCGTGGAAAATTACGGTTATGAAGATTATGTGCTTGTCGGCATTTCGGGCTTGTCGGTCGGGCAAAAGGTTTCCGTGCCGGGCGATGAACTCACGGCTGCCGTTAAAGCGTTTTGGAAGCACGGACTGTTTTCCGATGCGGCGATTTATGCAAGCCGGCTCACCGCCGACAGCGTTTGGATTAACATTGCTTTAAAACCCAATCCGGTCATTTCGACCATTAATTATCACGGCGTAAAGAAAAGCGAACAGGAAGATTTGGAAGGCAAAATCGGTATGGCTAAAGGCTCGCAACTGACGCCCAACCTGATTAACCGCGCCCGTAAAAGAATTAAGGATTATTTCGACGAAAAAGGTTTTAGTAACGCCGAAATCATTATCCGCCAATATGACGATGTTGCCAACAGGGGAAAATCCATCATGGACGTTACCATTAATAAAAACGAAAAAACAAAAGTCAGGGAAATTTATATCACCGGAAACGAAAAAGTGAGCTATTACGACTTGAGAATGGCGATGAAAAAAACCAATTCCGGTTTCAGTCTGAAAAAAAATCGATGGTTGAATATTCGGAAACTCTTCTCTACTAAAAAATTCGTTCGGGAAGAATACGAAAAAGATTTGCAGAACATCATTGCCAAGTACAATGAAAAAGGGTTTCGCGATGCGGAAATCATTGTCGACAGCGTGGTAATGGTCGACGACAAGCATGTTTCCGTCCATATTGACGTAAAGGAAGGAGATCAATATTTTATCCGGGACATTAAATGGGTCGGGAATACCCAATATCCGTCCAACTATCTGGAACTGATATTGAATATGAACCCCGGCGATGTTTACAACCAGAAAAAACTGGGCGAAAGGCTGCAAAGCGACGAAGACGCCGTCGCCAATATCTATTACAATAACGGGTATATTTTCGCGCGGATGAACCCTGTGGAAACGTATGTCGAAAACGACTCCGTAGACCTTGAAATCCGAGTGGTGGAGGGGCGTCCGGCAACCATCAACCGCGTTATAATCAGCGGAAACGACCGTATTTACGAAGATGTTGTCCGCAGGGAATTGTTGACCAAGCCGGGACAGTTGTTCAGCAAAGATTTGCTTATCCGGTCGGCGCGTGAAATCGCCCAGTCGGGACATTTCGACCCCGAAAACATGGACATCAACCCCTTGCCCAACGAAGAAACCGGAACGGTGGATATTCAATACGGTTTAACGCCGAAAGCCAACGACCAGATTGAATTTTCTGCCGGTTACGGACCAACGGGAATTATCGGGCGAATGAGTTTGAAATTCTCGAACTTTTCCATGAAAAACTTGCTTTATCCGAGTACTTACAAAGGAATTATCCCGCAGGGCGACGGACAAACATTGACTTTGAGCGGACAAACCAACGGTCGCTATTATCAATCATACAGCATTTCGTTTTTAGACCCATGGTTTGGCAAAAAACGTCCCAACTCTTTTTCTTTGAGCGCCTATTATATGATTACGACCGGCGTGGAAGACCGTTATTACCAGCAATTGGCTTCTACTCCGTATTATTACGGACAATTGGGCAGCGGTTACAACGATTATAGCGGCGTTGCATACGACGAAAACCGCTCCCTGAAAATATTCGGACTCTCGGCAGGTTACGGGAAAAGGCTTTCGTGGCCTGATTACCTGTTTAATTTTATGGCTGACCTTTCTTATCAGCGTTATATGCTGAAAAATTGGCAATACTACAACAATTTCCCGATTACGGACGGAAATTCCAACAGCCTTTCGCTGGGATTGACTTTGTCGCGCAGTTCCATCGACAACCCGCTTTATACCCGCAAAGGCTCGCAGTTTACGGCTTCCCTCAATGTAACGCCGCCTTATTCTTTATTGGCAGGCAAGGTGGATGAAACAAAAATCCACGAGTGGGTTGAATTTCACAAATGGAAATTCAAGAGCAAAATATTTATTCCTTTGGCAAATCCCGAAACGGTGAAACGCACGCCCGTGCTGATGAGCCGCATCGAATACGGATTTATCGGTTCTTACAACGATAAAAAGAGAACCCCGTTTGAAACATTCCAGATGGGCGGCGACGGGATGACCGGATATTCGTCGACGATTGCTATAGAAACCATCGGGCTGCGCGGATACGGAAACGGAATGATTTCCTACAACGAAGCCGGTTACGCCTATTCCCGCTTGGCATTGGAACTGCGCTATCCCATTTTGCTTGAGCCGACTTCCACCATTTATGCGCTTGCGTTTGTCGAAGCCGGAAATGCGTGGGGGCGTATCAGTTCTTTCAATCCGTTTGATTTGAAACGTTCGGCGGGCGTTGGCGCACGCATTTTCTTGCCGATGATTGGACTGATGGGTATTGACTGGGGTTACGGCTTTGACAGACCCTATCCGGGCGCGGCGATTTCCGGCGGGCAGTTGCATTTTATTTTGGGGCAGGAGTTTTAGAAATTTATAATTAGGTCATATTATTTCTTCTGGATTGTCACCGAATGACGCAGTGAGGTTCAATACAACACATCATTGCGAAGCCGAAGCAATCCAGAAAAGAAATCCGGTCGGATTTTTCTTCCTGCAAATTGTGTGGAAGAAAATTCGACCGGATTTCTGTTTGTTGTTGTCAATTCTTAATCCTGATGATTTTCATCCGGATCATCAAGCGAACCGTTCCAAAGGTATTTCTTCGTTTCGGAAACAATCACGCCGCTCAACAGCAGCAAGGCAATCAGGTTGGGAATAGCCATCAACCCGTTGAAAATATCGCCTAAATCCCAAACGATATTTATCGAAAGTATCGTACCGGCAAAAACCATCAACAAATACAGCAGTTTATAGAAAAGAACCGATTTCGCTCCCCAAAGGTATTCGACCGATTTTTCGGCATAATACGCCCACCCAATAATCGTGGAAAAAGTGAAAGTAACCAGCGAAATGCTCAAAAAATAGCTGCCGTATTTATGAAATATTGTCTCGAAAGCATATTGGGTAATCTGAACGCCTTCTTTTCCCGAATGCCAAGCGCCGGTGTTTACAAGCACCAATCCGGTAAGCGCACAAATAATGACCGTATCCCAAAAAGTACCCGACGAGGAAACCAACGCTTGACGCACCGGATTTTTTGTTCTGGCGGTAGCTGCAACAATCGGCGCCGAACCCAACCCCGATTCGTTGGAAAAAAGCCCCCGCGCTACGCCGTAACGCGCCGCCATCATAATTGTCGATCCCGCAAATCCGCCTGTGGCTGCATGACCGGTAAATGCCGATTTTATAATCAATCCAAGCGACGAGAGCAGGGTATCGTATCCCAAAACAAGGATAATCACGCAACCCACGACATAAAAAATCGCCATGAACGGAACTAATTTATCGCAAACCCGCGCGATAGATTTAAGTCCCCCGATAATAATCAAGCCGATTGAGAAAAAAAGAAAAATGCCGATATACAACTTATTAAAGCCGAAACTTTCATTCAAGGTCGAAGCCAAAGCGTTTGCCTGCACCGCAGCGCCTATGCCGAAAGCCGCAATTGCCGTGAAAACGGCGAATAATACAGCCAAAAATTTACTCTTCAATCCATATTCTAAGGCATACATGGGTCCTCCCGAAAATGAACCGTCGGGATTCCGTTTCCGGTATTTAACAGCCAGCAAACCCTCTCCATACTTGGTGGCAATGCCAAACACGCCGGTAATCCATACCCAGAAAACAGCGCCGGGACCGCCCATGACCACCGCCGTAGCCACGCCAATAATATTTCCCGTGCCTATGGTGGCTGCAAGGGAAGTGGCTAATGCGCTGAACTGGCTGATTTCGCCTTTCGAGTTCGGATCTTTTTTTACCGATAATCGGATGGCTGTTCCTGTATAACGCTGGATAAATTTTAATCGAACCGTCAGGAAAAGATGCGTTCCCAACAATAAAATCAGTAGGGGCCAACCCCACATAAATCCGGCAACGTCGGATATAAACTTTGGAATTTGTGTCATAATTTTTATAATATTATTAGTTTCGGAATAAAAATCCGGATAGCGTCTGTTTCCAATATTAGTATCAGAAAATATAACGGAGACCCACCTGCAAGTTCCAAGTAGAAGACACAGAAATCGGGTCTTGGTAAGGATCGGTGATATTTCCGAACGAGACCTTAGGCTTCCCATCCTCGCTGCGCCCTTCAAATTTCAAAGGAGTAACATTGTTAATAGCTATCCGGTTGATACCCCACGAAGCGTTCAGTAAATTCGGTAAATTCAAAATGTCTATGCTCAGTTGTACCGTGTTTTGCTTTCCGCCGATGTTTAGGAAAAAATCCTGCAGGAAACGGAGGTCGAGCCGGTGAAAAAACGGCTCGTGGGCGGCGTAGCGTTGCGCATATTCGCCGGCGTGCTTCGACAGGTAGGGATCGGTTTTCGCATAAGCGAAATATTTGGAGGCGTCATCATTGCTCCAATAGAAATCGTCTTTACTGCTTGGAATATACATCAGGTCGTTGTATAATCCGTCGCCGTTGGCGTCGCCGCTGTAAAGGTAGGAAAATGCCCGTCCGCTGTAACCGGTATAAAACATGGAGAAAGTGGAGCGGAAGCGATCGGCATAGTCAATCCGGTAGGCAACCGAAGTGATTATCCTGTGTGGCGTGTTGTTCATCGAAAAACCCATTTCGTCGGAATTGGGCGAACCCGCAACGATGCGGTTTCCCCATTCCGAAAACGGGTCGGAACCGTTCTTTCCCGCCACCTCTTTCGCATGGTTGAACGAGTAGGCAAGCGTTCCCGAAAAGCCGTTGTATTCGGGAAAAGTTAGCCGCGCCGAACCAAGAGCGCCCCAGCCTTTGTTGGTATTGCGCAAGGCAATGACGTTGTTGTATGGGGTGAGGTCGCGGTCGCCCGTCCAATAGGGACGTTGATTGTCGCCTTCCTGCAAGAAATCGTCAGATTCCTTCAGGTTGATATTTTCAAAGCGGATGGCGTGAATGTCTTTGGAATATATTCCTACCACAGTCAACAGAATGTTTGCCGGCAGGCGAATATCAGCCCCCAGACTGACGCGCAACACTTGCGGCAGTTTGAAATTTTTGTCGATAAAGGTGAGATTGCCTCCCTTGGCGTTTTCTGTTGGGAAAATACGGGCAAGTTCAGGGTTGTTCACCAAACTGTAAACATTTTCGGTAAAAGGAATTTTAGAGAGCGCTTTCTGATGCTCATTGTTACTGGAATTGAGTATCAGTTGATATTTCAACATGCCGCTGTACTGTATCTGGTTCACGAACCATACGAGGGGGACGCGACCGGTAAAGATGCCCGCGCCGCCGCGCAGTTTGACGGATTTGTCGTCCGTCAGGTCGTAATTAAATCCGATGCGAGGCGAAAAAAGCGGCACGGTTTTCGGCAAAGAAGAGAGGTCGACTTTTTCCCCGTTCCGAAACTCAACGTTTTCCAACGCGGGGTTACCCATCGATTCGGACAGATACGCCGGCACGTCCACTCGCAGTCCATACGTCAACTTGAGGGCGTCGTTCAGTTGCCATTCGTCCTGCGCGTATGCCGCAAACTCCCCAAGCAGAAATTCGACGCCATCATACGTATATCCGTTGATCGGATAAGTGAACGCGAAGTTTAGGGGATGATATTCCGCGTTGTAGTATGGTTGTCCCTCACCATCGCCGTTGACATAACGCTTGAAAGCCTCCAAGCTCTTGAAACGGTAATAGCCCGTTCCTTGTCGCCAATAGTTGTTCAGTACATATTGGTTTTCATACGACAAGCCGCCGGTGATGATGTGCCGTCCCAAATGGAAAGTTACGTTATCGGTAAGAATCAGCGTGTTGTTCCTGACGGCATTGTTGTAGGAATACAATTCGTAGCCTGCCGACATCAGTACATCCTCATCCGAATTGTCCATAATATCTATAAACGGGAAAACGGCGCTGCCCGACCGGCGCGACTGGTTGTAATGCGTGTAAGCGGCGAGCAGTTTGTTGGACACGTTGCCGGAAAAACTGCTGTTTAGTTCGGCAGTCATTGAGTGAAGAACGCCGGGGGTGGTATATTGCGAGTTTTCAAACGAAATGCCGCCCGCCCTTAAATGCCGGTCGCGGGAAAGTTTCGGATAGACGTCGTCGGAAGAGTTGGCGCGGTTTGTGTTTTCCGATTTGGAATAGTTGTAGCGGAAAGAGGCTTTATGTTTTTGGTTTATGTTCCATTCTATTTTTACGAGCAATTTGCGGGCGCTTTCGTTGTCGCCGCCCCAATTTTCGTAACGTCCGGTTTGGTAGCCTAATTTGTCGGACAGAAATTGGGAAAAATCTTTCAAATCCTGTGCTTTCACGTTTTGGCTGACATTGAGATTATTCGGGTCGCGCCCTGCATCTTGGGCAAGGAGCGTATTGCCGGGCGTAAGGTTGTTTTCTAATTCGCCGTTAACAAAGAAAAAGAGTTTGTTGCGGACAATCGGGCCTCCAACAGACAATCCGTACACTTGCCGTTCGGCGTCGTTGGTAAGCGTCATGTCGCCGATTTTCGTGCCGTTCATGTTGCGGTTGCGGAAAAACGAGTAAGCCGCCCCATGCAAATCGTTGGTTCCCGATTTGGTAACAACGTTCACGCCGGCTCCCGTGAAATTGGACTGCCGCACATCGAACGGGGCAACCGCCACTTGCATTTCTTCAATGGTTTCCATGCTGATCGGGTCGGCGCTTGTGGCGCCGGGACCGGGCATGGGATTGTCTTCCAGTCCGAAATTGTTGTTGAAATTCGCTCCGTCGATGGTGATGTTGGTTGCGTATGCGGGTCGTCCGCCGAAAGACCCCGTTCCCGAAGCGTATGGCGACAGTTTGGTATAATCGCTCAAACTTCTGCTCACGGAAGGTATCAACGACATGGTGCGGCTGTTGATATTGGTCATGGAACCGATTTTACTGCCTGCAAATTTTTGGGCTTTTGTTGCGACGACTACTTCGCCCAACACTTGATCGGATTCGTTCATCCGAACGTTCAGAATATACGCTTCGCCCAGTTGGAGATAAATTTCCTTTTGGGTAAAGCTACCATAACCGAGATAACGCACTTCCGCCCGGTAAGGCCCGCCGGTTCTCATTCCTTGTATGGAATAGCGACCTTCGCTGTTGGTTATTGCTCCGTAGACGGTTCCCGAAGGTTCGTGCGTTACCGTTACCGTTGCACCCAAGAGGGATTCTTTAGCGTCGGCAACGCGCCCGCTCATGCCGGATGTGGTTACCTGTGCGAATGTTGTAGTACTTATTAAGGAGATTAATCCCCCGATTACAATAGTGTGTAGTAATTTTAATGTATTCATAGGTAAATAATTTTTGCTTTTCCGGTAAGTTAAATATGTGTTTTTCTGAGGTTTTCGCCGAAAGGGTGCATTTGGCTTCGCCGATTTTCTTTTCAGATTGCCGCAGCCCATCATTTTATTACGGTTAAAAAGATAATACCTTGTAACATACAACGGTGCATGATAGGTTATATCATGCACCGTGTAATCTATACGCAAACTATCATATGCGCAATGTTATTGTTTTTATGCGTTTTTGTTCGCGATGTCTATTTTTATAATCAGTTCATTGTTTTTACGCACCGGACATTACGCGAGATAAGTTTCATGCCTTTTTCTGCTCCATAAAAACTATCCAAACGGCTAAAGTTAACCTGGACTCCTCTGTCGGAAGCTGTGTTTGACGACCAATAAATAGTTGTTTGAAGATTATTAATTCCATTTCCGGATTCGCTGAGTTTATCGAATTCCGGTGACCAACTGCCGCCGTCGCCCGGTTGCATTTGCGCTAATTCGGCTGCATTAGGCAAACGCCAGCCATTCGTTTTGTCGGCTACGTCCACATTATTGCCATTCTGACAATTCGTCATGGCATTATCCCAACCCTGTTGTTCGGAAGCGTCTCTATAATACACACATAAATCTTTACCATTCTGTGTAAAGTTATGGTTGGAAATCAGTTCGCTATACCCAACACGTTGTTCTATTGTCATCTCTGTAGGTCCGTTATGAGCGCCACCCGGTATCACAACGCCGTGACAGGAAGTATTATCACCGGGTTCATCACCAGGTTCGCCACCTGTTCCTCCACCACCGTTCTCAATCAAGTTTTGCAATTGAGCTTCAAGTTGATTCATACGCGCTGTAATATCGTCCACACGCGCTACAACATCATCGCCCACAACTACGGGTTTATCCTCTTGGACAAGAACCCATTTTTCCTGACTACCGCTATAAAAATAAATTCCTTCGGACGGGCGAGAAAAGCCGCCGCGTGTGTTGTAAACCAGAAGTCCATCTGCAATAGGAACATTGATACCGAACACTTTATGTGTTAAGGAATCCAGATATACCCGCGGAAGCAATACCCCCCCTGCAGCATACGCCGTTTCACTGGGATTCAAATCCAGAACAGCCGATATATTCGGGGGATTATCCCCTCCGATACGAACTTGGGCGTTAATGTTTGCAACGCTCATATTCATTAAAAACAACCCCAATAAAAAAATCGTTTTTTTCATCATTTTCATTAATTTAATTGTGTTTATTTAATTCTTATACTTTTGTGATTGATGACGGATATTCCAATGCTACATTGTAATCCGGCGTAAAATTAGAAACTCTTATTCGGTTGAATTATATCCATATGTAATATTTTTTTATTATACTGTGAGTTTTTGACCTCATTATTCGGCGGCTGGAGCGCATAAAGTAAAAGAAATTGCGGGAAACCGTATCGTGGTGATAAGTGAATGTTCATAAATTGGTTCATATTATTTTTCTGGATTGCTTCAGGTTTCGCCTTCGCAATGACGTGTGCGATGTTTCTCAATCCTGCCGCTTCGCAGTTTGCAATGACGTGTGCGCTATGTAACCTCACTACGTCATTGCAAACCGCAAAGCGGAGAAGCAATCCAGAAAAACGATTATAAACATTTGCTTATGCAAAAAATTATTGTAACTTTACGGAATTTAATAAATTGCAAAAACGATAATATCTATGCTCGCAAAACGAATCATCCCCTGCTTGGACGTAAAAGACGGAATGACCGTCAAAGGCGTTAATTTCGTCAATTTCCGCAACGCCGGCGATCCGGTAGAACTCGGCAAACAGTACAGCGAACAAGGCGCCGACGAGTTGGTTTTCCTCGACATTACCGCTTCGCATGAAGGACGGAAAACTTTTGCCGAAATGGTTACCAAAGTGGCGGCAAATCTGAGTATTCCGTTTACGGTGGGAGGCGGAATCAACGAACTTTCCGATGTTGAAAGGCTTTTGAATGCCGGGGCGGATAAAATTTCGATCAATTCGGCTGCCATCCGCCGTCCGGATTTAATTAACGAGATTGCCGAAAATTTCGGCTCTCAGGTTTGTGTTGTCGCGATAGATGCGGATGAGGTTGATAATGAATGGATTTGTTACCTGAATGGCGGTCGTATCCCTGCCGATAAGAATTTATTCGCTTGGGCTAAAGAAGCCGAAAACCGGGGCGCGGGGGAAATCCTCTTCACCAGTATGAAACACGACGGCGTGAAAACCGGTTATGCCAATGAGGCGTTGCGCACGTTGTCCGTTTCTTTAGGCATTCCGGTCATCGCTTCGGGCGGCGCCGGCGCGAGGGAACATTTCCGCGACGCTTTCGTTGAAGGAAAATCCGATGCAGCCTTAGCGGCAAGCGTTTTTCACTTCGGGGAAATAAAAATTCCGGAGTTGAAAGCTTATTTAGAAGCGGAGGGAATTTGTGTCAGAAACTGAATTTATAATCCCTATTTCACAAAAAACCGAATAATATCATTCCCATTCGCATACACAAGCAGCAGCAACAGGAAAGCCATTCCGGCAATTTGGGCATATTCCACAAATTTATCATTGGGTTTACGACCGGAAGCGACTTCGTACAGGAGAAACATCACATGCCCCCCGTCGAGCGCAGGAATCGGAAGTAAATTCATGACACCCAATATGATGGAAAGAAAAGCCGCCATATTCCAAAAATCCGGCCAACTCCATTGAGCCGGGAAAAGATTACCTATCGTGCCAAATCCGCCGAGACTTTCAATACCGGTTCGGGTAAAAAACAGGCGCAACTGCAAAACATAAAAAGATATTTTCCTGACGCCCAAAGAAATGCCCGCCGGAAAAGACTGGAAAAAATTATATTTATCCGACACATAAGTATTTTTACTACTTGGATAAATACCGATTTTGCCCGCTTCGTCAACAGAAACCGTCACTTCAATTTTTTCCTCTCCCCGCAGTAACTCCATCAAAACTTCCGATCCCTTATTTTCCGACAAAGCATTGACCAAAGCGGGGAAAGCGACTGTGTTGACGCCGTTGACCGAAAGGATTTCGTCGCCGGCTTTCAAGCCTGCTTTTTCTGCGTTGCCGCCCGCAATCAGGCGGTCGATTTGGGCGTTTTGAAAATGCGCCAAAGGCATTTTTGCAGATAAAAACTGTTTCTCAAAATTTTCGGGCAAACGAATGTTTTTTTCCTGACCGCCGCGTAGCAGGGTTACATTTTCGGCGCTTATCACGCGGAACAAATCCAAATCGTCGTAACGGGTCAAACGCTTACCGTCTGCCGCAAGCAAAATATCGCCGTCTTCCAATCCTGCGCGGTGGGCTACTTCGCTGAAATACAGCGGTGTTTTGTCAATCGGAATATAATTGTCGCCCCAATTCATGACCAACGCGGAATATATAACAAAGGCAAGGATAAAATTCATGATAACGCCACCAACCATGATTAACAAGCGTTGCCAAGCGGGTTTTGTCCTAAATTCCCAAGGTTGAGGTGGTTGGGCTAAGGCTTCCTTATCCATGCTTTCGTCGATCATCCCCGATATTTTAACGTATCCTCCCAACGGCAACCAGCCGATTCCGTATTCGGTTTCGCTGTTGTCGGGTTTGAATTTACACAGGGAAAACCATGGATTGAAGAATAAATAGAATTTTTCGACCCTGACTTTAAACAATTTCGACAGAATGAAATGTCCGAATTCATGGACGATTACCAAGATTGATAAACTTAAAACTAATTGTGCTGCTTTTATTAAGATTGTCTCCATTTTTCGATAAAATAAAAATTAAGTCCGCTTAAAATCGCCCATATGCAGGCAAAACGGGGAGCAAAGGTAACGATTATTTTTTAAAATAATTTTGGCTAACAACAAAAAACACCTAACTTTGCGCCGTAAAACATGGGCTTGACTGGTTTTGACAGCGGGCAGAAGTGGTTTGCAAGCATGCAGTGCGTCGTTGTTCGGCACTATAATCTCGGATGATAACAATTAATTGGCGAAAATACTTACGCTCTCGCTGCTTGATCGAAGTATAGTAGATCATAAGCTTCATTCCGGTTCAAGGAATCGGAACGAGACGTCACCCGGAAGCTGTGGCTTCGAAGCAATCCGAACCGGTGGCGCAGGAATATCGGAGATAGTTGCGAAGGATGTCCCGTCTTTCGGATGAAATTCAGGGAATAAGCTTGATAATCGGTAGCCTTAGCCTCATATCAAGTCGAAAACAAAAGTAAGGATAAGCATGTAGAAAACAAATTAATTCCCCGTTTGGACGAGGGTTCGAATCCCTCCAAGTCCACAATGAATCCTTGTAGTCAACTGTTTACAAATAACAGAGACTAAATACTACGCTTTTGCTTGCCGGGATATAACAAACCCAAAGCAAAACAACAATGAATTTCTTTTCCAAAAAAGAACCATCCAAAGAACGCCTTACAAAATACATTTTCGGCTTCATCGGAAAATCCCAAAAAAGCAAAACGTATAAGAGGGCGTATAGAAATCTTATTAATCGTATAAAACGATGTGCCGGAAAATTTCAAAGGGTGGGTCAATAAGAATAAGGATAGGATTGTAAAGGCAGAGAAGCAGGGGAGGTTGCCTTATTTCTTAACAAATAATGCTACCTTTGCGGGAATTTCTACAAACAAAATGAATGTGGCTGACAGGGCGAAATTGCTAAAAGAAGCAAAAGCAAAATATAATTCATACAACGCCGATGATTGGATAAAAACGGGATTTGATGAACGCAGCGGCGGTTACTGCGTTTATCATAAAGATCATTTATTTGACCCGACTATTGGCAAATTCGGCATACCTCGCGGGGATTATGAAAAGAATACGGCAAAAGTACTGTCAGCCTATGGAATGGATGTTGTTTTAAGTTCTGAAATGTCCGGACAACGAGGAATTAAAACACCAGATGGATTATTGAATGGGGTATTGTTTGACATAAAAGGTATTGAAGGGAAAAGCCAACGAAGAATAAAAGACGTGTTTTCAAAGTCAAGCAAACAAGGGGCAGAAGCCACTGTGCTTTATTTTCATGATAAAAACATGTTTGATATGGATTTCGTCAAAGAAGGTTACGAAAAATATCTTACTAATTCCAAGAATCAAAAAGTAAAAACAGTGTATTGCGTTGCAGGAAAATATCTGTACAAGATATAAAAATTAGCCGGTAATAAATCACCGGCTCTCAAGAGCGTATACGGTCGCCCGAAGCGGTACCCTATCCACGTGAACGATTCAGGATTTGAACCTGATACTTGCCTTAAACAATTCGCCCTATTTTGACACCGCAAAGATAGGTATTGTTTTTAGAATAACAAAAATAATGTCTTATTTTTCTTTAAAAACAGCGTTTTTTGCTCAAAAAAGCATTAATACGCCATTCTTTCTATCCGTGATGTGTTTATCGGCTTCTTGCCTTTCATTATGGTAGTTGTCGGCAAAAACAATGAATAGCTTCATTTCCACGCAACCGGTCAAAGTCGGCGCGGTGTATGAATTGGAACCCTTAAAATTGAAGTGAAATCAGCATCGTATATTTAAGCATGGCAACAGTCGAAATTTTCAACAATTCGCTTTTCTATAAAAAAAGCCCGTTGTCCGGATTCCACGACAAATATGCATTCGGATTTATATGTTTTCTGCCTACTAAAACACAAAAATCAAAAAACTATAAATCCCTTAAATATGGATCAATGGGAATTTTATGTTGTAAAAACCACTGTTTTGAATGAAAAATATCA
>JAIRKO010000017.1 GCA_031260045.1 Dysgonamonadaceae bacterium | reverse complement strand
ATGTATCCGATAATTAATCTAATTATTTTCTCCATCCTCGGCGTAGCCATGTTAGCCCTGTCAATTATGGCGGTAACATCGGGAAGTTTGCTGCGTTCGGCAACCTACCTCCTTTTGGTATTGCTTTGCACGGCAGGATTGTATTTGTTTTTGAATTATCACTTTCTGGCGGCTGTTCAGGTATCGGTTTATGCCGGTGGCGTCGTGATATTGTTTATATTTGCTATCTTCCTGACGGTGAGTAAAGGCGAGGTGTTGTTCCGGCACGAGATACGCCGGTATGTTTTGGGGTTTTTGGGTGTTGCGGCGGGCGTTGGACTTACCGCTTTTGTGCTGTTTAAGCATCGCTTTTTGTATGCATCCAATGCGAGTATCGCGGGCGACCAAGAAATAAGCATGTCGCATATCGGGCAAACGTTGATGGGTACAGGAAAATACCAGTATTTGTTGCCTTTTGAGGCGTTGAGCGTATTGTTGCTGGCTTGTATTATTGGGGGAATTTTAATTGCAAGAAAAAAATAAAATACTATGATTCGATTAGAGTATTATTTAATAATCAGTACGTTAATGTTCTTTATCGGAATATTCGGATTTATCACGAGGAAAAACATGATAGCCATTCTGATTTCATTGGAACTGGTTCTGAATGCGGTGGAAATCAATTTTGCGGTGTTCAACCGTTTTCTTTATCCCAATCAGTTGGAGGGAATGTTTTTTACGCTCTTCGGCATTGCGATAACGGCCGCAGAAACGGCTGTTGCATTGGCGATTATTATCAATGCATATCGCAGTGTTGGCAACATCAATATTAACAACTTTAATAAGATGAAAAATTGAGGATATGGAATACAGTTTATTTATATTGATAGCGCCCTTTTTCCTGTTTCTCGTTTTGGGATTGTTGGGAATGAAGATGAAGCCGAAAGCCGCCGGAATTATCGGAACGGCAGGCATGGGACTGTGTGCAATATGCGCCTATACGGTGGCTTACCAATATTTTTTCCAAACGGGTAGAGTAGGGGAGGAGTGGCAACCGGTTATACCGGTTAATTTCGAGTGGCTACGGTTTACCGAAAATCTGCATATTGATTTGGGCGTTCTGTTAGACCCGATTTCCGTGATGATGCTGGTTGTCATCACTACCGTTTCGTTGATGGTGCATATCTACAGTTTGGGTTACATGCACGGCGAAATTGGTTTCCAGAGATATTACGCGCTGCTGTTGCTGTTCAGTTTTTCCATGCTGGGATTGGTCGTTGCGACCAATATTTTCCAGATGTACATTTTTTGGGAACTGGTTGGCGTAAGTTCCTATTCTTTAATTGGTTTTTACTATACCAAACCGTCGGCAGTATCGGCTTCCAAAAAGGCGTTTATCGTTACGCGCTTCGCCGATTTGGGCTTTTTAATCGGAATATTGATTTTATCTTATTACACGAAAACCTTTGATTTCGGGACATTAACCGCCAATCATGCCGAATTGGTAACAACTTCGTTTGCAGGCGGTACGTTTATGGGTTTATCGCTGGCAACGTGGGCATTGGCGCTTATTTTCATGGGCGGCGCAGGCAAATCGGCTATGTTTCCGTTGCATATTTGGTTGCCCGATGCGATGGAAGGACCCACGCCAGTTTCGGCTTTGATTCATGCCGCAACGATGGTGGTTGCCGGCGTGTTTTTGGTTGCCCGTCTGTTTCCGGTTTATTTCTTTGCCGCTCCGGACGTGCTGACACTAATTGCGTATGTTGGTACGTTTACGGCTTTGTTTGCAGCGATTATCGCGGTAACGCAAACCGACATCAAGCGGGTGCTGGCGTTTTCGACGATTTCGCAGATTGCTTATATGATGGTGGCTTTGGGCGTTTCTGATTTCGGCGGACATGATGGATTGGGTTATATGGCTTCCATGTTTCATTTGTTTACGCACGCTTTCTTCAAGGCTTTGCTGTTCCTCGGTGCGGGGTCGGTTATTCATGCCGTTCACAGCAACGAGATGAGTCAGATGGGAAATTTGCGGAAATATATGCCGGTTACGAACATTACGTTTGCGGTTGCCTGTCTGGCGATTGCGGGAATTTATCCTTTCTCCGGATTTTTCAGTAAAGACGAAATTTTAGCCGCCGCTTATCATTCGCATCCGCTGATTTTTTGGACGCTTTGGGCGGTTGCCGGTTTGACGGCATTTTACATGTGGCGTTTGTATTATTGCATTTTTTGGAACGGTCGTAAAGCATACGACGAACATCATAAACCGCACGAATCGCCGCGTACAATGCTTGTTCCCTTGATTGTTCTGGCTGTATTTTCCGTATTTTCGGGTTTTATTCCGTTTGCCGATTTTATCAGCAGCGACAACACGCCTTTCCACACGCATATTGATTGGCAGGTTGCATCGTTAAGTATCGGCGCGGGAGTGGCGGGGATTGCCATTGCAACCGTTTTATACCTGAAAAAAAGCAAATTGCCGACGCAGATTGCACGCTTGTTGGGCGGACTGTACAGAGCCACTTTGCACAAATTTTACATAGACGAAATATGGATGTGGCTTACGCAGACCATCATTTTTAAACGTATTTGTATGCCGATAGCGTGGTTTGACCGCCATGTTATTGACGCAACAATGAACGGTTTGGCGTGGACAACGCAACGGTCTGCCGATTCCGTCAAGGGATTGCAGTCGGGACAGGTTCAGTTCTATGCGTGGGTGTTTGTGGCGGGGTCGATTTTGATTGCGGCGCTGGCGTTGTTTTTTTGAATATGGTTTTGTACGCGAAGGCACGAAGTTTATAGCCCGTCATCCTGCGCTTGACGCGGGATCCCCTGAAAAATAGTTTGCGAGGGATTGCAATACCGTACACGTCATTGCGAACCGCGAAGCGGCGAAGCAATCCAGAAAAAAATAAAAATATAATTTATTTTTCACACATATTTTAAATTGGGAAACTTTTCCGCGTCAGGAGAGCTTGCCCAACGCCAATAAAATAAGCCATGTCAGAGAAAATAAAAGCGGAACGAAATCGAACTCTTACTTTGTCGAAAGAAGAATACGTTTTTTTCTCAAAAAAATTATGCGATCTGACAGGGAAAACGAATATAAACGTAAATGATATTGTAAATAAAACAATTAATAACGACTTATTTGAAATTATAGATTGCTTGCCCGGACATTTTGCCGACCTGATTATCATTGATCCGCCGTATAATTTGACAAAAGAGTTCAACGGTTTTGCTTTTAAGGCGTCGTCCGCAACGCGGTATTTGGAGTATCTCCGTTCGTGGTTTCTCAAAGTGGCGGCTTTGTTAAAGCCCAACGGTTCGCTGTATGTGTGCGGGGATTGGAAATGCACTTCCGCATTGCAGCAGGTAATGGAAGAAAATTTAACCGTCCTCAACCGCATTACATGGCAAAGGGAAAAGGGACGGGGCGCATTAAAAAACTGGAAAAATGCAATGGAAGATATTTGGTTCGGCGTAAACAATGAGAAGGAATATTATTTTGACGTCGAGGCAGTTAAACAAAAAAGAAAAGTATTGGCGCCATATAGAGAAAATGGGAAACCTAAAGATTGGGAAGAAACGGAAGACGGTAATTTCAGATTAACTTTTCCTTCTAATTTTTGGGATGATATTAGTGTCCCTTATTGGTCAATGCCTGAAAATACAGACCACCCAACACAAAAACCTGAAAAATTAATTGCAAAACTGATTTTATCTTCCTGTCCGAAAGATGGAATTGTATTTGATCCTTTTCTTGGTTCCGGTACAACATCGGTGGTGGCAAAAAAATTGGGTAGAAAATATGTTGGCGTTGAAATGAATACCGAATATTGCTGCTGGGCGGAAAAACGGTTGGAGGCGGCAGATGCCGACAAGTCCATTCAAGGTTATGCCGACGGCGTTTTTTGGGAAAGAAATACGGCGAACCGGCAAAAAAACTGATTTTTACATAACATATATATAATGAATATTTTATCTTTATTTGTCGTACTCCCGGTTTTTATGATTTTGTTTTTGTTTTTATGCAAAACCACAAAACAAATCCGGGCGGTTATGGTTACCGGCGCTTCTGCCCTACTGGTATTGGCGGCGACGCTCGTTGTCCTGTTCGTCAAAGAGCGGGCGGCGTCGCCCGACGCCGAGATGCTTTTTGTGTCGAGCATATCTTGGTTTGCGCCTTTGCATATCACCTATTCGGTGGGCGTGGACGGTATTTCTGTTGCGATGCTTGTGCTGGCGGCGATCATCGTGTTTACCGGTGTTTTTTCTTCCTGGAATATGGACATGGCTAAGGAATATTTCCTTTGGTATTGCCTTTTGTCGCTGGGCGTATTCGGATTTTTTATTTCCACCGACCTATTTACGATGTTCATGTTTTACGAAATCGCCCTGATTCCGATGTATTTGCTGATAGGCTTGTGGGGGACGGGCAAAAAAGAATATTCCGCCATGAAACTGACGCTGATGCTGATGGGTGGCTCGGCTTTTCTGCTGCTGGGGATTATCGGGATTTATTATACTTCGGGACATGCGAGCATGAATTTACTGGATATTGCCAATCATTTGCATATCCCGTATGAACACCAGCAATGGATATTTCCCGCCACTTTCTTGGGTTTCGGGGTATTGGGCGCTTTGTTTCCTTTCCACACTTGGTCGCCCGACGGTCACGCTTCTGCGCCGACAGCCGTTTCGATGCTCCACGCCGGCGTGTTGATGAAACTTGGCGGTTACGGCTGTTTCAGGGTTGCCATCTATTTGATGCCCGAAGCGGCACACGAATTGGGATGGATTTTCCTCATTCTCACAGGTATCAGCGTGGTTTACGGCGCATTTAGCGCAGTGGTACAAACCGATTTAAAATACATCAATGCCTATTCGTCGGTGAGCCACTGTGGATTGGTATTATTTGCCATATTAATGCTGAACCAAACGGCGATGACGGGCGCGGTGATGCAGATGCTTTCCCACGGTTTGATGACCGCCTTGTTTTTCGCCCTAATCGGGTTGATTTACGGCAGGACGCACACCCGCGATATCCGCGAAATGGGCGGTTTAATGAAAATCATGCCGTTCGCTTCGGTTTGCTATGTGATTGCCGGTTTGGCTTCGCTGGGTTTGCCGGGCTTGAGCGGATTTGTTGCCGAAATGACCGTTTTTGTAGGCTCGTTCCAACATAACGATACATTTCACAGGGTATTAACAATCACTGCTTGTTGTTCCATCGTTATCACTGCGGTATATATATTAAGGACTGTCGGTAAAATCCTGTATGGACCGATTCAGGACGAACATCACCTGCATTTGACCGATGCGGCTTGGTATGAACGAGTTTCTGCCGTAGGTTTGATTGTTGCGATTGCTGCGATGGGCTTGTATCCTTCGGGAGTGTCCGATATGATTAGCCGGAGCATTGCGCCGATTATAGAGAAGTTAACAAACATATAATTCTTTAATTGAAATGGATTTCAGTAATTTTTTATTAATGGGACAGGAAATAGGGCTAATAGCCGTGTTTCTAATCCTGTTTCTTTATGATATAATCGGCTCCGAGAAATCAAAAAACCATTGGTTTCATTGGCTTGCCTGCATTGACTTTGCCGTTTTAACGGTATGGGGATTTCTACCCAAGCTGACGGGAGAAGCCTTTGGCGGAATGTTTGTCAGTTCCGATTTGACCGTTTTGATGAAAAACATCCTGAACATCGCAACTCTGCTTGTTTTTCTTCAGTCCTATTCTTGGCTGAACGGGGAAAATCGCTTGCGGAGAAGCGAATTTTTCACCGTCACGCTGGTTACTTTGCTGGGCATGTACCTGATGATTTCGGCAGGAAACCTCATGATGCTGTATATCGGGATGGAAACGGCGTCGCTGCCGATGGCTTGTTTGGCGGCTTTCAACAAATATAGGGAAAAATCGGCGGAAGCGGGCGTTAAATATGTGTTGATATCGGCTTTGTCGTCGGGAGTTATGCTGTTCGGACTTTCCTTTTTATATGGGGCGATGGGCAGTTTTTATTTTTCCGATTTGACGCTTCGGGTTACGGGCGAACCGCTGATTGTGCTTGGATTTGTGTTTTTCGTGGGCGGTTTGGGTTTCAAATTGTCGCTGGTACCGTTCCATTTGTGGACAGCCGACGTTTACGAGGGCGCTCCGACCGCCGTTACAGCTTACTTATCGGTTGTTTCCAAAGGCGCTGCCGCTTTTGCCCTGATTTTTGTCCTCTACAAAATTTTTGGAGGAATTGAAGCGGTGTGGCAACACATTTTGTGGTGGCTGTCGGCGATAACGATTACGCTGGGTAACTTGTTTGCCATTCGCCAAACCGACATCAAACGTTTCTTTGCATTTTCGTCCATTTCGCAAGCCGGTTACATCCTTTTGGGCATTATTGCCGGAAACGCGCAAGGGATGGAAGCGACCGTGTATTACGTATTCGTATACCTTTTCTCCAATCTGGCTGCTTTCGGCGTTATTTCGGCGTTAGAACACGCTTCCGGCGGAAAAACTGCCATCGCGGCATACAACGGCTTGTACGCTACCAATCCGAAACTGGCTTTATTGATGACATTTGCCGTATTTTCTCTGGGCGGAATTCCGCCTTTTGCCGGCTTTTTCAGTAAGTTCCTGATATTCATGGCGGCAGGGTCTTCCGGAATGTATGTGTTGTTGTTTATCGCACTGTTAAATACAGTTATATCCTTATATTATTATCTTTTGATTGTAAAAGCCATGTTCATCAACAAAGGCGAACCCGGCGCTATGGCGCATTTTTCAACGGATATTTATAACAAAATAAGTATGCTCGTTTGTTTTCTGGGCATATTGGCAACGGGTATTTTGTGGGGTGTATTTTCCGGGCAATTATTAAATAGTTTAAAATATTAGTATTCTTAATTTTAATTTTGTTTGGATTATTAGGAATTTCACTATATTTGCATGCTAAAAAACAAAATGAGTAACAATTTGTGCATTAGCGGTAACTAAAAAAGCCGCTAATGCACGAATTAACACAAAAAATGTTCATAATTAGTTCATATTTTTTTCACATATAATTATAACAAAAAAATAAAATCAATTTAAATTAAAACAATGTAAATTTTATGGAAACAAAAAAACAAAGTAAAAAGTCTCGCGGCATATCGGCGGGAATAGTTATTGTTATCGGGTTTATTTTGGCTGTAAGTTTCTTCTTATTTGTGCTGGGTAATCCGTCAAATTTTGAAGGAAACAATTCGGATAATCACCCCATCAATCTGTTGGGAACGATGTTTAAAGGCGGCTTTGTGGTGCCTATTATTTTAACCCTCTTATTGACGGTTATTATTTTGAGCGTGGAACGTTTCTTTGCCCTCTCAAAAGCAAAAGGGAAAGGGAATTTAATTAATTTCGTTTATAACGTAAAAGTCGATTTGAAAAAAGGAAATGTCGAAGCGGCAGAAAGCCGTTGCGCCAAACAGCGAGGCTCCGTAGCCGCTATTGTTGACGCCGGTTTGAGGAAATACAAAGAAATGGAAAGTCAGAATTTGCCAAAGGAAACGAAAATTGACGAAATCAAAGCGGAAATCGAAGAAGCGACCGCCTTGCAACTCCCGTCAATGCAGCAAAATCTTCCGATTATCGCAACTATTTCTACTTTGGGTACGCTAATGGGGTTGTTTGGAACGGTGTTGGGTATGATTCGGTCGTTTCAGGCTTTGGGTACCGGCGGCGCAGTCGATTCTGCTGCTCTTTCGGTCGGTATTTCCGAAGCGCTTGTAAATACGGCAAGCGGTATTCTTACCGGTGCGCTGGCTATCATCAGCTACTCTTATTTCAGCGGCAAAATTGATAATATGACCTACGCAATCGACGAAATGGGTTTTGCCCTTACTCAAACATATGCGGAAACACATAATTCATAATTAATTATGGCAAAAGCGAAAGTAAAAAAGCAAAGTACGTTCATTGACATGACGGCGATGAGCGACGTAACCGTGCTTTTACTTACCTTTTTCATGACGACCTCCACTTTCCTCGCGAAAGAGCCGATACAAGTAACAACGCCGGCTTCGGTTTCCGAAATCAAAATTCCCGAAACCAATTTGCTGACAATACTTGTAGATAAGGATGGAAAAATCTTTTTAAGCATGGATAATGCCGAACAGAAAGTGGAAACATTGAAAGCGGTAAGCGATCCGTATGGTATCACGTATACGCCTAAGCAAATAGAATCTTTCAGGAAATTGCAGTCGTTCGGCGTTCCGATTCGCTCCATGCCGGCTTTCTTGGACTTGCCGGTTGAAAAGCAGGATAAGGAATTGCAGGCTTTGGAAAACAGGCGTGTAGGCGTTCCCAGCGACGAGGGGAAAGTAGAAGACGGCAGAGGGGTAATTTCGTCTGAAAACGAATTTAAACGCTGGATTGCCGCTGCTTTGGAAGTTAATAAAGATTTGAAAATTGCAATCAAATCCGACAAAACGACCGGCTACCCTGTTGTGAAAAAAGTAATTGATATTTTGAGGGGCGATGAACTGCGTCAAAATCGTTATCTTTTAATTACAACTTTAAGGGAAGGGGCGAATAACTAAAAGTTTAAATTTAATTCTTTACTTAAAAAAAGAAATAAAATGGCAGAAATACAACAAAACGAAAAAGGCGAAAGCGGAAAAACCAAACAGAAGAAACAGCATCTCCGTGTGGATTTCACCCCAATGGTGGATATGAACATGTTGTTGATCACTTTCTTTATGTTTTGTACCACGCTTCTGAAGCCTCAAACGATGAATATAAACATGCCGATGAAAGATGAAAATCTGACGAAAGACGAAAAGACGAAAATTAAAGAATCGGGGGCGGTTACGCTACTTTTGGGCGCAAATGACGAGCTTTATTATTATTTGGGAATTCCCAAAGAAGAAGCAACATACGCCGATTCAACCTATTTGGTTACTTCGTCTTACAGCGCCGACGGGATTAGAAAACTTTTATTGGAAAAAAACAAGGGTACGTACGAAAGAATTCAGGACTTGAAAGCCCAACTGAAAGATGGGGTGATCGTTGATTCCGTGTTCAGGGACAAATCGAGGGAGATACACGAAGCGGCGAAAGATTACGCCCCAACCGTAATGATTAAGCCGACCGAACTTTCGACGTACAAAAACATGGTGGACGCATTGGACGAGATGTTGATTTGTAACATCGGAGCATATGCGATAATTGAATTAACGGATGGCGATCGTTTTTTTCTCTATCAAAGAACCGGTAATAAGGAGTATTTGTCGGAAGCGGGACGAACCGAACTGGCAAAAGAATGATTGTTTAATGGCTAAAAAGTAAAATGTTATGACAAAAGACATTGATTTAACTTCGCCGAAATGGACGGCGCTTATTTTTGAAGGTAAAAATAAGGCGTATGGCGCGTATGAATTGCGGAACAATTCTTCCAATCGGCACCTCAAAGCGTTGATTATCGTTACGGTGGTGGGTTTGGCTGCGGTTTTTCTTCCCAAACTGATTAAATCTTTTATTCCGAAAGAAGTTGAAATCGCTCAGGTTACGGAAATTGACTTGGCAAATTTGGACAATCTCAATGAGGTGAAAGAAGAAAACCAAATCGAAGAAATCAAGCCGGTTGCCCCTCCCCCTTTGTTGAAAGCTACGGTACAGTTTACGCCGCCGGTTGTCGTTAAAGACGAGGAAGTTACCGAACAAAAAATGCTAACGCAGGAAGAATTGACGGAAACGGACAAACAAATTTCTGTAGCTACGGTGGAAGGCACCAAAGAGGGCGTGGATATTCGCGACCTCGCCGAGCATAAGGTGATAACCGAAGCGCCGAAAGAACAAATTTTCGAACATGTGGAACAAATGCCGAGATTTCCCGGGGGCGACAAAGAATTGATGAGGTGGTTGAGCGAGAATATCAATTACCCGACCATTGCCGCCGAACAGGGTATTCAGGGGCGAGTAACCCTGCGCTTTGTGGTGCGCCCAGACGGTTCTGTTGATGATGTTCAGGTGGTAAGGTCTTTGGAGCCGAGTTGTGATAAGGAAGCTGTCCGCGCAGTGAAAAAAATGCCGAAATGGCAGCCCGGCAGGCAAAACGGAAATGCGGTGAGCGTGTATTACAGTTTACCGGTAACATTCAGGCTACAAAATTCTTGACCCGCGATGAATACGGAAGAACCCGGCAAATACGCGGGGCAAAGATTGGGGTTGCTCATTTTTGACTGTTTTATGTCGGTAATGTATTTGGTTTTGAGTGTCATCCTGTTATTTACCTCTTTATTGAGAAGTTGGCAAATACAGCATGAAATAAAAATCGGTTTGGGCGTACTCTTCGGATTGTACGGAATCTTTCGGGTTGCAAGGGCGGCGAAGATGGTTTTGCGGAAAAATAAGTGATAATATCTAAAAACCGCAATCTCTGTGATTTAGGGGTTGCGGGGTTTAGACGTTTTTATTGGAGTGAAAGGGTATTTTGGTTGAAAAAAGTAAGTTTGCATTATTATATATATAAGCATGTAATATTCATGGATAGTTAATATTATTTTTCTGGATTGCTTTACCGCTTCGCAATGACGTGTGCGGTAGTGAAGCCCATTGCGTCATTGCGAAGGCGAAGCCTGAAGCAATCCAGAACAAACCACATGTAGAGACATGCGCCTTGTCTCTTACACGCTTCGCAATGACAACGACAAAATAAAAACCAACAATCCACAGCCAAATAAATTCAAAAACCGAATGGAAAATCAACAAATAACCGTAACATCGCCGTTGTTACCCGATTTACAGGATTTTATTCCATATCTCGAAGATATTTGGAAACGCAAGTGGCTGACCAACAACGGGCATTATCATCAGGAGTTGGAAAAGGCGTTGAGCGAATACCTGAAAGTTCCGCATATCAGTTTATTTACCAACGGGACGTTGCCTTTGATTACCGCTCTGCAGGCATTACGGATTACGGGCGAAGTAATTACTGCGCCATACAGTTTTGTGGCGACAACCCATTCGCTTTGGTGGAACGGCATTAAGCCTGTTTTTGTGGATATTGACGGGGAAACTTGTAATATAAATCCCGAAAAGATAGAGGCGGCAATTACGCCCAAAACCGCTGCAATCATGCCTGTGCATTGCTACGGACAGCCTTGCGATGTATTGAAAATCAAAGAAATAGCCGATAAATACGGATTGAAAGTGATATACGATGCGGCTCACGCTTTCGGGGTAGAAAGCGGCGGAAAATCAATTTTGGAATACGGCGATATGAGTACGTTAAGTTTCCATGTCACAAAAGTTTATAATACGGTTGAAGGCGGCGCCCTTGTTTGCCGCGACGCCGAAACAAAACGGCGCATCGACTATCTGAAAAACTTCGGTTTTGCAGGCGAAACAACGGTTGTAGCGCCCGGAATCAACGGTAAACTGGATGAAATTCGCGCTGCATACGGACTTTTGGCGCTGAAAAAAGTCGACGAGGCAATTGCTTCGCGTAAACGCGCAGCCGACCTTTACCGCGAAGGTCTGAAAAACGTGGAAGGTATTAAATATTTGAACAATATGGAAAATGTCCGGCACAATTATTCTTATTTCCCTGTTTTTGTGAATGAAAAAGAATACGGAATGAGCCGCGATGCATTGTATTTCAAAATGCAAAAGAAAAATATTTTTGGGCGGCGGTATTTTTACCCGCTAATCAGTGCATTTTCAACTTATAGAGGACTTGATTCCGCTTCGCTTGAAAATTTGCCGGTGGCGACGAAAGTTGCGGAAAGCGTGATTTGCTTGCCGATGTATGCATGGTTGGAAAAAAATAATGTAGAAAGAATCGTTAATATTATTGTAACTAAAGGAAACTTGGAATAATGCAACCTTATTTTTAATAAGAAATATATAATGAAGAAATTAGTTATTTTAGGTGGTAGCGGCATAGGAATGATTGCTTGCTCAATAGCCAATGATTTAGGTTATTATGAAATTTGTGGATTTTTGAATGATATTGTTCCTATTGGAAATGAAATCGGAAAATATAAGAAAATTCCTGTAATTGGCAAAACCGAAGATGTAAAAAAATATCTACTTGATGCTGACATACAATTTTTTATCGCTTATATTGGTATGCAAAATGAGGAAGAAGTATTTAATAAAATTCAATCATTAAATATTCCTGCTGAACGATTTGCCACATTGATACATCCTTCTGCTGTTGTTCCGAAAGGTTTGTGTAAAATCGGAAATGGTGTGATGATGTCACCATTATCTCAACTTTCGTCTGATACAACTATTGAAGATAATTGTATTTTGCTACCAAATTCGTATGTAGGACATGACAGTACGTTAAGGCATTTCGCTCATATTGCGGCGAATGCTGTTGTTGGTGCAAATGTTGATGTTGGACGAGCAGTTCATATTGGTACAAATGCAACAATTAGAGAAAAAGTTAAAATTGGCGATTTCTCTCTAATCGGTTCTGGTGCGGTTGTGTTGGACGATGTAGCACCGAATAGTATTGTAGTTGGAAACCCAGCCAGATTGTTACATTCAAAAGATAAATAATTATGAATCAACCGGTTTTTGGATTATATTACGAAGAATTTATTGTTGGAGAAACGATAAATCATGCACTGTCAAAAACCATTTTTGAGAGTGACAATAATTTGTTTGCATTGCTGACAATGAATCACCACCCTGTACATACCAATTTGGATTATGCTAAGAAAAATCAGCATGGTAAAATTCTTGTTGTAGGGACTTTGGTATTTTCTTTGGTTGTGGGAATGACTGTGTCTGATATTAGTGGAAAAGCGATTGCTAATTTAGACTACGACGATGTAAAACATTTAAACCCTGTATTTTTGACCGATACAATTTATGCTAAAACTACAATTTTAGATAAATACGAATCAAAAACAAAGAACGATAGAGGTGTAATTTATGTTGAGACAGTTGGTTACAACCAACGCGGTGAAGATGTAATTTCGTTCAAAAGAAAAGTTTTAATAAAAAAGAAAAACATATAACTATATGAAAATTAGATATTTAATGCGAAGTTTGATGTTTGTTCCTGCTCACAATCGCAGATTGATGGATAGCGCAATGCACGTGCAGGCAGACGTTTTACTCTTTGATATGGAAGATTCCGTACAACAAATTGAAAATAAGCAAATTGCGAGAAATAATATTTTGGAATATCTTGCCGAAGGAAAATTCAAAAACCGTATAATTTTTCCACGCGTTAATGATCGCGAAAGCGGACAACTACTCAAGGATGCGTATCAACTTACTGTTGATGGAATTACCGGTTTTATGTACCCGAAAGCAAAAAGAGGCGATGATATTTACTTTTTTGGAAAATTGCTCGAAACAATTGAATATGAAAAAGGGTTTCCGATAGGAACATTCAAAATTATTCCACTTGTTGAAACCGTAGGTGCAGTAATAAATATTCAGGAAATTTGCTCAATTTGTCCTAATCGCATTGTTGCTGTGGCTTTTGGTTGCGAGGATTACGTTGCCGATTTAGGTGGAAAACATGACCCCGAAGGACAAAGTATTTTCACAGCACGCTCTGTAATCGTAATGGGAGCGCGGGCAAACGGCATTATTCCAATAGATACGGTGCATATAAAAGTACACGATTTAGACGATTTGCAAAAGAATTTGATACTTGCCAAGAAGTTAGGTTTTGAAGGAATGTTAGTACTTAACCCAAAAGAACTGCCTTTGGTGCACCAATACTTTTCGCCGTCAGAAACCGAAATAAATTGGGCAATCGAAATGTTGCAACTTGCCGATGAGGCAAAACAGCGAGGTGTCGGCGTTGCTGTGAAAGACAATAAATTTATAGGACCTCCAATGGTAAAAATGGCAGAAAATATTTTGATAAAAAATAAATTGTTAGAGGAAAATTGGCGAATCTACCCCCCCCCCCCCCCCCAATTCATCAATTAATTAATAATCAATTAGTTATTGTTGTTTCGCTGTTTAACTTTAATTATAGAAGGGTAGCGTGATAAAAAAGAAGGATTTAGTTGTATTTTAGCATCATATTCATACTTGCTATTCCTACTTTCCTTTTAGGAATTGAGGCTAATCATTAAAACTTTTGACATATTATTTTTCGTATCTCTTATTAAAAACAAAAGTTATCATGCAAAAAGAACATAAATGCGCCCCGGTCTTAATCCCAACTTTATGCAGGAATACTCACTTGAAACGATGCGTGGAGTCTTTAAAATCGAACGGTTTGGCAAAAGATACGCCTCTTTATATTGCGTTGGATTATCCGTTGAACGAATCACACAGAGCGGGTTATAATGCCATTGACAAATTTTTAGATGATCTGGACGGGTTTGCAAGTATCACAATCATTCGGAGAAATGAAAATTTTGGCGCCGGGAAAAATATAGCGGACGCCATAAAAATGATTTTTGAAAAATACGACAGATTTATTTTTTCCGAAGATGATAATGAGTTTGCGCCCAATTTCCTCGAATACATTAACGAAGGATTGGACAGGTTTGAATCTCAAAAAGAAGTATTTGCCGTTTGCGGCTACAATTATCCGGTTAAGATGCCCTGCGACTATAACCTTAATCATTTCTATGCCAGAATGTTTTCGGCTTGGGGATACGGTACATGGCGGGATAGGCATAACCAATACCGGATTAGTTGCAATTTTGATTATGTGAAATCCGTATTGAACCGATTAACCGATGTCCGTAAATTAAATTCATACTCGGAAATGCCGATACGACATTCGCTTAACATGATACGAAATAAGCATTTGACGGGCGACACCATCATTTGTCTAAAATTAATAACGGAAAACTTATACTGCGTTTTTCCTACGATTTCCAAAGTTCGCAATCATGGATACGACGGGAGCGGAATTCATTGCGGCGTTAATGAAATATATCACACTCAGCCAATAGACGATAAACACACATTTGCATACGACGAAACAAGCATACAAGAAGACCGAAATATCAATTTACTTATAAAATGTTATTTTGCATTTTCTTTTCCGAGAAGAATAAAATTGTTGTTGCTATACCTACTCTACCGGATTAATTTGCTGAAATATTTTTAACTGTGAAGTTGCGTAGTGTAGAGAAAAAATGCAAAATGTGTCGATATATTGATATAAATTATGAATAAAGAAAACTAATAAAAAAACAACAGCCATACAGACTTCATACAGCATTGACGACGAAATGAGCCGTAACAGAAAAGTCGTCGCGTTGCTCAAATTAGCCAAAATATATCCCGACACGCGGCTTATGATTGTTACTTTCAATGAAGATAAAATTATTGCGGAACAAGAACAAAATAGAAGTTGTTCAGATTTGGAAGTATCTGTTTTACAGCAATATATAACTTCGTTTCAAATTATCGCAGCCGTTACCAGCGAAAAAGTGCGCCGTCATTGCGGGCGTAGCGAAGCGAAAACCCGCAATCCCCTGCAAATCGCAGCTCGTTTTTCAGAGGATCCCGCGTCAAGCGCGGAATGACGGGCTTTTTTGACCGCACCGCTACGCCTTCGCTGGTGACGCAATCCAAAAAAATAATCTAATGAACATTTATTTAATAAAATAATTCGGCAGAATATTTTTTTTACCTGAAATATTTACGACATTTGTAGGCATTATTTCCGGTGGTGCAAAAATGAGTTGTAAATTAATACGGGCAATGAGGTTAAAAGGATATATAAAAATCATATTTCCATATCTGTTCATTTTATTATTGGTATGCGTTTCGTGCAGGAAACCGGTCGATGACGGCTGGAGCGACACCATGGACGGCGGTCTGATCCGCATTGCCTGCGACGAAAGTTTTCAAAACCTGATGGATGCGGAAATCGCTGCATTTGAAATCCGTTACGATTCGGCTTATATTATTCCCATTTATACGAATGAAACAAACGCGATTCGCCTGATGTTGTCCGATTCCGTCCGTTTTGCCTTGACAACGAGGGATATTAATTCGCAGGAAAGGCGGGCGTTTGAAGACAAAAAACGGACGGTGAAAAAATCCTTAGTTGCGTTTGATGGCGTGGCATTAATCGCCAATTTACGGAATCAGGATTCGATTATCGGGCTGCCGAATTTGAAAAAAATACTCACGGGGGACGTTACGGAATGGTCGCAAATCAATCCGGCGTCGAAGTTGGGAACCATTCGCGTCCTTTTTGAAGGGAACGAATCGGGCGTTTTGCGTTATGCCCTTGATTCGATTATCAGGGGCGGCAATTTATCGCCCAATTTATATGCGTTGAACAACAGCGCGGAAGTGATTGAAAAAGTTACGCAAATGCCCGGCGCAATAGGACTGATCGGGTTTAGCCTTTTGAGTGACGAAACCAATTCATCGTCTTTTGCTCTGCGAAATAAAATCAGGCTGATTCGGGTAAGCAAATCGGAAAATGCGACGCTTGAAAACAGTTATCTTCCGTATGCAGGCAACATTATTCGTGAAGATTATCCTTTATGGCGTCCCGTTTACGTGTTGCTGTCCGATCCGAGGTCGGGACTGTCTTCGGCTTTCAGCATTTTCGTAGTCAATGAGATAGGGCAGAAAGTAATTCAAAAATCAGGCTTGTTGACAATTAACGGCTCTCACATTATGGATGTTGCCGTTCGCAATGAATTTCCGGAAAAAACGATGCATTAGCGATAATAAATTAAAAATAAATAACAATGAAAACGAAAATTAAAAAAATGCTTTTATTAGCGACCGTCTTGCCGGTCTTTGCGGCAAGCGGTTTTGCCGGCAGTAATGGAAACGGCATTGAGTATTACAGAGCGGGATTGTATGGCGCTGCCAAAATCTATTTTATGCAGCAGCAAAATCTTTCGGCTCCCGAGCAGGCGGAGGCTTATTATTATTTGGGTCAAATCCATTACAAGCAGGATGAGATAGGTCCCGCCCGATATTTTTATGAAAAAGCGGTTGAAGTTGATCCCGAATATCCTTTCGGATACGTGGGTTTGGGTGAATTGGAGGTGAAAAGCAATCCGAAAAACGCTGAAGATTTCTTCAAAAAGGCTTTCGGTTTGGCAAAAAAGGACGCTTCCATCCCGACCGAAGTCGCCGGAATCTATATTGCCGAAGGCAACAAGATAAAGGCAGAAGAAGCTTTGGAAAGGGCGCGTAAAATCAATAAACAATATTCGGGTATTTTTGTTGCCGAAGGCGACGCGCTGAAAAAAGAAGGGAAAATCGGCGAGGCTTGCGCTTCATACGAAAACGCCATTCTTTTCGATACAAACGACAAGACGGCTTATTTGAGGCTGGCTCAAGCCTATAAGGGCATCAATCCCGATTTGGCATTGCAATACCTGAACCGATTGATGGAAATTGATCCGAATTATATTCCGGCTTATGCCGAAATCGGGGATATTAATTATAACAGAGGTCATTATAAAGCCGCTCTCGAAGCGTATGAAAAATTTATTGCCGTTCCGGGCGTGCCTTTGACCCAGCACGAAAGATATGCTTTTGCCCTGTATTTTGATGAACAGTATGATAAATCGCAGGAGGAAGTTAAATACGTTTTGTCGCAAGAACCCGATAATTCGGTTATGTATCGCATCGAAGCATATAATAACCATAAAAACAAGAATTTTGAACTTGGACTTCAGCAGATGAACAAGTTTATCCAAAATACGCCGAAAGAAAAGCATATCTATTATGATTACGTAACTTTGGGCGACCTTCAGGTCGAAATGAAACAGCCCGAAGCGGCAATCGAAAGTTACAAAAAAGCGTTGGAACTGGACTCTACAAAGACGGTTATTTACGATAAACTGACTGCGGCGGCTGAAAATGCCAAAAATTTCCCACTGGCGGTTGCGTATTACGAAAAGTCTTTCACGATAAATCCCGATTATTCTCTGATGACCTTGTTTTCCTATGGGCAGGCGAATTTCTCGGCGGCAAGTTATTATATTGATCCACAAACTATTGCAAAGGAAACAACTCCCGAACGGGTAGCCGCGAATGAAGCGAATTTCAATGCCTATATTCAAAAAGGGATGCAAGCTTTTTCGGATGTTATCGCACGTAAACCGGATACCCATCTGGGCTATTTGTGGCAGGCGAATATCAGCGCTCTGGTAGATTCTTACAACCAGTTGAGGGAAAAACCGATGACCGGCGTGGCGAAGCCTTATTATGAAAAAGCGCTTGCTTTTATGCTGGAAAACAATGCGAACGGCATAAGGAATAATGACATAATCAGTTGCTACCGCTATCTGGCTTCCTATTATTTTACTTTGGAAGATTTGGCTTCGGTCGGGGAGTATTATAAAAAAATATTAGAAATAGACCCGGACAATGAGCAGGCGAAGAAAACGTTGGGGATGTTGAAAATCAAATATTAGTAGAGCGGCGGGCTGGGGGGCGCTTTTTTCCGATGAAACTTTTACTACATACCTGTTGCGCCCCCTGTTCCGCAGCCATTCTCGAATACCTGTGCGGCAGGGAAATACATCCCGTTTTGTTTTATTTTAATCCGAATATTTATCCCCGCGAAGAGTATGAAATTCGTAAAAACGAATGTAGCCGCTACGCCAACCGGCTGGGGTTGAATATGATAGATGGCGATTACGACCATGCTTTGTGGCTGAAACGCATCGCCGGGCTTGAAAAAGAACTGGAACGCGGCAAACGCTGCACGGAATGTTTCAGGATGCGCCTATCGGCAACGGCGCAACTCGCCAATGAGAAAGGATTCGATACGATTGCGACCACTTTGGGGTCGTCCCGCTGGAAAAATCTTGCGCAAATAGCGGAAGTCGGGCGGCAAGCCGCTGCTTCCCATCCGAACCTTACTTTTTGGGACAAGAATTGGCGGAAAGAGGGGCTGAGCGAACGGCGAGGTATTCTCCTCAAAGAGAATGGTTTTTATAATCAACAATATTGCGGGTGCGAATATGGTATGCGGACTAAGGCGCGAATACCCGTCCGGCAGTGATATGAAAAAGCGCCTATTGGCGACTGCAATACACAGCCATTTTCGGAAACATACGCCAAATATAAAAATAAATCCCACAATTATTTTATCAAAGGTGAAGTTGTTGTTCAATATGGCAATAAAATTAAAATCATTTAGGATTTCAAGAAAAACTTTGAAAACGGCACAATAATTACCGTATGGGGGCAGAGCCTCGCACTGAAATATTATTTTGCGCCTTTGCGTACATTTTATCGAAAAAACGAAAAAACACGTGAGATTTTATTTTTATCTCACGTGTTTTTTTGCATTTTGTAGTTGTTTTTTTATATTAAATATCAAAGAAATGAAAACTTTTGTAAACAAGCGGTTTTAGAACTAAGAATAACTCTTAGTTCTATTGTATTACCCAATATTCACCGCCACTTGTAGTCGGCATCACCCGATAAGTCCGCAAATAGTATTTCGAGCCGGATTGCGGCGCGCCCGTCCCGTCGGAAATATGATAAATCGCCCCGCATTTTGAACATTTGGCGGTAATCGCTGTCGGGATGCCGGTTTCGCTTATATTTTCGGGCATTATCAACGCACTTCGGGTGGCTTCGTTGGGACAAGCCAAATCGTAGGCATAGAGATTGACGGTTCCTGCACCTATGCCGTTGATTATCAGCAAACCTCCGTAACCAAACCGATCCAAAGCGGCAGGCAAAGGTCTTTCTTCCGGGTAGTTTTTTTCGGAAAAAACGGAGTAGGCTAAAGAGGTGTTTAAATGATAATCATACGTATTTAAATTCAAAGTCAATTTGACCGGAGCGGTCGGAATTGTGGAGTAAAATTCTTCCTCGCAGGAAAAAGCAGCACAGATAAATAATATGAGGATGAAATGTTTCATGTTTTCACAAGTAATTCCTCAGCTCGGTTGATTTTGTCGAAGTCAAACGCGCCGATTATTTCCTTTTTCAGGGCGGCGATTTTATCGTTGCAAAGATTGCCGATGCTTCCTTCGTGGGTATGAGAAAGCGCCTTGTCGCCGGCTGTGAAACGCCCGGATTCGATTTCCAGCCCGACCTGTTTATAAGCGTCCCTGAACGGAATGCCTTTCCGCACCAGTTCGTTCGCTTTTTCCACACTGAAAAGCAAATCGTATTGCTTATTTTCCAGAATGTGTTCATTGACTTGCACCGATTGCATCATATAGCCGGTCATGCGGATACAATCGGACAGTTCGCCGAATGCAGGCAGAAAAACTTCTTTGGTTATCTGCAAATCGCGGGAATAGCCCGAAGGCAGGTTGCCCGCAATCAAGGTGATTTGTTGCGGAAGGGCTTGAATCAGATTGCATTTTGCTCGTGTCAGTTCAAAAACATCGGGATTTTTCTTGTGCGGCATGATGCTCGAACCGGTCGTAAATTCGTCGGGCAAACGGATAAACCCAAAATTTTGACTGTTATACAAACAGGCGTCAAAAGCCAGTTTTGAAAGGCTTGCCGCAATTCCCGCGAGGGCAAACCCGACCGTGCGTTCTAATTTTCCGCGTCCCATCTGCGCATAGACGACATTGTAGTTCATCGAATCGAAGCCCAACAAATCGGTCGTCATTTGCCGGTTTAAGGGGAATGAAGAGCCGTATCCCGCCGCCGAACCCAGCGGATTGCGGTTGCAGATTTTGTAAGCCGCCAGCAGCAGTTGCAAATCGTCGGTCAAACTCTCGGCATAAGCGCCGAACCAAAGCCCGAACGACGAGGGCATGGCAATTTGCAGATGCGTATAGCCCGGCAGCAAAACATTTTTGTATGTTTCGCTCCGGTCTAATAAAATATCTATCAGTTCGGAAACAATTCCCGCCAGATTTTGAATGGCTTCGCGGGTAAAGAGTTTCAAATCAAGCAATACCTGATCGTTACGCGAGCGACCGCTGTGGATTTTTTTTCCCATGTCGCCCAATTTGCGGGTCAACAGCAATTCGACTTGGGAATGTACGTCTTCAACACCTTCTTCAATCGTAAATTCGCCGGACAGAATGGTTTGGTAAATATTTCGGAGTTCCGCTAACAGTTTGCGAAGTTCGTCGCCGGTCAGCAGCCCGATGCTTTCGAGCATAGTGATATGCGCCATCGAGCCAAGCACATCGGCTTTAGCCAGATACAAATCCATTTCCCGGTCTTTTCCGACGGTGAAATTTTCTACCGCTTTGTCAATTTTGATGTTCTTTTCCCAGAGTTTCATACGGGATGTTGGCTAAAATGTTGGCGATGTTCTCCAAACCGTTTTGGATGATTCCCGCCACCATTTGTTTCAGCATCGGGTTCAATTCGGCTTCGAGGGTCAGTTTCAGTTGTGTGGCTTGCGGGCTTGTTTCCTCAAGATGTATTTGCACATCAAAGTCGACCGGCGACTGGTCGCTCGCAAATTTAATCGTTTTGCAGGGTTCGCGTTCTACAATGGAAATGCGTATATTACCTAACGAATTGATAGTAAAGGAACAGGAATCGCGGTCGAACGAATAATCCTGCATTTTGCTGTTGAGGTCGCGGTTTTGCGGAAGCAGGTTGCTGATTTTTCCAATGTTGTTTAAGTCGGAAAGAATTTCATAAACAGTTGTTACGTTATGAGGAAGATGTTTCGTTTTGCTTGTAAATTCAGTCATATAAAAATTAAGAATTAAGAGTTAAAAATTAAGATCTTTCGTTCTTAATTCTTCGGTTTAGGGTTTCCAATTGACGGGATCTTTTCTCCATTCCTGAAGGGTTTTGATTTCGGATTCGTCCACATAATCCGTTTTCAGGGCTTCGTCCAAAATGGCGTTGTAATCACACAATGCGGTGTATTTGACTTTCGCATCTTTGAATTTTTCATCGGCGGCGGGAAATCCGTAAGTGAAAATAGTAATCATACCGATTACGTCGCCGCCTGCGTTTCTGATGGCTTCGACCGCTTTCAGGCTGCTTTTGCCCGTAGAAATCAGGTCTTCCACAACGACCACTTTGGAACCCGGTTTCAAATCGCCTTCTATCAGGTTTTCCAGCCCGTGGTCTTTGGGCGTGGTGCGAATATAAACAAAAGGCAAATTCAGCTCTTCGGCAACCATAGCGCCCTGAGCAATAGCGCCCATTGCCACTCCGGCGATAGTATTTACATTTTCATACTTTTCGACAATGATACGCGCCAGTTCCAGTTTGATAAAATTACGCAAGGGAGGATAAGATAAAGTTTTCCTGTTGTCGCAATAAATCGGCGCGCTCCAGCCGGAAGCCCAAATGAACGGGTTAGCCGGTTGAAGCTTAACTGCCTTTACTTTAAGCAGTTTGTTAGCAAGAATTTGTTCTACGGATCTCATTGAAAGGATATGTTTTTCTATAATAAGTAAGTAATCAAAATAAATTATATTTTCTATTCTGGATTGCTTCAGGCTTCGCCTTCGCAATGACGTAGTGGGGTTAAAGCCGTACACGTCATTGCGAACCACAAAGCGGTGAAGCAATCCAGAAAAAATAATAGGAACTAATTATGAACATTTACTTATTAAATGTACTATTGGAAATGCAAAAGTAATAAATCGGAATGACAATTCCGAAAAATACCCGTTTATTTTAAAAAATCAGGCAATCGCCAAACTTAAAAGGCTTATTTTCACATTCTTTGCCTTTAAAAGGCTTTGAGCGACGGCTTCCAGCGTTGCGCCGGTTGTAAGAACATCGTCTACAATCAAGACCTGTTTGTTGTTGAAAAAATCAATATCTTTTACCGCGAACACGTCTTTTGTACTTTTCCATCGCTCAAACCGGCTTTTTTTTGTTTGGGATTGTGTGGCTTTTTTGCGGATTACGTTTTTCGTATTTATCGGAATACCGGTAATTTGCGAAATTCCCCGCGCAATCATTTCCGACTGGTTAAATCCCCGCTTTCTCTCTTTGGACGGGTGAAGTGGAACGGGAAGCAGGCAGTCCGTCCCGTGAAAAAACCCGCTCGAAAGCCAGTCTTTAGCCAGCAGAGCACCCATCCATTCGCCTAATTTCCGGTTGTCGCGATATTTAATGTCAGCGATTAGTTTTTGGCTAAAACCGCCTTTATCGTAATATAAATAGGACGCGCCTTTTACGACGGGAATTTTACCGGCAAAACGGTCGGTTGCCCTATTGTCGGGACTTAGGTGATGATTGGTTTTCGGCAGTTTCAGGAAACATTCGAGGCAAAAATAACTTTCGTTAGCGATCAACACTTCCCCGCATATTACGCAAAGTTTCGGATAAAAGAGGGATACAAAATGTTGCAACAGATTTTGCAGTTTCATACGTACATTTTCCGAAGTTTTCGTCCCACACGTAAAATAAGGATTTAAACCTTAGCCGCGTTTTACCCTATTATTTCAAATTTCCGCGTCCTGCATCCAAAATCATCTTTTGGCTCGGAACGATGTGGATTTCCACACGGCGATTTTGTTGTCTGCCCGCAATGGTTTCGTTGTTCGCCACCGGTTGAGAAGAACCCAAACCTTCGGCTGTAATGCGCGCGGCTGCAACGCCTTGTCTTGACAAGAAACTTTTGACCGAAGCGGCTCTTGATTGTGAAAGCGGAACGTTAACTTTGTCGCCGCCGCTATTATCGGTATGACCATAAATGTGTATGTCGGTATCTGGATTTTTTTTCAATAAACCGGCAAGCATCGTTAAAGAACTTCTGGACGCCTGATTTAATGAACTTGAATTGACCGTAAACATATTATTCGAATCAAAGGTAAGTTTGATGGCTTGACCGTTGTTGATGGATTCTATTCGCACATTTTTGATGCGTTCCAGTTCTTTTTTCTGCTCGTTCATTTTGTTTCTAATCAAAGTCCCAGCCGTACCTCTGATGCTTGATTTGCCTGCTCTGCCCGTGCCTTCAGTCGCTCTCTTACCGCCGCCACCGAGAAGGGCGTCAACACCTGCGTTTGTTCCCGCGCCGCCGCCGCCGCCGATTGCGTTTCTATTTGCGGCGTTTTGTGTCGTATTCGTGCCGACCGTTACGCATCCGCTTAAAATAAGCGTTACGCCGACCGTTAAACATACAAATAAATTAATTTTTTTCATTTCTTTATTTAATTAAAAGGTTGTTATTTAATATAATTTTATTCATTTAATATCTCCGAAAATTGAATCTAAATAAGTTTCCTCGCCGCGTAAGACAAACAAAATATCTTCCTCCGTAAATTTTCCCACCTTGTCTTTTTCCGCTTCACGGATAATGTATTCTATTAATTTGCGCTCTTCTATTGCATCTTCGTCCTCCGTTTCAAAGAAATTATTTTGTGCGTAATAATCTTCACTGGTATCCAGAATATAATAGATGTCATCTTCCGTAAACTTTCCTTTCAACTCCATAGGCAGGTAGTTCAGGATAAAGGCTACGACTTCGCTGTCGTCATATTGATCAAAAAAATCCTCTTCCATATCAGTTGTCTGCTTTTAGCGGTTCTTCCGGTTGTTCGATTGCTTCTTCCTGCTTTTCAAAATCCGTAATTCCCGCATTTATCAATATATTATACCAATTCATCATTTTTCTAATGTCGGAAGAATATACTTTATTGCGGTCGAAATTAGGCAGGATTTCCGCAAAATAATTTCTCAATTCGTCGGGTGTAATTGTGGGGCTGAAAACAATCGGTTTGCCGTTTTCTTTTGCTTTAATTGCGCTTAAAACTTGATACAGGGAAGCTTCCTCCTCGTCGGTATAAACGTTGATGTCGCCCAACGATACGACATTGTCTCTCGGATAAATGGGAAGCCGTTTTCGGTTGATGAGCGATTCCGCAATCAACATGTTTTTCCCTTCGGAAATCATTTGGAATAAGCCGCTTTTTCCCGCAACAGATAAAATTTTCTTCAACATATATCTCGAAATTTTTTAGTGAGCCGCAAAGTTAATTAAATTTTTCTCTTACTCAATAAAAAGCGTATCAAATTTTCCACTTGCGGGAGTAAAGCGCGGGTATTATCGTTGAAAATAGTGTAATCCGACAAGCGATTGCGCTCATCTTCCGAAATTTGGCTGTCGATTCTGGACAGAACCGATTTGCGGGAAACGCGGTCTCTTTGTTCCACTCTCCGGATGCGCACTTCCGGCGGTGCGGAAACGTTGACGGTTATATCAACGGAGCGGTTGAAACCGGAATCAAATAAAATAGCCGATTCGATAACCGCCAGAGGGACATTGTTTTGTTGCGCTTCCCAACGCCGAAAATCCTCAAAAACAACCGGATGAATCACCGAATTGGCAAATTGCAGGTTTTCGTCATTCCCAAAAATCAATGAAGCAAACAGCGCCTTGTTGAGTTTGCCATCTTGATAAAGTTGCAAACCGAACTTTGCCGACAGTTGTTCCCGAATATGCGGCGAAGCGTCAACCAGTTTTTTTGAGACTGCATCCGCCGCATAAACCGGAATTTCCATGATTTCCAACAAACGGGAAACGGTTGATTTTCCGCTGCCTATACCTCCGGTAAGTCCTACAATTTTCATGTGTTTATGTTTTTATTATTCAGCCGTTTACCCAGATTTTTATTTCCCGCCAGCGATTTCATTTGCGTGATGGCTACGCCGTTGAGCTGCACCAACCGCTCGCCCTGCGCAAGCCCCTGACGTATCAGCAGGGCGTTGATGCTCTCCATGTTTGAGAGAACCACCAATTGCTCCAGCGTTGCCGTGTCGCGGATATTTCCCTTGCCGTCGGGATTTTCGGCTCGCCACTGTGCGGCTGTCTTGCCGAATAGGGCGACGTTCAGCAAATCGGCTTCTTCGGCGTATGTGTAAGCAATTTGTTCTTTGGTAACGATATTCGGGATAATGTATTCTTTAATCGCGTCGGTGTGAATGTGGTAGTTGATTTTTGAGAGGGTGCGTTGCAAATCCCATTCGAGGGATAGGCGTTGCTGTTCATCAATTTTGAGACGTTCAAACTCGCTGATAAGATAATACTTAAATTCAGGGCTGAGCCATGAGGCGAACTCAAACGCAATATTCCTGTGCGCGAACGTCCCCCCGCCGTATCGTCCTGCTTTGGACACAATGCCTGTGGCATTTGTCATTGCAATCCACTGCTTGGGTGAAAGTGCGAATCCCGGTTCCGTACTCAGCATTTTAACCTCACGGAATCCCGTGAGGTTAAAATCCGGATTATTCATGCGCTCCCATAACCCCATGTAATTGATTGAAAAATTGGTACTCATCCAATGCGATATGACCGTCGCAGGGATTTCGACATTTTTGTATCTCGCCATATCCGTCAGCGAAATATAATCTTCTTTTTTGTGCGATAACAGAACAACTTCCGTTCCTTGAACCGTGATTATTTCTTTTTTACTCATAGTTATTCATTCAGCCGTTTGTTGCTGTAATGTTTGCCGGTCATATCCCGTCAACTTTCGCAAAAAATTTGAAATGTTCGGGTGCCACCGAAATATTAGCCTCTTTTTCTACTTTTGATTTATTCAAATACACGTTTTTGAATAGGAAAGATGTTTGCTAAGGCTCATTGGACGCACATAAATCATCATTCCGGTTGTAACCGCCTTCTATCCTGAAAATAGTTGTGCCGTAAAGTTCTAAACGGTGATTAATGGTCAAATCCGTATCGGCAATTACGTTCCATGCCCAAAACTCCAAACGCATATCTTCTTCGGGAACGGCATTTTCACGCGGATGGCATAAAGCGCCATGTATTTTCCTTTTTTTACGTTGTTGATAGCATAGTAACCGTTTCCGTTGGTATATGTTTCGTATGTCGTCGAAAAATCGGGATGAAATATTTCAACAATGCAACTGTCGACAGGGTTTCCGTTGAAATCCGTAACCTGTCCCGATATTGTTATGGCGTGTTGAGAACAGGATGCCATAACAAAAAAGCGCAAAATGCGAAAATCAAAAAATGTTTTATTATCATTATAATATTGTTTCTATTTTTGCGATGGCTTCTTCCAGCGAGGATTTTGCGGACTTGCAGTTTTGCAGTAAGCTGAGCGTATATTCAGCTCGGGAAGTATAAAAATCGTACAACGGAACGGCAATCGGTTTTCCTTCTCTTTTCAACTGCATTTCTTTGGTTAGTTCTGCATATTTCTCATTGTTGTGATATTTATCCAAGTGCATTTCAAGCCCGTCCAAATCATAGTATGCAGCCCAGATAGACAGCAAAATCGCTTTGTCTTTTACGAAGCGCATGCTCCCCGATGTCTTAAACATTTCAAAAGCATTACGTACAGGTAGAATAGCGCTAATGGACTGAGCATAGAACCGTATGGTGTCGGGGTGCAGTGCGTTTTTGTCGTTCGACAGCAAATAGCGGGAATAACTTACCTCTTTTTCTACCGTTTCTGTTAGCCATTCAAGTTCGCCAAGGTTTGTTTCCAGTTCCAGCTTCACCGCGTTCAGGTAAAGCGCCATGTCTTTCTTTTCGCTTCTTGTCGTAAGCAGGTTATTGACCGAAAGCGTAATCGCAATACCAATGACCACTACGGAAAGTTCGCGTAAGTATTTTACGATTTTGCTTGCCGGGGTTTTTGTTTTTTCCTTTTTCATGCGTCTTCATAAATTATTCATGTCAAATTCAATTTATTTTTGCTACAAAAGTAAACAAAAATCGTTTGCGAAATTACGAAGCGTGTTTATTTACAACACCAGCACAATAGCGCCTGCAGCTATCAAAAGTCCGCCGATAATCGTTTTTAAATCCATTGTTTCATGCAGGAAGACGAAAGACAGAATCATGACGAAAACAACGCTTAACTTGTCTATCGGCGCTACTTTGGACACGTCGCCCGTTTCCAGCGCCTTGAAATAAAATATCCACGAAAGCCCTGTTGCCAACCCCGAAAGAATTAAAAATAGCAGGTTGTTTTTATTTAATTCCCGGACTTCCTTCATTTGTCCGCTAAACAAAACGAGAAGCCATGCAAGAAGTAAAACAACTCCCGTACGGACTGCCGTTGCCGTGTTTCCACTGATTCCTTTAACTCCGGTTTTGGCAAGTATGGCGGTGAGAGCCGCAAACAACGCCGATAAAACTGCATACCATTTCCACATAATACCTGCGTTTTTATTCCTTTATTTATACTCCAAGATATAACACTTCTTTCTATTACTCATTCAGCCGTTTACTCAGGTTTTTATTTCCTGTCAGCGAGCGCATTTGCGTAATTGCAACCTTGTTGAGTTCTACCAGCCGAGCGCCCTGCGCAAGTCCATGACGTATCAGCAGGGCGTTGATATTCTCCATGTTTGCAAGTTCCATCGAGGGACAGGCGTTGCTGCTCGTCCTCTTTGAGACGTTGAAACTCAAGAAACAGAAACACAAAGAAACCTGTTGCCCATAACCAATTCTTGCTCCAATTAGTGAGATTGTCGGATGTCTGTAAACAGGTAGTAAATCCTATTTCACAAAAGCCTCCAAGTATCAGTAAAATCCAAGCCATTTTTAAAAATTATTTATTTTCCGGTCTATTCTTTGAATATTTTCCGCTGCAAAGGGTAAACAAAATCAGTTGCGAAAATAAGGAGTTTCGGCTTTTCCATTACGGCTGTTTTGTGTGGTCGGCAAGAACACGCGCGTATTCCTCCTCTAATTTTTCTTTCAGTTGTCGCTCCGTCTGTTCGCTTTCACGACGAACGTCTTCGCCTACTTCCTGCATGAGCGTTTGAAGCTGCTCGTCGGTTGGCTCTTCGTCCCACAGGAAACGGTATGTCATATCTACTTTTGTATCCATTTTAATCCATATTAAATAACAGGGCAAAGGTAAACAAAAAACAATTACGAAGAGACATATTCTATTTTTCCAAATTTTCCTGTCATTCCAGGGCAACAGGTTACGAAGATTGAGATTGGGCGGCGAAACATATACAATCCTGTTATGCGAAGTGGGGGCATACACCACTATTCCATTTACAATTTTTTCCCAATATAAAACACATATCCGTAATACTGTTTATACTTTGAATATAACTCAACCTCGTATTTATTGCTTTCAACATAAACCTCTACAGTTTTATTTCCAGTATATTTTTCCAATAGTGCCCTTAATGCTGTTTCCCGTGGAGTAAAATAATTATCCGTCCAGCATTCTTCAGGCAATGCAAATGCGGCAACAGGAACATAACCTGCTTTTTGCATTATTAAAACATTATGCCCTATTGTATCTAATTTACAACCGGCATCCCCCCAAAACTTTTCAATTTCAGATGGGCGTTCATCAGTAAACCATGAAGGGCACGTTACGGCAATATAGCCGTCTTTTTTGAGAAAGCCATTCCAATAGTTTATTCCTTTTTCAAAACCTATATTATCTATAGCCCCTTCTGACCAAATAAGGTCGAATTCTTCTTTTTGAAAAGGCAGATTATCCATTGAGCCAACAATGCCATGTACTCTTTCATGGAGATTTAATTTTTTGGCATTATCGTTAAAAACATTTATAAAATCAGGACAAAAGTCTAAGCCGCTAATATTTCCAGAAA
>JAIRKO010000026.1 GCA_031260045.1 Dysgonamonadaceae bacterium | reverse complement strand
ATCTCACGAGTTTTTTTCAAATTCGGAAGCGTTTTTTTCGTTTTTCTCACAAATTTGTTTTAAAATCTCAAGAGTTTTTTGTAAAACGTGAGCAAAAAACGCGAAGAGGCGAAATTTTTGTATTCAGTTACAATCAGTCAATGGAGTCGCCGTAAAAACAGCCCCGCTTTTCACTTCAAAACCTGGCGACAATAAAATTGTTGGGGATTTATATATTGTAAATCCGCTATTTATCACTTGAGTAGAAGTGATTTGAGTCCTTGCCTGACGTTCATTAAATCCGGTAACAGTTCCCGACAAGGTCAAATTATTAGGAATGTTTCCTGTAAGATATGAACTATGGCTGGCAAGAAAAGGGCTTATCTCGCTAATTGATTGCTGACAGAACCAAAGGTTATTATCCTTTAGTCCCCGGCACATTACCGAAGCTGTTGCAGTTCCGCATAGACAGTTGCTTGCACTAGGATGATCGGCATTAAGGTTATGCCCTATTTCATGAGCGGTAGTTTCAAACATCTCTGTTCTATTCATACTTAAAGAGTAAGAATAAGAATTGCTTATCTGTCCCATCCATGCTAGACCCATCATGCCACCATCCAAGGTTTTACCGGTAAATAGATGAGCAATATTTCTGCTTACACTTGTTCTGTTAGCGTTCCATTCAGCCATGAATTGATCTAACAATATATGTGCATCAGTGGAAGAATAGGGGTCGTTGGATGTTGTCCACACGTTTTGAAAAGGAACGATAAATCTTAAATTAAATGTGGATTCATACACTCCTTCAATCAAATTCAGCACTGAAAAAACATAACTGTAGGTTTCCGTTACATTACTGCCTCTGTCTTGATAAAACTCATAATCGGCGTCGATCGCTACTGTTAAATAATAGGTACATAGCGTGGCGGAATGCGATATATTATTATTCGATAAATTATCCGCATCCGGAGCTATTAGAGCATCATTGAAATCGGAGTACTCGTTTTGTGCTATTACATCGGATTTAGCATATAGTATGAAACTGTTATCTGCTTTATTGCCCGTATAATCTTTCGTTGGGCGAATAACAAGGTGCTTTTCCGAATCTAAAATAACGCCCCAAAATTCATCGTCGTCAATCGTTAGTCTAACAATTTTCCCATCAGAGGTTTTTCCCTTGTATGTATTAGGTATGTATGGATCGTCAGGATAGAAAATTCCTGATTCTGAAGTATAAGAAGATTTATAATCACTCGTCCTCATATCATTTGTGGTTATATCAACAACCCAATCATGTTCGCCGTCAATATTTAATCTGAAAGCACAATACCCATCATGACGCAATTTTTCAAGCAAGACCTTTTTATCAAGGGAAAAAGTTATATATCGGCTCATGTGATTACTTAAAATACTCCTGTCGGTATCCGAAAGTTTTACCTTTGTTACAGGAACATCTATCTGGGCTTGCAAAGCATTTGACAGAACTAACGCCGTTATTGTCAGTATAATTAATTTTTTCATAATTATCTTATTTTGTTATTTCAAATTGAGTAACGAAATCAGCCCATAACATAGTAGTATCCCCGTAAATATCTGTTATTCTTCCACTTACTGTCCCATTGGATAATTTTAAAACAGAAAAGTAACAACCCATTGTCATATAGTCATCAGGCTGCTCATAATGCTCACATTGCGGACAAAGTAAATTTTCAAGCAAATCGGTCTTTTTTATAAACAGCAACAAGGTGTCTGTCCGATGATTTTTATACAGAGGGTCTATTCTAGGACATATTCTGCCTGATCCCCATACAGTAATTATTGTGTTGCTTTCAAAGTTGTTTTTGAAATCCTGAATGATCTTAATTTCGTTTCCATGTTGAACTACATCAACAACTTCTCCTTTGATAAAATAAATGTCAGGGTCATTTTTATAGCTTGCGTATGTTACCGAAAATGGCTGTGGATCGCAGTCGCCACCGATAATAATCTCCTCTTTCGGCGTATCTTTTTCGGAGCAAGCCATGCCCATACTTAATGCAAGTAGCGCAAATATAAATTTTATTGTTTTCATTTTTTTATAAATTAAATGTTTTTGTTTCATGACTTATTGATTTTCTAAATTTTCAATTTTATTTTTCAATTCCCAAATAGTATTGTCTTGTTGGATTAGATAAAGGGTTAGCTCTTCAATTTTTTGAAGCAGTTTTACCTGCATTTCGCCCAAATTGACGCCTTCATTTGCGTCTACTTCCGTAGCAGAGGGGATTTCCGGCAAATGTTTGTTTGCTTTAATAAAACTGTTCACTTCCGAAAGCGGTTTCAAACAATAATCATCGTTAAAAACAAAATCCGCCCAACCGGTTTGTACCTTAATTTCCTTAGCGCGGATAGTACCGTTAACATCCAGTTTGTTTTGCGGATTTGTTGTTCCTATCCCCACATTGCCGAGAATAGAAACCTTTTTGTTGTTGTAAATACTGAACCATCCGCCATTTGCTCCATCTCCGAATTTAATATAATCTTTGCCGTCGGGCGTATCACTCGGCATATTAAAAATCATTCCATGACGGGAACCCAATGTTCTGAAAACTACATCGCCCGCAAGAGCATAAGACGCAAAATTCCCCGCTGACTGTGCAACTCCAATCTGTAAATGATGCGATGTCGAAGCTTTGAGAATAAACGTGGGTTGGGTTCCCACAATTTCAAGATTTGCAGAAGGATTGGTCGTGCCTATTCCCACATTGCCGTTGGTAAAATTATACCGAGTCGCCTTAAAAGAAAGAAGATTATCTAATTCCCATTCGCCGATTTGTACAAAAGAGCCGTCGCCGAATTTCAGCAAGTTTCTTGCTCGAGCAGTTGAAGACGTGGAATTGCCTATTTTCAACTCATTGTCGTGTAGCACGGGTTGGTTGCCGAGCGAAGAGTTTGTTGTGCAGTAGATATAATTTGTTTGTGCATGAAGCGACCCATGCGCCGCCAACATCAAACAAAGTACGAAATAAATTCTTTTCATATAATAAATTTTTTTGACTTATAAATTTTATTGTGTTAATCCCGTCTGTTTCGTATCTGCGCCTTTTCCGTCGGGCGCAATCAGTGAAAGGCTCTTTCCTTGAAGCGTTTCTATCGCCTTTTCCAGCGCATTAATTTTTTCAGATTGCACATTAATGATTTGCTGCTGTTCCTTAATGCTTTCAACAATCACCGGAACCAGTCCGATATAATCCACGCTCAACATACCATCCCTGTCTTCGCGCACCAGTTCGGGGAAAACTTTCTTCAACTCCTGCGCCACAAAACCCATGCGCGGATCTTTTGAATTTTGCAGTTCTTTTTCCCGCGCTTCAAGAGAAGCCCTGTCGCGCCGCTCCTTATCCGACGTTTTGCCGTCTGCTTTTTGCGCGTTTGTCGATGCCTGCATAACCGGTTTTAGGGAATAACTAACCCCTTTCAGTTGTTGCAGCGACAACAAGGAACCGCTCAACGGACGGATATTTTCTTTTCTCCGGTCGTCGGATGTAAGCAAAACCCCGTTGGAATATACGTTGCAATTGAAATAGAAAGCGTTTCCTACGTTTACATCGTAATATCCCCATACGGAAGTGCCGTTATTGTATGTAAAATACGTCCCGAGTTTTCCGTGCAGCCAAAGCTGATCCGTGTCCGTAGTTCCGTATTCACCGATAAATACATTCCATCCGTTATGAGTCTGTCGACCGAAATCTCCAAACGTCAATTTACCGCCCGAAGCATATTGCGAATTTGATTTGCCAAACACTTGCAGAATTGCCGCTTTTTCCGGATCATTCCCAGAAATCGGAGTACCAACCAGTACCCGACCATCAGCATCTACTTTAAGCTGAGCATTTGCCGCAGCATAGCACAGTAAAAGAAATCCCACCAACAAATTTTTTTGGATTGTTTTCATAATATAGATAAAATTTAAATTAATAATTTAGATATTAGAGTTTATATTAAACGGTTCGCCATAATTAAAGCGACTTTGCTCAATACTTTTTCGATTTCGGGTGCAAATATAAAGTAAAAAATAAAAAACCAATCTTTTTCACATAAAATCCTTTTAAAATCGTATTTAATGTTGAAATAATTAAGTATGTGTGAAAAAATAAATTAGCAATAATTAGTGCATTCGTGGCTACTAAAAAAAATATTAGCCACGAATATAAATTCAAAATATGTCACATTTTAAGTTCTTAGTTCATTTTCATAGGCTTCCACAATCCGTTGCACCAACCTGTGGCGCACAATATCCTTTTTATTAAACTCAATTTGCGCAATTCCCGGCACATTCTTCAAAACCCGCATGGCATGAGTTAACCCCGACACCTGCGAGGGCGGCAAATCAATCTGGGTAACATCGCCCGTAACAATCATTTTGGCGTTCATTCCGAGCCGCGTAAGAAACATTTTGATTTGCAGGATGCTTGTATTTTGGGCTTCATCAAGGATAATCACCGCGTCGCTCAGCGTTCGTCCGCGCATGAAAGCCAGCGGCGCAATCCGGATTACTTTGTTTTCGATGTATTCTTTGAGTTTGGCAACGGGAATCATGTCTTCGAGCGCGTCGTAGAGGGGCTGGAGGTAGGGATCGATTTTCTCTTTCATGTCGCCGGGCAGGAAGCCCAGTTTTTCGCCCGCTTCCACCGCCGGACGGCTCAGGATGATTCTGCGAACTTCCTTGTTTTTCAGCGCTCGGACAGCCAACGCAATCGCCGTATAGGTTTTGCCCGAACCGGCGGGACCGACGGCAAACAGCAAATCGTTTTCGCCAAAGGCTTCCGCCAGTTTTCGTTGGTTTTCGGTGCGGGCTTGAATGGGACGCCCGTTCATGCCATAAATAATCAGGTTTTCTTGCTTTTGCAGGGCGGCGAAAGCGTCGTTTTTGCCTTTCACAATGTTGATGATAGCCTCTTCGGTCAGCAAATTCAATTCCTTGCAGTAATGTTCCAGTTTGCGTATTTTCTCTTCAAATTCGAGCGTTTCCACATCATCGCCCATCGCTTTGATTACATTTCCGCGAGCAATCACCCGCAGTTTTGGATACAACGACTTAATCAATCGCATGTTGGAATTGTTTGTTCCAAAGAAAATGACGGGGTCTATGCCGTCTAAAATAATGATTCGTTCTAACATTTTTTTAATGATTAATGATTAATAGGGGGCTACCGCTCTGTGTAACTCCATGTAATAAATTACACAGACGAAGACGTGGAGAAGCACGGAGTTACACAGAGAATGCGCAGCGGTTTGTTCCGGATTGCTTCACCGCGCCAGCAATGACGGGCATTAATCATTATTTTTCGGCAAAAGTACACAAAATCCAACAAAGAAAAAATACCCCATTTATGGTATTGTACAGACGATAACAACGCCCTACCTTTGTCCCCGCTAATAATATTTTAACAATAATTACAATGACACAGACAGTAAAGAAATCAGGAGGTTTATTCGGAAGCGCCCTGCTGCTGGAGCTTTCCCGAAGAAGAGGCAAAAACGCTGAAGCGAATATTGCAAAAAACACAAGTTTGCCGGTGAGAGAAGGCGACGACGCATCGGGACTGACGGTGCGAAACCTAAACGTCAGTATCGGCAGCAACCACATCCTTAAAGATGTCAGCGTCGACATTCCCAACAAAAAAATAACCTGTATTATCGGTCCTTCGGGATGCGGCAAATCGACGCTCCTGAAAACAATCAACCGGCTGATAGGCAACATCGACAAAGTGAATATTGACGGGCAAATCATTATCGACGGCGAAGATATTTACGGAAAACGGGTAGAGGTAACGCACATCCGCAAAAAGATGGGACTTGTGTCGCAACGCCCAACCCCGCTACCCATGTCCATATTCGACAATATCGCGTTCGGATGCAGGATACACGGCACCCGCAACAAGAAAATACTGAAACAGATTGTGGAAGAAAACCTGCGCGCCGCCGGGCTGTGGGAAGAAGTAAAAGACCGGCTTCACACCCCAGCCGCCAGCCTCTCGATTGGGCAGCAACAACGTTTGTGCCTCGCTCGCGGATTGGCGATTAAACCGCAGTTCATACTCGGCGATGAGGCGACTTCCGCCCTCGACCCCGTATCAAGCCGCCACATCGAAGACCTGTTTCTGGAACTGAAAAAGAACTACGGCGTAGTGCTGGTAACCCACACCTTGCGGCAGGCGTTGCGAATTGCCGACCACGTTATATTTATTTACATGGGGGAGGTGATCGAAACCGGTTCCGCCGAACAATTGTTCAAAAACCCCCAACACGACCTGACCAAGCAGTATTTGGCGGGCGTATTCAGCTAAGCAATCCCCCAAACAGATTTCCCCATGTATAGATTACCGGAAACATTAGGCAGCGACATTCTTCAATTTGCAACGCTGGCAAAAGGCTTCAAAAAAAAAGAAGTTGACCCCGTTCAATTCAAGGCGTTCCGCGTGCCGATGGGGGTATACGAACAGCGGCAGGACGGCGTTTACATGTCGCGCGTGCGAACTACTGGCGGGGTAATTTACCCCCGCCAGTTGGCGAGCCTGATAGACATCGCCCTGCAATACCGTTCAAACCTGCTGCACATCACCACGAGGCAGGAAATACAAATCCAGAATTTACGGATCGACGACCTGCAGCCGGTACTGACCGACCTGCAAAAAATAGGTCTAAGCACCAAAGGCGGCGGTGGAAACACCGTGCGTAATATTATGGTGTCGGAAGAAAGCGGGTGGTCGGCGCAGGAGGTCTTCGATACCACGCCGTATGCCATGTCGTTGACCACGAAACTGATTGCCGAAGCGGATTCCTATCTGCTCCCGCGAAAGATGAAAATCGCCTTTTCGTCGAACGACCGGCAAACGGGCTATGCAGCCGTGAACGACGTCGGTTTCGTAGCCAAAATAAAAGACGGGAAAAAGGGCTTTCTCGTCTATGCGGGCGGGGGAGCCGGCGCGAAGCCGACAATCGGATGGATACTGTTTGACTTTATCCCCGAAAACGAACTCGCCGCCGTAACCGAAGCCCTCAAACGCTTCTTCTCGGAACACGGCAACCGGAAAAACAGAAATCAGGCGCGTTTGCGCTTCATTTTCTACAAATTAGGCGAACAGAAAACCATCCGTTTAATCAAAGAATATTACGCGGAAGCCCTGAAAACGAGATGTGCTTTCACGCCGGATGAAGTCGTAAACGAACGCCCCGCACACTCGTTTCAACCCTCCAGAGCGGCGGAAACGGACGATTACCTGCTTTGGCGAAAAAGGTACGTTACCCCCCAACGGCAGGAAGGATACAGTACTGTACTCCTGCCCGTCCCGATGGGAAATATCCGCGTGGATGACGAACGGCAAGCAGCGGGATTTCGGAAGTTGCTCGCATTTGTCGATCAATTCGGGAATCACACCATTCGTTTCACGACCACGCAAAACATCCGCCTGCGCAACATTCCCGACGCGGCGCTCGGCGAACTGTATGCCATTATCCGCGAATTCAGTCCGGAGTCGCAACTTCCGTTTGCGGTCAACAGCATCGTGTCCTGCACCGGCGCCGACACTTGCCGGCTGGGTATCGGACTGTCCAAAGGTCTGGCAGCCGCCATCCGCAAAGAATTGCTGGATGGGGGCGAGCCGGACAATCTCACTCCCGCGAAAATACACATATCGGGCTGCCCCAACTCGTGCGGGCAGCACCTTTGGGGCGACATCGGTTTTTCGGGCAAGGCGCTCCGCAACGAGCGGGTGTATCCCGGATACCAAGTTTATTTGGCTGCCTCGCGGGACGCTAATCCGCAGTTGGCGGAATCTGCCGGAAGCATTAGCGCGCGCGAAGTTCCCCGTTTTGTGCGGCGGTTGCTGGAGGCGTATACCGAAACGAAAGGGCGGCACGCTTCGCTGTCCGATTATCTCCGGTCGGAGGGCAAGGACTTTGCCCTGCAAATGCTTGACGAATACAGGAATATTCCAGCATTTGACGAAGACAAGAATTATTACTTCGACTGGGGCGCAGATGCGCCGTTTAGCGTTGCCGCAAGGGGCGTTGCCGAATGTTCGGCGGGGCTTTTCGACATGATCGAATTAGACCTCAATCTCATCAAATCCCACCGGCAAAAGATGGAAAGCGAAACCGATAGGAAAGAAACCAGCCGTTTGCTATACCATATTATATATTCCGCGTCGCGTATGCTCTTAATCACGCGCGGGCTTGAACCGAAAACGACCGCCGACGTTTTTACTCTTTTTATCGAGCATTTTATTGACTACGGTTTGGTCGAAAAGGATTACCGCGACGTCGTAGCCCTTGCCCGCGACGAGGAAACAGGCGACTTCAACGCACGCCGCGACGAAATATACGCTTTGGCAGATAGGGTGATTGCGCTTTACGAAGGCATGGACGATTCCCTGCAATTCAAAGGCGACCGGAAACCCGAACCTCCGCCCGTGAAAAAGTCGACGGAAACGCGGATGAAAGATCTGCGGGGCGTGCTTTGCCCGATGAATTTTGTGCAAACCAAACTGCAGCTTGCCGAAATGCAATCGGGAGAGGTGTTGGAAATATGGCTCGACGACGGGCATCCGATTAACAATGTTCCCTCCTCGATTCGGATCGAAGGGCATACGGTGCTGAAAGAGACGCCGGTGGATAATTATTGGAAGGTTTTAATTAAAAAGAAATAAGGACGATTTGCACAAGGGTGTTGTGCCGGGCGGGGTAAGGGCGGCACGTTGGATTGCTTCTCCGCTATGCGGCTCGCAACGCCACAGTCGTCATTGCGAAAGCGCAGCCTGAAGCAATCCAGAAAAGAATATTGAATACAACAATAAACTAAAAATTACAACAATGACAAAAAAACGATTACTATTCATCACATTCATTCTGTCCTGCACCGCCCATTCGTGGGGTCAGGAAGTAAAAGCCGATGCCGAAATCCGCTCCAGAGGCGAATACCGCGACGGCTTCCAACAACCGCTGCTCAAAACGGAGGACGCGGCTTATGTTAACAACCTGCGCACCAAATTGAACCTCTCCTATAAGGGCGAGGATATAAAAGCCAAACTCACCCTGCTGGATTCCCGCATATACGGCAAAACCGCCGTCGCCAACACGGGAAATAGCTTGGGCGTGCTGGAAGCGTGGGGCGAATACGCATTTACCCCGCAATTTTCGCTTGCGCTCGGACGGCAGGGGCTGGAATATGACGACAAACGCCTGTTTTCGTACAACAACTGGAGCAATACGCCCGGAGCGCACGACCTCCTGCTACTGAAATACGCTACGGAAGGGCTAACCGTGCATCTCGGCAGCGCTTATAACAATACCGGCGACAGCCTTAAACTTCCCATTACTCCCTATACGTTGGCTTACAAAACGCTCAACTTCCTTTGGGCAAGTAAAACGTTCGGGAAAATTGCCGCATCGGCAGTGTGGGTGAACGAGGGCTTTGAGGGTGGAAACGTCGGTAGCGTAAGCCATTTTTACCGCAATACGATAGGCGCAAACATTTGGTTGAGTGATAAGAAAAGTCCGACCACTTTCAACGTGAACGGTTATTACCAGTTCGGGAAAGACAACAAGGATAAGGAGTTGAACGCTTATCTCCTTTCGGCAAAAGTGCAGCAGAAACTCGCCGCACAATGGGCGGCGCAGATAGGCGGCGACCTGTTTTCCGGTTCTAAAACGGATATCGCCGCAAGTAAAAACAACACATTCAACAAACTTTACGGCACCAATCACGCTTTCAACGGCTCTATTGAGTATTGGCGCAACGTGCCTGCTCAGGGTCTTGTTGATTTCTATCTCGGCGCAACGTTTAAGCGTTCGCGGTTCAGCGCCAACCTCACTTACCATAATTTCTCCACCCAGAAAGAGTTTGAAAAGGGTAAAGGCAAGGGGATCGGCTCGGAAATTGACCTCACCATAGATTATACCATCAACAGCCGGCTTGCGTTGCAGGGCGGTTGGAGTACGTATCTTGCCAACGACGGTACGGATATTCTCAAAAAACAAGTCAACACGGATACCCGTTTTCCCCATTGGGCGTATGTGCAGTTGACGTTCAAACCAGTGTTTTTTAGCAAGTAGACGAGTAAACAAGTTAACTTGTTACTCGTTTACTCATTTATTAACATATAAACAATTTTATTAAAAACAATCATGAAGAAAGTTATTATTTTATTATCTGCCGTTTTGTTGCTGGCAAACTGTAACAAAACCCAAAAGCAAACAGGATCAACGGATGCGTTGAGCGGTACAATCCAATTGTCGGGCGCGTTTGCCCTCTATCCCATGGCTGTCAAATGGGCGGAAGAGTTTAAGAAACTGTATCCCGACGTGAAAATCGACATATCGGGCGGCGGCGCCGGAAAAGGTATGACCGACGCGCTTGCCGGAGTTGTTGACCTCGGTATGGTGTCGCGCGAGATATACCCCGAAGAAATCGAAAAGGGCGCGTTCCCCATTGCATCGGTGAAGGATGCGGTGGTGCCGACCATCAGTTCGCAAAATCCGCATTTGAGCGAGATAAAGAAAATCGGGCTGAAAAAGGAGATTGCCGTCCGCCTTTGGAACAAGGAAATTTCCACTTGGGGAGAAATACTCGGAATATCTGCGCCGACGCATGTGCACGTATTCACCCGTTCCGACGCATGTGGCGCAGCCGAAACATTCGCCGCTTGGTTCGACCGGAAACAGGAAGATCTGAAAGCGACCGCCGTATATGGCGACCCCGGTTTGGCGGCTGCCGTGCAGAAAGACAAACTCGGTATCGGTTACAACAACATCGCTTATGCTTACGACCAGAAAACTAAGCAACCAAACGAAGGCTTGGCAATCATCCCCCTCGACGTAAACGAAAACGGCGCAATCGACCCGGAAGAAGACTTTTACGAAACAACCGAATCGCTGATTGCCGCTATCGACGAAGGACGCTTCCCCTCGCCGCCCGCCCGCGACCTGTACTTGGTATCCAAAGGGAAACCCACCAAGCCGGAAGTGATTGCGTTCCTGCAATACGTGCTTAGCGACGGACAGCAATATGCAGGTGAAACCGGTTACATCGGGCTGTCGGAAAAGAAATTGGAAAGAGAAAGAGAAAAACTTAAATAAATCAATTAGGAATTAAGAATTAAGAGAATGAAAGTCAAAGACCCATCTCTTTTAATTTTTAATTCTTAATTCTTAATTTTGTAAAACGTGAAACACGAACAAATACTACTTTATACAAGGATTTTCAAAGACCGGACGGCAAGCCTCGTGATGAAAATTCTCACGTTTGCTTCGCTGCTTACGCTCGTCGTCATGGGCGTTGGCTTGTATTACAAGTCGGCGGACATACTCGGCGCGCAAGGCTTGTGGGACTTAATCGCCGGCTCGCAATGGAGTCCGTTGTCGGGGAAATTCGGTTTTTGGCCCTTTATACTCGGCTCTGTTTATGTTACCATATTGGCGGTGTTTATAGGCGTTCCGATTTCTTTGCTGGCAGCATTGTTCCTGACCGAAAATGCCAAAGCGTGGGTAAAACAAGCCGTATTTCCGGTGCTTGACATATTAGCCGGAATCCCTTCCGTAGTTTACGGGTTATGGGGTACGCTAATCATAGTTCCCTGGATTGCCGATAGTTTCGGACCGCACTTTGTGGAATACACCAGCGGTTACACCCTGTTGGCGGGCGGCATTGTGCTGAGCGTAATGATTATTCCCCTGCTTGTCAGCCTGTTTGTAGAGATATTTTTGACCATCCCCAGCGACCTCAAAGACGCTTCCGCATCATTGGGCGCAACGCGGTGGCAAACATCCCGTTTGGTGGTGATTCGGAAAGCCTCTCCGGGCATTATCGCGGCAATTGTGCTGGCGGTGTCTAAGGCTTTCGGCGAAACGCTGGCTGTGTTAATGGTGTGCGGAAACGTGGTGGACATTCCCCATTCGCTTTTCGACCCCGCCTATCCCCTGCCTGCCCTGATTGCCAACAACTACGGCGAAATGCTCTCCCTCCCGATGTATGAGTCGGCGCTGATGTTTGCCGCACTGATTATGTTTGTCATCATATTTGCTTTCAACGCAACCGCCCGCATTATTTTACAGCGCGTGGAAAAAAGTTTTAAATTATGAAGTTAAAGTTTATAGAAGAAAAGATATTCAACGTGTTGATGATACTGTCTACGGCTGCCGTATTCGGGTTTTGCGCCAGCATCATCTGGACGATACTGAAAACGGGATTTGGTCCGTTAAACTGGGAAATGCTCACAAGTTTGCCCGGCGGCGGTTTTTATCTGGGCAAAGAAGGCGGGATACTGAACGCCATTGCCGGATCGCTCATGATTGTTTTATCTTCAGCGTTTCTGGGGTTAGTAATAAGCATCCCGATTGTATTCTACATCAACGTTTATCGGAAAAAGACCTCCCGCCTGTCGTATTTCACTCGCCTGTCGTTTGATGTGCTGTTCGGCATACCGTCCATTGTGTATGGGGCGTTTGCGTTCACCATCATGATATTTTTCGGGTTGAAAACTTCGCTGCTTGGGGGGATTATTGTAATAACGTTGCTCATCATCCCGATTTTTGTCCGCTCAATGGACGAGGTCGCCAAATCCGTATCCAAAGACCTTTTGGACGCGACCTATTCGCTGGGCGCAACGCGGCTGGAATCCTGCAGGGTCGTACTTCGGCAAATAGCGCCGGGCATTGCGACGGCTACCCTGCTGTCCGTAGGTCGCGCGATGGGCGATGCAGCCGGCGTCCTTTTCACCGCCGGATTTACGGACAACATCCCAACAGCCTTGAACGAACCGGCTGCCACCTTGCCCTTGTCCGTGTTCTTTCAGTTAAGCAGTCCGATACCCGAAGTTCGGGAACGTGCCTACGCCGCAGCTTTATTGCTGACCCTTATTGTGTTGGCTTTGAGCGTTACCGGCAGGTTGCTGACGCGGAAGTTTTCAAAGAACCGGATTAAGTGATTAATTCATAGTAAATGCCGTCATTACGGGTCTTCGCTACGCCCGCAATGACGGCGATTTATTTACCTTTCGCCTCCTGCCAAAGCGCCTCCATCTCCTCCAATTTCATGTTTTTCAATGATTTCCCCATCTCGCGGGCTTTTTGTTCAATATAATTAAAGCGTTTGATAAATTTTCGGTTGGTGCGTTCCAAAGCATTGTCGGGATTGATTTTGTAGAGGCGGGCGGCGTTAATGAGGCTGAAAAACAGGTCGCCGAATTCGGCTTCCATTTGCTCGGCGTTCATGGCGCTGATTTCCTGTTGTAGTTCGGTAAATTCTTCCTGCACCTTGTCCCAAACATCTTCTTTCTGTTCCCAGTCAAATCCGGCGTTCCGCGCTTTGTCTTGAATCCGGTGCGCCTTGACGATACTCGGAAGTGAAGCGGGGACGCCCTCCAAAACCGTTTTGTTTCCGCCTTTTTCCCTGAGTTTGATTTGTTCCCAGTTTTGTTCGACTTGTCCGGCGGTGGCAGCCTCTTCTGTTCCGAAAACGTGGGGATGCCTGAAAATCAATTTTTCGCACAGGGAATTGCAAACGTCGGCAATGTCGAACCGGCTTTTTTCGTCCGCTATCTTTGCATAAAAAATAATGTGGAGCAGCACGTCGCCGAGTTCTTTTTTGATTCCGTCGGCGTCGCCTTGGATGATGGCTTCGCTGAGTTCGTAAGTTTCCTCAATGGTGTTGACGCGCAAACTTTCGTTGGTTTGCTTTTTGTCCCATGGACATTTTTCGCGCAATTCGTCCATTATGTCAAGCAGGCGACCGAAAGCCTTCATTTGTGATTCTCTTTTGTTTGTCATATAATAAATTATGTCTCGTTTTTCGTAAAATGTCCCATTAAAACCTCATTATTTTCTCAACAAAACACCCTCAATAGCAAGTAAACAAGAAGATTACACACACAACTTCATTACCTTATTTCAACCATCCATCAAACCACCGAAAAAATTCCCGTTGAAAAAGCACCCCGTTCTGCGGTTGCAATATCCAGTGGTTTTCGTTCGGGAAAATCAGCATCCGCGAAGGTATTCCGCGCAATTGTGCCGCATTGAAAGCCATCATTCCCTGCGACGCCAAAATGCGATAATCCAGTTCGCCGCAACTGATGGCAATCGGCGTATCCCATTTATCCACAAACCGGTGAGGCGAAGCGGCATAACTGCTTTGCGCCGTTTTGTTGGATTTGTCCCAAAACGAGCCTCCCAAATCCCAATTAGGAAACCACAATTCGTCGGTTTCCAAGTATTTGGCTTCCAGATTGAAAATTCCCGCATGCGCCCAAAAAGCCTTGAAACGTTTGTTGTGGTTTCCGGCAAGCCAGTAGACCGAAAAACCGCCATAACTCGCGCCGGTACAGCCCAAACGAGTTTCATCCACATACGGCTCCTGCGCCAAAGCGTCGATTGCCGAAAGATAATCTTTCATGTTTTGTCCCCCATAGTCGCCGCTGATTTGTTCGCACCACGCCTGTCCAAATCCGGGAACGCCGCGCCGATTGGGCGCAACAACGATATAACCGTGAGCAGCCATGATTTGGAAATTCCACCGAAGCGACCAGAACTGGCTGACCGTGTTTTGTGGACCTCCTTCACAAAACAGAAGCGCGGGGTATTTTTTGTTCGGGTCAAAATCGGGCGGATAAATCACCCAAGTCTGCATCTCTTTGTTGTCGGTCGTTTTTATTTGGCGGGACTCCACTTTGCCCATTGTGATTTGCGAGAGAATATCGGTATTTTCTTGGGAAATGTTTTCTCCGGATTGATTTTCAATCCCGCTCCCCTCATTCGGAGAGGTCGGGGGAGGTGTGGGCGTAACATAAACCTCGTTCGGCGCGGACATGGACTGACGTAGACCAATCAAATATCCGCCGGCATAAGCGATTGAAGCGTAATCGTGTTGCCCCCGCGTAATCTGCCGCATAACCGCTCCGACGTTTGAGAAATCAACGCTGAAAAACTGGGACGTCCCTTGTATATTGGAAAGCATATAAATCACGGACGATGCGCCGCCCCAACAAAAATCGTCGGCGTTGTAATCAAAATTTTCGGTCAGATTATATTTTTCGCCGGTAGCGAGATTCATTACAAAAAGGCGGTTTTTGTCCGACTCGTAACCGTCGCGTTCCATGCTTTGCCAAGCCATGTATTTCCCATCGGGCGAAAATTTTGGGTTAACGTCGTAACCCATCATGCCTTCGGTCATGTTGGTTGTTTTTTTCGTTTCCGTATGATAAAAATAAATATCGGAATTGGTGGAGACGGCATATTCTTTCCCGATTTTCTTGCGAGAAGTATAGGCGATAATCCTGCTGTTGGGCGACCAGTCCAGTTGTTCAACGCCGCCAAAAGGTTTCATGGGCGATTCAAAAGGTTCGCCCTCCATGATGTCGACGATATTGGAGAGGTTTTTCCCGTCGTAATCGGCAATGAAGGGATGCGGAACGGTTTCCACCCATTCGTCCCAGTGTTTGTACATCAGATCGTCGATAATTCTGCCGGTGGCTTTGTCCAAATCGGGATGTCGCGATTGTACGGATGTGCGCCCCGTCTTTACCGCGCTGATAAATAAAATTTTTTCCCCGTTCGGCGAATATTTAAATCCGTCAATTCCGTTGTCGTAACGGCTGATTTGCGTACGTTCGCTACCGTCGGGATTCATTTCCCAGATTTGGGAATTGTAAAGGAAAGCGATTTTTTGCCCGTTTTTAACCCATTGGGGTTCGCTTTCGCTTTGAGGAGAAGTAGTGATTTGTCGCTTTCCGCTGCCGTCAATCCCGACGGTAAACAGTTCTTTGTTCCGCCTATTCAACGCAATATCGGTGTATGCCACTGCATAGGCAACCGTTTTCCCGTCGGGGGAAACGGACGGACTGCTCACTTGCCCCAAAGTCTGGAGAATTTCAGCCGACAGGCGTTTGTCTTTAACTTCTATCGGTTTTTTCCCGATAATTATATCCGAAGAGGCTTCGGCTTTTTCTTTTTTCGTATCGCATGAGGGTAAAATTGCCGCAATCATTATCGTTAACATTATTTTTTTCATAACTCTTAAATTTATATGATTGCCGCAAAGGTACGGATATTTTTTCTATATTTTTGATGCGTTTGCCCTATCCGGCACTCCGCATCTCTTGCAAATCACAAGATTTTCATGTATTTTTGCAACAATAATCTCAAATAAAACAAATATGCACATCGCAAATCCCATCTACGACGTAGTCTTCAAGTTCATGATGGAAGACGAAAAGGTAGCAAAGTCCTTTCTCTCGGCAATTATCGGGGAAGAAGTGGTGGAACTGGATTTTTCCACGCGAGAACGTACTGTCCGCAAACCGATTAAAAAGAAAAACGGGCGAAAAAAGGACGAAGATGGCGGTTTGTGTCTTACCGTGTGCCGTTACGATTTTTCCGCCCGGATCGCCCTTCCCGGCGGCGGTTTCAAAACTGTGCTGATTGAATTGCAAAAAGCCAAACTGGCTTCCGACATCATGCGCTTCAGGCGTTACCTTGGACGAAATTATCAAGATGAGGACAATGTTTACGGCGAAGAAAACGACCGGAAAGCGCGGCAAATCTACTGTATTTTCCTGTTGGGTTACGACGTTTGCATTCCCGGACGGACAGTGATTGAGGTGGATTACACGGCGAAAGACGTTACAACAAATGAAGAGTTGACCGCTGCCAACGAATTTATCCAAAGCCTGCACCATCGTTCGTGGATAATCCAGATAGAACAACTCAAACAGCGTCGTCGCAACGATCTCGAAAAACTACTGAGCATCTTTGATCAGGCAAACCGCACCAAAAGCCACTATATCCTGAATGTGGACGAAGACGATTTTCCGGAACAATATCGTCCCATCATTCGCCGCCTGCGCATGGCTTGCGAAAGCGAAGACATCCAGATTGAGATGGAAATGGAAGACGATTATTTTTTAGAAATTCAAGAAAATGAACGTCTTATTGAAGAAAAAAATAAAGCGCTTAAAGAAAAAGACAAAATCATCGAAGAATTGAAAAAGCAATTATTAACGGCTAATTCGAGCAAAAAATGAGCGGCGGTCAAAACACACGCCATACCTAAAACGATATTCCCTAATTCTTAGATCCGTCCGCATTTATCAAATATTCCGCGATCTGCACGGCATTGAGCGCCGCGCCTTTCTTAATCTGGTCGCCCACGCACCAAAAAGAAAGTCCGTTCGGATTAGCAATGTCTTTGCGGATACGTCCCACGTAAACCGGATCGTGCGAAGCGGCGAAAAGCGGCATCGGATACAGTTTTTCCGCAGGATTGTCCTGAACGACCACGCCTTTTGCTTTCTGAAGCGCCGAGGTTGCTTCTTCAACGGAAATCGCCCGTTCGGTTTCAATCCAAACCGCTTCTGAATGAGCGCGCAAAGCCGGTACACGCACGCAAGTCGCACTGACATCCACTTGAGAATGCATGATTTTCCGCGTTTCGTTGTGCATCTTCATTTCTTCCTTAGTATAACCGTTGTCAAGGAAAACATCAATATGAGGAATTACGTTGAAAGCCAATTGATAAGCGAATTTTTCAATGGTTGGCGTTTCACAGGCTGCGATTTGTTCGTGCTGCCTGATTAATTCGGACATTGCCGCTGCTCCCGCACCGGAAGCCGACTGGTAAGTCGCCACATGAATTCGCCGGATGGGTGAAATATCGTTCAAAGGCTTCAACGCGACGACCATCTGAATTGTGGAGCAATTGGGATTTGCAATAATTCCACGCGGACGAATTTTAGCGTCTTCGGCATTGACTTCGGGAACGACCAAAGGAACGTCGTCGTCCATGCGGAACGCGCTCGAATTGTCAATCATCACGGCTCCGTATTTCGTAATCGTTTCGGCATATTCTTTCGACGTTCCCGCTCCCGCAGAAGTAAATGCAATGTCCACGCCGCGAAAATCGTCGTTGTGTTTCAATTCTTTAACCGTGTAGGCTTTACCTCGAAACCGGTATTCGCTTCCCGCGCTTCGCGAAGAGCCGAAGAGCGACAATTCATCTACTGGGAAATTTCTTTCTGTCAGGACACGCAAAAATTCCTGTCCAACTGCGCCGCTTACGCCAACTATTGCTATTTTCATTTTTCGTTTATATTATTTTCATTTAAGTTGTTATTTATAAATCGCCGTTTTTCAGAGAATCTCGCGTCAAGCGCGGGATGACGGGCTATTTTCATTCTTTCTCAACCCGTACCAACAGACTGAATCCATCCATATCCAGTTCCGTCCCTTCCTGAATTTCGGCTAAAACAACACGATTTGCCAGCACCTGCCCGGCAATGTATTGCTTAAATTCCTCCACCGCTTCATTTACACGCGGGTCGGACTGAATGGTTACGCGGATTTTGTCAGTAATTTCATACCCGCTGGATTTGCGAATGTTTTGTATCCGGTTAACCAGTTCGCGGGCAATGCCTTCTTTCTTCAATTCTTCCGTGAGGGTAATATCCAGCGCCACGGTCAGTTTGCCTTCATTAGCCGTCAGCCGACCGGGAACGTCTTCCGAAAAAATTTCTACATCGTCGAGGGTGATTTCGGCGGTTTGTCCGGCAACCGGAATACTTAGGCGACCCGATTGCTCCAACACATTGACTTCCTGTTGCGGCAAATCGTCGATAGCCGCCGCCAAATCTTTCATTATCTTTCCGTAACGCGGTCCCAGTTTCTTAAAATCCGGCTTAACCCGTTTCACAAGAATGTCTGCGGCATTGTCCACATATTTAATAGTTTTTACGTTTACTTCGTTCAGAATTAATGCCTGCACCGCCTCAACGGCTTCTTTCTGCCGTTTGTCCGAAACGGGAATCATCAGCATCGACAGCGGTTGGCGGACTTTAATATTCACTTTCCGGCGCAAAGCCAAAACCATGGATGAAATTTGTTGCGCAATCTGCATTTTTTCTTCCAATGCCTTGTTTATCAGCGGTTCATTGGCGGCGGGGAAATCCGATAAATGCACCGACCTCTCCCCCTTCGGAGGGGCTGGAGGCGTCAAATCCAAATGCAGCCTGTCGGCATAAAACGGCGCAATCGGCGCCATTAGTCGGGCAACCGTTTTGAGGCAGGCAAACAAAGTTTGATAAGCCGAAAGTTTATCCGTATCCATTTGTCCGCCCCAGAAACGTTTACGGTTCAGGCGAACATACCAGTTACTCAGGTTGTCGTTGACAAAATCGTTGATTGCCCGCCCTGCTTTCGTCGGCTCGTAAGCGGCGTAATGTTCGTCGATTTCTTTAATCAATGAATTGAGGAGCGAAAGAATCCACCTGTCAATTTCCGGTCGTTTTGCCAAAGGCACATCCGTTTCGTTGCCGTCGAAGCCGTCCACATTGGCATAGAGGGCGAAGAAAGAATAGGTGTTGTAAAGCGTTCCGAAAAATTTACGGCGCACTTCGTCAATCCCCTCGGCGTCGAATTTCAGGTTATCCCAAGGGCTTGCGTTGGTAATCATATACCAGCGCAGGGGATCGGAGCCGTAATTGGCAATCGTTGCAAAAGGATCGACCGCGTTGCCCAAGCGTTTGGACATCTTATTTCCGTTTTTATCCAGAACCAGCCCGTTGGAAACCACCGTTTTAAACGAAACGCAACCGGAAACCATCGCGGCTATCGCGTGCAAGGTGAAAAACCATCCGCGCGTTTGGTCTACACCTTCGGCAATAAAATCGGCGGGGAAAACTTTTCCCGCATCGAAAGCCTCTTTGTTTTCAAACGGATAATGAATTTGCGCATAAGGCATTGCGCCGGAATCAAACCACACGTCAATCAAATCCGTTTCGCGTTTCATCGGCTTACCGGAAGGGGAAACAAGAATGATTTTATCTACAAACGGACGGTGCAAATCAATTTTGTCTGTCGCATAGTTTTCATCCGAATAGTCGCCCGTGATTACTTCTTTGAAAGGATTTTCCGCCATAAATCCCGCCGCGACCGATTTATTGATTTCCTCCAGCAATTCTTTTACCGAGCCGATGCAAATTTCTTCCTGTCCGTCGTCGGTGCGCCAAATCGGTAGCGGTGTTCCCCAGTACCGCGAACGCGACAGGTTCCAGTCCTGCAGGTTTTCCAGCCACTTGCCGAACCGTCCCGTGCCGGTCGATTGCGGTTTCCAATTGATGGTTTCGTTCAGCGCCATCATTTCGTTGCGGCAAGCGGTGGTGCGGATAAACCAACTATCCAGCGGGTAATACAACACCGGCTTGTCGGTGCGCCAACAATGCGGATAGGAGTGCGTATGTTTTTCGATTTTGAAAACCCGGTTTTGCCCTTTCAGCATGACGCAGAGGTCAATATCCAAAGTCGGTGCTTCGGGCGGCAGGTCGGCGTATTCGTTTTTCACATACCGTCCGGCATATTTGGAATACAGCGGCTCATTAACAAATTTCTTCAAAAAATCGGCGTCCAAATCGGCAATATTAAAATATTTTCCGGTCAAATCGACCATCGGGCGACGGCTGCCGTCCCTGTCAATCAGCATCAGTGGCGGAATATTATGTTGTTTGGCAATGCGGTCGTCGTCTGCGCCGAAAGTAGGCGCAATGTGAACGATGCCCGTCCCGTCTTCCGTAGTAACAAAATCGCCGGTGATGACGCGGAATGCGCCCTCGCCCGGATTCACCCAGGGAATTAGTTGTTCGTATTCCATGCCTGCCAGTTCGACGCCTTTCCATGAACCGGCTATTTGATAGGGAATCTCTTTATCGCCGGGTTTATAGGCAGATAATTCCAAATTTTTCGCTTTCGGATTGAAATAAGCAGCCAGCAAATCTTCCGCCAAAACGGCGGTCATCGGCTTGCCGGAATATGGATTAAACGTTTTGACCGCCACATAATTGATATTCGCGCCAACACAAAGCGCCGTGTTTGAAGGCAAAGTCCAGGGCGTAGTAGTCCACGCCAAAAAGAATGCATCTCCGAAATCCGACATGCGGGTCAGGGGATTTTTTATCTTAAACTGAGCGGTGCAGGTAGTGTCCTTCACATCGCGGTAACAACCAGGCTGGTTCAATTCGTGCGAACTCAAAGCCGTACCCGCAGCCGGAGAATAAGGCTGAATGGTGTATCCTTTATATAACAAATTTTTGTTGTACAACTGCTTGAGCAACCACCAAAGAGTTTCGATGTAGCGGTTGTCGTATGTGATATACGGGCGTTTCATATCAACCCAATAGCCCATCCGGCGGGTCAAATCCTCCCATTCGCGGGTGTAGCGCATTACGGCTTTGCGGCAGGCGGCGTTGTATTCTTCAACGGAAATCGTTTTGCCGATGTCGGCTTTGGTGATGCCCAGTTCTTTCTCCACGCCCAGTTCGACGGGCAGCCCGTGCGTGTCCCATCCGGCTTTCCGGTCGACCCGAAAACCTTTCATTGTCTTATAACGGCAAAATATATCTTTAATACTGCGGGCGATGACGTGGTGAATGCCCGGCATTCCGTTAGCGGAAGGAGGTCCCTCGTAAAAGACAAAAGACGGAGCGCCTTCGCGGATGTCCAAACTTTTCCGGAAGATATTTTCTTCTTCCCAAAATGCCAATATTTCGCGGTTTACCTCAGCCAAGTCCAATTGGCTGTATTCGGCAAAATTCTTACTCATAATCACTTTTTAAAATGGGTGCAAATTTCGTGAATAATTTGGCTGGTATCTTCTAACATCCTGACATACAGTTAATAATAACGTATAAAAAATTATCAAGCAACAAAACAGCACCAAAATTGTAAGAAAAAATACTTTTAGTCTGTTTTTATTTTCCTTATTTTTACGCTGCAAAGGTA
>JAIRKO010000016.1 GCA_031260045.1 Dysgonamonadaceae bacterium | reverse complement strand
AAGACGACCGCCGGTTTGTCGAGGCTCTTTGCCAAATCCGTCAGGAAAATGTTCAGCAACACCAGCGGACGGCTCTGTTTGTCCTGTTCGTATTTTTCATCATACATAAAAGGCAAGCGCGACTGCTGCAAAGCAACTGTGATACAGTCCATAACGGTGGGAATGCCTTCTTTGGCGTCAATAACGCCCTGTACGCTTTCCAGCGAACAGTACAGCGCATAATATTTCCCATCCGCATTGAGCCGCCTTGTCAAATCTTTCAGATAAGTTGTTTTCCCGCTCTGCCGCGCGGCATGGATCACAAAATATTGTTTCCTGTCTATCAACTCCTCCACGCCATGCAGGCGGGTGGCGGCGTCAATCATGTAATGGTCAACGCTGTTGCACGGACCTGCTATGTTAAAGTATTTCATAAATGTTTTTATATTATATGAAACCCGCCCCATATTCATCCGCTTGGACGCAACTATTACATGCGGTTTCCAACTGTGTATATTTTCGCTAATTCGCTATCAAGAAACTTGTTGCGACCTGAAATAGTCGATTGTTTTCAACAAACCCTCTTCCAACTGTATTTCGGGCTTCCAATTCAGTTCTTTTGCGGCATAAGATATGTCGGGGCAACGTTGCGTCGGGTCGTCCTGCGGCAAGGGTTTGTAAATGATTTTGGACTTGGAGCCAGTGAGTCGGATTATTTTTTCCGCCAGTTCGATGATTTTGTATTCCCCCGGATTCCCGATATTCATGGGTCCGGTGATTGCGTCGTCCGTATTCATCAAACGAATTATTCCTTCGACCAAATCGTCTACATACTGGAAACTCCGGGTTTGTTCGCCTTTTCCGTATACGGTAATATCCTGATTGTTGAGCGCTTGAACAATAAAATTGGAAACAACCCGTCCATCGTTCGGGTGCATTCTTGGTCCGTAGGTATTGAAAATACGTACGATTTTTATCCTGACGCCATTCATTCGATGATAATCCATAAACAAAGTTTCCGCGCAACGTTTCCCTTCGTCATAGCAGGAACGGACGCCTATCGGATTGACGTTTCCCCAATAACTTTCCGTTTGCGGATGAATGTGCGGGTCGCCGTAAACTTCACTGGTAGACGCTTGCAGGACTTTGGCTTTTATCCTCTTGGCAAGCCCCAGCACATTGATTGCGCCCATGACGGACGTTTTAACCGTTTGGATGGCGTCGAACTGGTAATGCACCGGCGAGGCGGGACAAGCCAGATTATAGATTTCATCCACTTCGGCAGAAAACGGCATGGTTACGTCGTGGCGAATAAATTCAAAATACGGGTTATCCAACAGGTGTATGATATTTTGTTTCGCGCCGGTGAAGAGGTTATCCATACAAACAACTTCATTTCCATCGTTCAACAGCCGTTCGCACAAATGAGAACCGACAAAACCGGAGCCTCCGGTAATTAAAATTCTTTTTTTCATGTTTTATATTTTAAATTTATCTTAGTCCTTAAACGAATCGCTGAAATTCACCCTGTTCAGGATGGAACGACCTAAGGTGATTTCATCGGCATACTCAATTTCATCGCCGATGGAAACTCCCCGCGCGATGACGCTGATTCCAACATTTATACCGCTCAGTTTGCGATAGATATAAAAATTTGTTGTGTCGCCCTCCATCGTTGTGCTTAGCGCCAAAATTATTTCTTTGACGTCGCCCTGTTTTGCCCGCTCTACCAAGCTTTCTATCTGTAAATCGCCCGGTCCTGTCCCTTCCATCGGGGAAATAATGCCTCCCAAAACATGGTATAAACCTTGATACTGCCCCGTGTTTTCAATAGCCATCACTTCTTTGACGCTCTCCACGACGCAAACCAGAGACGCATCCCTGCGCGTATCGCTGCATATATTGCAAATTTCGGAATCGCAAATATTGTGGCAAACCCTGCAATAACGGACATTGGTGCATAAATCGGATATAGCCCGGCAGAAAACGGAAACTTCTTCTTTCGTCCTTTTAAGGGTTTGCAAAGCCAAACGCAACGCCGTTTTTCGCCCTATTCCGGGCAGCTTGGCAAATTCGTTCACGGCATTATCTAAAAAAGCGGAAGGATATTTCGGGGTCATCGGATTTTCTTCTCAAAATTGTTTGCAAATTTACATGAAAAAATTTTATCCGCGCCGTTTCCGCTCACCCGTAAGCCGAAAATAACTTGTAAAATAAACAAAAAGTATTACTTTTGCGACAAAACAGACTTATTGTATGTATATGAAACCGATTATATTTACCCTCATATTCTTTTTTTATTGCTGTGGCGGCGGGACGGTTATTTTCGCCCAAGAGAAACAAAACAGAAGACAACCGGCAGCGGCGGAAAGGGTTGCCGCACCCGAAATGATGTTAATCAACAATAAGTTAACATTAAAGAACGCACCGGTCGGACAATGGCTCGAAATATTTACCATACTCGGAAACAAAGTCCGGAAGATAGAAATAAGAACGCCCAACGGGGAATATGACCTAAACCTTCCGCAAGCAATTTATATTTTTAAATTGGACGGTGTGGTAAAAAAATTTGTTGTCAGGGAGGGTCGGCAAAGTTAATTTTTCCAAAACGCCGGTATAAACAGGACTAACACCGTAAAAATCTCCACCCGCCCAACAACCATCAGGAAAGCCATATACCATTCAGCAAATGTCGAGATGCCGGAAAAACCGCCGGAAAGCCCCGTCTCCGCAAAGCCAAGCCCTGTATTGCCGAGCGACGACAATGCCGCAACCAACGCATCCATAAAAGGCATTCCCGAAAAAACCAGTATCCCCCAACTGGCAAAAATAATCAATATATAAAGGAAACCGAATGCAAGCAACCGCTGAACCGTCCCGAAAGACAGGACTTCCCCGTTGATACGCACGGGAATAACGGCACGCGGGTGCACCAAACGTTTAAATTCGTAGAACGTGTTTTTGGTCAGCACAACTACCCGAATGACTTTCATCCCCCCGCTGGTCGAACCGGCGCAACCGCATATAAACATCAGGAAAATAAACGGAATCCAGTAAGCCGCACGCCACCCGACAAAATCGCCCGTCGAAAACCCCGTGCCGGTGATGACGGAAATCACCCTGAAAAAAGCAATACGCACCGAACCAAGCGCATCCTCCCATCCCCTACCCCACTGCAAACAAACCGCTATAAAAGACCCCGTTACCAGAATAATTGCCGCAAACCACCGCAATTCTTCATCGCAAAAAAACTTCTTAAATTTACCTTGAAACAGGAAATAAAGCAACGCAAAATTGGTTGCGCCAATCAGCATAAAGATGCAGGTAACGGTTTCTATATAAATGGAATCCCAATGGGCGAGATTGGCGCCTTTGGTCGAAAACCCGCCGGTGGAAATGGTCGAAAAAGCATGGCACACCGCATCGAAAATGCTCATCTTTCCCACCGCCAAAAGGAGTATCAGTGCGCCGGTGAGAGAAAGGTAAACAAGCCAAAGCCTTACAGCCATTTCATTGATGCGCGGGCGGAATTTGTCGTGGGTTAGCCCCGTCGTTTCCGAGTCGAACAAATGAGCGGCGCCCCCGCCCATCAAGGGAAACAGCGCCAGCGAAAACACGATAATCCCCAAACCGCCCAGCCATTGTATCAGACTGCGCCAGAAGAGGATGCTTTTGGGCAGGGCATTGACGTCGGTGAAAACGGAAGCCCCGGTGGTCGTTATGCCCGACGTGGACTCGAAAACGGCGTCGGCGAACGAATCCGCCTGCCCGCTTAAAAAGAAAGGCAACGCCCCAAAAACGGCAAACGATACCCACGCAAAAGTTACGCTGAGGCAACTTTCTTTTTTCCCGACGATTTTAAATTTGGTTTTTACGCCGGATAGGAAAAAGGGAATTAATCCGGCGGATAGCGTGAGCAGGGCGGAAAAAACGAAAACCGCAACCCCCTCGCGCAGGTAAAGAGATACGCCCGCCGTGAGGAACATGAAAACCGATTCCAGCAGGAGCGTTAAACCGGCTACGCGAAATACGAATTTCCAATTGATGAGATTCATTTTATGAGTTGACAAGTAAACGAGTTACGGGGGTTTTATTATTCTTAGTTCTTAACTAATTAAAATAGTCCGCAATTTTCCGCATCACCGCATCCAAACAAAAAACCACCACATGATCGCCGGCTTCAATCCGCGCGTCGCCGTCGATGATGGTTACCGCGCCGTCCCGAATCCGTCCGCCCAAAGTCATGCCCTGCGGCAGATTCAGTTCCTTGACGGGCTTGCGGGTGATTGCGGAATGGGGACGGGCAACCAGTTCAGCCACTTCCGCATTGGCGAACGTCATGCTTTTCACCGTCGAAACGTCGGCTTTCAGGAGGAATTGATAAATATGGCTCACGGCAATCAGTTTTTTATTAATTACCGTGCCAATGTCCAATTTATCAGCCATTTGGATATAGTCGGTGTTTTCCACTTCCGCCACCGTTTTGGGAACGCCCAAACTTTTTGCCGTTACGCAAGCCAAAATATTCGCTTCGGAATTGGAAGTCAAGGCGATAAAAGCGTCGCAGTCGTTGATATTTTCCCGAATGAGGAGGTCGGTATTGCGCCCGTCACCGTTGAGTACTAACACGTTACCGCGCGCTTTTTCGGCAAGCCGGTAACTTTTTTCCCTGTCTTTTTCGATGAGTTTGATTTTCACGCTGTCCGGCAAATTTTCGCAGACTTTGGCGGCAATTCGGCTTCCGCCCATGATGGTTATCCGGTTGATATTGAGCTTGTCTTTCCCGACAAGCGTTTTAACGTCGGCGACGTGTTTCGGCGTTGTCGTGAAAAACACAATATCGCCGGGAAGTATTTGGTCGACGCCGCGCGGGATAATCGTTTCGCTATCCCGCTTGATTGCAACGATATGGTAAAACCGTTCGCCCTGCGTAAGGTCGTAAAGGGGTTTGCCCGTGATGGCGGCATTTTCGCGGATTTTTGCGCCCGCGAGGATTAGTTTTCCGGCGGCTAATTCCGACCATTGGCACGTCCATGGGTTTTTCAGGGCGCTCGTGATTTCGCCGGCAGCCAGCACTTCGGGACATATCAGGGAATCAATTCCGAGTTTGGAAAAAAAATCGCGATTTTCGGGGAGTAAATATTCGGTATTGCTTATGCGGGCGATGGTTGTTTGTGCGCCAAGATTGGTCGCCAGCATACAGGCGGTCATGTTGACGGATTCTTCGGGGGTAACGGCGATAAACATTTCGGCTTGTTTCACGCCCGCCGCTTTTAAATCGTTGATTGAGGTTGGGTTGCCGGCGGCGGTCATGATTTCGATACCGGATGGGAGATTCAGTTTCTCTTCATCGGGATCCATAAAAACGACGTCCTGATTTTCCTGCGAAAGCAATTTTGCCAGAAACGCGCCGACTTCGCCGGCTCCTGCGATGATGATTTTCATAGGGTATTAATTAATAATATATTATGAATCGCGATATTACCACATTATTGCGCTTTGGAAACGCCTCAAATGTAAGGAAAATTATTTAAGGATTCCTAATTTTTGCGTGGAAAAGAATTATTTTCACACAGAAAAGGGCTGTTTAAAAACCGTCATCCCGCGACTTACGGGGCTTTTGCGATGATTTTTCGTTTTCACAAAAGAAAATCCTAACTTTGCGGGCAAATATGATTAATTTATGCCGCTAAAAAAGTAATCAAAATTAAATTATATTTTCTATTCTGGATTGCTTCAGGCTTCGCCTTCGCAATGACGCGGTAAGGTAAAAACACCGCACACGTCATTGCGAACCGCGAAGCGATGAAGCAATCCAGAAAAATAATATGAACTAATTATGAACACTTACTTAATACACGAATTAACACAAATAAAATTAGTGCATTAGCGGCAACAAAAATATAAATAATGAAAAAAAAAGTAGTTTTAGCATTCAGCGGCGGCTTAGACACGTCGTTTTGCGCGATGTACCTGTCGCAGGAAAAAGGGTATGAAGTTTACACCGCTCTGGCGAATACCGGCGGTTTCGACGCCGACGATTTGAAGAAAATCGAAGAACGCGCCTACCAATTGGGCGCAAAAAAACATGTGAGCATCGACATTACAAAGGAATATTATGACCGATGCATCAAATACATGGTTTTTGGAAATGTGCTGCGCAACGGGACTTATCCCGTGTCCGTGAGTTCGGAACGCATTTTTCAGGCGCTCGCCATCATCCGCTATGCGAAGGAAATCGGCGCCGATTATGTGGCGCACGGAAGCACCGGAGCCGGAAACGATCAGGTGCGTTTTGACCTCACTTTCGAGGTAATCGCTCCCGAAATCGAAATCCTCACCCCCACCCGCGACATGACGCTAACCCGCGAATATGAAATTGATTACCTCAAAAAACACGGTTACGAAGCCGATTTCCGGAAAATGACCTACTCCATTAATAAAGGGCTTTGGGGAACCAGCATCGGCGGGAAAGAAACCCTACAGTCCGACCAAACTTTGCCGGAAGAAGCCTATCCCTCTCAATTGCGGGAAAAAGGCGAAGAAATCCTGAAAATCAGCTTTGAAAAAGGGGAAATTTCGGCGGTGAACGGGAAACCATATGCAGATAAAGTGCAGGCTATCCGGGAAATAGAACGCATCGGCGCAGGCTACGCCGTCGGACGGGACATGCACGTCGGCGATACGATTATCGGCATCAAAGGGCGCGTGGGGTTTGAAGCGGCTGCCCCTTTGCTGATTATTAACGGTCATAAAATGCTGGAAAAGCACACTTTAAGCAAGTGGCAGCAGTATTGGAAAGACCAGATAGGCACGTGGTACGGCATGTTTCTGCACGAGGCGCAGTATCTCGAACCGGTTATGCGCGACATGGAAGCGTTCTTGCAAAATTCGCAAAACCATGTTACCGGGACGGTTAGCATCCGTTTGCAGCCCTATCATTTTACCCTCGTCGGCATCGAAAGCGACTACGATTTGATGAAAACCGATTTCGGCGAATATGGCGAAATTAATAAGGCTTGGACTGCGGAGGATGCTAAGGGATTTACTAAGATTACGGCGATTCCGGCTAAGATTTATTTTAATAGTAAACGAGTTGACAAGTAAACGAGTTAACTCGTTTACTATTAAAACAATTCGAGTTGCTGATAAGGCGTATTAATTTCCTTTTCTTTCTTGCAGTAAAACAAGTCCATAGCGCCAAATTGCTTGTCCGTGATGCAGAGGATGCCCACATAGCCTTTCTCCGGCAAAAAACTTTTAACCCGTTTAATGTGAACATCGGCATTCTCCTTGCTCGCGCAATGCCGCAGGTAGATTGAAAACTGAAACATGGTGAACCCGTCTTTTATCAACTTATTCCGAAAGTCGGTAGCGGTTTTTCTTTCCTTTTTTGTCTCCACCGGTAAATCGAAAAATACCAACACCCACATAATGCGATATTCGCTAAACCGCTCCATGCCTGATTTATGTGAAAGAGGGATAGGCGATTTTGCGACTTTCTCCCAAATAACATTTTGCCAGTGAAGCGGCGGTATGTCCCGACGCAATCATCAACGGACTTCGTTGCCCATTCATCACCACATCTATAATCGGGATATTTAATAATTTAACCTTTATTTCTTTCGTCAGTTCACGGAAATCAACGCCGCCGTCCACGATTTCCACCACCAATTTATCGACAAAAGGGCGATAGGGTTCCATAATATCATCCGCCAAACAATAGGCATTGTAGCGGTTGTGGTGGTGAATTCCCAATACTGGCAACAATCCGCTGGCAACCAGCGACCGGGCAACGATAGCCCGCAAAATCGCATATCCGTAGTTCAACAGATTATTCGGCGGCGCCTCTTCCCTACCCCGCTTAAAACCCTCAATATCGGGAAATAAATTGCCCCAGTAGAAAACCGCCGCCCTGCCTTCCAGATTATCGCTGTCGCCGCTTTTAACTTCCGACGCCCATTTCTGCATATTTTTCACTGGAATATTTCTCGTTTGATGCAACACGCAGGATTGATTAATGATTTTAGCCTGAATGGTTTGTTGCCACAACTGCTTTTTCAATGAGAGCGACGCTTCGATTTGCGCCGTAAAACGCTCGCTCTGCAAGGTATTTCCGCTTAACGGAAGATGCATCCCGAAAGGCATCCGCTTGCTGTCGCATGTAATTAAAGCGCAATTATTGGCAAGCAACGCCTCCATCAGCCCGTGCGTAATCGTTATTTGTTTGTTATCCAAAAGGACAACGCCAATGTCTTCAACGGGAATGGTTTTGATGCTGTCGGCTTTGAACGTATCGGGCAGCGCCGGATTTTTCTCAACTTCAGGAAGTTTAATAACTAATTGTTTGTCTTTGAGGCTAAGATAAGCGGGATTCTCGAAATACAGGGTCTTTTTTATCATCTCCGCATGCTGTCAAAAACGAACTGTTTTCGGCTCGCCGGAAAAGGAGTAGAACGTTGCCGTAACATTTTGAAGATAAAGCACTAATGTATTGTCATCCTCAGCCGAATACATTGATTTCAACGACGGATATTGATCCAGCATGTATTGCTTGGCTTCTATCCGTTCGTCCGCCACGACAACCGCTTCTACGCGAAGCCACTGACCTTTGGACTCGTCGTAAGCGCAAATCTCAATTTTCGGGTTTGCCACCATTTGTTTGGCTACATTTTTGCGCTTTCCAGTCTGGATGTACAGTTTGTTTTCAAAAACGGTTATCGTGCCGAATGGGCGCACTCGTGGCTGGTCGCCTTCTGTTGTGGCGATGAAATAGGTTCCGCACTGTTTCAGGAAATTACATACTTCGTTCATGGGTTGTTCCTTGTTTTCATTTAAATTGTTAATTACCGTATTTTCTTTTTCCGCATCGGGAAATGCTTCTGCTTTCGGGCAGAAAACCATCAGTAAAATAATACTGAGGGCGATGATTGTTTTTTGCTTTTGCATGATTTTAATTGTTTATTTTATATGATCTCAATTTATTATTTAATTCCACATCTCTATTATATTACCTAAACGGTCAATATTTAATTTGATACAAACATCTCTAATTTGTTTTCCATCAAAACTTGCTGTTTTTGTATCAAAAGACCCTGATTGTTTATTTTTTACCGGGTCAAATTTCAAATCAACTTCTTTTGGAGCAATGTTTTTTGCCAAATGATTTGGAGTAAAATAACAAGTACATTTTGAAAAATCATTTACAACGAAAATTCGTTTTATTTGTTCTTTGTCCAGATTATTCCAATCAATCAAATGAAGATTTTCTTTTTCATCTTCTGTTGGAACATACACCAAATCATTCGGCGACAAAGAAAATAACAAAGGATGTCCTTTTTCATTTTTTTCCGGAACTTCTTTTAATCCTTGTTTCAAACGCTCTACGACAAGATTTAAGGGAATCGTTTCATAACTTCGATTGCTTTTTTCATCGGCGTAGATGGCAAAGAAAAGGTTTTTAGCCGCTACCACATATTTCGACTTTTTATTCCCTCTATATCCTACCTGAAATTTGTTACCAATCGTCTCATATACTCTCACTTTGTATATGGGTTGATGAGGTTTTCCACCATTCAATGTTTTGATATTTAGATTCATTCTATCAATTCCTTCGGGTGAAAATGCCAAATCGGGTTTGTCGTCATTTGCAGCCAAATGGTTCAGCAAAATTTTCTGTATCCCTGTATCGGTAATGGATTTGATTGCCTTTGCATCAAATGAATTGTCTAATGGTTTGCGCGTTGCCGCATTTTCCGTTTCAAAATAATAAATATCAACCCTGGATATATCTTCTTTTTTATGAAGATACTGCCTGTCCTTAAAATATTTATTCACCTGTTCCGCATCGAATTTTCCATAAGTTGCGCTAATTCGTTGGATTTCATTTTTCAAATCCTTGTCCGCAATATTTTTCCAATCTTTTAGCGCTTCGCTCAGTTTTACTTTTTTGATTTTCTGGAGTGAAACTTTGGCAAATATCGTGTCTTTATGCAACGGTTTGCGAATAGCCAACCGGTCTCCTTTTTCCTGAGATTTTAATATTTTCTTTCCGTTTTCATAAACCTGATATTTATTGGTCGTTTTATTGATGACTCTCAAATTTTGTTTAAAACTGACAATAATGTTTTCTAAAGCAACAAGAGCATCTTCTGTAAATGTATCCCAAGGTTTATGGAAAGTCCAATTATAATTGCCTTTATCATCCGATTTGTCTTTGAAACACAATTTATTCTTTAAATCGTGGCGTGTTTCCTTCGCGTCTTTTTTAGCCGATTCGTTATTTAAATAATTTACATGACTTCTCGTAGCACAGGCAATTATCAAAGCATCTTTCGCATGGTGGCGGTGATCAATCCGTTTTTTGTTAAATCCTTTCTGTAATTCCAAAGGCACTTCGATTTGAAATACATTTTTCCCGTTTTTGTTCGTCCATTGACCAAAACAATCGCTTTCCGTCAACATATTCATTCGTTCAAAGCGGGGAGTAATGATTTTATTCCAAATATCATACATCCCCCAATCTCGCTTCAAAGCCGAAGTTACTCCACCCGTACAGGGAATTACATGTTTTGAAATAGCCTCCTGCTCACCGTCTTCACGTACTATATTCGACAGTAAACTTTTCACTTCTTTACTGATATAGCGGGTATCATTCAGTTGCCGTTCGATAAACGATTCCGGAATATCTTCCAGAAGTAACTTTTTCTTTTTCGCAGGATTTTTACCGTAATTATCTTTAACCAACGTTTGATAGGCTTCCAGCGACAAAATTTCGACTGTTTGCCCAAAATTCAAATTGACTTTTTCGCCGGCATGTTTTTTGATAAATTCATAACCCAGTGATTTGTCCTTTAATTTGTTGACTTCTGATTCGCAAATTACTTTATTGCTTAACGAATCATCGAAATAACGCGACTGCGGAATAACATGTTCTATCTCATAAGCTGATGTAAAGAGTTTACCCAAAGGAATTATTGCCCCGGTATAAGGCGAACGGTATTTTTGTTCCAGCCAAAGTTTGTAACGAATAAGTTCCGATTGTGTCGGCTGACTTTGTTTGGTAATCTTAATAATATCATCCGGAATGTCCGAAACGGAATTTAAAACGCCTTCTTCATAAATTTTCAGAATTTCCTGTTGATTAAACGAATACGGACGCACATTTTCAATATCCGAATGATTTTTCAATTCCATCAATAATGCTTTGATGCGAAGATTGGTATTTTCATTTTCCGCCATTCGTGCAGTCATTTTAGCACGTTTATCGGCAGGATTTTTCATCTCGCGCCCCAATTCAATATGAATTTCCGATAAATCGCCGTATCGTTTCCAAATATCCCGAACCACTCGTAAAGTTTCCGTAATTACTTGCTCTACAATCGGATTGCGCAGGGAATGTTGCTTAAACTCTTTCAGATATTCATCTATATCTTGCGGCGTTTTCCAACGTACAATTTCGCTTGCTTCCGAGTGACGACCATATACGGCATAGCAGGCTTGATAAGTATTCAGCCCCGAATAGGGAGCGGTTATTTTCAAAAAACTTCGTAAAACTTGTTTGGGAATATCGTCATCCGCTACATCTTCTATGGTTTTCCCATTTTTCCGGAGATCGTTCAATCGCTCGGCGATGGATTGTATCCGGTTGTTAGTTGCCTGCTCGATAGCATTTTCATCCCAATATTTCCCAATTCGCATCAAAGGCAATAATTTTTTAATGGCTTTCTCGGAATACGAACCGTAATCTTTCTTAAAAGGCGGAAATTTTGCAAACATCTCCACAAAACCATCATCCAAATTATTTTTCAGGGCAAATGTTTTCAACGCTTTCTTTATTTCTTCCGTGTCTTCCACCGAATAAAGAATGTGCCATAAAGCAAATTCGGCATCCTTATTTAAGGTTACATGCAATTTCGTCAAGCGGCTTAAAATCAACGCTCTTGTTTCGTTACACGGATATTCCCTGTCTTCCACATAATTCCACCGGTACGGCAAATGCTCATCGTTCCTGTTTTGCTTTTTTATTTTGAAAAAAGACTGTAATAAAGTATCTTGCTTGATTTCTTTCCTATCGTTCAACCAATCGAAAAGCGCTACCCTCTTTTCGTCCGTCGGAAGAAATTCCGATGTAACATCCACATCTGTAGCTAATTTTCCGTCAATCTCTTTCTCCCGCTCATAAATCCTTAGATTATGGATGAATTGCCATAAACGAAATTCCTGAAACAAAGGATGAGACTTGGAAATACACTTTACGGGCGATTTTTCTACAGTTCCGATCTCGTTTTTAAATGTTCTGAATTCATACGGACAATTATTAATCAAGGATTTTTTGATTTTCAGGGGACGTTGGTAAAAAATAATATCATCTAAAAATAACTTTGTAAAGTTGCCGTTTTGAAGTTCGCTTCTGTGTATCTCATTTTGCGGATATAATTCCAAAATGCATTTCTGGAACAGGTCGTTATCTTTTAATTCGTCATGAAATTCTTTTTGTTTTTCAAGAATTTGGTGCAATTCGTCTTTATAAAATTTACGCTCAATGGTACGCACTAACTTTCCTCGAATTTTTTGAGTTGGATTTTGCAATAAAGTTTCATAAATGTATGCGCCAACGGTCATGCCGCTATTTGTAATGGTGATTTCTGTTCTCGCTTTGATTTTTTTATAGATTTTGTCTTGGTCTTTTTTGCTCATCAAATTGATTTCATCAAACGAAGGCAAAGGTGTAATTCTGCGCTTTTCTTTTCCTGTAGTATCCGATTTTTTGTCCTTTACAATTTTAATATTTCCATCTTCGTCGTATTCTTCGGTAACTAAAAATTCTCTTTCTGTATTCAACCAACTGGGTTCAGTTGCAAAAGTTGCAGAATATTCCCAACCATTTTCAAAAGTCATTTTATACCAAGTTTTCTTGTTGTTCTTTTTATCCTGTTCGCCTTTTTCAACAGATACAATTTTCAATAATTTACAATATTCTTTTGTGTCAGTTTTTTCCTCTTCTTCGCCTCGCAACTGATAATAACCTCGTTTTTGGTTAAAATTCAGTATCAACCACGCCAGTTCCTCTTTTGTGATTTTGCGCGACAATGCTTTTTTTCGCAAATAATAAATCGTCCAGTCATACGGGATTCTTATATTTTGTCCGTTTGCTTCAAAATCGGCAACCATTTCCTCAAAAGAATTTTGAAACAAAAAAATAAAATCATTTTTATTCTTCTGCTCATTCCATTTCCAAGCAATTTTAGGTTCTTTTTCATCTAAAAACTGCCCAAGACGTTTTTCAAAATCAATTTGTTTTGCGTAATGCTCGGGCAAAAATCCCAAAATATTTAATACACGATGTAAACGTTCGCGACGCAGTAAATACCGTTCTCGTAAACGCCTTATTCCACGAAATTTTGTCCGTTCCGCTGTTTGAGAAATAGAATTTCCTTTATCAAAATTTCCCAAAACATCCTGACTCATTGGGATAATCCGACTCCCCAAGCCGTTTATTTCTTGCAGTTTACCGTCATCCTCATTAGATGTAACTATCGCCCAACCAATGCTGTTCGTACCCAAATCCAAGCCTAATATCCGCTTCATAATTCATTAATTTTTCAAAACAATTCGCAAAAATAACAACAAATTTTGTTTATCACAAAAATGTTTATACTTTTGCACCACAAATTTTGAAAGCAATTCACAATAAGGATTATTCCGTTGTGACCATTTAAAACGGGGACAAAATCCTCGTTTTTTTATTTGATAATTCCGGGATTCCCAATCCCTCAAATTTGGTTCAACCCCAAATATCCCTTACCTTTGCCCTTGTTTTACCAAATAAAGAAAAAATGGAACAAAATCCCTTCTCCGCAAACACGAAGGCTGCCGATATGGCGCTCGCCAACTACCGCTTGCTGTATGTTTTCCCCTGCTTCGGGCTGGGATTGGGGCTTGGCGACGGCACGGTAAAGCAGGTGTGCGAAAAAAACGGGGTTTCCGTCCCGCTTTTCCTGTTGGTTTGCAATTTATATACCTTTGACAATTATTCGCCGAACGCCGACACCTTGATGCAAATCCCTTTGGACGACCTGATGCGCTACCTCCAAAACAGCCACCGGGAATACCTCAAAAACAGAATGCCCGAAGTTATCGGGCAAGTCTTGAACCTCATCGACAGCAGCCAAATGAAGAACGGCAAAATGCTGATGGGTTTCTGCGAAAAGTACAAACAGGAAATTATCGCCCATTTCGACTACGAGGAACAAACCGTGTTCCCCTACATCCGCGCTTTGCTCGAAGGGAAACGAACCGAACGCTACAAAATCAAGGAATACGAACGCAACCACAGCAATCTCGACGCCGCGCTGAACGATTTGAAGAACATCATCATCAAATACCTGCCGCCGGAATGTACCCTCGAAAAATGCCGAAACGTGCTAATCGACCTATTCCTCTTTGAATCCGACCTGAGCAAACACACCCTACTCGAAAACCGGATACTAATCGCGCTGGTTGAACGCATCGAACACACCCTCAAATGAACCGTACAAGCAAAAACAGAGTTGTCATTATTGAGCCGTCGCCCGTTGTGAGGCAAGGAATGAAAAAGATGCTCGAAGAAGACGGCGACTTTGCGGTAAGCAGCATGTACAGCGATTTGCCGGCTTTCCGAGCGCGGGCTAAAAACCTCCCGTTTGATATTTTCCTCATTAATCCCGCCCTCATTCACGCTCACAAGCCGTTTGCCATCAGGGAATTGTTTCCCGATTATTCGCAAACGGTGGCGGCGGCGCTCCTCTACGGTTATGCCGACAGCGACACGCTCGCCGGTTTCGACTGCGTGCTGAGCATTTACGACGACAGCCTCAAAATGCGGAACAAACTGCAACACGCCGTCAAAACCTTTGTCAATTACAGCGAAACCTCCATCGAAAACGTCGACCTGTCCGACCGGGAAAAAGAAATCCTCGTATCCGTAGCGCAAGGACTAACCAACAGGGAAATCGCCGACAAACACTGCATCTCAATACACACGGTGATTTCCCACCGCAAAAATATTACGCGGAAAACCGGCATCAAAACCATTTCCGGCTTAACTATTTATGCGGTTTTTAATGGGTTAATCTCGCAAGAAGAACTTTAGGAACCAAGAACTATGAATAGAACCCCTTAACTCTCTTAGAACGCCGCAAAATCCCTGTTTTCCACCGCCTTTACGGCAACGCACTCCATCTCAGTAAGCCAGCCCGGACGGCAAACGGGCGCCCAAACAATCACCGTCGGAATTTCGGGAAAACGCTCGGAAAGATAACTCGCCACAAGCCTGTAATCGCCCGTGTCGCGCAGGTAAACAATGAGTTGCGCCACGTCTTGCATTCCGCAGCCGCCTTCGGCAAGCAACACGCCGATGTTTTCAATCGTCCGCTCCATTTGTTTGCCGATATTATGCGGAAAAACAATCTCCCCGCGATTGTCGATGCTCGCCGTTCCCGACACGAAAACATGCCGGCGGTCGCCGTAATTCACCGCTGTGGCGCGTTCAAACGTAACGCCGTATTGGTGCGTGGGATTGAGGTGGGTAGCCCCTTTCAGGTAAGTGATTTGTTCGGGCGCGACGCCCTCAATTGCGTAGGCGTCCATCAAAACGGTGGTTTCGGGATAGGGGGATTTGCCCTCGATACCCGTGCTGGCAAGATAATGCGTGTGTTCCGTCAACCCATGCTCGCGAAAAAGCCGCTGGCGCGCCTTTACCATCGCGTCATAGCGGGTATCCACGTTTTGCACGTAAATCCATGTGCGAATGACGTTGTCTTTCAGCGAAAGGCGGCGGTCGGCAAGCGTTTTGCCGTAGACTTGAAACACCGCTTCGGTTTGCGCAAACGCATCGCCGTTCGCGTCGTGCAATTGCATGTTGAACAGATGTTTGCAGGCGGGACGTTCGGCAATAACGGCATTCGCGCCGCAGGGGCGAACCACGGCGTCGCTCATCCAATACGCCCAAACCGCCGCCTTTGAGCCGTTGAGCGGCGGCTGCTGCACAACGGAAACCGCCGTATTTTCCTCTTTCGGCAACAAGGCGGCTTGGTTGACGGCGTCGCTGACGAAATAACGTTTCATTACCGGAACGGCGGCGGACAGGTCGTTTTGCAACATCCGCAGGGCTTCGGCGAGATGCCGGAATTGCGTTTCTGCGTCGAGCCTGTTGTCGCGGATTTCTATGATGGCGTGGGTTTCGTTTGCGCCTTGCCCGTCAAACATTGAGAGTTGCACGCTTACGGATAATTTTTTGTATTCTATTGTTTTGTATTTCATATTGTAAATAATTTTTTTAGTATCGAAACTCTTCCGGCAGTCGTCGACAAGTCTCAGGTAATCGTCGGAATATTTCTGGCAGTCGTCGGCGAGCGTCGGGTAGTCGTCGGAACATCGCAGGTAATCGTCGACAAGTGTCGGGTGGTCGTCGGAACATCTCAGGCAGTCGTCGGCGAGTATCAGGTAGCCGTCGGAACATCGCAGGTAGTTGTCGGCAAGTGTCGGGTAGTCGTCGAAACATCGCAGGTAGTTAGGGATTCCGCCCCCTTCTTAGTTTTCAGTTCCCAACTCCTCAATCCACGCTTTAAGCAAATTCAACTCATCCAAATTATTCACGATGGCGCTATGCGGATAGCCGAGTTGCAAAGTATCGGAAGTCAGCACATCAATCAGGAAACTGCCTGCAACGTTGCCCGGCTCCACGCGCTTTTTCGGACTGTTGCGAGCGGGTATGCCAACCAAATTTTCGTAACTCTTGCCCGCGCCGAGCAACAAGCCCGCGCCGCCGTTTTCCGTGCCGTGACAGGCGGTACAGGTATTATTTTCAAAAATATCCTGTATTTTTTCGTATGCCAAATGCAGGGGAACCACTCTGAGCGGGATTTCGATGTCGTTTTCCGCATGGGAAATATCGAAGGTAAAAAAGTCGTAAATCGCGCGCCTGCCGATGGTTAGCAGGCAAAGGCGCACGGTAGTCGCACGGGGCGGAATGTTGCCGATGGAAACGCTCACGGTGTCGGTGTTTTGCGGTTTCGCCACGTGCGTCCAGACTTCGGGCGACGCGCCGCCCTCGTCGAATGCGGCAAAACAGAGTTGATAATTTTGCGAAGCAATATCGCCCGAAAGAACGAAACGGGCGGCGACGGCGATGCTTTCGCCCCGCTCTTCAATACGAACGGGGTAGACGTCGCCGCTGTCGCAACCGGCGAGCAGGCACGGGAGCAGCAGGATGGCTTGCCGGAAACTTTGCGATAATGTATTTTTTACCATATAATATATGTATTTCCCTCTGTGCAACTCTGTGCTTCCCCTGTGTAACTCCGTGTTATACAAACAAATTACACAGAGAAAGCACAGAGGGGACACAGAGTTACACAGAGATTTTTAAAATGAGAATTGCAACATCACTTGCGCCGCGTGCTGCGCCAGCCCTAAATCGTCGTTGTCGCGGGCAATCTGGTCGCTGTGTCCCCACTTGCCGAGATATTGGTACATCGCCTGCAATTTCAAGTTATACCCGGAAATAAAATAATTGACGCCGCAAGCGGGCAAATTCAGAAAACCGTCCGTATAAAAAGAATTGCGGTTAAACAAGTCGTAGCGTGCCGCCAGCTGCCATTTCGGGCTGACGAAATAGCCGCCCTGAACGTATCCGCCAAGGAAATCGTAAGGTTTTGCAATGTCCTGTTTTTTGGTAAATTTCATGCGAAGAAAATACGCCTCGCCCGTGAAATACCAACGATGATAAAGGTACGCAAACTCCAGCCCCGCGCGGAAATCGTCGCTTGCCTGCCAGTTGGCTTCCACATTCCAAGAGGCGGACAGGGCGACCATGCTTTTGTGGTTGCGCAAATCCGCGCTGCTGCCCTGATGGGCGGGCATAACGCCCTGCGGCATATGGGCGATTCGCGCGGCGTAGAGCAGGGATGGCACGCCCCAGTCGTCGCTCAGCGTTTTCTTCGCGCCGTTGACGCCGATACCCGTTCCATTAAAAATGCCTATCCTGTATTCCCACTTTTGGCGGAGAACGCCGTGCATTTGCACGCCCAAATCAAACCCCGTCGCGATGTTTGGATTCACGGAATTGAGTGAATAGGGGATGTTCACCGGCGCGGTGAGCGATATGGGCAGGGCGGGGAAAAGCGTTTCGCCCAAAGTAACCAGATAGGCTTGGTTGAAAGGCGTTTTGAACTTTCCGACGCGGAAACGCAGTTCGTCTTTCAGGTTAATGTCGAACCAAGCCTGTTGCAGGAGCGCGTCACCACTCTGCGCCGCATTGAGCGTGAGGTTGAAGGTTAATTTACCAAACGCCTTGCCCGAAAAACCGAGCAGGGCGTTGCCGATTTCAAAACCGCTGTTGGCGATGTTGTCCTGGTCGGCTAAATCCAGCCCTTCGTCGTCGTAATAGTTCATCCGGGCGGAGGTTTGCACCAGCACGAAAGGCTTGAAAATGAAATCGCCCGCGCGGGTTTCAAAACTGAAGCCTTTTTTACCTGCGAGGGGGATTACGTCGCTTTCGATGTATTTGTCGTTGTTGTCGTTCTGCGCGGCTATACTTGCTGCGAGCAATAAGCCGCAAATCATTATTAATCCTTGTTTCATATTTGAATAATTAATAGTTACAAGTTACGGAGTTACAAGTTGACAAAAACCGACTCGTAACTTGTAACTCATTTATAAACTGTTCAGAAATGTAATCAAATCGTCCCTATCCTGTTTGTCCATGCGGCGGAACAGTTCGCGCGACACCGCGCCCTCGCCGTCGTGCCACATAATCGCCTCCACGAAATTCCGTGCGCGCCCGTCGTGCAGGAAGCGCGTGTGGCTGTTCACCGTTTGCTGCAATCCGATGCCCCAAAGCGGCGTGGTGCGCCACTCGTAACTGTATGCCGAGCCGGTGCGCACGCGGTTGTCTAACCCTTTGCCCATGTCGTGCAGCAAGAAATCGCTGTACGGATGAATGGTTTGGCTGGCAAGCCAAGGCAGGCGCGTGCCGTTGAGCAGGGCGGGCGCGTTCTGTTGCGTATGCAGGGTGGGCGTATGGCAAAGATGGCATTGGGCGCGGATGAAATTCCTTTCGCCGCGCTGCACGGCGGGGTTGTTCACGTTTCTGCGGGCAGGCACGCCCAGGCAACTCATGTACAAATCCACATCCTCCATTTCGCGGGTGGTGATTTGGATGCCGTAATGGCTGTAGCCGATGTTTTGCGACTGACCTTCGCAGACTTCCAGCGGATAGCGGTCGTTGGTAACGCCCAAATCGGACGAAAAGCCAAGTTCTATCGTCAAATCGGCGTGGTGGGCTTTGTTGCCGCCCGTACCGACGTATTGTTTGTTGCGTTCGGAAATAATGCTCAACCGTCCGGAAATGCCGTATTCGGGGTAATTGCTTTGTGCGGCGAGGCGGCGCAGTTCGTCGCGGTCGAGCGCCATAATTTGTCCCATTCCCACGTGGCGCAACGGGATATGCACGTCGATAATCAAATCTTCGGGGGAGATGCTGTCGGCATACCAGTCCGTGATTTCGTAATGCGGCGTTTGCAGGCTGTATGTTTCGCCGTCGGGAAAGGAAAATGTTTCTTCGGTGAACCGCGCCGTGAGTTTGCCCTCCGCCTTTTCGCCCTTAATCACCTGGTCGTGGAGTACGCGCCCGTAATTGCGGAAAAAACCGCCGTTTTGCCGCGTGATATACACTAATTGCGATGAAAAACCCATCGTGCCGCTGCCTTTGTCGGCAGTGTAGATGGACGGCAGCGTGCGCCCCGCGTTGTTGTGGCAACTGCCGCAGGACGAGCCGGCGTAGAGGGGACCTTTACCGCCTTCGGTGCCGCGATTGCGGTCGTATAGCAGGTCGCCGGCGTAGAACCGGCGCAAAAGATCGCCCGTTACCCAAGGCGCGGGCGTGTCGTATGCCGACCTGCCAATGTTATAAATCGTTGCCGTGCCTGCCGACGGCGTAGAACCGGCGGGCGTTTCCGGCGCCATAAATTCGTTGTCGCTACACGCGCAAAATGCCGCGACGCACAAGAGCGACACGGCATTTAATTTTGCGTGTGTTTTATTTTTATTCATAGATTTATGTAGTTACGAATCGGTTCTTGTCAACTTGTAACTCGTAACTTGTAACTAATTTACTGTTTCACCACTCGCGGTTTTCCGTCCTTGAACAGCAGCAACTCAATGGTATGAAATCCGCGCACGGATTCTTCGCCGATTTCTTCGCGAATCTCCGCAACCGATTGCTTGTTGTCCGTCAAAATGGTGTGAATATCCCGTTGGTCGAGGGGCCAACTGTCGAGCGAAGGGTCTAAACCCAGCAAGTCGGCAGGACCGAAAAGAAAAGACTCGCTTTGTTCCCAAGGAATACGGGTAGCACGCCATGCGTCGGCAGCCGCGTTCAAACTGTTTTGGGAGGGCGTTGCGACAAAGGCGCGGACTGCGTCGCGCAGGGCTTTTGCCTCGTTTTTCATATCTTCATAAGTGGCTACGACAATCTCGTCGGCATATTTTTGCAGGATGGCGGTGTAAGCGTCTTCGTCCGCGTTTTCTTGGACAAAAGGAATGAGTTGTCCTTCAAAAATAGTCGCTAAGTCGCCACAGGCGTCCATGGCAGTGTCCACTTTCGCGCCGGTCAGGTGGCTGCGGAAAGGAGCGTCCATCGCTTTGATAGCGTTGTAAGCGCCGTTGATGGCGGCGATAATTTCAGCGTCCAAAGCGGCGTTCTTACCATGCACAAACTCCGAAAGGCTGGCGGTTTGCGCCGTCGTTGCGCCGCGTCCCCCGAAGTAGGAATTGCGGATGCTGACGATGTTGTTGGCATAGTCGTCAAGCGAATTGAAACTGTACCACGATTCCACTTCAAGCACGGCTTGCGCGGTTTGCCCGTCCTTGGCGAGTTGATTGGGCCCGCCGATTTTCTGCTCGCCCACTTCGCCTGCAATGTCGATAGAACCTTGTACCAGCGTTTCTTCAACACTGTGTTCCGGCGTTTCGGGATTTTTTACCGAAGCGGCGTAACCATTCGGATGTCCCAAATCCGCAAAGAATGTGCTGCCGCCGACAATTTCCATTTCTTCGTCAGACAAAGCCGTTGGACCTGCCCATGCGGCGTAGAGTTTCACACAATCCTCATAGAGTTCTTCGGAGGCAGCCTGTAAGTAGTTGTTCCACTTCAGCGTGAGCGCCAACGCTTCGATTTGCGTATCGAAATTTTCCTGATTTTTCTCTCCTTCATCGTCTTTGCACGACGACAGCATTACTCCCGCCGCCAAAAGGGCGAGGAAATAGATTGAAAGTTTGTTCATTTTCATTTTGTACATTTATTTATAGATGTTAATGGATAGTTGACAAGTTAACGAGAGATTCTTGTCAACTTGTTTACTTATTTACTAAAAAACCACGTCGCATAAGCAATGCCCGCGCCGAAAGTATGTTCGCTATTATAGTTGCCATTGTCAATCCGGCGAATGGCATAATCCGCTTTCACTACCAAGTTCGGCAGCAGGTAGTAATTCAGTCCGAAAGCGGTAATGTCCCTTTTGAAGCGGGGAAAATCCTTCATGCCTTCTTCTACGCTTTGCGCCGTGTTGTAATATTCATATCTGAGGAACGGATATAATTTTGTTTTCAGCCCGAAAAGCGAGGAAATGTTATACCCCGCCTCTACGGCGTAAGTCATCGCATTTTTAGCGACCGGCGTTCCCCCGAACGTTGATTTGAAAACCTTTCGGTTTGTTTCCGAAATGGCTTTGGAATCGCTTAAATCGCCGTAGATGAAATTCGCCCTTGCCGTGAAGTTCCGGCTAAGGTATTGCAAATCGGCGGAGAGGATGGAAACTGCGCCTTTCAGTCCGGCGTAGGCGGGCTTGGCGGTATTTTTCGCCGTGCGACCGTAATAGCCCGACGCGCCGATGCGCAAATGTTTCACGCCCGAATATTCCACGCGGGCGACAACGGCGGGATTGGTCGTCAAAACGTCTTCAAGCACGCCTTGCTTGCCGCTGCCCACCCAGTTTTCGGTGGAAAAACCGTTGGGACTTAAACTGTTTACCGCCATGATTTCATACTTGAAAGTCGGCAGGAAACCGACAACGGCAATGCCGGTTTCGTGCCACGTGCTTGGCAGCAACGCCTTTTCCCCTTCCGGACGACTTGAGCCGAAAAAGAAAAGCGGTTCGTGGTGGGCGTTGGTAATGCCCATCGGCACAATCATATGTCCCACGCGGACGTTCAGCCAAGGCGCAAAACGTTTAGTGATGTGAAACTGTTCGAGCGCCACTTCGCCCGCTTTTTCCACTTCAAAACCTTCGTATTCGCCCGCTTCGGTGTATTCATATTCCATTGCTGCGCCCGTACCGCCGTATTCAAATTCAATTTCAGTGGAAAGAATAATGTCGTCGCGAAACTTGTAATCAAAGGCAAAGATTGTGCGTGGGATGGCGAGGTAGGAGCGGTTGTCGCGGGGTGCGCCGTCGGTGGCTTTATAGCGATTTGCGCCGTAGTTCATGTGTTGATACAGCATTTCGCCGTAACTGCCGACGCGGAATGTTTGATAGTCCTCCCAGCCGGTGAAAATTTCCCTGCTGTCGCTTTGCCCGTAGCAGGAGAGCGAAAGCAGGAAGGTAAAAAGAAGAATGCTTTTTCTCATTTCTTGTTTAATTTTTTAACGCTGCAAAAGTATAAAGGAAAAAGCAAATGTGCAATCCCTATTAATGGGGATTTTTTGCGGGGGAATAACAAGATGTAGTTAGTCGGAGTAAATAAATCGTCGTTATTGCGGGCGTAGAACGCCGCAACAATTTGAGATGCACCTGCGCCAAAATGCAACTCACCGATGTCTATTTCACAAAAATAACTACCTTTGCCGCGAATTAATTAATTCAAAAATACTTTTATGAAAACAAATTCAACAGACAAAATTTATTGAGTGATCGGCGCCGTTTTTACTGCAATCTATTTTTATGTGGTTTACAAATTCAGCGCAAATATACCGATGGACGACGACTTTGGCGGATTGCGGTTTTTTCGCCGCATATAGATAAAACAGAACTTCCGGGCGGCACATACCGGATTGAAATAGGCTTTAAGTCGCGGTAAAATCCGGTAAAATCTTTCGCTATGTTTCTACCGATAGGGTATTGGAAATATGATTTTACGGGGTTTTGACGTAGTTTAATATATCCCTTTTAACATTATGCCATTGTGTGCAAATATTTATGCTACCTTTGCGACAAATTTGCTGCATGTATGGTTTGCCGTTCGCTTTTATTAGGCAAAACGGACAAAAAATATTGTGTGAATAAAAAAATTAAAGATTAATGAAAAAGAAAATTGCTATTATTGGAGCGGGACCTGCCGGATTAGCCGCTGCATACCAACTGGTAAAGAATACATTCAATGAAGTGGTTATGTTTGAGGCGTCGGATATGCCCGGAGGCATGTGCAAAAGTATCAAGTTGTGGGACTGTACGGTTGATATAGGTCCTCACCGTTTCTTTTCCTATGATACCCGAGTAAACAAATTATGGCTGGAAGTAGTGGGAAAAGATTATAAAATGGTAAACCGGCTAACACGAATTTTTTATGAAAACAAATTTTTCTATTACCCCATTCAAGCATTCGATGCATTGAAAAAAGTAGGCATTTTTACTGCCGTACAATGCTTTTTCAGTTATGTGAAACAGAAAATAAGTCCGATAAAATCGGATGCTTCTTTTGAAACTTGGGTGACAAGTCGTTTCGGGAAAAAACTGTACTCAATATTTTTCAAAACGTATAGCGAGAAATTATGGGGCGTGAAATGTACTGATTTGGATGATGATTTTGCATCGCAACGGATAAAAAAATTATCCCTGTCGGAAGTTTTGCTTAATGCTTTGAAATTGAAGAGGAACAAACATAAAACCTTAGCCGATAAATTTGCGTATCCGATTGAAGGGACGGGGATGGTCTATCAACGGATGGCTGATTTCATTGAATCCCGTAATGGAAAAATCCATTATAATACCCCTGTGCAAAAAGTGGTGGTGGAAAACGGAAGAGCTACGGGACTTGTATTACAAACAAGCAATCATGTTGAGTTATTCGATGAAATCATATCAACGATGCCATTTACCGATTTAATTGCGCAAATTCCCGACTTACCTGTCGGGATAAAACATTTATCCGGGAAACTTAAATATAGAAATACCGTGATGGTTTACCTGAAAGTAGAAGGAATTGATTTGTTTGATGATAACTGGTTATACATACATTCTGCTGATTTGCAGGTAGGACGTGTTACAAATTTCAGGAATTGGATTCCTGAATTGTACGGCATAAATGAAATAACTATCCTCGCTTTGGAATATTGGTGCTATGATGATGACGACCTATGGCAGTATTCTGACGAAGAATGTTTTCGATTAGCCAAAACGGAAATACAAAAAACAGGATTAATTAAATATAAATCTGTTAGTGAGGGATTTATATATAAAATACATCGTGCTTATCCAACTTATCACAAAGGATATAAGAATGATTTGAATCCTTTGGAAGAATATGTTCGGACGATTGTTAATTTGCAGTGCATCGGACGTTACGGCGCATTCAAATACAATAATCAGGATCATTCTCTGCTTATGGGAATTTTGGCGGCAGAAAACATAAACGAACTTGCCGGTCACAATCTTTGGAAAGTAAATACGGATTATGATTCCTATCAAGAGAATTCGCTGATTACAGAAACGGGATTGGAAAAAAGTAATGGTTAGAAATAAATATCATCTTTGGCGCATTATCGGGCTTTCGCTGTGTACGGCTTTGCTGTGTTACATGCTCTCCGGTCATTATCACCTGGACGACGGACCCAGCTATCGCAACGCAAAAAATTTCATTGACGACGCCTCGTTTGACACGGGTCGTACGCCTATTTATCCCTTACTGATTGCATTTATCAGACTGTTTTGTGCCGACCCGTATTTGACGTATGCGCTCATATTCATCCAAATAGCGATTTTTCTCCTCTCCATTCCCTTTTTTCATCGAATTGTAACGGAATTAACGCATTCGGGAAAAATCTCACTTTATGTGACGCTGTTATACGCCTGTTGCCCGCATATCATCTATTGGAATCGCTGCACGCTGACGGAGTCGTTATCCATCACCGGAATGGTTTTCTTTGTCTATCACGTGGCAAGTTATTTGCGGACAAACAGGACGCGCCATATACTCTCTTTCCATGTCATACTGTTTCTGCTGATCATGTTGCGACCGGCTTTTCTGTATTTACTTCCGGCAATCATGCTGTTTTGGATATATGGTCTGATCTTTCTGAAAAGGAAACGGGATTTTTTGAAAGGCGCTTTTCTGATGACAGTAACAGGGTTGCTGTTGTTTTTTTATGCGCAGAATATGCTGCAAAAAACCGGCGTTTTCTCTTTGACAACGGTTTCCACCATAAATAAATATGTTTTTTTCAGGCAGAACGGACTGCTGGATAACATTGAGCCGTCTTCGCCCGTAGCGTTTGAAGTAGCCGGATTTCGGAATATGACTGTTGCGGACGAATTAAATGTCTTGCGGGACAAATACGGTTATTCGGGGATTGAGCGGTTTCTGGCGCTTGAAACAAAGAAGAATTACGGAAACTATCTGTCAAAGGTATTGATAAACATACAGCAGAACGGACGAAAACTGGTCTTCATTCCGGGAGGTTTTCGGGAAGATGACAATTCGACGGTCGGAGAAATTATTTTAAAGGCAATAGTCTCCGTCAATCTGTTTTTCCAGCATTTATATTTATTCCTGTTCATTTACGCGCCGGTACTCATAATTCTGTTCCAGAAGCACAAAGAAAGATTGACGCTTCCCTTATTTCTGTGGGTTATTGTGTGCGCACACATGACCACCATATTTTTAGGCAGTTACGGACAATATTCACGACTGACGGCGCCTGTTTACCCGCTGCTGATTTTAATGTTCGGACAAACCGCCTGCTTTTTTAAGGTGAAACTGAGGAATCCGTTCCTTTTGCCGAAATAGACGAAAAAGACCGTATAAATACGTCGAAAAGATTCTGATCTTTGCGGCTAAAATGATAGAAAGATATGATATAGGTTATAGTTAAATAAAGGTTCAAGATAACTTTAAGAAAGCATTATCTTTGTAAGTTATTTAGAATCCATGAAAAACAGATATATTTTTGGTACGCACATTTCAGAGCGCAAAACGCGGCCTATAATTAAGTATTTTAGCGTTGATATTGAGGCTAAAAAAGCGGCGGAATTAACAGGAATTTCTCGCCCCACATATCAACAAATTCTATGGTATTTTTCGCGAGCGAATAGCCGAGATTTGCGAATCAGACAGTCCTTTTATCAACGGTGAAATAGAACTTGATGAGAGCTATTTCGGGTCGCGGAGCAAGGGGAAAAATACCTGTTTTTGGCATGCTAAAACGAGGGGATAAAGTTTATACGCAGATCGTCAAAAACTGCTCAATGAGCGAGTTAATCCCCATCATCAGAGGAAAAGCCATGCGTGGAACTCATTTATACAGATGGTTTTAAGACTTACGACGGGCTGGCTGATTATGGTTATAAAAAGCATTACAGAGTCAAACACGGCGAAAATGAATTTGCCGTAGAACACAATCATATCAATGGTATTGAGAACTTTTGGGAGCTCTGTAAAGTCAAGTTGGCAAAATTTAGGGGAGTGCATAAACACAACTTTTATTTACATATCAAAGCTGCGAATTTAGGTACAATTTGAGAAATCATAATTTATACCTATTTTTGCTCAAAAATTTTAGAAATAAGCCGTTAAAGTTATCTTGAACCTAAATAAAATAGTAATGAAACAAATTTCAACAAACAAAATTTACTGGGCGCTCGGCGTCCTATTTTTAGTAATATATTACGGGATAATATATCAAAACACCTCTAACATCCCCCGTTGGGATGATTTTGATGCGTTTTTCAAATTTGTGTGCGACTATATTGATAGTCCTACTTTCGGTGAAAAATTAGCGCTTATTTTTGAGCCTCACGGTCTGCACCGTATTGTATTCACAAGATTGTTGGCGCTGTCTAACTATTATATAATAAGTTCAATAAATATCAACGCGCTCATCGTAATCGGAAATTTGTTTATGTTGGGGATCGGCGCTATGTTTTTCGTATTTCTGCGGCAACGAAAAGATGCCGGAATTTTCGCGCTGATGATTGTATTGTTGCTTTTTAACGGGCAAAATTTCGAGACGAACACTTGGGCTATGGCAGGATTAGCGAATGTCGGCACATTGCTGTTGTCTATGCTGTCCGTTTATTTCGTTATGCAGCCGACGAAAGCGGGATTTGTCGCAGGCATTGTATTATCGGTTATTACTGTATTTTCAAACGGTAACGGCATGTGCTTGTTCCCTGCCGTATTATTTTCATTTCTTTTACAAAAACGAAAAAAGGAACTCCTCTGGTTTGCCGGCATTGTCGGCGTCGCGATTATTTGTTATTTCCTGAATTTCAACTGGGAATCAGGCAGCGAACGCAGCCTGCGTATAGATACCCTTGTAATGGGATTTTTCTATTTCCTTGGCGGCAACGCATGGCTGCCTTCCGTTAAGTTTATCGCCCTCCTTTGGGGATTATTTATATTCGCCACTTACGTATGGGCTATCGTTGGCGGATTTTACAGGAAAAATCCGGTATGGTTTACTTCCTTTACCTTCATGTTGTTAACGGCGGCAATGGTTGTTCTCAACAGATCCGTTGAAGAAATTGCTCCCTTGCGATATCGTATCTATTGCTGTATGGGAACGATACTGACGGTGATGTTTTATTTTGAAAACAGAGATGTCCTGCACTTGACCCGCTGGTTCAAGTTCCTTGTGCCACCGATAATGCTGTTCAGCCTTTCTTGCTCCCTGCTGTATTTGGACAAATGCGAGAAATTCAGCGAATATAAAAAGGTGACCGCTTATAATTGGCAACGCGACCGATCCGGATTATGTCCGAATAATCATGGCATGGAAGAGATATTGCAACGGGCGGAAGATATGAATATTTACAAAATGCCGGTATTGCCGTTAAAAGCGCTCGAATCTAAAGCGACGGTCGAACAAAATTGGCAAAATCGCAATTCTAAAATAGTATATAACATTGATTTCCTTGAAGATAATAATGAATATATATTGATTAAAGGTTGGGCATACACAGACGAGATGGAAATGGATTTTACCGACATATTCTTATGGCTTATCAACAAAGAACAATCTGAAATTAGGACAGTTAATGGGAGTGGATATAATATAAAAGCGGTTCCTTATTCCGAACGGCGGTACGATTTAGCAGTTTCAGATCTTACCGTCGTGGAAAATTGCGGATTTTTCGCCGCTATCCCAAAAACCGCACTTCTTTCGGGTGATTACAAGTTGGGGATTGAAATACAAAAACGGTATATTGTGCCGGTTAAGAAATCCTCAAAATCCGCAGAAACAAATGTGGATGTACAGATAAAAAAATTAATGAAGCTATGATGATTTGGTTTCGCTGATTTTCATTTCAATTATCGTAACCGTCTTTGCGAAGACGAAGCCTGAAGCAATCCAGAGAAAACATCGCATAATTCTGGATTGCTTCACCGCTACGCGGTTCACAATGATGTGCGCGATATTTTGGTTCGCTGTACCCACAAAGACAGGTTGTGATGTTTTGACCACACCGCCCAATTGCGGTTACTATTCCCGCGCCCCGCGCGAGATACCCTGAAAAAAGACTTCAACTTTCAATGAATTGCAGCTCTCTGTTTCACTACGCCCGTAATAACGCCTCGACAATTTGAAACACACCCATGTATTTGTTATTTTTCCATGATATTTCAAAATTTTTTATACCTTTGCTCCACTTTCGCAAAAAAACAAAGCAGAAAGTTTTTATTTCGTATAAATCATTAAGCATATGTGTGGAATAGTAGGTATATTCGATTTCAAAGATGGTGTTGAAAAGATACGTCCGAGAGCGTTGGCGATGACTAAGAAAATTCGTCATAGAGGTCCCGACTGGTCGGGGATATATTGCTCGGCTAAAGCCATTTTGGCGCATGAGCGGCTGGCTATTGTTGATCCGCAATCGGGACAGCAACCTTTGTATTCGCCCAATGGCGATGTTGTATTAACCGTTAACGGCGAGATATATAACCATGCCGACATCCGGGAGCGGCAAGCAAAAACGTATCAGTTTAAAACCAAGTCCGATTGCGAAGTCATCCTTTCTTTATATATGGAGAAGGGGGTGGACTTTTTGGAAGACTTGAACGGCATTTTTGCGTTTGCCCTCTACGATGCGCGGGATAATTCGTATTTCATTGCGCGAGACCATATCGGGGTTGTCCCGCTGTATATGGGATGGGACGGCGACGGCGTTTTTTATGTGGCTTCCGAACTGAAATCTTTGGAGCCTTATTGCGAAAAAATTGAGGCTTTCCCGCCGGGACATTATTTGTACAGTAAAGATGAAGGCAAGCTAACTCGCTGGTACCGGAGGGACTGGATGGATTATGAAAATGTAAAAGACAAGGAATCCGGCGTGCAGGAATTGCGGGAAGCGCTGGAGTTGGCAATCAAACGGCAATTGATGACTGATGTGCCTTACGGTGTGCTTCTTTCCGGAGGGTTGGATTCGTCGATTGTGTCGGCGGTAGCGAAAAAATATGCGGCAAACCGCGTGGAATCCGATGGGCGGCAACGCGCTTGGTGGCCTCAGTTACATTCATTTGCGGTCGGATTGGAAGGTTCGCCCGATTTGGCGGCTGCGCAAAAAGTTGCCGATTATATCGGAACCGTTCACCATGAGGTGCATTTCACCATTCAGGAAGGTTTGGACGCTATCCGCGACGTAATTTACCATATCGAAACTTACGACGTAACCACCGTGCGGGCTTCTACGCCCATGTACCTGCTGGCGCGGGTTATCCGTTCGATGGGCATCAAAATGGTGCTTTCGGGCGAAGGCGCGGATGAAATTTTCGGTGGTTACCTTTATTTCCATAAAGCGCCCAATGCAAAGGCTTTGCATGAGGAAACCGTTCGCAAATTGGACAAATTAAATCTCTACGACTGCCTGCGTGCCAACAAGTCGCTTGCCGCTTGGGGTGTGGAAGGGCGGGTTCCTTTTCTGGACAAGGAATTTATGGATGTAGCCATGCGTTTGAACCCCGAAGACAAGCTCAGCGGATTGAAAAGCCGGATGGAGAAATGGATTCTCCGGAAAGCCTTTGAAGATTTTTTGCCGGAAAGCGTAGCGTGGCGGCAAAAAGAACAATTTTCCGACGGAGTGGGATACAATTGGATTGATACTTTGCGGGACGAAGCGTCGGCGGCGGTCTCCGATGAAGCGTTTGCAGGGGCTGCGGAGCGTTTTCCCATCAATCCGCCGATGTCGAAAGAAGAATACCATTACCGGAGCATTTTTGAGGAGTTGTTTCCTTCCGATTCGGCGGCGAAAACGGTGCCGTCGGTGCCGTCGGTGGCTTGCAGTACGCCGGTAGCGTTGGAGTGGGACGCGGCTTTCAAGAAGATGATCGACCCTTCGGGGCGTGCCGTTAAGGCGGTGCATAATGACGCTTACTAAGGATGAAAAAACCGCAACTACCGGATGCAAATCGACATTAAAAGAATTGACTCCCCCGTCGGCTTCTTGGATATAGCCGCTATGGAAGATGGTATCTGCCGGCTGGATTTTGCCGACAAAGGGATGAACGTTTTTGCCGAAACGCCCAATGTTACGATTACGCAAAACAACAATTTATATATTGACGAACTGGAAATTCAATTGAAAGAATATTTTGAAAGAAAACGGAAACAATTCACCGTGAAACTGTCTATGCGGGGAACGCCGTTTCAAAAGAAAGTTTGGGCGGCTTTGCAGGAAATTCCTTACGGTTCAACTTATTCATACAAAGCGCAAGCCGCAGCAATCGGAATGCCGAAAGCCGTCCGCGCGGTTGCCAATGCCAACGGGGCAAATCCGATTTCCATTGTCGTTCCCTGCCACCGCGTAATCGGTTCAAACGGGCAACTGACGGGGTATGGCGGCGGGCTTTGGCGGAAAAAATTTTTGTTGGAACTGGAATCTGAGAAGTGAACTGCACCTCTTACTTAACAACCATTTATTTTACAACATGAAAAATAACATCTTCGCACTCACAACCGGTCAATTGAAAGAAATTGCCGTCGCGCTACAAACAGGAATCAACGAAGGACTTCGCGAGAACGGGAAGCAAATCCGTTGCCTACCTACCTACATCGTTCCAAAAGCCGGTTTGCCGAAAGAAAAAGTGCTTGTTCTCGACTTGGGCGGCACCAATTTCAGGGCTACCGTAGTGGATTTTACGGGCGGAACGCCTGTCGTTCACGATGGTATCAGGAAAAATTTGGAATATGTCATGAAAGCCCCCGAAGGCAGAACCGCAGAAGACCTTTATGCCGAAATCGCCGCTCTGATTTCATCGCTCAATCTGGATGGCGTAAAATCAATCGGTTACTGTTTTTCTTATCCCTGCGAATCGACGCTTGACGGCGACGCCGTTTTGCTGTACTGGACAAAAGGCGTTACCATCAAAGGGATGGAAAACGCGCCGGTGGGAAAATCTTTGATGGATTACCTGAACAAGCAGCACGTCAAAGCAGCGCATTTCACTGGCGTCAAGGTGATTAACGACACGGTAGCCAGCCTGTTTGCCGGACTGACGGACAAAATTTCGCAGGCGCATATCGGTCTCATCGTAGGTACGGGAACCAATATGGCGCCCCTTTTCCCATCGGAAAAAATAAGTAAACTGAATCCGGAATACAAGCAAAAAGGTCTTATTCCCCTTAATCTTGAATCGGGAAATTTTCACCCGCCTTTCCTGACTGTGGTGGACGATAAAATAGATAAATATTCCGACACGCCAGGTGCGCAAAGGTTTGAGAAAGCCATTTCCGGCATGTATCTCGGTCGGCTACTGGAATTTATCTTTTCCTGCGAAGAGTTGGAAACGGGTTTCGACGCAGAAAAATTAACCCGCATCATGAGTTATCCCGATATGTACAAAGGGAAATACGTAAAGGCGGCTTTTGAGGTTTACGAAAGGTCGGCAAAATTGGTTGCCGCATCCCTCGCCGGTCTGATACTGACACTGATTGCTTCTTTCAAAACGCCGATTACCGATGTCCGTTTGACGGCAGAAGGCAGCCTTTTTTGGAGCGAAGACCGAAAGGGCGGAACAAATGCTAAATTCAAGAGTTACAAAGATATGGTTTTGGAACAGTTGCACTTGCTTTTGAAAGAATTTGGTCACGGCAATATTACCGTCCATGTGGAAAAAACAGCCCATGCCAATCTGATTGGGTCGGCAATTGCCGCGCTGTCTTGAAGAACGCCCTTTTTATGATAACGTTACAACACGTTTTTATTTCCTAATACCCAATTCCTTGATAATAGCGCGATACCGTTCAATATCCCTATCTTTCAGGTAATCCAACAAACGGCGACGCTTGCCTACCAGCATTTTCAGGGATCTTTCCGTACTGTAATCCTTTTTATGTAACTTGAGATGATCGGTTAAATGCGTAATGCGGTAGGAAAACAACGCTATCTGTCCTTCCGAAGAACCGGTATCGGCATTGGATTTACCGTGCTTTGCAAAAATTTCTTTTTTCTTTTCAGAATCTAAATACATGGTTAAGAATTATCTAATTTGTTTGTGAAATTGAGCGGCAAAGATACGAAAAAGAATTAATTTCGCAGAATTTTAAGAAAATATTATTTCAAATCTGTTTACATTCTTCGGAAAATATTATTTTTGCAGGCAATGACACAATACCTGGATTTATTAAAACGAATACTGTCGGAAGGCGCACGCAAAGAAGACCGGACGGGAACGGGAACGATAAGCGTTTTTGGTCATCAGATGCGGTTTGACCTGTCGGAAGGTTTTCCCGCGCTGACAACCAAAAAATTGCACCTGCGATCCATTATCTACGAGCTGCTCTGGTTTTTGAAAGGCGACACCAATATCCGTTACCTGAACGAAAACAGGGTGCGCATCTGGAACGAATGGGCGGATGAAAACGGTGATTTAGGTCCGGTATACGGTCGCCAATGGCGCGCTTGGCCGGATTATTCGGGCGGACACATTGACCAAATCAGCGAAGTAATCCACACGATTAAAAACAATCCCGATTCTCGCCGAATCATCGTCAGCGCATGGAATCCGTGCGATATTCCACAGATGAAACTGCCCCCCTGCCACTGCTTTTTTCAGTTTTACGTGGCGGGTGGAAAACTTTCCCTGCAACTGTATCAGCGAAGCGCAGACGTTTTTTTGGGCGTTCCGTTCAACATCGCTTCTTATGCCTTGCTGTTGAAGATGGTTGCGCAGGTAACCGGTTTGCAGGAAGGCGATTTCATACATACTTTCGGCGATACGCATATCTATATCAACCACTTGGAACAGGTGAAACTGCAATTGACGCGCGCGCCTCGCCCTCTGCCCGAAATGAAAATCAATCCGGATGTGAAAAGTATTTTCGATTTCCGGCACGAAGATTTTGCATTGGTCGGTTATGACCCGCATCCGCATATTAAGGGAGATGTGGCGGTGTGATTTTTCCATGCTATTTATCATCTTAAACAGCAAAAACATGACAATTTCAATCATAGCCGCAATCGGACGAAATAACGAAGCAGGCAAAAACGGCGGTCTGCTCTGCCATTTACCTGTCGACCTGAGACATTTTAAGGAAATCACTTCCGGTCATCCGGTAGTTATGGGACGCAAAACTTTCGAGTCTTTGCCCCAAGGTCCCTTGCCCAATCGCCGAAACATGGTCGTCAGTCGAAATACCGGTTTGAAAATCAGGGGCGCGGAGGTTTATCCTTCTTTGGATGCCACGTTTCTCAAATCGATGGATGAAAATGAGGTGTTTATCATCGGCGGCGGCACGATTTACGAACAAACCCTGCCCATCGCCAACAAACTTTATCTCACGAAAATACACGCGGATTTCCCCGAAGCAGACGTTTTTTTCCCGCAAATGAATTTTTCCCAATGGCGGGAAACGAGCAGAGAAACTTTTCCCGCCGACGGGAAAAACCCTTATCCTTTCTCGTTCCTCGAATACGAGCGGCTGTAATTCACTTCCTCATCTTTACATAATCCACCCGATGGTCTTTCCCTTTGTGCAGGATAAGGTTAGCGCGTTCGCGCGTAGGCAAGATATTTTGGCGCAGGTTTTTCAGGTTAATTTCCCGCCAAACGGAAAGCGCCATGCGCCGGGCTTCGGTTTCCGAAAGTTTGGTGATTGAAAAAAAGAACGAATTGGGGTCGTTGAAAGCCGTTTCCCTAAAATTCATGAAGCGGGTCAAGAACCATCCTTCGAGTAAATCGTTGTCCGCATCCACATAAATGGAAAAATCAAGGTAATCGGAAACGAAAACCGCAGGACGGTTCTTTTTCGGATAGTCGGCTTGGCTTTGCAGCACGTTCAGCCCTTCAAAAATCAGAATGTCGGGCTGCGGACTTATTTCGATGTATTCATCCGGCACAATATCATATATCACATGCGAATATTTGGGTGCACGGACATTCTTTTTCCCTGATTTAATGTTACCGAGAAACTGCAAAACACGTTGAATGTCATACGATTCGGGAAACCCTTTTTTCGACATAATTCCTTTTTCTTCCAGCACGGCATTGGGATACAAAAAACCGTCGGTCGTAACGAGCGCCACCCGATAATTCTCTTTCCAGCGGCTCAACAATGCTTGCAGCACACGCGCAACGGTGCTTTTTCCGGCGGAAACGCTTCCCGCGATGCCGATAACGAAAGGTATTTTTTGCGGCGCTTCGTTCAAAAACCGCATCATCACTTCCTGTCGGCTGATGGTCGAATTGACGTAATTGTTCAGCAACCGCGACAAAGGCAGGTAAGTATCCCTGATTTCGTCCATAGACAATTCGTCGTTAATCCCTTTCAGTTCAGCGATTTCATTTTCGCTCAAAGTCATTGGCTCCGATTTACGGAGTTCCGCCCATTTGTCCCTGCTGAAAGTCAGGTAGGGGCTGCTTGATGAGATACGCATCCTTATTTTTCGAATAATTCGTATTTGAGAGAAACGACGGCTTCTTCGGGGCTTTTTTTGTCCATTAATAAACTGACGAATTTACTGCCGATAATGGCTCCCGCAGCGTTTTCAAAAGCGGCATCCAAAGTATCCCTGTTGGATATTCCAAAGCCTATCAAACGCGGATTACGCAGACCCATCCCGTTAATTTTGCGGAAATAAGCCCGCTTTCCTTCGTCGAAACTTTTTTGCGCACCCGTTGTTCCCGCAGAAGAAACCATATAGATAAACCCATCCGTCTTAGCGTCAATCAGTCGGACGCGGTCTTCGGGCGTTTCGGGCGCAATCAGCATAATCATTCTCAAATCGTGGCTGTCGGCGATGGATTTGTAATATTGCAAATAATCCTCAAACGGCAAATCGGGAATAATGACGCCCGAAACGCCCGCTTGACGGCAATCGTGGCAAAACTTCTCAAAACCGTATTGCATAATCGGATTCAGATAGCCCATCATAACCAACGGGATGCGTGTTTCATCAACGATAGTCGCCAATTGTGAAAACAGAAGTTTCAGATTCATGCCGTTGCGAAGGGCAATCGTGCTACTTTTTTGAATAACAACTCCGTCTGCCATAGGGTCGGAAAATGGGATGCCGACTTCCGCCATATCAACACCGTTGTCTTGCAACGCCTTGATTACCTTACCCGTATCATTGAGTTGAGGAAATCCCGCCGTGAAATAAACGGAAAGGATGTTCCTGTCTTTTTGCCGAAATAATTGATTGATTTTGTTCATGTTTTAATTTTTTTAGCGAGCAAAAGTACAAAAAAACATTAATCAATTCAAGTTGTTGTTTAAAAATCGCTGTTGTGCAGATTTCAAAAGCCCGTCATTGTGGGCATAGCGAAGACCCGCAATCCCCTGCAAAGCGAGGCGCGTTTTTCAGAGGGATCTCGTGTCAAGCGCGGGATGACGGGGTTTTTGCGCGGAACAATAGGGTAACATTCCATCAAGAGCAAAAAATCTCATGCAAAACCACCAAAGATTTGATTTCCGGGAAATGAGACAAATGCAGCCGGTAATATTCCAAAATAGCGGTAATGACAGCTTTGCGTTCCGCGCCGGTAAGTCTGAAAACATCCATATTTTCGTACTTCATCCGCAAGAGATTGTAAAAAAACCGGCTCTCGCTGGGATTGAGGAAATGGGGATGTAGCGGCTTGTTTTCGACAAAAATGCCGTTCTGCATATCGAAAAACATCCCTTCCGCATAACCGGAAACGTCGGGATAAAAACCCAAAAAACGACTCAAGGTAATCATAAACACAAGGTGGAAATTAGCGCAGGATGTGTCGGTCAATTCCAGTATCCGAACGGATTGTAGCAAAAAATCAAACAGTGTTTTGTTGGGATGCACCTCCCTCACGACTTTACAGATCAGTTCTGCCAAGAAAATACCGACAGCGCTTTTCACCGGATTGTTTCGCAACGAAACCAAAGGGATATGCGCTTTCGCTTCTTTTATTCGTTGAATATCACGGAGATTCCGATGCTCCACCTCCAAATCCAGAACAGCCAAAGCGTGAAAAAGCGACTTGGGCGTTTTCGTTTTCCGGCTTTTCGACCGGGCGGTTAGGTAGGACACCCGCCCGAATTCCTCCGTATAAATCAGCGTGATGGCGTAAGTGTCGTTATACGGCGAGTGATGCAGGACAATGCCTCTTGTTTTGTGTTGCATAACCGGTTATTCGGCGGCGGCTTCAATCCATTTCCGCGCGTTGACGAAGGCTTCCATCCAAGGCGTGATTTCCTCTTTCTTCCGTTTGTCCGGATAGTACGCGCATTGCCAGGGAAATACCGCCCTTTCCGGGTGTGGCATCATCGCCAAGTGCCTGCCGTCTTTGGAACAAATTCCCGCTATGGCGTCATCCGAGCCGTTCGGGTTGCCCGGATAGTCGGGATAAACATACCTGGCGACAATCTGGTACTTCCTTTCCATAGGCAACGAAAATTTCCCTTCCCCATGGGCTATCCACACGCCCAACTTGCTGCCTGCCAGGGAGGCGAGCATAACGGATTTGTTTTTGGGTATTGTTACGGAAACAAATGCCGATTCAAATTTATGCGAATCGTTGTGCAACATTTGCCGATAAATTTTATATCTGGGAGTTACCAAATTTAGCTCCATCATCAATTGGCAACCGTTGCAAACGCCCAAACTCAGCGTGTCGGGGCGATCATAAAAGTCATCCAGCACTTTCTTTGCTTTTTCATTGAACAGCAAACTGCCCGCCCAACCTTTGGCAGAACCCAACACGTCGGAATTGGCAAACCCGCCGCAAAAAACAAGCATGTGAACGTCTTCCAGCGTTTCGCGGGCGGAAATCAAATCGGTGGTGTGTACATCTTTCACGTCAAATCCTGCCAAATAAAGCGCGTAAGCCATTTCCCGATCGCCGTTGGTTCCCTGTTCGCGAAGAATTGCCGCTTTGACGCCCGACGCGGGGCGGCGATTGAAACTCAACCCGTATTCTGACAGAGTTCCCGAAAACATCGTCCGGAACTTCGTTTGCAGGGGTTGTTGTTTATAGTTGAGAAAACGCTGTTTGGCGCATGTTTCCCCGCTCTGCAACCGGTCTAAAAGGTAAGACGAGGTAAACCATGTATCGCGCAGGCGGTCAATATCGAAACAGTACTGGGCTTTGTCTTTGGTAATCGAAATATGCCGTTCTACGGTTGTTTTTCCGATTTTGAAAAATCTTATGCCATGTGCATTCAAAATGTCTTCGACCGTTTGTCTATCCCGAACTTGAATTACGATGCCCGGATTTTCGGCGAACAGTATTTTTATTAAATCCGTTTCTTTCAGTCTGTCCAAATTAATGGACAGCCCGCCTGTCGCGTTCCCGAATGTCATTTCCAGAAGCGTTGTAATCATACCGCCCGCCGAAATATCGTGTCCGGCAATAATGAATTCTCGTTCAACCAATTCCTGAACGGTATCGAATGCCGTTTTGAAATATCCTGCGTCGGTTACGGAAGGCGCTTCGTCGCCCAAACGTTTCAACGACTGGGCGAAAGCCGACCCTCCTAATTTGAATGTATCGGATGAGAAATCAATATAAAAAATCGCCGCACGGGGCGTATTGGTCAACACGGGAGAAACGATTTTGCGTACATCGGAAACTTCTGCCCCGGCAGAGATAACGACGGTTCCGGGTGCAAAAACTTTTTCGTCGCCATACTTTTGAGTCATGGACAGCGAATCTTTTCCGGTCGGGATGTTGATCCCCAATTTGCAGGCGAAGTCGGAACACGCCTCGACGGCTTCATACAAACGGGCGTCTTCGCCGGGATTTTTGCCCGGCCACATCCAGTTGGCGCTCAACGAAACGCTTGCCGATTTTTCTTTCAAAGGCGCAAAAACAAGGTTGGTAAGCGCTTCTGCAACAGCCAAAATCGAACCGGCGGCGGGGTTAATCAAACCGGCTTGCGGAGCGTGTCCTATCGAAACAGCCATACCCGATTTGCCGCGATAATCAAGGGCAACCGCCCCTAAATCGCTCAACGGCAACTGGATTTCTCCCTGACATTGCTGGTGGGCGATTTTCCCTGTGATGGAACGGTCGACCTTGTTTGTCAGCCAATCCTTACAGGCTACGGATTCTAATTGCAGCACGTTTTCCAAATATTCGCCGATTTTTGTGAGGTCATAACAAACCGGCTTGAAATCTTCTTCAACAGTCATATCGTTTGTAACCGTGCGCGGCGGTTTTCCGAAAAAATCGGAGAGTTGCATATCCAGCGGTCGCTGACCGTCAGCCTGTTCAAATACCAAACGTCCGTCGCCGGTGGTTTCGCCGACCACATACATGGGCGCGCGTTCTCGCTCGGCGATTTTGCACACCCTGTCAACGTTTTCTTCTTTCAACAGCAAACCCATCCTTTCCTGACTTTCGTTCCCGATGATTTCTTTTGCCGACAGGGTGGGGTCGCCGATGGGTAAATTCGCCATCATGATTTTCCCGCCGGACGATTCTACCAGTTCCGAAAGGCAATTGAGGTGTCCTCCGGCGCCATGGTCGTGGATGGATATGATGGGATTACAGTCTGATTCTGCCAACGCGCGAATAACGTTTGCCACCCGTTTTTGCATTTCGGGATTGGCTCTTTGAACGGCATTCAGTTCAATTCCACTGTTGTATTCCCCCGTCTCAACGGAAGAAACGGCGCCTCCGCCCATTCCGATGCGGTAATTGTCGCCGCCCAACAGCACAACTCTTTCACCGGCTACGGGTTCCTCTTTCAATGCGTCGCGTTTGTTGGCGAAACCTATGCCGCCGGCGAGCATGATTACTTTATCGTAGGCAAATTTTTTCCGGTTTTCTTCGTGTTCAAAAGTCAAAAGTGAACCGCAAATCAGCGGTTGCCCAAACTTATTCCCAAAATCGGAAGCGCCGTTTGAAGCTTTAATTAGAATTTGCGCGGGCGTTTGGTATATCCATTTCCTTGGCGGCATGGCGTTTTCCCATTCGCGGTCGTCTCCGGTTCGCGGGTAGGAAGTCATATAAACGGCGGTTCCCGCTATGGGCAGCGAAGCTTTTCCTCCGCCCAAACGGTCGCGTATTTCGCCGCCCGCGCCGGTCGATGCGCCATTGAAAGGCTCTACGGTGGTCGGAAAATTGTGTGTTTCCGCTTTCAGCGAAAGAACGGTTTCGATGTTTTTGACGGAAAAATAATCCGGTTTGTCGGCGGATTGGGGCGCAAACTGTTCGATAACAGGACCTGCATTGAAAGCGACATTGTCTTTGTAAGCCGAGACTAAGCGGTTGGGATTTACCTGTGAAGTTTTGCGTATCAGGTCAAAAAGCGTCGCTTCTTTTTCTATTCCGTCGATGACGAAAATACCGTTGAAAACCTTGTGCCTGCAATGTTCGGAATTAACTTGTGAAAATCCGAAAACTTCGCTGTCGGTCAGTTTCCGACCTAATTTTTCACTGAGGGCGTTCAAATATTTGATTTCTTCCGGATTTAAAGCCAAGCCTTCCTGCTGATTGTAAAAGGGAATATCGCCGATAACCACAATTGGTTCAGGTTTTTTGTTGACGGTAAAAACATCCTGCCCTATTCCGGTGTAAAAACGCCGAATCATCGGGTCGTATTCGGCGTTTTTATCGGGAACAATCCAAAATTCTTCTATCCGATTGATGCCCTCAATGCCCATGTTTCGGGTAATTTCAACCGCATTGGTGCTCCACGGCGTAACCATTTCCCGCCGAGGACCAATAAGGAAACCGTCTATATTTTTTTTGGATAAAAGTTCGGCTTTGTTAAAAAGCCAAACCATTTTTCTACAGGACGTCTTGGAAAATTTAAGTGATGTATCAACGGCGATAATCAAATTTGTGCGGCATTTGAAAAAAATGATCATGATATTAAAATTTAAACGGAAAATTTAATTTTCTGCGGTTGCAAAAATACAAAAATCTATTGACCAAACAATAATGGTGGAATTGAGGTGTATTTTGGCTTCGTCGATTTTCGTTTCAAAAACCCGTCATCCCGCGCTCGATGCGGGATCCCCTGAAAAACGAGTTGCGCTTTGCAGGGGATTGCGGGTCTCCCGCTACACCCGCAATAACGACGGACTATGGCGCAATTTATAAACAGCAACTTGAAAAATGTATTTCAGAAAAGATTTATTAATTGTTCCCCCAGCGTTTCCCCCGTTTTTTTCCATATCAATCCGCCCGAAATGTCGCCCGTTGTTTTTTACCTGTATTCCGGTGATACCAAAACTCATATCAACCTTATTCTCAATCGCTTTGAAAAGAGACGCCGGAATGTTTTCGTCGGAAAAAGGAAAAGAAAAACAGGCTTTTTGTTCCCCGAAAGTTTCTTTTACAAAAGCGCAGGATTCGGTTATTTGCCGGATTTGTTCGGCGGGATTTAATTCCCCGAAATTGGGATGGTCGATACTGTGTGCGCCGACTGTAAATCCTTTTTGTTGCATTTCCTTTAGTTCATCGGTTGTTAAATAAGGCTTTTCGGTTTTTAAAAAAGATTGAAAATCAACATCGAACAGCACAGCCATTTCATCCAAAAGATGCCGGTTTGCGTATGAAACGGCATAAATCTTCGACGCATCTATTTCTTTCTTTACCGTTGAGGAAATTTTTCCATTATTTAATTTGTCGATGAGAATTGCGGCTTTATGCCGGTAAAACAACTGTTTGTTGTTCACAAAATCCTTGTTTACGAATACCGTTGCGGGAACGCCTTTCCGGTAAAGCAAAGGCGTCAGATTTTCGTAAACGCCCCTCAGTCCGTCGTCAAAAGAAAGATGGAAAGCGTGTTTTTTCAGTTGCGCCGGATTTTTCCTGTAAAAACTTACGTCACTGATACTTGCCGCATCAAACCGCCGCAAAAGAAATTCAAGGTCATTTTCAAAATCTTTTACTTTTTTCGGATTATACAGAGGATGAATATACGGCAGGTAAACATCGGATACCGTATGATAAAAAGGATGAATAATCATCGGTTTGGTTAGCCGGAAAAGCAGGTCGGAGTTGATTTTTTCGGCAATACGGAACGATAAATGGGGCGACATGATATATTATCTGATGATAAAACGATGAATATTCCGCTGTTCCTTGCCAAATTCGACGCCCACTTTTATTATCTCCCGTCCATCCGATTGATACGGTATCAGATAACCTTTGTCGTCGATTTGCTTGAGGGCGTCCTCTGCGCTGCCGGTCAATTTAAATTCAAATACATAAATGTATTTTTTCGTTTTTACTACTGCATCCGCCCTACCCCGCGCACTGCGCACTTCAGCGTTCACATACTGACCGATTAAAGTGAAAACCACATAAAAAATGGCTTGGTAGTGGCGTTCATTGTCGTTACTCAGTTCGTAGGGTATTTTTGCAAAAAATACTTTCAGGCGTTCCATAAAATCTCCTGTCTGTCCGGCTTCGAGTTCCCGACTGAATTTGGCGATGTGAAAACCCGTTTCACTGTCGGAAACGGACGTGTAATATGGTATCAAAAAATCCACAAACCCATACCGCACCTCATCGTTCGGAAATCCCAAAGTATATAATCCAATATTTTTATCGTAGTCTTTTATAGTCAGATAACCGCTTTGATAAATCAGGGGAATCGGATTGTTGGCGTCGGCGCGATATTCCATGAACGCAGACTGTTTCAGTTCAACATTTTCCAGTAACAAACGGAGATCATAATCGCTGTCTTTTAACAAATTGACCAAAAAAGTCGGCGTACCCGTCCGAAACCAGTAATCGTCGAAATCCCTGAAATGCAAGGCGTTCAAAACGCTGAACGGGTTGAACATGCCCTCCGATTGCGGCGCAAAATGGTAGCCGTCGTACCGGCGGGACATCCGGCAAACTACTTCTTCAAAAGTCATATCCTGTTTTTCGGCTGTTCTCTTTAGTTCCGGCATAAAAAACTGCAACAATTCATTTTTGGTAATGCCGCACAAAGAAGCGTAATCCTGTTTCGGACTAATATCCACCAATTGATTCAAATCGCTAAATACGCTGACCTGCGCAAATTTTGTAACCCCCGTCAGGAAAGCGAAACGCAAATAGCGGTCGGAACTTTTCAAAACCCCGTAGAAAGCTTTCAGTATTTTTCGATATTCTTCGGATAGTTTTTCGCCAGGCATGGCGGAAAGCATCGGCTTATCGTACTCGTCAATCAGCACGACGACACCTTTGCCGCTCTTTTCACAAGCCCCGCGGATAACTTCTTCAAAACGACCGGCAGGCGTTTGGCTTTGCCCGTCCCTGCCCCATACATCTTCCCATCTTTCAATGTAGCGCAATAATATGGAGTTCAAACTTTCAACGCTGTCGAATTTTTCGGCATTCAAATCCAAATGTAAAACGGGATATTTTTCCCATGCCGTTTCCATTTTGGATATGGCTAATCCTTCAAACAAGTCTTTCCGCCCCTCAAAATAGGCTTCAAAAGTGGAAATTAACAGGCTTTTTCCGAAACGGCGGGGGCGGCTTAAAAAATAAGGAATGGAGAGGCTTGCCATTTGATAAACATACGCAGTTTTATCTACGTACAAATAATCTCCTGTGCGGAGTTTCTCAAAAGACTGTATGCCTAACGGGAGTTTGCGTGTTGGTTCCATATTGATATTCTTTGAAATTGGGAATGCAAATATAACAACTATTTTATAGATAAAACAGGGCAAAAGCACGAAATTAAGTAATCAATCCTATTATCAACATCCAATAATTTGTGTAAACATTTTTTCTCTATCCGAAAATCTTTTACTTCGGACAGGTATTCTTGTAGCGTTCTCATCTTGCTAAATTAATAATTTCGTGCTTTTGCCCTGCATTTTAGGCTACTATGCTTGTTTATTGCCGTAAACCGACTACCTTTGCTCCATACAATTCCATGATAAATAAACTTATGAAAACAGAATTAATTCTTCAATCCCTCGAAGCAAAGCATCCCGGCGAACACGAGTATTTGCAGGCGGTAAAGGAAGTTCTTCACTCCATCGAAGACGTTTATAACGAACACCCCGAATTTGAAAAAGCGGCTATCATTGAGCGAATCGTGGAACCCGACCGTGTTTTTACCTTCAAAGTCCCTTGGGTGGACGATAACGGAAAGGTGAAGGTAAATATCGGCTACCGCGTCCAGTTTAACAACGCGATAGGTCCCTACAAAGGCGGCACGCGCTTTCACGCTTCGGTAACGCTTTCGTCCCTGAAATTTTTGGGCTTTGAGCAAACGTTCAAAAATGCGCTGACAACCCTTCCGATGGGGGGCGGCAAAGGCGGTGCGGATTTCAGTATACGCGGAAAATCCGCTACGGAGGTCATGCGTTTTTGTCAGGCTTACATGCTGGAATTGTGGAGGCACATCGGCGCGGATACCGACGTACCGGCGGGCGACGTCGGCGTTGGAGCGCGTGAAATCGGTTATATGTACGGCATGTACAAGAAATTGGCTTGCGAAAATACGGGCGCTTTCACCGGCAAAGGTTTGGATTACGGCGGTTCGTTAATTCGCCCGGAAGCGACCGGATTTGGGGCTATTTACTTCGCAGTCGAAATGCTGAAAGAAAAAGGCTTAGACCTCAAAGGCAAAACCGTCGCCCTTTCCGGTTTCGGGAACGTGGCTTGGGGCGCCGCCCTGAAAGCATCGCAATTGGGTGCGAAAATTATTACTATCTCCGGTCCAGACGGTTATGTGTATGATCCCGACGGCATATCGGGCGAAAAAATTGATTACCTGCTGGAACTCCGTGCAACGGGCGAGGATATTGTAGAACCTTACGCCGAACGCTACGGCGTAAAGTTTTTTTCCGGCAAACGTCCATGGCAACAGAAAGCCGACATTGCGCTTCCCTGCGCCATTCAAAACGAATTGGACAAAAACGACGCTCAAATGCTAATCGACAGCGGCGTAACCTGCGTTGCGGAAGTTTCCAACATGGGATGTACTGCCGAAGCCGTCGATTTGATGGTTGAAAAAGGCATTTTGTTTGCGCCGGGTAAAGCGGTGAATGCCGGCGGCGTCGCCACTTCCGGCTTGGAAATGAGCCAGAACGCCATGCACCTGCGATGGACGGCGGAAGAAGTTGACGCCAAACTGCACCAAATCATGAATGATATTCACGAACAGTGCGTTGTTTACGGGAAACAGCCCGGCGGCTATATTAATTATGTGAAAGGCGCTAATGTGGCGGGGTTTATGAAGGTGGCGCAAGCTATGATGGCGCAGGGGATTGTGTAGAGATAAAAAATTTAGACACGCAAGCGAATGATTAATTTATGCCGCGAATGCACGAATTGACACAAATAAAATTCGTGTATTAGCGACAATAAAATAAAAATATAAACACATGAAAATAACAATTAAAATTTTATCGGGCATCTGCATCGGGATTTTCTGCGTTATCCTGTTGGTAATCGCCGGACTATATGCTTCGGGAAACGGTTATGTAATGAAGGCTTTCCGAACAACCATCCTGAAAGGATATTCCACAACTTATATTGACGATTATGTCGATTTCAACAACAGCGTAATTCGCGCCGGAATGCCCCAACCTTGGGAATTGCACGAAAATTACAACCAAATCCGGCTCACGGATACTTTGCGGAAAGAGTTGGAAGATTTTCATTCCATTGCTTTTGCGCTTGTTAAGGACGGAAAATTGTTGTACGAAGAATATTGGGACGGTTATTCCGACAGCAGTTTGACCAATTCTTTTTCGATGGCAAAAACGATGACTACCATGCTTTTGGGAAAAGCCATCGAACAATCTTATGTTAAAAGCGTCGATCAGCCGCTTGCGGATTTTTTGCCCGAATTTCTGGATGATTCGTTTGGCAAGTTGGCTACTGTCGGCGATTTGGCGACCATGCGTTCGGGATTTAGTTGGGAAGAGGATTATTATACTCCGATTAACATGACCACAGAGGCTTATTTCGGCGAGAATGTTGAAAAACAGTTGTTAAAGAGGCATTTTGAGTCGCATCCGGGCGGGAAATTCAAATACCTTTCGGCAAATACGCAACTACTGGCTATGGCTTTGAAACGGGCAACCGGAAAAAGTCCGGCGCTGTATTTTTCGGAAGAATTTTGGCAGCCGATGGGTATGGAACACGATGCGCTGTGGTCGTTAAGCGGCGATATTGAAAAGTCGTTTTGCTGCGTTTATAGCGGCGTGCGTGATTTTGCGCGGTTGGGTTTGCTGATGCTTCAAAAAGGGAATTGGAAAGGGCGGCAAATTTTGGATTCTGCGTTTGTCGAATGGATGATTACGCCTGATACAGCGGCTTTTGAACCGGACGAACCGGTAATGTATGCCGGCTCCGTTTGGATTGACGATACGCACAATCCGCCGTTTTACGGGATGATGGGGCATTTGGGACAGCGAATTATTGTTGTGCCGGACGAAAATTTGGTAATTGTCCGTTTGGGCAAAGAAAAAGATTCCGTCAATCCGCGACGAGGGCATTTGGATACCGATGTTTATTATTTTGTGGAGGAATCTTTGAAGATAATAAATGGGCAAACTCCCTGAGGAATATATATTGCAAAGTTAAAGTTCAAATATCGCAGCCGTCACAGGCGAAAGCCAAATACCGCACAAAAAACCCCCGCCTGTAACGCCTCAACAATTTAAACACACTTTTTTCATATTAGTTTAACAAATTTTTTACAATAAATACCTACTTTTGCAACCTAAATTATTAAGCAATATTTAAAAGTATGAAAAAAATGAAACAATTGTTGATTGCTGTGTTATTGTTTGCAGGCACAGCGGTTTATTCGCAAGTAACAACCTCAAGTATGAGCGGAAAAATTACCGCCGACAAGGAGGCTTTAATCGGCGCAACCGTCAAAGTTACGCATCTGCCTTCGGGAACAAACTACGGGGCGGCAACTAACGCGGAAGGTCGTTTTTCCGTTCAGGGTATGAGAACCGGCGGACCCTATAGGGTTGAAATCATTTATCTCGGTTTCGGCAATTACGTCAATGAGAACGTTTATCTTCAATTGGGCGAGACGTTTGCGCTGGACGTAAACATGACGGAAACGGAGCAGACTCTGGAAGAAATCGTGATTACCGGAAACGCTTCCCGATTTACAACCGAAAAAACGGGACCGTCGACCAATATCAACAATGAGCAAATGCGGATGTTGCCGACAATCAACCGGAGCATTCAAGACATCGCCCGCCTATCGCCCTATGCCGACGGAATGAGTTTTGCGGGCGGCGACGGACGTTCGTCAAATTTCACGGTGGACGGCGCTAATTTAAATAACAATTTCGGCTTGAGTTCAAATTTGCCGGGAGGAGGAAACCCGATTTCCTTAGACGCCATCGAAGAAGTTCAGGTGGTAATTGCGCCATTCGACGTTCGGCAAACCAATTTTATCGGCGGCGGCATAAACGCCATCACCAAATCGGGAACAAATACCGTAAAAGGAAACGCCTACGCCTACAAACGCAACCAAGACATGCGGGGCAACAGAATCAACGACCACGATTTTGGAGTGCGCGCCAAAGAATCCAACACGATTTACGGCGCAACTTTGGGCGCTCCGATTGTCAAAAACAAACTGTTTTTCTTCGGTAATTTTGAATACGAAAAAAGTCCGCAACAGGTGATTACTTGGCGTGCCTCCACCGACGGAATTTCCGACGGACAGACCATTTCGCGCGTTACCGAAACCGATTTGCAAACAGTTTCCGACTTCTTAAGCCGCCAGTACGGATACAATACGGGATCATACAAGGATTTTCCCGCCGACGAAAGCAACTTGAAATACCTGCTCCGTTTGGACTGGAACATCAACGACGCCAACAAATTAAGTTTGCGTTATAATCACACCAAAAACACGAGTTGGAATCCGCCCAATGGAAACTCTACCGACGGCGCATATCGAGACAATACTAAAAACCGCGTTTCCGCATGGTCGATGTCGTATGCCAATTCGATGTATTCCATGGACAACGTGGTAAACTCGGCAACGGCGGAGTTAAACAGCCGAATTAGCAATAAAATGTCGAACCAGTTGCTCGCAACCTATTCCCTGATTAAGGATGTGCGCGGCTCCACTTCTTCGCCTTTCCCCTTCATCGACATCATGAGCGGGGATATTGCAACGGGGGCGGAAGCGTTGGCTCCCTACATTTCTACCGGTTACGAACTGTTTACGTGGAACAACGGCGTTACAAACAGGATTGTGACCGTTACCGACAATTTTACCTCTTATCTCGACGCGCATAAATTGACCGCCGGCGTTAGCTACGAATACCAGTATGCCGACAACAATTACATGCGAAGCGGGACGGGCTATTACCGTTATGCCGGTTTGAACGATTTCCTGACCGGCGCCGCGCCCGTTGATTTTGCTCTGACTTATGGCGCCAACGGCGAAAAGAAACCCTCCAACGCGGTGGCTTTCGGTCAGTTGGGCATTTATGCTCAGGATGAATGGAATGTAACCGAAAATTTGAAACTTACGGTCGGCGTTCGTGCGGATAACCTCGCTTTCCAAAACGACATTATGACCAACAATGCCATTTTAGACCTTGATTTCGGAGGACGGCATATTGACACGGGCGTATGGCCCAAATCAGGCATCAACTGGTCGCCGCGTCTCGGCTTTACGTATGATGTGATGAAAGATAAATCCCTGATCGTTCGCGGGGGAACGGGTTTGTTCACCGGACGTTTGCCGTTGGTGTTCTTTACCAATATGCCTTCCAATGCCGGCATGAATCAATTGCAGATGAAAGTGCAAACCCAATTTAATTCCGACGGTACGGTTAAAAGCCGCGACCCCCGACTGGATTTATTGGCGGGCGGAATGATTTCCAATGTAGATGAAATGATTTCCAAATTAGGATTTCAAACGGAAGTAACCCCCGATATGGGTAGCGTTCCGAGTTCCATTGCGGGAGTTGACCCCGAATTTAAAATGCCGCAGGTTTGGAAAAATTCCGTTGCCGTAGATTATCAAATCCCGGTCGGTTTCCCGTTTACGGTAACGGCGGAAGGCATTTACACAAAAAACATCCATGCGGTGATGCAGGTAAATTATGCCGTTAAAAATCCCGACAGCAGTTGGGAAACTTTTTCCGGTTCCGACAATCGCTACATCTATCCCGCCGACCGGTATTATAACGCCGTAAGAGACGCCTGCGTACTGACCAATACGAATAAAGGCTACGGCTATACGCTAAACCTCACGCTGAAAGCCAAACCGGCGGAAAGTTTAGACCTCATGACTGCCTTTACCCACACCGAAATGAAGGAAATTTCCGGTAATCCCGGAAGCAATGCAAACTCGGCATGGGTGAATATCTATTCGGTCAACGGGGCGAATATTTCCGGCATACAACGCTCGCAATACGTGATTCCCGACCAGATGATCGGTTCTTTGGCGTGGCGAATTCCTACCGCTTCCAAAACTTCCGGAACTACCGTCAGCCTTTACTATCGCGGCTATTCGCCCTATGGCGACTCGTTCCTGTACGCCAACGATATGAACGGCGATGGAGTAAACGGCGACCTGATATACATTCCGGCGGAAAGAGGCGAAATTAAATTTATCACGCAGGAAGACGAAGACGCATTTTTTGCATTCATGGAACAGGACAAATATTTGAGCAAACACAAGGGCGAATATGCGGAAGCATACGCATCGCGAGCGCCTTTGGTACACAAGTTTGACTTTCGTTTTCTTCAGGATTTTAAAGTAAAAATAGGCAGGTCAATCAACACTTTACAGTTAAGCCTTGATGTGCTGAATGTGGGTAACATGCTCAATTCAAAATGGGGAGTAAACAAGAATATGGCTGCAAGCAATTACGGCAAAATCCTGCAATACGAAGGAAAAGACGAAAACAACGTCCCCGCGTTTTCGATGGTAAAAATCAACAACGCCTTTCTTACTCAAACTTATGATACTTACCTCAACTACGATCAATGCTGGAGTTTGCAGATAGGGGTGCGGTATATTTTTAACTGATAATTCAAGTTGTTGTTTATTACTTGCGAAATAATTGTGGATAAAAACCCCCGCTCGGCGTAGTCTCTGACTACGCATGTTAAAAGCAAGCGTTCCGCTTAGCATGTCGGAGACATGCTTTAGTTCGAGACACTACCCGAGTAGGGAAACCGCAAAGCGACGCAAGAAAAAGAAGCCCCGTCTTTCCGCGCTCGACGCGAGATGACGGGGCTTTTTGCGCCTTACGCACATTAATAATTAATCATTTATCATTATTTCACCAAACCTTCCGCACCCAATCTGCGCCTCTCACAACCAAAAAATTCCGCAGCCGATAATTGCCCAAGTCCACTTGTACTGTTCCGGCTTCTTTGTCTAATTTTTTAATCAAGATACCGTTGAGGTCATAAATCGAAATGGTTTCCTTATTGGGCGTGTCGATTAGAATATTATTCGACAGCCGACGGACAGTGATTTTTGAATCAACGGCGGCAATGCCGGTCGGCTCGTCGACAGGATCATCAATTGACTTGTATAAGCGGTTGACCAGAATTTTGTAAATCCGGTTGTTGTCATTGTCTTCATTGTCAGTGAAAACAATATCAAATCTGTTGGGTCCGTAATCTAATTCGTGCGAGCCAACGCCTTTTACCGTTATATGTTCATATGATGGGTATAATTCTGTCGAAAACCGGATTGTGTCGACAGAATGCGGCATGGTAATTTCATGCTCAAGATTGAAGATGTTCATTTCGGAATAATCACCTGCGGGAGAGGCATAGCGAAAGTTCTTTATTGCATATACCACATCCTTATTTTGCAGTTCGCATTTGATTTTCACATCGGAAGTTAAATTGTAATCTCTTAAAGTTAACGTATTCGTGGTGGTGATGATGGTGTGTTCGCCCTCCGCGTCGGAATACGTCCAAGTGTATCTCTGCCTTACCGCCGTATTCCGGTTGGGGCGCACCGTAAATTCAAGATTCCTTATGCCCGGCGACAATCTTATATCTCCCGGAATGAAATTGCCCAAATCGTTGGCGAGGGTATCGTGTATTACGGTGATTATGCCGGAGTTGTTTGCATTTGGTGTGCTGTTATCTAAAACGGAGTAATAGGGACCGTTTGTAGCGAGGGTGATCGTGCCGCCGTGATAGTCTTCAACGATGAGGCTCCCGTTATAATCGGTGTTTATGGTAACCGTGCCGCCGGGAACTACAAGTTGGGTTATCTCTATGGGCGTATCCGTTTTATCGGTTAAAGTGTTTTCATCGGTTAACACTTTTCCGGTGAAGAATGCATGAGCGTCTGCACCCGGCGCATTGAAATCAAAAGCGACCAACGGCGAGGAATGAACTTCCAAGTGGGTGATCGTGTCTACAAAAGTGTTGTTGAAAACGCCGTTTAGCGAGCCATATTCAAACGTTTTTACGCCGGATTCTCCGTTCACCAAACCGGATATATTCCATTTATAAAATACAGCCGCTTGATTGGCTACGGCGTCGGTTGTTTTCACCTCAACCGTTAAATTTTTTGAAGAGGCAGGTTCGTAATGATAACGAACCGGATTCGTTTCAAACGTTTGGAATATACCAATCCCCGTAAAAAGCATGACTTCATTATTGTTGGATTCAAAAGTGAAATCGCCGACAATTTGCAACTTAACGGAGTAACCCGAAATATTCTCGCCGAATTGTTTACGAACGGTGTAAGTATTTTCATATCCTTCATCCACTTTGATGCCGTCTTTGTACCAAACATACCGATAAACAAGAACGTCGTTAATATCCGCGCCGTGAACGATAAACGTTACTTCGTTTTCACCCTCACCCTGTTCAATCAACTGACTATTATTCGGATAAAGCTCGTCATGATAACGAATTTTTGTATTTACATCATTGTTTCCATCGATTACATTAAAACCGGCTGTGAAACGCCCCCAAACCGTGTCCAACCGAACCGAACAACCCGAAAAATCTTCATCCCATTGTCGATAGACGGTATAAGTATTCTTCTTCTCTCCTTCATCTACTTTAACGCCGTCTTTATACCAAATATATCTATAATGCGGCACATCATCCTCTGTTTCCCCGTGAACGATAAACGTTACTTCGCCTTCACCCTCATCATGCAACGGACTATTATTCGGATAAAGCCCGTCATGATAACGAACAGATATGTTTACATCCGGATTTTCTACATCACAACCGACTGTGAAAACCTTGCTTAAATCAACATAATGACGCGGAATATCAGGCTGAACATAATCGGGATGTGTCTCTCTTGCCGTTTCCTTATAAATCATTCTCTCATTTCTATAAATGGCTACCTCCCCCGTTTCCTCATTCGTTAAATACCAGTGCTGAGGAGACACGATGCTCCCGTTCCTATGAAGAACCCGTAGAGAGTCGTAAAGATTACCCCCTATCACAACAGTCAGCCCTTCGACGGTCGTAAGCATTGCGTCTTCGAAATAGGCAGTATATTTTGTTTTGTCTGGCGTAATGATAGTTGCGCTAGTGGCGTTCTCATTCTCATAGATGGGATTTTCGACATACCCCAAAGTCGGTAATTTGTACTTAGAAAGGTCGCCGGCATTCGCTACTTCATTCGGATAAGTTTTCCATGTCCCACCATTTCCTTTTTCCACCCTTCCGTCAATTGCTCCACCGTAGAAATAGATCGCCTTTATTATCAAATCAGTTATGTCGCCTATCTTCCCGATCCCGTTTTTAGCCGTTACATTCCCGTCGAAGAGCTTAATATACTCAATGGCGCTCCCGTCCAACGCGCTGATGGAGGGAATCCCTTCCCGGCTGCTTTCAGCCGTTACGTCGGTGTGTATATTAATCTGGTTTATTTTACTGTTCCTACCCGCGCCGATACCGACCGCATCGCCGTTACCCGCCTTCGCCGTAACATTGCCGATCTCTAAATTGATATGCTCTATATAGCAGTGTTCACCCGCCCCGCCGATTCCCGGCGCGCCTTCGCCGCCTTCTGCGATTACATTCCCGCCGCCTACTTTTATTTCAGAGACATAACTCTCTTTGACGCATCCGATACCCGGCGCGCCTCTACCCCCTTGGGCATACACGGAGCCGCCATTTATTTCAATACGACCCCCTTTGGTATAAAAACCTGCCGGACCAATACCCGGCGACTCGCTCTTTCCGTAAGCCTCCACCGTACCGCTGTTAATAATGATATCCCCGCAGGCTCCGTAACCTGTCATCCATTGATATCTCCCCCCGACTACAGCCCAATAGTCCGCAGGTAGAGTAGGTAAATCCGATGCAGTCAGCCCATCCGGGATTTCAAAATTCCACAAATACTGATTGTCATCTAATTCTTCCACATAAATTTTATTGTTATCAACATCAAATCCACCGCCTATTCCGGCGCCGCCGCTTAATTGAAAGGACTTAGCGACATCTCCTCCTCCATCCCAAAAATAAGGTTTGGTCTGGCTCGCTTCTCCTCCATACGCATGTAATTCACCGCTACCTTCTATAATCAGTTCCGCTCCCGGTCGCACCCTGATTGCCGGAGAACACTTTCCGCCCCGTAACTCGCTGGTACCCTCTAAAATAAGCTTCACTTTATTACCACCTAAGATATCAATACAGGGTTCACTGTCTTTTTCGCCGCCATTGACGCCTATCCCATTATTGTAAATATAAGTCCTCGAAAGAAGAATAGTCACGTCGCCACTATTTTCATTTACCAGATAAGTAGTACCGTCCAAGTAAGTCCCATTAATATAGTGTGTTCCTCCGCCTAAAGACTGTACGCCTTTGGCGATGAAGCCTATAAACAGGATGGATAGTGATAGGATAAACTTTTTCATGTTTTTAAATATTAATTATATTGTATGTATTTTTTTGTCACACTTTTTGGGAGGAAAAAACGCTGCATAAAATTTTAACGGGGCAAAGTTAAAAAATATTTTTGTTCTATTTATTATTTTTTGGTAAGTTTTTTGAGTAGGGGCAAAAAAATTTTTGCCCCTACGGCTCGGTGTTTTCACGCCTTAGCGCACAACCCCCCGAATAAAATACCGATAACAATAAGAACCGTAATTGACGCGATACCTCTCCAGCGGCAAAGAATACCAACTATCAATCCCCGCCACGCCCATTTGACGATAATCTACATTGAGGTAGATTTCCGCCCGTTTTTCCAGTTCGCCGGCGTGGTACTGATCCGGTTCCGGCGCCGGATCCAAATCGTCGATGGAGAAATGCAACGCCGAAAATTCCAACGGCTGTTCGCCGATGATTTCCAAGCCGAAGCCTTTTTTGTCGGTTAGCGAAAGCCAGCGCACATCGGTCTTGTTGCCGTTTTCCTGCGGGCGACCGTAAGGGAAATACTGTTCGCTGACCGTACTTGCGTATAGACCCACATGCGCCGCCGAATTGCGGTCGATGTAATTTTCCCAAGCCCCGCGCCCGTAGTAAGTCAGCCTGTCATACTGTTTCGGAACGAGGAGGATATTGCCGAATTTAGGCATCATGGGATATTCCCCGCCGATTGTTTCAAAGCGGTTTTCGACCATAATCGCACCCGCACCGTCGACGGTGTAGGTTTGAGTAAAGCGTGCGTCGCCGCCCAGCAGGGATTTTTCCGATATAATCCGCCACGTTTCGCCCTCCTGCTTGACGTTCACACGCGCGGGTTCCGTTTTCCCCGCATTGCGCCAAATGCGCAGTTTTCGGTGAGATTGAGCGCCATAATCGTTGTCGGTTGTCGGACGGTGGAAATTTACCTGCGCACCGGCGGTAATCAGCCGCCTGCCCTTGAAAGTGTAGTTTTTGATTAAACCGGTCTGCAAATCAAAGGTAACGGAAAAATCCCGCCCCTTGCCCGTCCATTCGCTATCGGTGAGGGCGACTTTGAGCGGCGCGTGCGACGGGGCGATCGCAGGCGCGACAAAGGGCGATAAAGCCATCTGCTCGGAGGCAATCGGGAAATCCGCCGCGAGAAAAGGTTCGGGCGTTTTGAGGCAATAAACCGCGTTTAGGAAATACTCCTTTTCCGGCAACCGAGCGTAAGTTACCGGCAATGGCAGGACAACGGTTTGCTGCGGAGCGACGGAAAGGTTCTCAATCGCGCCCGACTGAACCGCAACGCCGTTTTCGAGCAATTCCCACACCAGATAGTAGTTGCTCAAATCGCGGAAAAAATATTTGTTCGTTACCGCCACCGCGTAAGGGGAATTGCCCGCCGGACGGGTCGCGATATTTTGGTATATTTTTTTTACTTCATACGCGCCGGGCTGCGGGATACGCCCCGAATTAATCATGCCGTCCATCACAAAATTGCGGTCTTTGCTGCGTCCTTCAAAAACCGATTCCGGCTCGAAATCGCCGCCGTAGGCATAAAATGTTTTCCCGTTGCGGGTTACCTGAAGTCCGTGGTCAAGCCATTCCCAGATAAATCCGCCTTGCAGGGTCGGGTATTTCGGGTTTTCGATTATCTCCCAATAATCCTTGAAATTACCCAGACTGTTTCCCATAGCATGGGCGTATTCCGAAGCGATTGTCGGACGATCGGGGCGTGTTTCGGCATACCGGCGAAAACCTTCCGGCGATGGATATTGAGGCGCATAAATATCCGTATTCCATTCAAACACGGCGCGTTCATACTGCACGGGACGGGTCGGATCGGCTTTTTTCAGGCTCGCATAGGCATTGTAAAAATTGTAACCGTTGCCGGCTTCGTTTCCCAGCGACCAAAAAATAACGCAGGGATGATTTTTGTCCCGCTCATACATCCGCATTACGCGGTCTAAATGCGCATTCAGCCAGCGGTGGTCGTTTCCCAGTGTCCTGTCCAAATCGTATCCCATCCCGTGCGATTCGATGTTTGCTTCATCGCAAACGTAGAGACCGTATTCGTCGCACAATTCGTAAAACAGGGGATGATTGGGATAATGCGACATTCTCACGGCATTGATATTCAACTGTTTCATCAATTCAATATCTTTGCGCATATCGGCTTCGGAAACAACGTGCGCCGTGAGCGGATGATGTTCGTGGCGGTTCACGCCTTTGATATACACAGGCTTTCCGTTAATCAGGCATTGCGCGTTTTTGATTTCAATCGTGCGGAAACCGGTTTTGCAGGGGATTACTTCCAAAATATTGCCGGAATCGTCCGAGAGGGTAATATATAAAGTATATAAATTGGGGATTTCCGCCGACCAGGGTTTCACGTCCGGCAGGCGGGTTTCGATGGTCGCAAACTCGCGGCGGGCGGAAAAAGACAGCGCTTTTTCCTGTTCAAAAACCGTTTTCCCGGCAGCATCCGCAAGGACAAATTGCAGTTTGCAGCGCACGGGAGCCGCCGCCTTTTCCCCGTGTTTCAAAGCCCTGTTGTTGACTTCGACAGAAAGCGTGAATATCCCGTCTTTGTAATGTTCGTCCAAACCGCTGATAATCTTGAAATCGCGAACGTCCAATTTCGGTCGCGCATACAGGTAAACATCGCGTTCGATGCCCGAAATGCGCCAGAAATCCTGACATTCCAAGTAACTGCCGATGCTCCACCGGTACACTTCAAGGGCTACGGTGTTGTCGCCATCGCGCAGATAGGGCGTGATGTTGAACTCGGCTTCCAGCTTGGAATCTTCGCTATAGCCCACATATTGCCCGTTAATCCACAGGTAGAAAGCCGATTTGACGGCGCCGAGATGAATAAACGTCTCGCGCCCGTCCCACGCGGCGGGGAGGGTGAAAGTGCGCCGGTACAGCCCTACCGGATTGTAATCGGATGGAATATTTTCCGGCAATTTATCCGGGTCGGGATGGCGGACGCCAAATTCATACGGGTGGTTAACATAAATCGGATAACCGTAAGTTTTTCCGGTATTATTAAACTCCCAATTTGCAGGGACTTGGAAATACTCCCAAGCGTTTGCATCGAAGTCGTCCAGATAAAAACCGGCGGGGCGCAGGGAAGGATTTTCTACCCATTTGAACTTCCACAAGCCGTTGAGCGACAGAAAATACGCCGACTGTTCCTTTTTCCCTTTTTCCGCCAAACGCCGGTTTTCAAACGCAAAAGCGCTCGCCCGCATGGGGAGGCGGTTGACGCCGGTGATGGAAACATCCTGCCACTCTTTTGACGGCTGGGGGAATAGGGAATGAAATTGGAGCGAGAAGAGAATGAGAAAATAAATGTGTTTCATGGGAATTAGTTAAAAAATTCTTGGTTCTTAACTCTTAGTTTTTTAATTATTTCAGCCGCAAAAATACATGTTTTCCGTCCGATAGCAAAAAACCTGTGTGAAAATTCAATTTTATCCCGTAAATTTGCCGTCGATTTAAGATAACATAAATGTCCGGCAAAATCAATAAAGCGTTGCTGCCGCTGTCATGGCTATACGGATTGGGAGTTTGGGTGAGAAATAAACTCTTCGATTGGAGATTTTTACCCGTCGAAACGTTTGACGCGCCGATTATTTCGGTCGGAAACCTCGCAGCGGGCGGAACGGGCAAAACGCCTCACACGGAATATTTAATCCGGTTGTTAAAACGCCGCTACAGGGTAGCCGTCCTAAGTCGGGGATACAAGCGAAAAACGCGCGGTTTTATCCTCGCCGACGAACATGCCGACAGCCACAGCATTGGCGACGAACCCTGTCAAATGCACCGGAAATTCCCCGACGTTACGGTAGCCGTCGATTCCAATCGTCGGCGGGGCATTCGGAATTTACTGGATTTCCCGGAAACCCAACGACCGGAAGTGATTTTGCTGGACGACGCTTTCCAGCACCGTTACGTAAAACCCTCGCTGTCCATTTTATTGACCGACAGCCGCCGCCCGTTCGATGAAGATTATCTGTTACCGGCAGGACGTTTGCGAGAACCGGCGAGAAATGCAAAACGGGCGGACATCGTTGTTTTTACAAAACAGGTGCAAATGACGAAACAACCTTCTGCACAAGCCGATTTGACGTTTAATTCTCAATTCGCTTACAAGGGGCTTTTGCCGGTTTTCCCCGAAAAAAGCGCCGCGCAAAAGGAAAATATGGAACGGCTGAAAAAAGAATCTTTCTCTTTCCTTTTGCTTACGGGCTTAGCCCACCCGGAGGATTTGATTCAATATCTCGAAAAATATACCTCCCGCCTGCAAACTATGATTTATCCCGACCACCACGATTTTAGCCGGAAAGACATTTTGAAAATAACGAACATTTTTAATCGCATACCCAATAAAGATAAATTGATAATCACGTCCGAAAAAGACGCCGCGAGGTTGACGCACAATCCCCATATCGGGGAAGAAATAAAGGGTTCGATATATTACGCGCCGATAGAGGTGGTATTTGAACCGGAAGAGGAAAAATTATTCATTCAAAAAATAGAAAATCATGTTACAAATTTTAAAAGAAACCGTATCGTGGCTGAGACCACAGATACCCGAAAACACTAACATAGGCATTATTCTCGGCACCGGATTAGGCGATTTGGCGAGCAATATCACCGGCAAAAAGGAAATTCCTTACGAAAAAATCCCGAATTTCCCGGTTTCGACGGTTGAAGGGCATCACGGGAATTTGATTGTCGGACAACTGGGTGGTAAACCGGTTCTTGCCATGCAGGGCAGGTTTCATTTTTACGAGGGTTACGATATGAAACAGGTAACGTATCCGATTCGGGTGATGCAACTGCTCGGCATTGAATACCTGTTTGTATCCAATGCGGCAGGCGGCATGAACAGCGCGTTTGAGGTCGGCGACATCATGTTGATTGACGACCATATTAATTTGTTTCCCGAACATCCCTTGCGTGGCAAAAACGAGGATGCGTTAGGCACTCGTTTCCCCGATATGAGCGATGTGTATGACAAAAAACTGCGGGAAACGGCTGTCGCAATTGCCGAAAAGAACCGCATAAAACTGCAACACGGCGTATATGTGGGTACGCAAGGACCGACATTTGAAACGCCGGCGGAGTATCATTATTTCAACATCATCGGCGGCGACGCGGTGGGAATGTCCACCGTGCCGGAAGTGATTGTTGCGCGGCACGGCGGCATGAAAGTACTTGGCGTTTCCGTGATTACCGATATGGCGGTATACGGCAAAGTCGTGGAAGTGAGCCACGAAGAAGTGCAGAAAGCCGCGCGGGAGGCACAACCGAAACTGGCATTTTTAATTGAGGAAAGCGTGAAACAATTAAGAATTAAGGCGACCTAAATTCTTAATTGTCATAATTAGTTTATATTTTTTTCACACATAATTTTATTGATATTATTGAAAAAAGCCCTACTTTTGCAAGCAAGTTTTTGCCATTACAATACTTAAATAAAAAACAGTATGCAAACATTATTATCTATTTTTCTAATAGGGCTTCCTACCGGCTGGGAATGGGCTATTCTACTCGTTGTTATCCTGCTGCTTTTCGGCGGCAAGAAAATTCCCGAATTGATGAAAGGGATTGGGAAAGGTATCAAAGGATTTAAAGACGGGATGAAAGAAATCGAAGAAGACATCAAGTCCGACAATCCTTTGAACGATAAAAAATAAACTTCTTATATCGGTCGAATGAGCGCTCAGGAAATGTCATTCTGGGATCATCTGGAAGAGCTTCGTTGGACGTTGTTCCGGATTGTTATCGTCTTATTTATCTTCGCTATCGGGGGGTTTGTCATCATGCCGCAGTTTTTCGACAACATCATTATGGCTCCCGCCAAAGCCGATTTTTTCCTCTATCAATGGATGTGCCGGTTAAGCCGGTCAATGCCGGGTTTGCCGGATTTCTGCGATGATCATTTTTCGATCAACATGATCAATATTGACTTAACCGCTCCGTTTTTCCGACATCTAAGCACTTCATTCTGGCTTGCGCTGATATTGATTTGCCCTTACATATTGTTTGAAATATGGCGTTTTGTCAGTCCGGCGCTGTATAAGCATGAAAAGAACAACGTGCGTTGGGTATTCCTTTTCGGCTCCCTTATGTTTTTTGCCGGCTGCCTTGTCGGCTACGGCTTGATTTTCCCGATGACCTTGCGCTTCCTTTACAGCTACACTTTGAGCGACGTAATTCGCAACACCGTGTCGCTTGATTCGTACATGGACAATTTTCTGATATTGGTATTCGTAATGGGACTTATCTTTGAAATGCCGCTGATTTCGTGGCTATTGTCGCAAATCGGCATCCTGAAAAAGTCGTTTTTCAAAACCTACCGCCGCCATGCCGTTGTGGCGCTACTGATGCTTGCCGCAGTGATTACACCTACCGGAGATCCTTTCACTTTATCGCTGGTTTTCATCCCGTTATATGCGCTGTATGAATTGAGTATCCTTTTGGTGAAAGCCGATCCGAAGGAAGAAGAGGAGGTTTCATTGGATAAAATATAACGAATTACATGCCGGAAGAAATATTCCCATTGGTCGATGAATCGGGGCAGGTGGTCGGACAGGCTACCCGTAGCCTCTGTCACAGCGGCGGTAAAGCCCTGCATCCGGTTGTTCACCTGCATGTTTTTAATTCGCAGGGCAATTTGTTGCTGCAAAAACGAGCGGCAAACAAAGATATTCAGCCCGGAAAATGGGATACTTCCGTTGGCGGGCATATGGATTTCGGAGAATCCGTAGAAGCCGCTCTGTACCGGGAAGCGGGGGAAGAATTGGGCATTGAAAATTTCATCCCCGAATTTCTGCAATCCTATATTTTCGAGTCGGACGTCGAAAAAGAACTTGTTTATTCCTACAAAACCGTTTATGACGGGACTTTCCTGTTCGAGAAAAAAGAGATTGACCAAATACGCTTTTGGTCTGTGATGGAAATTAAAAATACCTTTGGGAAGTCGGTTTTTACGCCTAATTTTGAGTATGAGTTTCGGAGAATTTTTTTGAAATCGCTGTAGGTTTGTCGTTGCGGGGTTAATTGTACGCTAAGGCGCAGCGCATTTTTTCGGGAGATCTTGCGTCGAGCGCGGGATGACGGGGCTTTTGCCCTCGCCGCTTCGCGGTTCGCAATGATGGATGATAATTTAGCTCCGCGACAATTTGAGACGAAGTTCGGCGAAATCAATTAAAATCGGCGAGGTCAAATGCACCACAGTTCAACCTTTTTTGCGATTAAGGAATATTTTTGTATCTTTGCCCCACAAATCAAAATTTAAAACAATTAATTAAACAAATTAAATGAGGAAACACTTTTTTATTTCCTTAAAAACAATAAACAATTTTAATTTAAAAAGTAATAATATGAAAACAAAACTTTTTTTAGCGGAAACACTTGGACGGCAAGTTTCAATGTGACGGTCGCAGCCGCAAACGCCCGAATAGCATTTGACAAATATTGAGGTGTATTCCGATAACAATGGGGATGGAATTGTCAACAATGGCGAAACGGTACAATTACAAGTGTATTTAAAAATACCGGAACCAGTGCGGCAACGGGAGTTAAAGCCACATTCTCTACCACCAGTTCATATGTTTCGGAACTTACGCCAACCACACAAGTAAACTACGGGGATATTGGTTTGGGAAGTTCCAAAGCTAATAGGCATATACTATTAACTTTACGGTTGGTTCTTCTGCGCCAGAAGATACGCAAATACCCATCAGTAACATCACAGACGAAAGCGGCAACACTTGGACAAGTAGTTTTAACGTAACAGTACAATAAAAAAGTTAAATAAACATTAAAAAATATGAAATTAGAAAATTTTCTTTCTGGATTGCTTCACCCCTTCGAGGTTCGCAATAACGCAGTGGATTGCAATATCGCAGCCATTGGCGCGATTGTGCCGCCGCGAAGTTGAAACACCGCACACGTCATTGCGAACGAAGCGAAGCAATCCAGATTAATCATTAATCATTTTTATTTGTAATTTTGTTCCCTTAAATTTCGTAATTTGTAATTGACGATAAAAGGTGAATAAAAAAACAAAAATAATCAACGACCCCGTCTTCGGCTTCATCGCCATTCCGAACGAATTTATCTACCGGATTATCAATCATCCTTATATTCAACGGCTGAACAGAATCAGGCAACTGGGACTGGCGTTTTATGTTTATCCGGGCGCCGTTCATACGCGGTTTCATCATTCCCTGGGGGCGATGCACCTGATGGCGGAAGCCGTTGCGCAACTGCGTTCCAAAGGTCATGCGATTTCCGACGAAGAAAAAGACGGCGCGATGGCTTGCATTCTGATGCACGACATGGGTCATGCGCCTTTCTCTCATGTTCTGGAAAGTTCTTTGGTAACAGAAATTTGCCACGAAGATATTTCCCTGATGCTGATGAACCGGATGAATGAGGAAATGGACGGGAAATTGAGTTTGGCGATTGAAATTTTTCGGGATACTTATCCCAAACGGTTTCTGCATCAGTTGGTCAGCGGACAGTTGGACGTCGACCGACTGGATTATCTGCGGCGCGACAGTTTTTTTACCGGCGTAACCGAAGGGAATATTGGCTCGGCGCGAATTATCAAAATGCTTAACGTGAAAAACGATAAATTGGTGGTGGAAGCCAAAGGCATCTATTCCATCGAAAACTTTCTGATGGCGCGGCGTTTGATGTACTGGCAAGTGTATTTGCACAAGACGGCGCTGGCGGCGGAAAAAATGATGATCAACACCTTGAACCGGGCTAAACGTCCGGCGGTTCTCGGCGACAAACCGAAAATCCCCTACCCGTTGAAATATTTCCTGTATAATAAGGTAGACAGGCAACGTTTTGAAACCGACCCCGAAGCCATCCGGCATTTCGTGGATTTGGACGACAACGATATTTGGTACGCGCTCAAAACGTGGACAAAAAGCGCCGATAAAGTCCTGTCGCTGCTTTGCTCCGGGCTGGTTAACCGGAATTTATTCAAGATAGAAGTTAATTCAAAACCCTTTCCGCCGGAGTTGGCGGCTGACAAGGTGCGTTACTTTGCCGAAAAATACCGCCTGTCGCCTGAAGACGCCGCATCCCTGATTTTTTCGGAAACCATATCTACCAACATGTACAGCGAAGCCGACGACAGCATCGACATTCTGTTCAAAGACGGCAGTACGGAGGACATTTCCGTCGCGTCGGATATGCTTAATATTCAATTGCTTTCAAAAAAGATTAAAAAGTATTATTTTTGTTTTTTGCGAGATACGGAATAAATTCCGTACTTTTGTGCACCATTAATTAAGTAACAGTTCATATTATTTTTTCTGGTTTGCTTCACCGCTTTGCGGTTCGCAATGACGCGCTGGGGTTGCAATACCGCAGCCGTCATTGCGAAGGCGAAGCCTGAAGCAATCCAGAATAAAATTTTAAAAATATAATTTAATTTTTCACACATACTTAATTGAAAAAACAACAAAATGGAGTTCACTGCAAAAGAAATTGCAAACATTCTTCAGGGAAAAATAGAAGGGAACGAACTGGCGAGAGTGAACAATTTCTCAAAAATCGACGATGGAAAACCCGGAACGCTTACTTTTCTTGCCAATTTGAAATACACACATTATATTTATGAAACTGGGGCGAGTATAGCGCTGGTAAATAATGATTTTGTGCCTGAAAAAACCTTGCCTTCCACTTTAACGCTTATCCGCGTGCCGAATGCATATCTTGCGCTGGCTTTGCTCATGGAACAGGTTGAGAAAGGGAAAAACCGCAAAAAAGGCATTGAGTCGCCCGTTTTCGTCAGTCCTTCGGCGGGGTTTTCGCCCGAAGCGATTTATATAGGCGCTTTTGCTTATATCAGCGAGCATGTCGCACTCGGCAAAAATGTAGAAATCTACCCCCATGTTTATATCGGCGAACATGTTACGGTTGGCGATGATACCGTTATTTATCCGGGCGTGAAAATTTATGCCGGCTGTAGCATTGGGAAAAAATGCATCATCCATGCCGGTGCGGTGATTGGCGCCGACGGATTTGGGTTTGCCAAAGAAGGCAGTGATTATAAAAAAATCCCACAATTGGGAAATGTGCGAATTGAAGACGAGGTTGAAATCGGCGCCAATACAACCATTGACAGGGCGGTAATGGATTCGACCGTCATCCGTCGCGGCGTGAAATTGGACAACCTGATTCAGATTGCCCACAACGTGGAAATCGGGGAAAACACGGTTATTGCGGCGCAAACCGGTATTGCGGGTTCAACCAAAATTGGGAAAAACTGTATGTTTGGCGGGCAGTCGGGCGCGGTCGGACATATTGAAATCGGCGATAATGTGGGCGTCGGCGCACAGACGGGCATTATCGGCAATATCGAATCGGACAGGAATATTATGGGTATGCCGGCTATTAATTTGAAAGACTTTCTTCGTTCAAGCATTCATTTCCGGAAATTGCCGGAGATGAATAGAGCAATTGAAGAACTTAAAAAAGAATCAACGTCCCGATTTTAAGGATTATCAGGCGGCGATGTCTAAAAGAAACAACAAAATGAATCGCATCCTGTTGAATGCGTACGAATCCTTGCATAAAGTTCTGGGATCGACGGCAATTTAAATTACAAAATAGTGCAAGGCAGCATGGATCAAGCAAAAATAATACTTGACCGGGCTGACCAACAATACAAAAATAGATGAATACAAAACAACATACATTGAAAGAAAGCTTTTCCCTGAAAGGCAAAGGATTGCATACGGGACTTGAAATCGAAATCAAGTTTAATCCCGCGCCGGCTAATCACGGTTACAAAATTAAACGGATTGATTTGGAAGGTCAGCCCGTGATTGACGCTCTTGCCGAAAATGTAAAGGGAACGCAGCGGGGGACGGTGCTTTCAAAGAATGAAGTTACCGTTTCTACCGTCGAACACGCCATGGCTGCATTATACGCCTATCAGGTCGATAATTGCCTGATTGAAGTGAATGCGCCGGAATTTCCGATATTAGACGGAAGCGCCGTCATATATGCCGATGAAATTGAGCGGGTTGGGCTTGCCGAACAGGATGCGGTGAGGGAATATTATGTGGTGAAACACAAAATTGAGGTCGCCGACAGTGAAACCGGTTCTTCGATTACGGTGCTACCCGACGACAGTTTCGGCATCAATGCGCACATCACGTTTGATTCGTTTTTCCTTGATAATCAGTACGCGACCCTGAACGATTTGAAAAATTTCAAGGAAGAAATAGCGGCAAGCCGTACATTTGTTTTTGTCCGCGAAATCGAACCGCTTTTGCAAAACGGATTAATACGGGGCGGCGATTTGGATAACGCGATTGTGATTTACGAACACCAAATCAGTCAGGAGCGTTTCGACCGCCTTGCCGATACCATGGGCGTGAAGCACAAAAACGCATCCGAACTGGGTTATATCATGAATAAACCGCTGGTTTACAACAATGAACCTGCCCGGCATAAACTGCTGGATATTTTGGGAGATATCGCCCTGATTGGAAAGCCGATTACAGGACGGATCATCGCCAATTGCCCCGGACACAAAATCAACAACCAATTTGCGCGGTTTATTCGGAAAGACATTAAACTCAACGACATACAGGCACCGGTTTACGATCCCAACCTTCCGCCCGTAATGGACGTTGTCAGGATTAAAGAATTGCTTCCGCACCGTTTTCCATTTTTAATGGTCGATAAAGTGATTGAAATCGGCGCGATGCACATTGTGGCGATTAAAAATGTGTCGGTCAATGAACCTTTTTTTCAGGGGCATTTCCCCGAAGAGCCGGTTATGCCGGGCGTTTTAATTGTCGAGGCGATGGCGCAGGCTGCCGGGCTGCTGGTGTTGAACGGATTAGACGAAGCGCACAGGTATTCCACTTATTTTATGAAAATCGACAATGTGAAATTCCGCCGGAAAGTATCGCCCGGCGATACCCTGATTTTCAGGGTGGAACTGGCTTCCGAGTTCCGGCGAGGCACAGCCATTATGAAAGGCTATACTTTCGTGGGGGAAAAACTGGCTTGCGAAGCTGAATTTATGGCGCAGATAATAAAAAATAAATAACTCATTTTTCACACATATCTTATGCTTCCAAATTTATCGTCAGTACATCCCGATGCAAAAATCGGGAAAAATGTTACGGTCAGCCCCTTTGTTACGATAGAAAAAGATGTCGTGATCGGCGACAATACCCTCATTTATCCGAATGTCGTGATTATGAACGGCGCTCGAATCGGCAGCAACTGCCGGATTTTTCCGGGCGCGGTAATCGCCGCTGTTCCACAGGATTTGAAATTCAAGGGAGAGGAAACCACAGCCGAAATCGGCGACGGCACAACCGTCAGGGAATGCGCCACCGTGAACCGGGGGACGGCGGCGAAAGGCAAAACCGTTGTCGGAAACAACTGTCTGCTAATGGCTTACTCACACACGGCGCACGACTGCGTACTGGGAAATAATGTGATATTGGGAAATGCCACCCAACTGGCGGGGGAAGTTGAAGCGGACGACTATGCCATTTTGAGCGGCGGGGCGCTGGTTCACCAGTTTACGCGCATCGGCATGCACACGATGATTCAGGGCGGTTCGCGCGTCAACAAAGATATTCCCCCTTATGTTATTATCGGGCGCGAACCGATTTCCTATTCGGGGATTAACGTTGTGGGCTTGAAAAGAAGGAATTTCGACAACGAACGGATTTCAACCATTCAGGAAATTTACCGGATTTTGTATCAGTCGGGACTGAATTTCAAGGAAGCGTTGAAACAGATTGACGAAACGGTTCCCAATTCCGCCGAAAAAGAAGCCATTGTTGCTTTTATCGTAAATTCTCAGCGGGGCATTGTGAGAGGATATTTTGGATAAATTACAAGTTATGAATTTTTAAGATTATGGTTTACAGATTTGTTATTTTATCGGACGAAGCGGATAATTTCAGGCGAGACATTTTAATTGATTCCGACGCTACTTTTTATGATTTGCACGAAGCCATTTTGAATTCCGTCGGATACAAAAAAGATGAGATGACCTCTTTTTTTATCTGCGACGAGAATTGGGAAAAAGAAAAGGAAATCACGCTGATAGAGATGGATATAAGCTCTGAAAAAGACAGTTATATAATGGACTCCACGCGGCTGAGCGATCTCTTGGACGAGGAACGTCAAAAAATACTGTATGTTTTTGATTTTCTCACCGACAGGGCTTTTTTCATGGAATTGAAAGAAATCATCACGGGCAAAAGTCAGCCGAAAGCGGAGTGCGTTAAATTGGTGGGGCGTCCGCCGGTTCAAACGATTAATTTCGAGGAATTTGAAACCAAAATGCAAACTTTCGGCGCGGAAAATGACGATTTTTACGGGAATGACGATCTTTTGAATTTGGACGGGTATGATGAGGAAGACCTTGAGAATTTGAGCGATGGTAATCCGTTTGAGGAATATTGAATGAACTAAGTCCGTCGGTTTCGTGTTTGTTCTTAATTATCGCAGCCGTCATCCCGCGCTTGACGCGGGATCCCCTGAAAAACGAGATACGGTTTGCGGGTCTCCGCTCCGCCCGCGATGGCAGGCTTTGAAACCCGCAATAATCACAAATCGCCAAAATCAATTATATTTAAATAATGCTTAATTATTGCCCTATTAAAAATTATTCATACCTTTGCACTGTTTTTTATTTACCACACATCAATTACTTAATAAATTAAGAAGCAAAAATGAGAAAAAAAATTTTAGTCTTTCAGATTATTTTTAGTTTATTTATCTTATCCTTTTCGTCATGTATCAATCGGGATTTTGATTTGGACGACGATAAAATGGACACAAACGCTACTTTTGGCAATGGCGACAGTATTAATATCCCTATCGGCAATATTGAAAAGATTATCGTTTACAATAGACTGCTGGAAATGTACGACAGCGTGAAAGCGGGCGCAGACGGCGTGCTTTACATTGAATACGGCGGTTCGCCCGTCGACAAATTCCTTGATTTTGAAAATCCGAAGTTGGAAAAAATAGAAAAATCGTCCAATATTACCTCCCTTTCGAGTTTATCGAAACCCATCCCCGTTGACAACGGATTTGTGCTGGTGCGGGAAACAACGGTAGCATATAAAATGAGCGTCCCCGCATTGGTTGGGGAAAACGACTTGTCGATTGATGTTGAAAAAGTTGTATTTAAATCATTCAACATAGAACCTAAAATTCAATTGGATAACCTCAGTTTTCCAAATCCCGGAGAGGATGCGCAACTCACCTTAACGGTGAAATTTCCGTCGTATTTTGTTGTTGCAGGAGCCGACGAAGACAATAAAGTAACCAGGTCGGTTCTACTGAGCGAGTTGAACGAAGCCGAAATGTCCCCCATCCAAGTAACCTCCTATTCCTTTAAGGAAGAGGGAAAACGCGAAATCACTTATCGCGCCGACTTGACGGGAAGCGCCCCCGTTGCGTTTTCGGCAAACAAACCGAAATTTAAATTTATCCTTGAATCCGGCGAACTTTCCGTATCTTACATAGACTGCATCATTAACGGAACAAAAAAAATCGACGGAACGGAAAATAAATTCAGCGATTTGCAAAGCGCTTTCGGCAGTGACGATGTGCTTACTTTTCGTAGTCCTACCTTATCTTTAGGCATAAAGTCCAATCTAAACGCGGGTTTCACATTGGGATTCGATTTGTCGAGAAACGAGGAAAAATCATCCTCTCTCGCCGCGCCTTTGGTCTTTAACGAAACAAGCAAGGATACGACTTATGTCTTAACTCAGGGGAAACTGCCGGATTTTAGCGAAATGGTCAGCACGCCGTTCCCCAGCGAATTGAAGTATGCCATAACGTTAAATTTTAATAGCGCGAAAGCACAACTACCTTCGTCGGATAAGTTAGATTTGTCGACTTCGTTTAAACTTCCGTTCGATTTTCACGCAATAAAATTAAGCCTGAAAGATACGATTGCCGGTTTATTTTCGGAGGATACTTACGACCAAATTTTTAGCCGTATAGACGATGCTTTCATTGAAGCGGATTTGCATAATTCGATGGCGGGCGTAGATGTGGACATTCAAGCCGTTGCGCTGGATTCCGTTTTCAAGGTAATACCCGATTTGGTTGAGACGACGCAAACCGACAACGCGCTGTCGATTGCCATAAGCTATGAAGACGAAGCGCGGCTGAAAAAGGCGCGGCATCTTGCGCTTACTTACATTTTGTCGGGACAGGGCATTATTAAAAAAGACGATTATATTGAGATTAAGAACGTTCGGCTTGTTTCGAGCAACGGTATCCATTATGAGTTTTAATTTTAAATTTTACTACAATGAAACAATTATATAATCATACAAAATTTATTCTTGCCCTGTTGGGCGCTTATTTCTTTATCGGTTCCACATTCGGGCAGACTCATACGGAATATTTACTGTCGACTTCTTATGTTAAGAGTTCCATGAACCCGGCTTTGCGTCCGCAAAACGGATATATCGGTATTCCCGGATTGACGAACTTTTCACTCGGATACCGCACCAATACGTTTATATTGGAAAATTTCCTGTTTCCCGGCAAGGGCGAAGACGGCAAAACCGCCTTGTTCCTGCATAAAGACGTTGATTACAAGCAATTCATGAAGGGCGTTTCCAAACAGAATTTTTTGGATTTGGACTTTAATGCAACCCTTCTCGGTTTCGGTTTTTATGCGGGAGACGCTTTCCTGACGTTCGATGCAAGCCTTCGGGCTAATGCGGAAATGACCATTCCGAAAACTTTTTTCGATTTCATGAAAAACCTCGCGTTAGACGAAAACGGTAAAGACTATAACCTCGCCGGCGTTTCCGCCGATGCAACCGCTTTCGGGCAAATCGGCGTGGGCGGTTCTTATCCTTTCTTCGACAACACCCTTTTGGTGGGCGCTAAGGTGAAAGTATTGCTGGGACTGGCAAACGCTCGCCTCAAAATGGACAGGATGAAACTGCATATAGGAAAAGATAATTGGTCGGCGATGGAAATGCAGACTTCCATACAGGTTGCCATGAAAGGACTTAAGGCGAAATATAATGAAGCAGAGGGCAAATTTGAAGGGTTCGATGCGGACAAAGTCGCTGTGGACGTGAACGGTTTCGGATTTGGATTTGACGTGGGCGCGTCGTTCAATCCCTCCTATTTTATGGAAGATGAAACCTCGTTCCTGAATAATTTTACTGTTTCGGCGGCTGTAACCGACTTGGGTTTTATCAATTGGAACAAAGCGAACAACCTTTGTTTGGTAACCAACCCGAACGAAACGGTTGTCATCATGGGAGACAGGGCAATCAGTACCGACGGTTCGGAAGAGGTTTTTTCCGATTTTGGGGATGCTTTCAAAGACGTATATAATTTCACGGATATTCCGCCGAAAGAACAACAAAATCGGAATACCGGCTTGAAAGCCAAACTCAACTGGGGTATAGAATATGCTTTCCCGGAAGAACACATCAATGTTGGGCTGGTGTCGACGACCGCTTTCAACTGGGGCAAAACCGTTTCGGAATATACCGTAGGCGGCGCCATAAAACCGATAGAGGCAGTGGAAGCGGGCTTGAGTTATTCGTTTGTTTACGGCGGATTTCAAACGTTCGGACTGTCGTTACATTTAGGTTCTTTTTTCTATATTGCAAGCGATTACATACTTCCGGAAACCAATTCGTCATTTATTCCCGTTTCGTCGAAAGCGTTTAATGTGCAAATGGGATTTGTCGTGCCTATCGGAAGGCAGTAAAATAGTTTTCTGCACCCGTCGGGGGCGAAGCAAAGGGCGAAAGATGCGGGTTTTCCGCTGCTTTCGCCCTTTGTTATTGACTTTCCGGCATTACGGGAAACTCGCAATCCTCTAAAAACTTAGTTACACCCTAACGCCGGTCTTTCAATACATTTATCGCAGTCCCACAGTCAATGCATAATCCTGTACAGCAGTTCCGCCAATAATTTCCCGTCGGGAAGCGAAACGTTGTCAACTCCTTTGGATTGGGCGTCGGCGGTTCGGATGAGGGAAATAATTTGCATGGTTTTTGCAGGCGGATAGTTTTTCATTGCCTGCATGTAGTCCGTGATTTGAAAGTTATACCGGAAACCAAGCGCCGACATCAGGTGGGTCTCAGTTTTGTTTCTTTCGTAATGGCAAATCATCAGGTTGGCAAAAAAATTGAACAGCACCGTCAATGTAACGATTAACGGGTTGTTTTTCGGATTTTGTTCAAAATATTTCACAATCCGGTTGGCTTTCAGGACATCTTTTGAAGCGATGGCTTTCTGCAACTCAAAATTGTTGTAATCTTTGCTTACGCCGATGTTTTTCTCTATCAATTCCGGCGTTATCTGCGCATTGGCTTGGGGAAGCGAGATGATCAGTTTTTCCAGTTCGTTGGTCAGTTTGCTCAAATCGTTTCCAAGATAATCCGTTAATAATAGGGAGGCTTTCTGTTCGATTTTCACGTTTTTTTCTTGTAGATAGCGGATAATAAAATCCGGCATTCGGTTTTCATACAACTTTTTCGATTCAAAGGCAAGTCCGGTTTTCCCGATTTCGGCGGCTAATTTCTTCCGCCCGTCCAATTTTCCGTGTTTGTAATTAATCACCAAAACGGTTGATTGGAGCGGCTGTTTGACGTAATGCGCCAGTTCTTCGATGTCCTTCATGTTTTGTGCTTCTTTCAGGACAACCAGCTGCCGTTCCGCCATCATCGGGAAACGTTTGCAGGACGCGATAACCGTGCGGGCATTGGTTTCCAGCCCGTAAAAAATGATTTGGTTGAAATCGCGCTCCGAATCGTCCAAAACATTTTCAATCAGCATGTCGGTCAACCGGTCGATAAAATAAGATTCGTCGCCCTGAAACAGATATACCGGCGCAAAATTTCCGGCTAAAATGCCCCGCTTTATTTCCTCAAATCCCAATTCTTTAGTAGCCATAACTTACCATTCAAAACGGAGATGTTTCACCGTTTCCTTGTTTTCAATAATTGTTTTCAAAGCCTCAATGCCGATTAAAACGTGTTCTTTCACGAAGTTGCGGGTAACTGCCAAGTCGCTTTCTTCGGTCTTAATACCTTCCGAAATCATGGGTCGGTCGCTGACTAAGAGCAACGCTCCGGTAGAAATCCGGTTTGCAAAACCGACAGTAAACAGGGTTGCCGTTTCCATATCAACCCCTATCGCACGAATTTTTCGGAGGTATTTTTTGAACGCCTCATCGTATTCCCACACGCGGCGGTTGGTTGTGTAAATCGTTCCCGTCCAGTAGTCTTTCCCGTGATTTCTCACGATGGACGAAACGGCGCGAAGGAGGCTGAACGCCGGCAGGGAAGGCACCTCTTGCGGCAGGTAATCGTTGGAAGTGCCTTCCCCGCGGATAGCGGCGATGGGCAAAATATAATCGCCCACAATGTTTTTGGATTTCAAACCGCCGCATTTTCCGAGAAACAGGGCGGCTTCGGGGTTGATGGCGCTCAGCAAATCCATGATTGTTGCGGCATTAGCCGAACCCATTCCGAAATTAATCATGGTAATGCCATCGGCGGAAACGTTCGGCATGTTGCCGTCCAGACCGATAATCGGCGCTTTATAATGATCGGCAAAGATTTCGACGTATTTATTGAAATTGGTCAATAAAATGTAAGGCGTGAAATCTTTCAAAGGTCTTTTGGTGTAGCGCGATAGCCAGTTTTCAACGATTTCCTGTTTTGTTTTCATGCTTTTTATATTTTTTTGCCGCTAATTCACTATTTTTGCAAAGGTAAAATATTATTACATAAATCGAATTTCATTTAAGGAACAAAAAAGAAAATACGGGAAAATGTTGGAATTAAATCTTCCGCAGGCGGAATTAAATATCAGAGAGGAAAACGGAAAAACGTATGTTTTCGACCGGTTAAGGAAACGGTTTGTACGTTTGACGCCGGAAGAATATGTTCGTCAAAGTTTTGTTTCCTATTTGATTACGCACAAAAAATATCCCCAATCCCGCCTCGCAAATGAAATCGGCATCGAATTGGGGAATGTAAAAAAACGCTGCGACACGGTTCTTTACGACGAACGCCTGCATCCTTTGATGATTATCGAATACAAAGCGCCGTCGGTACTTATCCAACAAAACACGTTCGACCAGATTACGCGCTACAACATGAGTTTGCGCGTCCCGTGGCTCGTGGTGAGCAACGGGATTCAACATTATTGTTGCCGGATTGATTATGAAAAAAAGGGGTATTCTTTTTTCAAAGACATACCGGAGTATGGGGAATTGAGGGTTGAGAATTGACGAAACAATATGTATTAAGTATGAACATTTACCTACAAAATTAAATTTATATAGATATGAAAAAAGTATTTATTTTTTTAGCCGACGGCTTTGAAGAAACGGAAGCCGTTGCCGCAACCGACGTAATGCTGCGCGGCGAATTGGATGTAACCACCGTATCCGTTACCGGGAAATTATTGTTAACGGGGACGCACGGCATTCAGGTCAATGCGCGAACGCTGTTTGAAAACACCGATTTTTCCGAAGGCGAAATGCTGGTATTGCCCGGCGGTATGCCCGGAGCTTCCAACCTGAATGCGCACGGAGGGTTGAAAAATCTTTTGAAACAGTATGCACAGGAAGGGAAAAAACTGGCGGCGATCTGTGCTGCACCCCTGATTTTAGGCGAATTGGATTTGTTGCGGGGGAAAAAAGCCACCGCTTATCCCGGTTTCGAGTCGACGCTCAAAGGTGCGGAATACGTGCCGGCGGGCGTTGTGAAAGACGGCAATATCATCACCGGAAAAGGTCCGGGTTTTGCGGTTGATTTCGGTTTGGCAATTGTGGAGGAATTGCAGGGGACGGCGAAAGCGCGGGCTGTTGCGGAAGGGTTGCTCGTTGTTGAGTAAACGAGAAGACAAGTTAACGAGTAAATGAGTGGCGGATATTGTTCCTTTCTTGTTAACTTGTTTACTCATCAACTCGTCTCGTAAATCCGCTCCAAATCCGCTTTTATCTCCTCGAAAACAAAAAGTTTCCGTACCCGTTCTTTCGCATTGACGCTTAATTTTTCCCGCAAATCGGCGTCATTCAGTAAACGGTTGATTGCTTCGGCAAACGCTTTTGAGTCGCCGTTGTCGGATTCAAGTCCGGTTTCCCCATCCGTGCAAACCCAATTCACTCCCGAACCGGAAATGGCGAACGTTACCGCCGGCAAGCCGCAATACATGGCTTCCGCCAAGGCGATTCCGAAAGCCTCGTTGCGGGTAACGGACGGGAACGCGAAAATGCAGGATGCGTACAGATACCGGCGCAGTTCGTCGTCGTCCGGTTTTCCTATGAAATGCAGGTTGGGAGCATCGGACATTTTTTTCAAACGCTCCGTCAACGAGCCTTCTCCAGCAATTACGACCTCACATTCGGCGGATATATCCGGAATGGCGTTGATCAAATGCGCAAGCCCCTTGTAGGGAACGTGCCGCCCGAAAGTAAATACAATTTGCTTGCCGCCGTAGCGTTCACGGATTTTTTCGATTGCGGACGCATCCCCTTCCCTCAAAGCCAGTTTCCCGATATTCACCGTATTGGGAACGACATGCAGTTTGCTTTTCCACAGGGATAAAGGTTTGGATCCGGCAGCGTAGGTCGGACTTGTAACTAATATCTTATCAGCCTGTTGCAACAGTTTTCGCTCTATCGGACGGTAGAGCGCGTATAAAAAAGTCTGCTCAACAATATCCCCGTGCCAATGCACAATCAAGCCGGTATTTTTGGGGATTAAATTCAGAAGATATACGCTGCCCAAAGGATTCGGTGCGTGAAAATGAATAATATCCGGCTTACATTCGGCAAGGAGTTTTTTCAAATGTCCGTAAAAAGAAACGGATACGGATTGACTGAAAAGTTTTTTTATAATGCCGCACCGCATCACCGTTATGCCTTCTAAAATTTCCCTTTCATCCGTTTTTTTATCGTTAAAACAAATTACTTGGTGATGGAAGTTCGGCAATCCCGTTGCGATGCTGCGGCACACGTCTTCAATTCCACCGATGTGAGGGGGATAGTAATTGGGGATGTGGAGGATTTTTTTCATGAATGATATAATGTACGCTAAGGCGTGAAGACGCGAAATTACCATAGGTCGTTGCGGCTTATTATTTCCTTATGTATTTTGCATTTTTGAACGTCCCGATTTTCCGTATTTTTCCCTGCTTCAGCATTTGGGAAACCACCATTTCTATTGTGCTTGGGCTTACGTCGGGTAAAATATGATTTATTTCGCTTTTCCCAACGGGAAGCAAACTGTTCAGTATCGTCCGTTCAATTCGTTCTTTTTTTGAAACATTTTTTGAGTTGATTACCGCAAACCGTTTGTCAAGTTCTTTGTAACAAATGAGTAGCGTGAAAATAAAATTTTCGATAAATGGCATATAATCATTTGTATTGTTTTTCCATCCTGCCGAAGATTTTCTCAGAGATTCGTAATAAATGTCCTTGTTTTTATTGATTTGCGCTTCAAAAGAAATGTATTTTCCCGCATCAAAACCCGATTTATACAGCAGCAGCAACGACAGCAATCTCGACATTCTCCCATTACCGTCCGAAAAAGGATGGATGCACAAAAAATCCAAAATAAAGCAGGGAATCAGCAGCAGTTTGTTTATTCCGCTGTCGTTTGCGGCGTCAATAAACGCATAGAGCATTTGCTGCATCGCTGCCGGCGTTTCATCCGCCCGTGTCGGTGTAAACCGTATTTTCCGGTTGCCGTTTCGGTCGGTTTCCATTATCACATTATCGAAAGTCTTATACTGTCCCCTGCCTGCATAATCGGTATATGCAAGCAAAACGGAATGAAGATGAAGAATATTTCTTTCCTCAATCGTGATATTTTCAAAGCCGCTGTGAATGGCATCGAGCGCATCGCGATATCCCGCAATTTCCTGCTCGCTACGGTTGAGCGGCGCCGACGAGTTATTGACGATTTCCTCAATTCGTTTGTCGGTAGTAACGATATTCTCAATAGCATTCGATCCTTTAACGGACTGCACTTTGGCTATGCTTTCCAATTTTGTAAAAATTTTCCGGTGATCGTGTTTCCTAATTGTTTCCAATGCTTTCAGTTCAGCGATGCTATTGGTAATACCAAGCAAATTGGGCGGTAACAGTGAATTTTTCAAAAACGAATAATCAAATTTTCTCATGTTCTACTCTTTTTCTGCATACAAAGGTGTTAAAAATATGCAGTATTTTAAAATACTAAATGGATTTACTGCATATTTATTGCGTATTTTTATGCAGTGTTTTGGCTTCACCGCTTTGCGCCTTAGCGTCTTTGCGTACAAATCAAACGCCGCCAAACAAAAACCGAACCAGTTCGTCCCAACCGTAAACCGTCGGTTGTTCGTAATGAACGGCTTCCGTTTGGTCATAGATGGGGGTTTCCGCAATGAAACGCTTCATCAATGCAGCCAGTTGCCCGGCATTGTCCGGGTCGAAAAAGCAAACCTTGTCGTATTTCCCAACTGTTTCCCGTGCGTATGGCAAATTAGGCAAAAACACCGGTTTGCCGTAAGTTTTCGCTTCCGAAATAGGCAAACCCCAAGTTTCCGCTTTGGATGGGAAAAGGAGGCAATCCGATGTTTCGTAATAGCCGTTCACCTCCTCCGGCGGAAGGAAACCGACAAACCGCAAAGTATTCAAAGAACGATAAGTTTCGTAAATAGATTTCGCATATTTGTTATCTGTCTTTTGCAGGGTGATGATTACCTCAAAACCGTCTACGCCCTCCTTTTCCAAAATACCGGCAGCCCGACAGATTACCTCAAAATTTTTCTGAAGTATAGCCGTTGCCGGATAGAAAAAAACTTTTTTCCGCCCCGTCGTTTGATTTCCCTGCCGTTTGATTTCCCCGTTTTCCGTTACCGGCGGGGCAACCACGATATTGTTGACGGCAAACATTTTCTTAAACGCCTGCCTTATCCATTCCTGCTGCACAACCACATAATCGTTTTTCCTGATATTAATCCGATATAAATACTTGGAAAGCAAACAGAGGAAAAAGACGTTCCGTTGCAGGAAAAACCCCCTTACGCCGGGCTTGAAAAAGGGATACGGATTGTGGCAATAAACGATTCTTTTTTCGGCAATCACGTTGGGCGTTGTGTCGTGCATGGAAAACCAGCAACAGGGTTGCAAGCGGACGGAAAGCCGCCTGAACCCGATGTATTCATAATACAACCGAAAAAGATACGACTTCCGCGATCGGGGATACGGGATATACCGAACATTGGGGTAAGGTGGGAACAGGGCGGTATCGTGAACCAGCGCGACGATTTCATAATCCTCGCCGGCAAAAGCAGACAGGGCGGCGATGCAATCCTGCATTACTTTGAGCGTTCCGCCGCGGAAGAGGTTGATGCCTGATATAACGATTGTTTTCATCTGATTTCGGCAAATAGTTTATCCCAACGAGACATTATTGTTTCCACGCGATAGTCCGCCGACATTTCCACTCCCCTATTTCCCATCGTTTTCCGCAGTTCGGGCGATTCAATCAGCCGAATTATTCGGTCGGACAAAGCGGCAATGTCCTCCGGCGGAACCAAAAACCCGTTTTCGCCGTCCCTGACAACGCTACCAACGCCGCTCGAAACGTTGAACGCAACCAGAGGCAGCCCGCAAGCCATCGCTTCCGGCAGCACCATCGGCAACGCTTCGTGGCGAGAAGAAAGAACAGAAATCGAATAATCGGGATACGTGTTTTGTATGTCCTTGACGGGCGCGCGGAGGTTCACGCAGGTTTCCAGCCGGTTTGCGGCAATCAGCCGGAGCAGCGCGTCTTTCAGCGCCCCGTCGCCGAAAATATCCAGCGTCCAGTCGGGATGTTTTTCGGCAACCGTTTTCCACGCTTCAATCAGCATGTCGAAACCTTTTTCATGAACCAGCCGACCTGCGGCGATGGCTTTCTTGTTTTCCGTTAAGGACTGTTTCGCGGGCGTAAAAGGCAGAGGATTGGGTATCACGGTTGTCTTTGGAACGCCGTTCCAGAACGCTTTTTCGTCTTCCGTAAGTACAATTAGACGGGTTAGTTTTTTGCATTTTCGGATAAAATCCGCCGTCATCATTTCGCCAATCAGTCGGGGGAAAAGGCAGCGGTGCATTTCCCGCGCCCGTATCTGCCGAATGGTTCTCTGGAAATGGAGTTCGCCTATTTTTATGCTCCCGTCTTTCAAATCATTAATAAACTCAATGTCTAACCCGCCGAGCGTGGTAATCGTAATGTTCGGGCGGATTTCGTCCAACAGCCGAGAAACTTTCCGCCGGTATTCCCGTATTTTAACAAAACGACTGATTAATTTCCGGATATAGTTTTCCTTCCCGAAATTCTTCCCGATATGAATGTCCAAATGGCGAGTATGCACGCGGGGCGAGAGGGTATAAAACGCAGGTCGCCCCATTTGCTCGGTCGTAACGATAAATACCTCGTAGCCCAGCGTTTCTGCCAAGTAATTGGCTTTAACGGTTGTTACCCGCTCCATTCCGCCCGAATTGAAAAGACCGCCGGGCAATAAATACACAAGTCGCATTTTCATTCCTCCTCCCCGTCTTCCAAAGCGTATTGTTCGATTAAAAAAGAAAAGCCGATGTAGAGCAGCAATACTTCCGTTATATGCTGCGTTCCAAGCGCATTTCCCTTGTATTCCAAAATAAACATGTGGGCAAACAGAATGAAAAAACAGAAGAAATTAATCTTCCCTTCCCTCGACTGTAGCCGTCGGGAAAGCCTCATCGGTTGCCGGAAATATAAATATTGATAAAACGCCAAAAGCAGCACATAAAAAACGCCGCCGAACATGACGCTGTTCATGTAACCGGCGTCGGTGTGGCGAAAGCCGATGCCGCTGTCCGAATTGCCGCCCCTGCCCCAGAGGATGGTTTCCGTATCCAGCGGATAATAATGCTCCTTGATAAGGTCGTCGGTCGACGCGGTGGCAAGTTCTCCCGTGATTTCCCATTCGTAATACGCCTCCAGCGCAAACGGCAAAAGTTGGTTAGTAAAATCGTCTTTTTGTTGCGGCGTCAGCGTTGTATAAAATATAACCGTCAAAAGCGCCAGCCCGCCGGAGATTCTTACAATATGCCTGCCCATCAGGGAAAAATTACGCCAGTTGAAAACGACATACAGCAACACGCCCAGCCCCAAACCGATAAAACCGGTTCGCCCCGAAAGCGCAATGCCGAGTATCAGTAAAACCATCACCAAGAAAGCGGTTGCGCCTTTCAGGTGTTTTTGACCGGGCATGAGTTGCATCCTGAAAAATAGGATGCAGGCAACCCCGTAAGCCGCCGGAAGTTCAAAAAACGGGCTGCCGGTGAGGGAATAAAACCGGAAGCGGTCGATGTTGCGCGTCGTATCGAAAGCCGCGTCCTGTAACGCTTTTGAGTGCAGAGAAAAAAGAAATTCGCCCATCGGACTTATAAAAAAACCCAACAGGTGAATCAGCCCTTGCAAAGCAAATGCGCCACAGATAACGGCGATGGCGTCTTTGAATGCCGCCGCCTTTTTGTCAATCAAAAACGGAAGTGCGAATACCAAACAGCACAGCATGTAGCCCTGCACCACAAACCGCTTGATTACGTCTATCGAAAACCGTTCGTGGAGCGCGGAAATCACGACGTTGATAACGACCATCAGGAATGTCCAAAACAGGATGGTGAAACAGTGCCTGTAAGCGAAATAGGTGAACAGCGACGCGCGTTTGAACATCACGCCGTATAATACACAAAAGATTACCGCCACCGTGCAGGAATAGTGTATTGCCGGAACGTGGAAGTTGAAAACGATTAAAAATAGGATGATGACTTTTAGTAAATACTTCATAGAACTAAGAACTAAGAACCAAGAATAATGACAACCCTTAGTTCCATGTTTTATAACCCTTCCCCCAATAAAACGCCAATTTCCCCGCCCCTTTCAAATAATTAACCAACATATAAGAATCAAAATAACGATACCCCACGCTCCATTTCAAGTATTGAAGCGCCTCTTTCTTGTGCAGCCTCGCCAGCACGCTAAAAAAACACGCGCTCTTCCTTGCCGACATTCTCCGCGCAAAAGCGGGATGCACCCTGTCTTTCCAACTCAAAAGGATATGCCACACGGCGCGGCACATGTCCGCCGTCCGACAGGAAATATTCTCCCCATGCCAGCGGTAATAAGCCAGATATTCGTTTATGTAACCGATTTTGTAGTCGTGTGCGATTTTGAGCCACATATCAAGGTCTTCAATCAGGGTATTTTCGCTGTACCCGCCGCACTTTTCCCACACGTCCTTGCGCAGCATGACCGTCGACGCCGGAATCGGATTACGCTCAATGAGGGATTCAAATTGCAGGCTTTTCACCGGATCCGCGACCGGGTCTATAATCCGCATGTCAAGCGGTTTGCCGTTGCCGTCCACGACGTGCGCCTTCCCGCAAACCATTGCATATTCCGGATGGGCTTCCAGGTATTTGACCTGTTTTTCAATCCGGTCTGCCGTCGGGTAGTCGTCGGAACCGCATCCGGCAATGTATTTCCCGTGCGAATAGTTGCGTATCGCCTTGTTCAGCGTTTTCGCCAGCCCGCTGTTTGACTGGCATTCCAGAAAGAAACCGTGTTGTTTTTGAAGTCTTTCGAGTATCGCGCGGGAATTGTCGTGCGAACCGTCGTCAACAACGATCAGCTCTATATTTTTGTAGGTTTGATTTACGATGCTCGCAATACATTTTTCGATGTATTTTTCGTGGTTGTAGCTTGATACGATTACTGAGACTAATGGGTTGTCCATACGATTATTAGTTTTTTAATCAATAGCGATTCAACAAATCAACCGTCTTTTTCACTTCTTCCTCTGTCATCACAGGGCTTAGCGGCAGGCTCAACACTTGGCGATGGATGGTTTCCGTAACCGGAAAATCCCGCGTATTCCAGTCCGCATCCTGATACGCCTTTTGCCTGTGGGGCGGAATCGGATAATGTATCAAAACCTCCACACCGCGCCGTCTCAGATAGGCATGCAAATCGTCCCTATTTTCCGTTCTGATGACAAACAGGTGATACGCATGCGCATCCTTGTGTTCGGGCGGCAAAGGCAGGCAAATTTTCTCATTGCGTATGTTTTCCGTGTAATAACGCGCAATTCGCCGCCGGATTTCGTTTTCCGTATCCAAATATTTTAACTTCACGGAAAGGAACGCCGCCTGCATCTCGTCCATCCGGCTATTGAGACCGGCATATTCAAAGACGTATTTCCGGCGGGAACCGTAATTCCCCAACGCCCGAACGGTTTCCGCCAGCGCATCGTCGTTGGTCGTTACCGCCCCCGCATCGCCCAAAGCGCCTAAGTTTTTGGCAGGATAAAAACTGTTGCCCGCCGCATCGCCCAACCCTCCGGTATGCCTTATCATCCCGTTGTGCAAACAGCAAGCGCCCATCGCCTGCGCATTGTCTTCTATGATTTTCAAATGATGTGTTGCGGCGGTCGTTTGCAGCGCGTCCGACCAGCAGGCGCGCCCATAGAGATGAACCGCCATAATCGCTTTGGTGCGGGGAGTGATGTGCGTTTCAAGGTCGGGAATCGAGAGGTTGCAGGTGTGAATGTCCGGCTCCGCCAACGCCGGTTTTAGCCGGTTGTCCGTGATTGCCAGAATGGATGCGATGAACGTATTGGCAGGCACGATTACCTCATCGCCTTCCGCCATCGCGCCGGTTACGATGTATGCCCTCAAAATGAGCCGCAAAGCGTCTAATCCGCTGGCGCAGGCAACCGCATGGCGCACGCCCAGATACTTCGCAAGCTGCCGTTCAAACGCCACAACCCTTTCCCCTTGCAGAAATCTGCCGGAATCAATGACTTCGGCGGCGGTGCGTTTCAATTCGTCGGCATATTGCGCATTTGCTTTTTGCAGGTTTGAGAAATGAATCATGTGCTGCAAATGTAGGGGATTTTGTTGGTACTGCCAAATTATGCCTCCCCCCTACCCCATATAATCATTAACCATTAATAAAATATTTTACGTACATTTGCGGGATAAAATTATATACACAAAAGGCTACGCAAGATATAATTTGTACTTTTGTGTATTACACAAAAGCCTACGCGAGACCTAATTTATACTTTTGTGTAATACACAAAAGCCTGCGCGAGATATAATTTATACTTTTGTGTAATACACAAAAGCCTATATGAGATATAATTTATATTTTTGTGTAATATACAAAAAACTGCATAAGATATAATTTTGATTTTTGTGTAATACACAAAATATAAAACAATACTAATAACCGACATTTTAGTAATAAATATATGATGAAAAATTTAATTATTCGATTGGATTTTGTACGTTTGCGCAACGAAACCCACATAGAGTTAAATGAAAATGTAATTGACATAATTGAGAAATTTACCCCGCAAACGCTGGGGATTGTCAAACAATACGCGGCGTACAAACCGGCATTTACGACCGAAATATCGTTGCTCGACGTAATCCGCAAAAGCCCATACACTCATGAGATTCAGGAAGGGGATCGCCGCCGCAACGAGATTTATCGCGGGTTTATTGACGCTGTGAAATCGTTGCTTCACCATTTTGACGCCGCGAAACGGAGCGCCGCCGCGCAAATTGAAATCGTTATGGAACATTACGGCAATGTCTGCATCAAAACATATGATCAGAAAACCGCCGCTATCGACGATTTTATCCGCGAATTTTCCGCAGGCAATTATTCCGCGTCAATATCCGCGCTCGCGCTAAACGACTGGCTTACTGCGCTCGCTGCCGAAAACCAAGCCTTCAAAAACCTGATGACGAAACGCTATGATGAAGTCGCGCACCGTCCCGCCACCGTGCGCATGGTAGACGCCCGCGCCGCTACCGACAAAGCCCTGCGCGCAATTCTCTACCAAATCGAAGCCATGACGCGGGTGAACGGCGAGGCGCAATATCGGGATTTTATTTCAAAACTGAATGCGGTTTTTAAGCGGTATAAAGATATTCTGGCGCAGAGGAAGGGGCGGCGTAATGTGCGCTCGGCGTAGCGTCTACGCTACGTTATTGCAACCCGCGCAGCGGTGAAGCAATCCGGAATTACGTGTGCGGTATTAATCATTAACTATTATTTACTACCTTTGCACTATGAAAAAGACAAAAGTCCTCAGAGTAGTTTTCAAAGCATTTGCCGGCGCGAACCTGTTTGCCGAAACCGAAAGCAAACAACCGCTTACGCTGGTCTGCACTCCTGATCAGTTGCAGGAATTAGCCGAATTATCGTCTATTCTCCGTCCGGGAAACGTGTTTAATTTGCTGAACGTTACGGCGGATGCGGCAACGGTCAGCGCGGAGTTTCTGGTGTTTGAGCCGGATTATTTGCTCGACATCAGCGCGCTTGCCGAGTGTTTTCGCCCTCACGGGAATCATTTCCTGAATTATACCCTGTCGCGCTTTCGGGAAAAGGAAATGACGCCCTCCATCCTGCTTGGGAATATGGCGAATTTTTTCATTGACGAATTGCTGAACGAAAGCGCCGAAAGTCCTGTGGAATATCAATCAGCCATACGAAAGATGTTCAAGGCTTCGGCGTTTGAGTTCACAACTTGCGAGGCGTTGAAAGACCCGGAAACGGAAATAGAGTTCTTCGCCGCGAGCCGGAAACAGTTTGATAATATCAGTTACATCGTGCGGCAGGTTTTCCCGAAAACCTACATTGACAGGGAGAAAGTGATGTTAGAACCCGCCTTTGTCTGCAACGCCTTAGGTTTGCAGGGGCGTTTGGACTTGATGCTGAGCGACTGTTCGGCTTTTATTGAATTGAAATCGGGGAAAGCCTTTCAGGATTTCCATAGCGGCAGGTTCGTCCGGTCGACGGAAAGCCATTACACGCAAATGATTCTCTATCTTGCCGTATTGGAGTTTAACTTGGGTTTGAAAGCCGACGACGTGCGTTCCTATTTGCTTTATTCCAAGTATCCGCTTTTAAGTCTGGAAAGACACTCCCGCAAACAGTTGCAGGCAGCCCTGCGCCTCAGAAACCAGATTACGGCGCGGGAATATGCGCTGCATACGGCAAACGACGCCGCCCTGACCGGCGAACTGCTCGCGCAAATGCACTCCAAAACCCTGAATACGAAAGCCCTTTCCGGTAAGTTTTTCAACAATTATCTGGCGCCTTCCATCGACCGTTTTGCGGCGGCTTTTGCTGCGCTGAACGAAACGGAAAAGGCTTATTTCCTGCGGGTTTATACGTTCTTGGCGAAAGAACTGTGGCTTTCCAAAGCCGGCGAACGCGAAGATGAGGGCGCGAAAAGGGCGGCGATCATGTGGAACGCGCCTTTTGAGGACAAACTCGCTGCCGGCGAACTGCTGCACGACCTGACAATCACCGACAACCGCGCGGCGGACGACAACCCCGCCGTGTGCCTGCAAATCCCCGCCCGCGACGACCTGTTTTTGCCGAATTTCCGTCCGGGCGACTCGGTGGTTTTATATCGGCGCGACACGGCGGCGGATACGGTCAACAACCATCAGGTGTTCAAGGGCGTAATCGAACTGCTGGAAAGCGACAGGATAATCATCCGGCTGCGCAACAAGCAGAAAAACCCGCAGGTTTGGAACGCCAACGCCCTCTATGCCGTTGAACACGATTATATGGATACGACTTTCGCGGGGATGTTCAGGGCTTTGTCCGCTTTTCTTCACGCCAACCGCGACCGCAAGGCGTTGATATTGGGGGGGCGGTTTAACGATCATCCCATCAGCCTCCTCGTGGGACCGCCCGGCACCGGCAAAACCTCCATCGCCCTGAAAGGGATGGTCGAAACCGAACTCCAAACGGACGGGCACAACGTGCTGCTGCTTGCCTACACCAATCGCGCGGTGGACGAGATTTGCAAAGCCCTTGCCGGCGTTAGCCGCGCGCTTCCGTACATTCGGCTGGGTAGCGAATTGAACTGTGCGCCGGCGTTTCGTCCGTATCTGCTGGAAAATGCGTTGAATACGTGCAATAATCGGCGGGATGTGGCGGAGGTTATCGGGAAATGTCGGGTGTTTGTCGGGACGGCGGCGGCGGTCTGGAACAAGCCGGAACTGTTCCGGTTGAAACATTTCAACTTAGCCCTTATCGACGAGGCGACCCAACTCTTGGAGCCTCACCTTTTGGGCGTTCTCTGCGTCCGGAACGGCGATGGCGAAAACGCTGTCGACCGCTTTGTGCTGATAGGCGACCACAAACAATTGCCGGCGATTGTCCTGCAAAGCAAGGAGGAAAGCCGCGTGAGCGAACCGGCGCTCAATGCCGTCGGGTTGACCGATTTGAGCAATTCCCTGTTTGAACGGCTTTATCGCAAATACGGCGCGGATGGTTTCGCCTGCGCCATGCTCACGCGGCAGGGGCGGATGCATCCGGCGATTGCGGCTTTTCCTTCGCGGCATTTCTACGACGACAGGCTGGAAACAGCCGGGTTACCGCACCAAATGGAGGAATGGACGGATCGCAGCCGCTTGCGTTTTTATTCCGTTAAGCCGTTGGAAAATGAACCTTCGGATAGGGCGAACCTCAATGAAGCGTTGAAAGTGTTGGAAATTTGCCGCGAACTGTATGCGGAACCTTCTGCCGACGACGTTTTCAATCCCGATGATATTGGGATTATTACGCCTTATAGAAATCAGATTGCTTTAATCCGCAAACTGTTGCAGGAATCCGGGATAAACGCGCTTGCCGACATTATGGTCGATACGGTCGAACGTTTTCAGGGCAGCCAGCGGGACGCCATCATCTATTCGTTTTGCGTGAAAACGGAAAGCCGCTTAGCCGCCCTGCCAAACTGGATGGAGGAAAACGGCACGCGCATCGACCGCAAACTCAACGTTGCGCTGACGCGCGCCCGCAAGCGGCTTTTTATTGTTGGGAATGATGAGTTGCTTGGGGGGGAGAAGCTTTATCGGGGGTTGATAGAGCATATTGTAAGTATACGCTAAGGCGCGAAGTTTTGTTAAAGCATTACTTCGCGTTTCCGTAGCGGTATTTTTGCGTCTTTGCATCTTCGCGTACAAATCCATTCCCGCTTCGCGGTTTGCAATGACGGTTAGCCCCGCAACAACATTAAAACTTTACATCTCCAAACAATATTTGTTAATTTCCATCGTTTTCAATATACGAAGTTTATTCTTATTTTCATCATGAAATATTTCCAACTGTTCATCCTGCTCTTTTTCCACGTAATACAAATGCACGCGGGGGAATTAAACGCCAAAGTTTCGGTCAACAGCGACCGGATTCAAAGCCCCAACAAAAACGTTTTTACCTCGCTGGAACAGGCAATGAACCGTTTAATCAACGAAACGCAGTGGAGCGGCGTCAATCTGACGCAGAATGAAAAGATTGACTGCTCTTTTTCACTCACCATTCTTGAACAAACGTCGGACAACAGTTTCAAGTCCGAACTGTTTGTGCAGTCGCGCCGCCCGGTGTACAACGCCTCGTATGTAACCACCACCCTGAATTACCGCGATACGAAACTGGAATTTGAATATATGGAAAACCAGCCTTTGGAATATACCTCAACCATGATTGACAATAATCTGGTCGCTACGCTGGTTTTTTATTGCCAACTGATACTGGCTCAGGATTTCGACAGTTTTTCGCCTTTCGGCGGAAGCGTTTTTTATCAGGAAGCGCAGAATATGGCTACGCAGGCGCAGGCGGGTTCGGGCTGGACGGGCTGGTCGGCTTTTGACGACAATCGCAGTCGGACTTCCATCATCAATGCCTTTCTGGACGAGGCGGTGAAGCCTTATCGCGAGTTTTGGTACACCTATCACCGAAAGGGACTGGACGAAATGGCTGCCAATCCCGATCGGGGCAGGACTACGATACTCAACGCTTTGCCCATCCTGAAAGATATACGCAACGTGCGCAATTCCGAAGTGCTGCTTCAAATGTTCGCCGATTGCAAACTAAGCGAAATCGTGTCTGTCGCAAGCAATGCTACCGCCGAAGAGAAAAAAAATACCTACGATTTGCTGCGGAATATTTTCCCCGCGTCCTCCAGCGATTTGGAACTTTTGAAAAAATAAATCATCACCGCCATGCTGCAAACATTAGCTATTTCCAATTACGCGCTGATTTCCGGTCTGGAAATCAATTTCCCCACAGGATTTTCCGTGATTACCGGCGAAACCGGCGCCGGAAAGTCCATCATTTTAGGCGCCCTGTCTCTGATTTTGGGACAGCGGGCGGACGCCAAATCCATCAAGCAGGATGCCGAAAAATGCTCGGTGGAAGGCGTTTTCGATATTTCTTCCTATCAACTCGAAACTTTTTTCAAAGACAGGGGGCTGGAATATGACCCGCGCACTTGCATTTTGCGGCGGGAAATCTGGACGTCGGGGAAATCACGCGGCTTTATCAACGACAGTCCCGCCGGCTTGAACGACCTGAAAGAACTGGGCGCTTACCTCATCGACATTCATTCGCAACACCAAAACCTGCTTCTTGCCGATAATCAGTTTCAATTGCAGGTTTTGGATGTTTTAGCCCAAAATAAGAATTTGCAAAACGAATATCAGGCGGCGTATAAAAAATATTTATCCGCCGAAAGGCAGCTTAATGCGCTGAAAGAACGGATTGGCAGGCAACAGGCGGAAGAAGAATATATCCGTTTTCAATACAAGCAACTGGATGAAGCGCGTTTGCAGACGGGCGAACAAACGGCGCTGGAAGAGGAACGGGAAACTTTGTCGCATGTGGAGGAAATCAAATCGGGGCTTTATCGCGTCGGGCAACTGCTTTCGGCGGATGAAAAAGGGGTGGTCGCCACCTTGAAAGAGGCTTTGAAGGTCGCGCAATCCCTGCAAGAGATTTATCCCGCTTCCGGTGAAATTTCCGAACGCTTGAACGCCGCTTATCTGGATATGAAAGACCTTGCGCCCGAAACGGATGCACAGCAGGAAAGCCTCGAATTTAAACCGGAACGCTTGCAGGAAGTCAACGAACGCCTTGATTTGATTTATTCCTTGCAGCACAAGCATCATCTGGATTCTGTGGAAGAACTGATTGAGTTGCACAGCCGATGGGAAACGCAAATCCGAGAAATCGACCATGCGGGCGAAGAACTGGAAAACATGGAAAAAAATTTGTCGCAGGCTCATGCGCAGGTGTTGCTGCAGGCGGCTGCACTTTCGGAATCGCGAACAAAAGCCGCAGAACAGCTTGAAAAAGAATTGGTCGAAAAAATCGCTTTTTTGGGAATGCCTTACATACGTTTTGCGGTGGAGATGACGCCAAAAACGCCGGACGCCACCGGTGCAGACGAGGTGGCTTACCTGTTTTCGGCAAATAAAAACAGCGAACTCAAGCCGGTGGCTCAAACGGCTTCCGGCGGGGAAATTTCGCGGCTCATGCTGGGCGTAAAATCGTTAATCGCCGGAACGATGGCGCTTCCAAGTATTATTTTCGACGAAATAGATACCGGCGTTTCGGGTGAAATTGCCGACAAAATGGGCGATATTATGCGCCGGATGGGAAGCTTGATGCAGGTGATTGCCATCACACATTTGCCGCAAATTGCAGCCAAAGGCGATACGCAGTTTTTGGTTTATAAAGACGAAAATACGGATTCGGCTGAAACGCAAATACAACGTTTGTCCGGCGAAGAACGGGTGCATGAGATCGCTCGGATGTTGAGCGGCGCTACATTGACGGATGCGGCGATTGAAAATGCAAAAGTGTTATTACGAGTTAACAAGTAAACAAGTTGACGAGTTAACGGGATATTCATTCACAGTTCGTTTACTCGCCTCTTGTTTACTCGTCTACTCGTCAACTCGTTTACTAAGAAATGAAAGAAACAGAAATGATTTTCGGCACAAGAGCCGTAATTGAAGCGGTACAGACCGGAAAAGAAATAGATAAAATATTGATGAGGCGCGACTTAAAAAATGAGTTGTCGCGCGAACTTTTCAATATCGTCAGGGAAACCAAAATCCCCGTTCAACGGGTTCCTCAGGAGAAATTAGACCGCCTGACCCGCAAAAACCATCAGGGAGTCGTCGCTTTCATTTCGGCGGTGGCTTATCGGCAGTTGGAAGACATTGTGCCGTTGCTGTTTGAAGAGGGGAAAAATCCTTTAATCATGCTGCTTGACGGTGTGACCGATGTGCGCAATTTCGGCGCCATCGCCCGCACGTGCGAGTGCGCCGGCGTTGACGCCATTGTCATTCCCGCCCGCAACAGCGTTTCGGTCAATGCCGATGCGGTAAAAACTTCATCCGGAGCGCTTTTGAATATTCCCGTCTGCAAAGAAACGAGTATCACCGAAGCCATCCGTTTCCTGAAAAACAGCGGTTATACGGTTGTCGCCGCGACGGAAAAAGCGTCTGAAAACTACACGTCCGTCAATTATGAAAATCCGGTCGGCATCGTGATGGGGGGCGAGGATTACGGCATTTCGTCCGATAACCTTCGGATTTGCGACAAAATGGTGAGAATACCTGTTTTTGGGAAAATTACTTCTTTGAATGTTTCGGCGGCAGCGGCGGTGGTGCTGTATGAGGCGGTGCGGCGGAGAGTGGCGGTTGGGAATTGAGCCGATAGAAATTCACGGCGCAGGCTTCGCACCGGCTAAATGCACCGTCATCTGCGGGAACGGAAGTCCTATCCCTTTTTTCCCGAATGTTTTATAAATCTGTTCATTGAGGTTGAAATAAACATCCCAGTAATCGGGCGTTTTAACCCAAACGCGAATTAAAATGTCTACCGAACATTCATTCAGGGTTTTCAAGGCGATATACGGCGCCGGAACGGGTAAAATCCGTTCGTCCGATTGGAGAATCTCTTGTATCGTTGATTTGGCAAAATCGTAATCGGTGCCGTATTCGACGCCGATAACCAGATCAATCCTTCGGGTATCTTTATCGTTGTAATTTACTATCACGTTGGAGCTTAATCCTCCGTTGGGAATGAAAACCGTTTTGTTGTCAAAAGTCGTAATTTCCGTATTGAATATGTGAATTTCCTTTACGGTGCCTTCCTGTCCCTGAGCCTGAATGTAATCGCCTATCCGATAAGGGCGGAATAGCAAAATCATCACTCCGCCCGCGAAATTCTGCAACGTACCGCTCATTGCCATACCTATGGCAACGCCCGCCGATGCAAGGATTGCGACAAACGAGCTGTTGTTTATTCCCAGAATATTGACAACCGTAATCAGTAAAGCCGCCGTCAGGACAATATCAATCAGGCTTTTCAGGAAAGAAGCGACCGAGGGGTCAAAATCTTTCCTGCTCAACAGTCTGTTTACAAATACCTTAGCATATTTGATGATCTCGCGACCAAGAAAATAAATGACAATGCAAAGGAGCAGGTTTTGCCCGAAATGTATTGCGCCGTCTCTTAGCGTATGCAGTGTATTTTCCCACCACGAAACGGTTTCGATGCCTTTTAACGGATCCATAATAGTATATTTTTGGATTGCTTCACTGCGCGGTGGGTTGAAGTCCCGCACACGTCATTGCGAAGGTGAAGCCTGAAGCAATTCAGAAAACAATTTTGTAAATAACAACTTGTGTTATTTTATTTTATACGCCAATCGGGCTTTTATATCAGCGGAACTCGCGCCAATCTGAAACTCAAAATCGCCCTTTTCAATCACTTTTTTATTGTCGAAATCAACAAACGCCAAATCGCTTTGCCGCAGCGTGAAAGTTACGGTTTTGGTTTCACCCACCGCCAACGCTACCTTTTCAAAACGCCGCAGGCGCTTTACGTCGGGCGCCAATGAAGCGAAAAGGTCGGCGCTGTAAAGCTGCACAATTTCTTTCCCCGCCATTTCTCCCGTATTGGTAATTTCCACAGAAATAGTTATTTGCGTGTTTTCATTGAGCGGCTGTTCGGCGGCGGAAATTTTCGCGTTCCCGTACTCAAACGTGGTGTAACTCAAGCCGAAACCAAATGGAAATTCGTAGTTGTAATCGCTTTCATACTGGTATGTCGCATCGGTATTTTTCTGTTCTTCGGCGTATTTGTGATAGTACGGAACCAGCGAATTGGGGAACGCAGGATAGGTGTAGGGCAGTTTCCCCGACGGGTTGACGTCGCCCGCAAGCACGTCGGCAAGCGCATCCGCGCCATACATTCCGGGCAGGTAAGTTTGCACTATCGCTTCAACTTTATGCGAAAATTTGGAAATCAAACGCGGTCGACCTTCGCTGAGGACAAGAATTGTCGGCTTGCCTTTTTCCGTAATTTTCTGTGCGAGGTCGGTTTGCAAGTCGCTAAGATATAAATCGTTGAGATCGCCGGGTTTTTCGCAATAGGAGTTTTCGCCGAGCATAAGCAGCACAATATCGGCGTTTTGCGCAGCTGAAATCGCCTCGTCAAAACGGTCTTTGTATTCCGCATCATACGCCGCCGCATGATTGTAGCTCACGCCTGCGATGTATTTCACATTTTCCTTTCCGTATTTTAATTCAATGGCTTGCAGTAAATTACGTTCGTCGGTTACAAATTCGTCCGCTTTTTCGCCCTGCCACGAGAAAGTCCATCCGCCGTTCAACGGGCGCATACTCGTTGCGTTAGGTCCCACGACCAAAATTTTTTTGCCTTTCTTGAGGGGTAAAATCCCGTTTTTGTTTTTCAAGAGGGTAATGGCATCGGCGGCTGCATCGTAACTTGCGTTTTGGAATTTTTCGGAATGAAATTCGGGGTAATCTTTCAGAAACGTATTAGGCGTTTCAAACAAATTCAAGTCCAGTTTGAGTTTCAAAATGCGCGTTGCCGCCTCGTCAATCCGCGCTGCCGGTACTTGCCCTTCCTCAACCAGTTCTTTCAGCAGGGTGCAAAATTCCACATAGTTGGCGGGAATTATCGACATGTCGATTCCGGCGTTAATTGCCTCGCGGATCGCCCCTTTGATGGAGCCGACCATGTGGTCGCGGAAATACAGTTTGTTAATGTCCTCATAGTCGGAAACCACCATTCCCCGAAAGCCCATTTGCTTGCGCAAAATATTCGTAATCAGGTGATAATCGGCGTGCGATGGTCGGTTATTGACGATTCCCGAATTAATCATAAACGTGACAACACCCGCGTCAAGCGCCGCCTGAAAAGCCGGGATGTGATACTCAAACATCACATTTTCGGGAATATACGCCGGCGTGCGGTCTTTGCCGCTTATCGTTGCGCCGTAGCCCAGAAAATGTTTGGCACAGGCGGCAATATGGTTTTTGCCGATATTGTCGGCATTTTCGCCCTGCAAACCTTTTGTGAGTTCCGCGCCGAATATTGCACCCAGATAGGGGTCTTCACCAAAGTCTTCGTTTTGGCGCGCCCAGCGCGGGTCAAGCCCCAAATCAAGCGTGGGCGAAAAAGTCCAGGGAACGTTTGAGGCGCGGGTTTCGTAGGCGGTAATTTCGCCCATGCACCGCGCGTGAACGGGATTCCACGAAGCCGCAAGCGCGATTGGCGCGGGAAACATCGTACTGCCGGCAGTGTAAGTGCCACCGTGATTTTGGTCGAGGGCATACAAAACAGGGATTTTCATCCGCGTTTCCGTCATCGCCACCCGCTGAATTTCCGCCACCGCCGCGTTCCACCACTGCGCAGTACGCGCCTGCGTGTTCGGCGCGCTAAAAATCGAACCGACGTGATACTTTACCACCGCCGCGCGCAGTTTTTCGACGTCAATTTGCAGTGTGCTTGCAGGCGGCATGTCCTGCCCGCGCGTAATCACGTCGATACCGATTTGCGCCATTTGCCCGATTTTTTCTTCGAGCGTCATTTGAGCAACTAATTTGGCGGCGCGTTGCCAGTTATCCGTTGGAGTATTTTCAGCCGCAACGGGTTCCGTTATTTTTATCCGGTTTTGAGCCGCCGAACCGGAAAGGGATACAAAAGCAAGAAAGACCGGTATTAGCTTTCTGTTCAAGTGTCTGTTGTTTAAATAGTTTGTCATCATGCTATAAAATGAAATTGTAAATATAAGATGCAAAGGTAAGGACTATTTATTACATAGGGTGCATTTAACTTCGCCGATTTTTAGGAAAATTCCCAAATCATTGAACTTTTTTCGGGAAATTTATTTTCATTGTTTACCTTTGTGGCGTAAAAATAAATAACAAAATTATGGCAACAGTTTTAAAATCAACCCAAAGGGAATTTAAGGAAGACCCGAATAAAATAGACGGTTTCAGAATATTTTCCGATGTTTCGAGGATAAAAAAGGGGATAAATCCTGAAAACCTGAATTTTGATTTACGGCAGTTAAATCCGGGACAGTATTGTGCGGCATACCATTTCCACCGGTATGCGGAGGAACTGTTTATGATCATTTCCGGTTCGGCAACGTTGAGGACTCCGGAAGGGTTGGAAATTGTCGGCAGCGGCGACTTGATATTTTTTGAAAAGGGCGCAACAGGGGCGCATCATCTGTACAATCACACGACGGAATCCTGCGTTTATCTCGATGTAAGGACTTTCGTCGGGTACGATGTGTGCGAATATCCCGATTCAAATAAAATATTCCTCGTCCCTTCTTACGAGATATTCGATAAGGACGCCCGGCGCAACTATTTTGACGGGGAGGAAAATATTCGGGATAAATGGAAACAAATTGAGAGTAAAGACGATAGGGAAAAACGGTAATATCGGCAACTGACTTTTTGTTTACCTTTGCAGCGAAAATATTTAAGGATTATGACACAGGATACAAAAAACAGACCCGCGGGCAGCGTTCCCGCAACAGACAGAGAGCGACAGGACAAACCGTCGCATACAGCCGGAACGTTATACGAAATGGGGGGCTAAAATTTATTAAATATATTGACAAAAAAATAATAGCTGTAACGTGCCCTTCATGGTTTACTGATGAACGTCCAGCCGAAATTGAAAAGTTTTGGGGTGATGCCGGTTGTAAATTAGATACAATAGGGCATAATGTTTTAATAATGCAAAAAGCAAGTTATGTTCCTGTTGCCGTATTTGCATTGCCTGAAAAATGCTGGACGGATAACTATTTTATTCCGCGTGAAGCGGCATTAAAAGCGCTTTCGGATAAATATGACGGAAACAAAACCGTAGAGGCTTTTATTGAAAATAACAGATACGAGGTTGAGTTATATTCAAAATACAAACAGTATTACGGATATGTTTTTTATATTGGTAAAAAGGTATAAATAATTTAAATAAACAGTTAAGTAAAGAATTATGGACGCAAAGAAAAAGAATTTAATGGAAGTTTTTCAGGAAGAATCCCCTGAGGTAGCGCAGGCGTTTGGCGGATTTATCCAATCCATCAGCAACATGAAAGCGTTGGAGCCGAAAATACAGCAGTTGATTTACATAGCTATTCGTGCATCGCAGGGTGAAACAACTGCCGTAACCGCACATGTGCCGATGGTAAAAAAACAGGCGCTACCCGCGATGAATTAAAGGAGGCAATCATTATGACGACAACCGTTTGCGGCATCAAAGGCGTCGCCTGTTTGATTCCGGCTTTGGAAGCGTATGATAATGCAATATGAAAAGTAAAAATAAATATGGGATAAAGGAGTAAAAAATGGGAATTAAAATGCCGATTAGATTTTTTGTGGTAACTTTTTTGTGGACATGGCTGATATTCACGCCATTGGTACTTTTTAGAGTGGGAGTTATTCCGCAGAGTAATGACTTTTTATTAAAAGCCACTCTTCCGTTAATTATGCTTGCGGCATTTGGTCCGGCAGTTGGGGCTTTTTTTTCAATTTATACAATTGACGGAAAAGACGCTTTAAAAAAATATTTGAAATCATTCTTTTCCTTAAACTTTGGATGGAAGGCGTGGCTGCTAATTTTTCTTGTTTTGGGCTTGGCTCAAATAATTGCATGGATCATACCCGAATTTTTTGGAGAAAATAGACTTCCCGCATTTTTTCCCATTTATATATTCCCCTTATATCTTCTTTTTATGATTTTTTTAGGTGGCGGGCAGGAAGAAATTGGCTGGAGGGGATATATATCGCCGCTTCTTGAAAAAAAGTACGGGTTAATTATCGGTTCATTAATTGTTGGAATAATATGGGCAATATGGCATATACCTTTATGGTTTATGTTAGGGACAAACCAGTCATTTATACCTTTTGGCGCATTTGTACTTACGGCAATAGGATATTCATATTTGTTTTCATGGATAGTTGCATTATCCAAAAATAAATTATTTTCCGGGCTTGTTGTACACGGTGCGGCAAATGCGTTTATAACTCTTTTCCCGCATCTCATTATGGAAACAAATAATGTACAAGTGCGTTTTTGGATATATTGTGTTTTAATACTTGTTATTGGAATAATAATTGCAATAATGAGGACTATAAAAA
>JAIRKO010000027.1 GCA_031260045.1 Dysgonamonadaceae bacterium | reverse complement strand
GGAAATATTGACGCCGGTAACTTGACGAAAACGATCGTTATTAAATCTTTTTACTAACTCATATTTCATTGGGCAAAGATAACTTTTTTACTGTAAAGGGTTATTTCGCAACAAGTCTAATGAGAGAATATCTATTACTACCATTGATAAATTTGTTGAAGAAAACAAGTTGGAGCGGGTCGATTTCATTAAAGCCGATATAGAAGGCGCCGAACGGGAAATGCTGAAAGGCGCCGCCCATGTATTGAAAACATTTGCCCCAAAATTGGCAATATGCACCTATCATTTGCCGGACGACCCGGAAGTGTTGGAACAAATTATCAAAGAAGCCAATCCGAATTATAAAATTGTGCATTTGAGACATAAATTGTTTGCGACTGTGGTATAAAATATTGTGATTAATTCATAACGTAAAAAAGAATAAATAATATGAGCCAATTAACAACAAACGAAAAAAGCAAAAACCCCGGCAATTCCGCCCTTCAAGTAGAAAAAAGCCACTACAACTTTCAAACCTATACCGACCTCCCGCGGTGGACGTCCTATTGGCATCAGATTACGGAAACGCTCGCCTTATCTCCAAAAACGGCGTTAATCGTAGGCATTGGCGATGATATCGTAGGGAGAGTATTAGCCGAACAGGGCGTACAGGTTTATACGTTCGATTTTGACAAAAATTTACATCCCGATTTTTGGGGCGATGTGGTGGAGATAGACACGGTACTTCGCGATAAACGGTTTGACGTTATTTTGTGCTGCCAAGTATTGGAACATTTGCCGTACGATAAATTTGAACCTGTTTTGCAGCAATTGCAACGGCACGCCAAAAACGTCATTATCAGTTTGCCTTATTCGGCGATAAAATATAAAATTGACGTACATTTGCCAATCGTTAAAACAGTTAAACTTACTATACATATTCATAAATTTTTCAAGCGACATAAATTTGACGGGCAGCATTATTGGGAAATAGGAACGCGCGGGTATACCAAACGGAGAATACGGAATAGTATGGAAAAATTTTTTACGGTTGCAAAGTGGTATGTTGCGCCCTATAACGCATATCATGTGTTTTTTATATTAGAAAATAGATAAAATTGTTTACCTTTGCGAAAAATATAAAAAGAAAAATTATGAATTTAGGTATTCGACGAAATTTACGTAGATGGTTGTTGCGGGGGTAAAAATGTATATTGTATTTGTTGCAACGAATATTTTTCCACATTCCTGCCTTTCGGCAAACCGGTACGCTTTAATGCGGCTTGTCCTTCCTGCGGCTCTTTGGAGCGACATCGCCTGCTGTGGAATTTCCTTTTCCTGCGAAATAACACGCTCATTAAAAGCAATATGAAAATGTTGCATATTGCGCCGGAAAGGGCTTTTTTTCAAAAATTCGGGCGCGAAAAACAAATACAATATTTCCCTGCCGATAAATTTATGCCAGGTTTCCATTATCCAAGAGGAACAAAGAAAATAGATATTTTAGATATTTCCTATCCCGACAATTTTTTTGATGCCATATTGTGTTGCCATGTATTGGAACATGTGGACAATGACCTGCAAGCCATGAAAGAATTTTATCGCGTACTGAAACCCGGCGGATGGGCGATTTTGCAAGTGCCGATAGACTACAACAGCGCCGATACTTTTGAAGACGACACTATCACTGCGCCCGAAGAACGGGAAAAATATTTCGGACAACACGACCATTTGCGATTATACGGTCGCGATTATCCGCAACGATTGATACAGGCGGGGTTTAACGTGGATTGTATAGACTTTTGTAATACTTTTTCGGAAGCGGAACAAATACAAACGGGTCTTGATAAAAAGGACGGAATTATTTACCTTTGCACAAAAAAGTAACATTTATGGATGCTATACATGCGCTTTCCTGTGTGGATAAACGATATCTTCAACATTTGGAAGTACTGATCATTTCGTTATTTGAAAATAAAACCTGCCCCAATGCCGTTATTTATCACATATTGTATGATAACGATTTGAATGATGCGGATAAAAAGCCTTTTACGGATATCGAAAAAAAATATCATGCAACCGTCGTTTTTCATGACGTCGGTCGTTTATCTCAAAAATATGAGCATGTAGTCCGGTATGGGCATGTTTCCCGCGCCGGATTATATAGAATATCAATTCCCGAAATATTTTCATCGGATATCACAAAAGTTTTGTATTTAGACTGCGATATTGTGATTAACGGAGATATTTTCGATTTGTGGAATACGGATATTAGTAATTATGCGGTAGCTGCCGTTGAGGATGCTGTTTCGTTCAGCAGGCATCAGGCGTTGATGATGCCGGAAAAAAGTTTATATTTTAATTCGGGTGTTTTGCTGATTAATTTGGAAAAATGGGCGCTTCTCAACGCAACAGACAAAATATTAAAATTTATGATTGATTTTCCGGAAAGGCGGGCATACAACGATCAAGACGGATTAAATGCATTTTTGCATGATAGTTGGTTGCGGCTTCCGCCAAAGTATAATCAGCAATCGGCGTTATATTATTTACCTTGCAAACGACTTGTTTATTCTGGCAAAGAATATGCCGAAGCGATTAGGCATCCTGTAATTATTCATTATATAGGTGTAATAAAGGATACAAAACCGTGGCATTATATTGACATCCATCCGCTAAAAAAATATTATTATAAATATTTAAAATTAACATCATGTCATACATACACCGTTCGCCCCAAGAATGTTAAAGAGGTTGTTATAAAAATTTATCTGTGGTTGTTTCGCTATAAAATGAAAACGGGAATTGTTTTTGGGAAGATTTTAAAGTTGTCCGGCGGTAAAAATTAATGATGAATACTCCCCAATGATTTTGTTGCAACGACAAATTAAATAATCGTATTCCTTGTTTTGCCGTATGTTATTTTATGCCATCCTAATAACCATCAGGCAGACCAATCCTCGTGAATTTGTTTAAGAGCGCACATTTGAATTTAACTTCCGTTGTTTGATTTTCTATTTTTCTCACCTTGAGTTTTGAACATTATTCTTTGAAGTATGGATCCTTTACAAGTAACTGAAACTAACAATGTTACACAAATTTGAATTATACGCTTTCCTATTTCGTATTTTATATATACTTTTGCTCGTATTTGTTGACATTGGTACTTTTGTTTTTACTAATACAAGGAAAATCAATAAAATATGAAAATATACTGCTATCACACTATTCCCATAGGTAAATATTATGACGATTGGCGTCATTCAAAATCTCCCTGACACCTGTTGTACGGCATAACTCATCTCTCTCGATACGGGATAGAACAATATATCATACGATACCTTTTAATCCGTACAAAGGACGTCTGCGATTAAGTATATATAATTTTGTAACCATCTTGTTTTCCGAAAAATCATTTGATGCCGTTTATGCCGTAACTCATTACGGTCTGGAAGCGCTTATTTTTTTGAGGGCGTTAGGTTTGTACAGGAAGCCAATCGTTATATGGCATCATGCAGAAATGATTATTCCATCAAATAGAATCAGGCGTATTTTTTCTAAATTATTCTATAAAGGGATTGATAAAGTCTGCTTTTTCAGTCAATATTTACTGGACAGGTCAATAAAAACCGGAAAAATAAAAAAAGAAAATGCTTTTGTTGTACATTGGGGAGCGGATATTGTTTTTTATGATACGATTATTTCACAGGATAGAGAAAACAAGTTTGTATCGACCGGAAGAGAAAATCGGGATTTTATTACTTTAATTAAAGCGTTTAATGTTACTTCCGAATTATGCGACATTTATATACCGTCGCACTTTAATTATCGGTCGTTACTCGATCGCGAAGGCATAAAAATAAATGCAAATATTCGGATTTCTTTTGTGAATATGGAGCGTTTGGATATTGCAAAAGCAGCCGATAACGCTTTTGCGATAGTGATTTCTTGTTTGGATATTACTTCTTATCCTTTAGGTTTGACGTCTTTAGTAGAAGCGATGGCGTTGGGACTTCCCGTAATAACAACAGACAATCCTGCGTATCCGATAGACGTGGAGAAAGAAAATACAGGACTAAAAGTACCCTATAAAGATGTAAACGCATGGATAAAAGCAATTCAATACTTAAGCGCAAACCCTGACAAGGCAAAGGAAATGGGAAAAATGCTCGTTTGCTGGCTGAAAAGAAATATAATCTGGAACTTTTTGCAAAAGAAATAGCTTCCGTCTTGTTATCTTTGAAATGAATTTGAAACGAAATTTGGCGAAGCCAAATACATTTGCAGGAAATAACCGGCATTTAAATTATTTTTTTACCTTTGTGCCCTTAAAATATGTTTAATAATAATTAATGAAATATGAATAACACTTTAACAAACAAGGATTTTTGGAAAGAGTACTGGAAAAATTACCGGTACGAAAGGGTTCCACAAAAAATGTTTTTTGATAAATATCTTCCCGAAAAATGTTGGGAAAAACATTTATCGAAATCGGCGGTTTTCCGGGAACGATGTCAATTTATTTCCATAAAAAGTATAACTGTAACGTTTCGCTTTTGGATTTTTACATAGATAAAGAGATGGTCGGTAAAATGGAACAAACCAACGATATTCCCAAAGAAACCATAGAGTGTATAGCGTGCGATTTTTTTGATTTTGCACCCGCCCGTTTGTACGATATTGTATTTTCGTATGGTTTTATTGAGCATTTCAATGATACCCGCGATATTATTCAACGGCATGTGGATTTGCTTGCTCAGAACGGACATTTGTTAATCGTCCTCCCGAATTTTCTGGGTTTAAACGGATGGATACAGCGGCTTTTTGACAGGGAAAGTTATGTGGCTCATAATTTGCAGTCGATGGAATTAATCCGATTAAGAGAAATTATGAAGGGTTTCAACCTGAACGACGTAAAAATTGAATATACAGGAAAATCAATGGTGTGGTTGGAGGCAAAACCTACTATTCCTCGCATAATCAGGCTGTCGGTCAAGATGTTCAGTTATATGCTTAAACTGTTTCCGGTACGGTGTCGGTTGCTTTCGCCTTATATTGTAATTTCGGCTGATAAACAATAATTTATGACATTAACTTCAAAATTACGCACATATTATGCGTATTTATTAAATCCTTTATTTTTCATGTTTGAGTAGAGCAGTTACAATATTTTTATATACTTTTGCGTGGCAAATGATATAATAAATTTATTGATAAAATTTCTTTAAACCTGCTTTAATATTATACAAATATAATGAATATTGTAATTCTCAACACATCGGAAAGAACCGGCGGCGCAGCCATTGCAGCCAACCGCCTGATGCACGCGCTAAGGAAAGAAAACGAACATGCCTGCATGTTGGTACGGGACAGGCAAACCGACGATCCTTCGGTTTATTCCATTAATACATCTTGGTTTAGGAAACAAATCAACCGCTTTCGTTTTGTTCTGGAAAGAATGATTATTTTTGTTCTTAACAAATTCGACAGAGCCGATTTATTTCGAGTTTCCATTGCCAATGCCGGCACGGATATTAGCCGGCATCCATTCGTTAAACAAGCTGATATTATTCATTTACATTGGATTAATCATAATTTTCTTTCCCTAAAAAACATCGAAAAATTATTGAAACTCGGTAAACCGGTTGTGTGGACGATGCACGATATGTGGTCCTGCACCGGCATTTGTCATCATGCGCGGGATTGTAATCGCTATCAACACGAATGTGGCAACTGTTTCCATTTAAATTCTACTTGCCGGAAAGATATTTCGCATCGGATATTCCGAAAAAAGAAAAAAATATTGAAAAACAGCAGGGTTGTATTCGTCGGATGCAGCAAATGGTTGGCAAATAGGGCGTCTTCCAGCGAATTGCTTCCGAAAGAATCCGTTTATTCCATACCTAATCCCTTAGATATTAATCTATTTAAAAGAATGAATCGGGAAGATGTGCGAAAGCAACTGAGGCTTCCCGCAGATAAATATTTGCTGCTTTTCGGCGCTCTGAATGTTACGGATAAGCAAAAAGGATTTGATTATTTAACGGCAGGATTAAAACATCTGGAACAGCAATTTCCCGAAATTTATCGGAAAACGGAATTGGTCATTTTCGGGCAAGTTAAATCGAAAATCCCTTCCATTGCTAATCTTCCCATACATTCGATGAACTATTTAACAGACGAAAGTAAGATAATCACCCTTTATAATGCTGTGGATTTGTTTGTTACTGCTTCTTTGGAAGAAAATTTACCCAACACGATTATGGAGGCAATGGCTTGCGGCACGCCCTGTGTCGGCTTCAATACCGGCGGCATCCCCGAAATGATTGATCATAAAATAAACGGATATGTAGCGGAATATAAATCGCCCGAAGATTTAGCCGCCGGAATCAACTGGTGTTTAAATCCCGAAAACAGCAGCAAATTGCCGGAGGAAGCCATGCTGAAAGTGAAAAATTGTTATGCCGAAAACATTGTTGCAAAACAATATATTGATTTATATATCAAAGCGAAAGCGAAATAAAAAAGCTTTATTTTATTCCCAATTTTCGGTTAACCTGCAAGCAAACCAAACACCCGCAAAGAATGCCGCCCGCATCGAATAATAAATCCCGCCAATCGCCGCTCCGCGTGGCGGTCAAATACTCCTGCGCAATTTCTATGACGCCGCCGAAAACAACCGGAAACAAAAAAGAACCGCCGAAAATCAACCGCCCGCGTACTTTTTGCGTCAAATGATACGAAGTGTCGAAAAATATGCTACCCGATAATCCCAAGAACATCAGGAAATGAGCCGCTTTATCGAAGTTCGTCATACGCAGTTTACTTGGGACTTCGGACGGATTGATAAAACATAAAGCAGTGATAACCGCGATAAATACAAGGGATAGCCGGTATTTTTTCAAAATGCTCATAAAACTTTCAAAATATTTTGCGACAGACTGCTCGCCCCAATCCTGAACAGTTCGGGCGTGAGCCATTCTTCGCCCAGCGTTTCCTTCACGATTGCGTAGTATTTCAGGGCGTCTTCCACCGTACGGACGCCTCCCGAAACCTTTACGCCCGTTTTCCGGTTGTGCTGCCGGTAATATTCCCGCACGGTTTGACAAATCACGTAAACCGCTTCGGGATTTGCACCCGGATAGATTTTCCCGGTCGAAGTTTTCAAAAAATCCGCTCCCGAATACATGGATAAAATCGCAGCCTTCCTGATATTTTCGGATGTTTTTAACAGTCCGGTTTCGAGAATTACTTTCAGTTCGGCGTCCCGGCAGGCATTTTTGATTTCTTCGATTTCGATGGACAACTCGTCATAATTCCCGTCTAAAAAATCCCCGACATTCAAAACCATGTCAATCTCGTCGGCGCCGTTGGCAACGGCTAAGGCGGCTTCGGCGATTTTCACTTCGATAAACGTCTGCGCGGCAGGAAATCCGGCGACAACGGAGGCAATTCCGACATTGACCGTCAACGCCTCCTTCACCGTTTGCACGAAATTCGGATAAACGCAAATTGCCGCCACATTGTCCATATCCGGTCGCAAATCGTCGAAATCATTGACCGTTTCTACAAATTTCCAGATGCTTTCCCGGCTGTCATCCGTATTCAACGAGGTTAAATCAATGCAGGAATACAGGAATTTCAACACGTCGGGGCGGTTATTTTCGCGGGATTTTGCGATGATTTCAGCTGTTTTGCGGGTTATTTCTTCGTCAGCCGGATGGGGGTAATTTTTGAAAATTTCTTCGTATTTCTTCATATTATTTTATTAAAAAAACTTGGGGCTATTTTTAACCCCGGTCATTTGATTAATACGCTGCAAAGATATGAATATTAATACTAATTAATTCAAGTTGCTGTTTATAAATTTTGCTGTCGTTGCGGCGTATTTGTACGCTAAGGCGCGAAAACACCGAACGCTTTTGCCACTAATGTATTTTGACGGGTTGTGAGCCTGTCAAAATAGACGGCGCGAGGAGAGCCTAATACCAACGGAGGGATAACTTTTTACTGTAAAGGGCTATTTCGCAACAAGTCTAATGACGCGGTGAGATTAATGTCGCTTAACTCTATTCTTAATTTCTTTTCAATATCACATACATTATCACCGGCGCCCCAAGCAAAGGAGTTACCGCATTGAGCGGCAACAACCCCTGCCCGAAAGGAATCACGGTCAGCATATTACAAAGCAGGGCAATGGCTGCCCCCAACAAAATGACAACCGGAAGAAGCATTTTTTGATTGGAAGTTCCCAAAGCCATCCGCGCCAAATGCGGCGTTGCCAGTCCGATAAAAGTAACCGGTCCGCAGAAAGCGGTTACGATAGCCGTTAAAAAACCGGTTACGAGCAGGATATAAATGCGGACGGAGGTTATCCCAACGCCGAGGTTCGCAGCGTAATTTTCGCCCAAAAGTAAGGCATTCAGCGGTTTTATCAACAGAACGGAAAAAAACAGTCCGAGTAAAATGCCACCCGCATAAAAAGGAAATTGTGCGCGGTGGACGCTCGAAAAATTCCCCATCCCCCAAAGTACATAAGCCCTGACATTGTCGGACGAAGCGTATGAATTTAATATGGAAATCCCCGACGAAGCCAAATAACCGATCATAATTCCGATAATCAAAACCGACACATTGCTTTTGATTTTCGCCGAAAAATAAAGGATTAACAGCAAAACGGCGAACGCGCCGACAAATGCGGCGGAAACAACCGACAACCGATAAAACAACCCGCTCATTTCACCCGCATAAAGCATCACGAGGGCAACGCCCAAGCAGGCTCCGTTGGTGATGCCCAAAACGGAAGGTCCCGCGAGCGGATTTCGGAACAGGGTTTGCAACATCAATCCGCCGACCGCCAAAGCCGAACCGGCTAAAAGCGCCGTTATCGCCTGCGGCAAACGGGATTGCAAAACAATATGCGCCCAAACGCTTTTTTCCACTGCTTTTCCAAAAAAAATATCCATTACCGCCGAAACGGGAATGGACACTGTGCCGTAAAAAAGATTACAGAAAAAAAGGACAACAATCGCAAATGCAAATCCTGTGCAGATAAAGCCTTTTCGGTTCATCTTAACCTGTTGAGCGAACGGAGTAATGCGTCGTCTTTTTTGATGGCGCGGTATGCCGTAAAGGCGAATACAGCCGCAATCAACGGGATAAAAAGGAGTAAACGGGAAACTGAAAATCCGTCCTGCCATACGGTTGGAAAATAAACGGCAAACAACAGCAGCAGCAATAATCCGAGCAACAGGCTGGCAGTCATTTGAAGTTTCCGTCGTTTATAAAGGAAGATAACGACCAAAGCCGCCAAGGCGGCGAGTCCGTAAAAAAACCGCCGGATTTCGACGCCGGCGGTTTCCGGTGTGGACAAAAAACACACTGTTGTCATCAATAAAAAAACGATGAGTAGAAAAAACGATTGTATTCGCTGAATCATAGTTCTTCCGCCTTGTCGTTTTCTTTCAATACGTTCCGAAAATAAATCTCATGATTTAAAAATTCCTGCGTGGCAACAAGCGTCGGCTTGGGCATCCGCTCAAAATAACGGGAAATCTCAATTTGTTCGTGATTCTCGAAAATTTCCTCCAAACTGTCGCTTGTTGACGAAAACTCTTGCAATTTTTTAGTCAAATCCTGTTTGAATTCAACGGCAATTTCATTCGCGCGTTTGCCGATGATGCGCACGGTTTCGTATACATTTCCGGTTTCTTCGGACAAACTCATCACGTCGCGCGTAATCGTATTGTCCGGCGCCGATCCTTTTCTATATTCCATAATTTTTAATTTATATGTTTTAATTCTTTTTCAACGTTTCGATACAGGCGTTTGATTTCCTTTTCGTATTTTCCTTCGGGAAATTCGTTGACATAGGAATAATATTCATCCGCTACGTCGCGGTAACGAAAATCTTTTTTTTCAGACACGCTTTGCATCGCCATTTCGTATTTGGATTTAAATGTGTAGTACATAAATTCTTCCCTGTATTGGGTGAACGGATAGGCGCGCATGGCATTTTGAGCGGTAATCACGCACGAGAGGTAATTTCCGCCGGAAAAGGAATAAATCAAATAATCGCCCAGATTGTAATACAAACGGACGGATAACAATTCTTTCAAAGCCAGCTTTTCCTGCAATTCAAACAACGCCCGTTGCGCATCTTCTTTCCACTGGCTTTGCGGATAAAGTTCTATGAAATCCTGAAACTGCTCCATCGCCTTATACGTCTGCGTTTGATCGAGGCGCGGGTCGGGCGATTCCAAAAACAAGCCGTAAGCCGAGTAATAACGGGCTAATTCGGCGTATTTCCCTTTGGGATAGGTTTTATAACAAGACGCGAAATGTTCCGATGCCGTAAAATAATCTTTCATTTCGTAATGACTCCGCGCCAGCAGGTAAAGCGCTTCCTCCCCGATACTCGAACCCCTTCTTATCTGCACAACCTCTTCCAGTAAAGCCGCCGAACGGTTAAATTTTCCATCGTCGAAATACTTTTTGGCATATTCAAATTTCCGGTCTATGTCGGTTAATTTCAACACTTTATTGTATTCCCCGCAAGAAAGCAATAAGATTGACAAAAGGAAAACGCCTGCAATTTTAGACTTCATATCCGTTAAATTTGGCTGCAAAAATAGTCAATACCCTTTGAAATTGGAAATGATTTAAGGTTTTTTATTGAAATTGTTGTGAAAAAAACGTCTTTATTCGGGTTTCAAAAGCCCGTCTTTACGGGTGGAGTAGCCCCAAAAGCCCTGTCATTGCGGGCTTGACCCGCAATCCCCCGCAAGTCGCAGTGTGTTTTTGCAGGGAATCCCGCGCGGGGCGCGGGATGAGGAGGCTTTATTATTAATTTCCAATTAAATTTTTTATAATACAATCGGATAATTTGCCAAAAAATGTTGACTTATCCAATTTTTTATTTAATTTTGCTCCCTAATTTTGTTTCCTCAAAATTCAATGTATTATATAGGGTAGCATTTCGCCCGAAAATAAAAACAAAGATTTTCGATATAACAAATAATTGATAATTAACGATTAAAATATAAAAATAAATATATGAAAACAAAGAAATTTTACTTTGCAAAAGCAATATTCTTAATGATATTGCCCTTGTTTTTTTCCTTTGCGGTTTCGGCGCAAGGGGAGTTGCCGAAGCATGACATTAGTATCTACAACTTTCTTGGAGCGCAGTCAGTAGAGATTTTCGGTTCGACAACAGATAGCAAGATTGATTTTGCGGCATTAGATGGTACTCACAACATTATCCTGAATAATGTAACCATAGATTTGGAAGAGGGTTGTCCGCTCACAATCGGTAAGTTTGAGACGTTTGTGAATTGGCAAGGAGAAATAAAAGGCAATGCGGTTATTACCCTTACCCTTAAAGGAAACAATGTCCTGAAAACCAGAGGGGGAAAAACTCCCGCCATTAAGGTATCTCCCGGCGCCACCCTTATAATAGACGGAGATGGAACGCTTACCGTGGAAAGCAACGGAGGAGCAGGCATTTTGCTGGACTACAAAGGCATTGCCCGCCTCCGCCATAATGCGTCTTATCCGCCGTATACCGTTACTGGCTTTCAAGAATACGCAGGTTCCATCATCGTCAACAACGGTACGATTACGGCAACCGGCGGCGGCGAATATGCAGGCATCGGCGACGGTTTGTCTCGTCAAACCATATCCTACTATTACGATGATAATATTGGCTTCCGAGACCTCGAAGTTGGCAGGATCGAAGCATTAGGATATGGTTATGCAAAAATCCCCGGCAATCAGGGACTTCTTGACGTGAAGGATGCGGAGGCTGCCAGTGGCGGCGACGTGCCTTTCGTCACGGTCGGCGGTAATATCACCTTCTACGGCGGCAAGGTTATAGCTAAGAAAGGTGATAATTGCACAAAAGGCGACATTGTCCGTGCCGGAAACAACCCCGACGGTAGAGTCGAAATTAACGGCGGAGACGCAACTAAAAGCGACAACATAATCCCATTTCCCGTGAACAGCGAAGGTAAACGGCTTTACCGCATCCAAGTTTCGTTTAAAAACATGGAAAAAGGCATACCACTCTCAAAAGCCCGTTTCAAACAGATGGATTATGGTGTAGCGGGTATGAAAACAGGTGATAATTTCTGGTTCCCTGAGGGGGATGGCTACCAACCGGGAGAAATTGAGATAAGCGCACTGGGAGTTGCTTGTAGGAATGATGAGGATATACCACCGATTACGAGAGATGGTCGTGTGATCATTACAGTATCCGACCCCAATCCCGGCACTCATATTCCGGTAAGGTTCAAACTTGCCGGAGAGGATGCAGATAGATTTAAGATTAACGTTACTTATGGGTTTACTTCGATCGAAAACGGATACCATGTTTCGCCCGGTAGCGGACCGATCATAATGGAAGTTGTAGGAACTTACGACGACGGAACAAGCCCCCATCAATACATATGGGAAGGAACAGGACTTCCGGGCGGACAGAAATATATGGTTCTTCGAGATAATAATATGCTCTCTCTTAACGCTTGGGAACCGATAGACCTGACATGTACCTTATCCCGGTATCCTACGGGTATTGCATCAATATCCTCGCAGGATGTGCGAGTTTCTCTTGACGGGCAAAATTTGAGCATTGCTTCGCCGGTTGCGGAGCGGGTAACCGTTTATTCCGTTGCCGGAGCGTTGCTCCACCGGTTGGAAAAACCGGCGGGGGAAGCGTCTTTTGCCGTTGCTTCGACGGCTTCGGCGCAGGTATTGATTGTGCGGGGGAGTTCCGGATGGGCGAGGAAAATAATTGTTAA
>JAIRKO010000011.1 GCA_031260045.1 Dysgonamonadaceae bacterium | reverse complement strand
CTTTCCAATTACGACAGCGGAATTGCGTTTGAAAAATTAACAAAGGATTACTTAATGAATTTTGTCTTTTTCCTTTGTGATGAATTGGACATGAGAAACACATCCATTGAAAATCAACTGCTTTACCTGCGTCGGTTTTTGAAGTGGGCAACCGAAAATAGATATAACAGCAATTTTGAATTTCAGAAATTCAACCCCAAGTTGAAAACATCTGAAAAAAAGGTTATATTTCTTGATTGGGATGAATTAATGACTGTTTACAATTTCAACATACCTGAAAAAATGCCCAACATTGAAAGGGTTCGCGATGTGTTTTGTTTTTGCTGCTTTACCGGACTGCGTTATTCTGATGTCGCGAATTTGAAACGTTCCGATGTATTTGAAACGCATCTGTCTATTACAACCGTTAAAACAGCCGATAGCCTGAAAATAGAACTAAACAACTATTCAAAAGCAATTCTTGACAAGTATAAAAACTTTGAATTTGCCAATAATTTAGCCTTACCGGTTATATCCAATAAAAAAATGAATGATGCCCTGAAAAACTTAGGAAAATTGTGCGAAATAGACAGACCGGTAACAATAACCTATTACAAAGGCAACAAACGAATTGATGAAGTGATACCTAAATTTAGATTGTTAGGCACGCATGCCGGTCGCCGCACGTTCGTATGCAATGCGTTAATGCTCGGCATAGCTCCTCAAATTGTTATGAAATGGACGGGACACAGCGACTATAAATCTATGAAGCCTTACATCGATATTGCCGATAAAGCAAAAGAAAATGCAATGGAATTATTCAATCGGTAAAAGTCCCTACTTTTTAAAAAATCGGGGACTAAAAACGGTTTGCTTTATTGAATTTTAATTTACTCAAATTTACTATATTATTGATTTATTTACTTTTAATACAATCGGTTTATTTTGTTGAACGGTAAAAAAGCGTAATAACAGAAAGCATATCTTCTATGGATAACTCACGATGGCGATCACGCTTCTTGTGAATTTCGGCATAGCTGACTGTAAGCACTTCTACCATTTTATTAAAGGTGTCAATATTGACGCCGCTAACTTGACGAAAACGATCGTTATTAAATCCTTTTACTAACTCATATTTCATTGGGCAAAGATAACTTTTTTTACTGTAAAGGGATATTTCGCAACAAGTCTATTGTGAGTTAAGTTATCGCAGTCGTCATTGCAAAGTGCGAAGCAGTGAAGCAATCCAAAAAAACATTTGCTTATAAAAATATTCATTACCTTTGCAATCAAAAATTTTAAAACTCGAATTATTTATATAAAAATCATGGTAAACTTATCAGTAATTATACCCTTTTACAATTGTAAAAATTATTTTTCGCAATGTTTGGATTCTGTGCTTGCACAGCATAATCTTTCATTGGAAATCATTCTTGTTAACGATGGTTCCGACGACGGTTCCGAAAAAACGGCGGAAGAATATGCTAAAAAAGACAAGCGAATTACATTGTATAATCAGAAAAACAAAGGAATCCCCTTTGCACGCAACAAAGGTTTGGAATTGATAACTGGCGAGTATTTCCTGTTTATTGACGCCGACGACTACATTGAACCCGACTCACTGCATGTGCTGTATGAAAAAACAAAAACAAACAACGTAGATATTTTGCAAACGCCAATGTACCTCGAAAACGCAGGAAAAAAAACGAAAAAAAGCCACCTGTATCCGGTACGTCGCCCACTAACGGGAACGGCTTACTTTAATTTGATGATTCAAAAACGTTGCGTACATGCCGCTCCTTACACAAACGTAGTGAAAACGGCTTTTTGGAAGCAATCGAATTTAAAATTTAATGAAAAGTTACTCCGATGTCAGGATTTTGAATTCTATCCCAAATTGATGTTAAAAGCCGGAAAAATGATGAATAGCGATATATTTTACTATCATTATAATGTGAATTCAAATACGGATGTAAAAAAAGTAAAGTATAGTATGTGCCGAATTTTTGACATATATAGGTTAATTGTTGATAGCTGGGTTTCATTTGTAAAAGAAGAAAAAATGACGAAAAAAACGGCAATGCAGTTAACGTGGCTGCTTTGTAGCCATATTTACACTTACAATCCACTGTTGTTGAAAGATTTACCGGATACAGACCGAAAATATTGGAATGCTTTTCTTCGCCGAAATATATTTAAAAACGGCGGGTGGCTGAGACCCTGGCTTTACTTGCGCTATTTGAAAACCTTTTAATTGTACTTAATCATTTGCACGCAAAACGCATAATTTTTTTGCCCTTTCGTTAAGGTAGTATATGCCTAAAAAACAAAACTTTACGAACATAAATGATGATAACACAAAAATCCACAATAATTTTTGTCATTACAATAAAATCCCGTATATTTGTTGCGTTTGTTGTACGAGGAAGGGTGCGTTTATAATGCACAGCGCATGATTTATGCTTAAGTAATCAGTGATGGGTGTTGATAATATTTTATTTTCGGTAATTGTGCCTGTTTATAATCGCCCGGACGAGGTTGATGAATTACTTGCGTCGCTTGCAGTGCAGACGGTTTTGCGCGGTAGCAATTGCGGCAAAAGCGGCGGCTTTGAAGTTGTTATTGTTGATGATGGTTCAACATTAAAATGTGAGAATATTTGCAATGAATACGCAAAAATCCTTAATATTCGCTACTTTTTTAAGCCCAATTCGGGTAGAAGCGAAACGCGCAACTACGGCATTGAGCGTGCCACAGGTGACTATTTTATTATTTTCGATTCCGACTGCGTAATTCCACCTACGTATATTGATGCAGTACGCGCCTGCCTTAAAGCCGATTACTCTGATTGTTACGGCGGACCCGACAATGCCGACGCAAGTTTTTCCAATACTCAAAAGGCAATCAACTACGCAATGACTTCTTTTTTTACAACAGGCGGCATTCGGGGAGGAAAAGCAAATAAATTTTCACCACGTTCATTTAATATGGGTTTTTCGCGCAAGGTATACGAGAAAATAGGCGGATTTAATAATATGATTGCTGAAGATATTGAGTTAAGTTATCGGATAAAACAGGCGGGTTTTCGCACCACGCTTTATAAAAATGCCTTTGTATATCACAAACGACGGGCGTCTTTTAGTAAAATGTTCAAACAGGTTCGCACTTTTGGCAAAGGGCGCGTGATGTTGCGCAGGATAGACCACAGTTTGTTAAAGATTATACATCTTTTGCCGATGGCTTTTGTTTTAGGGCATTTGTTGCTGCTTGGGCTTGCGGCGGGGTTCGCAGTTTTCGGCTCTGCTGCGATTTGCGGCGTGTGGCGGTTGCCGCTTCTGCCTGTTGCGTTATATATATTGCTGTTGTTTACAGATGCCGCCGTCCGCAATAAAAGTGTAAAAATCGGGCTGATGGCAGTTGTTGCTTCTTATATTCAACTTTTTGGCTATGGTATTGGAATGCTTGGGGAATTTTTTACCGGCAACGCCTCAACAAAAAAACAGGAGGAATTGTACAGATAAGTAATTTTTTCAACTGAGTTTTTTATTTCTCAAAATAATATCGAACAAACAATTCCATCGCCTGATATTCCGCCATCCCCAATTTATCGTATTTCACGGCAGTAGCCATGTTGCGCTCTTCGGCGCGTTGCCAGAACTCGCGCGGGTCAGTTCCGGGAAACAGCGGACGGTCTTTCTGCGACTGGTGTTTGAAAATAGCCATTCGTTTAATTCTGCATTCTTCCGGACTCAGCGGAACAGCCATATCCACTTCCGCAATGTCCCATTCCTGCCACGCGCCGCGATATAGCCACAGACGGCAATCCTCAATCCAAGTTTCGTGTTTCAGTTCTTTCAAGGCTTCCAGAATGGCAATGAAACAAACGCGATGCGTCCCGTGAGGATCGGACAAATCGCCGGCAGCGAAGATTTGATGCGGTTTCACTTGCTGAAGCAAATCCGTAATGATTTTAATATCCGCAGACCCAACCGGTTTTTTCTTAACCGTACCTGTCTCATAAAAAGGCATATCCAAGAAATGCACGCGATTTTCGGGAATGCCCAGATAACGGCAAGCCGCACGCGCTTCCCCCTGCCTGATAGCCGTTTTAGCGACCGCAATTTGTGGAAGATCAACCTGTCCCGGATGTTTTTTCCCGAAAAACGCCAAAGTTTCGGAATACGCTTCCTGCGCTTTCTCCCTATTAAACCCGTAAACGTGGGCAATATCGCGCACAAAATCCAAAAAGCGGGCGACTTCATCGTCAAAAACAGCAATATTCCCTGATACCTGATAAGCGACATGCACCTCGTGTCCATGCTCGGAAAGCCGCGCCAGCGTGCCGCCCATCGAAATAACGTCGTCGTCGGGATGCGGACTGAAAACGACTGCCCGTTTCGGAAACGGCGTCGCCCTTTCGGGGCGGGTACTGTCGTCGGCATTGGGTTTTCCACCGGGCCAGCCGGTGATTGTATGTTGCAGGTCGTTAAATACTTTGATGTTTATTGCGTTAGCGTGATCGGCTTCGGAAATCAGTTCGCCCAGCCCGCTGTCGTTGTAATCCCGTTCGGTGAGTTTGAGAATTGGTTTGTCCAATTTGTCGCTGAGCCAAAAAACGGCTCTCCGAATCATTTTGTCCGACCAGTGAACGGAACCGATTAGCCAGGGCGTTTTGATACGGGTCAAATCGGCGGCGGCGGGCGTATCAAAAATAAAAGAAGTGTTCGGATGTTTTTGCAGGATGGAAGCCGGCATCATTTCCGTAGCCGATTCTTCCACCATTTTGCGGATTATTTTGGATTTCCCTTCGCCCCAAGCCATCAAAACAATTTTTCGGGCTTCCATAATGGTGCCGAGACCCATAGTAATGCAGTAATCGGGGACGTTTTCCTCGCCGAAAAAATCGCCGGCAGCCCGCATCCGCGTCGAATAATCCAGATTAATCAGGCGGGTACGCGAATTGAACATCGAACCCGGCTCGTTTGCCCCGATTTGCCCGCGACTGTCCAAACCCAGCAACTGCAAATCTATTCCACCTGAGGCTTTGATTTTATTTTCATATTCGAGGCAAAAACCGGAAATATCCTTTTTCTCCAGATTGCCTTGAATTAGATGGACGTTTTCGGGTAAAATATCTATTTCGTCCAGCAAATATTCGTGCAGGTATTTCGCTCGGCTTTGCAGTTCCTCGCCCGTAATCGGATAATATTCGTCAACATTGAAAACAACAACATTTTTAAAGCTAAGTCCTTCTTTTTTATGCAGATTTGTTAGTTGATCATACACGCCGATGACAGTGGAACCGGTAATCAGTCCCAATACACAGGGTTCGTTTTTTTTCGCTTTCCCGCGAATGAGGGTTGCCACCTGTTTCGCCACCAGTTCGGAGGCTGTATCGGCATCCGTAAAGATTGATACCGGCACTTGTTCGTACCTTTTTTCAAAATTATTCATCGTAAAAATATGTTAGTTTGATAAAATTGCCGGCAAAGATAATAATTAAGTCGGTTAAAATAGAAAGAAATGTGATTATCGCGGGTTTGAAAGAGTTCTTTTAAGGTTTTAAGGTTAAATTTATCGTAGCCGTCTCAAAAGTCCGAAATATACGACTTATTTCCCAAACCGGAATTTTTTGTACTTTTGCAAAATAATACCGCATCATGAATATAAACAATTTAGGAGAAAACAACAGCATTCTCAACCAGTTTATCGCCGAACTTCGGGATATTCACATCCATGACGACAGGCTCCGTTTCAGGAAAAATATTGAACGCATCGGTGAAATTATGGCGTATGAAATCAGCAAAACATTACAGTACAAAACGATTGACGTACAAACTCCTTTGGGCGTGAAAGCCGTTTCCGTTCCCTGCGAACGGATTGTTTTGGCGACCATTCTCCGTGCCGGGCTGCCTTTCCATCAGGGATTTCTTTCGTATTTCGACCGGGCTGAAAACGCTTTTATTTCCGCTTCGCGAAAATATACCGAAAACCACAGCGATTTTTCGATTGAAACGGGTTACCTGTCTTCCCCGTCAATAGAGGGAAAAACGCTGATTATCGCCGACCCGATGCTGGCAACGGGAAGTTCTCTGAATTCGGTTTACCGAAATTTACTGCAACGGGGAAATCCCGCCAAAATACACGTAGCCTGCGTTATTGCCGGAAAGCAGGGCATTGATGCGGCATGTAAAATATTTCCGGAAGGCAAAACCGCCGTTTGGGTGGCTGCCGTCGACCCTCATCTGGATGAAAAGGCATACATCGTTCCCGGACTGGGCGACGCAGGGGATTTGGCTTATGGCGAGACAATTTAACAATGGATACGTACAATATACACGCAAATAATGTAACCGAAAGGGAAAAGGAATTTGAAAACGCACTCCGTCCCTTATCGTTCAAAAGTTTCAGCGGGCAGGACAAAATCGTTGAAAACCTGAAAGTATTTGTTACCGCCGCCCGGCAGCGAGGCGAGGCGCTCGATCACGTCCTCCTGCACGGGCCTCCGGGACTGGGAAAAACCACCCTGTCGAATATCATCGCCAACGAATTGAATGCCGGATTTAAAATTACTTCCGGTCCTGTGTTGGATAAACCCGGCGATTTGGCTGGCGTATTGACTTCTCTGGAAAAAAACGACGTACTTTTTATTGACGAAATTCACCGTTTGAGTCCTGTTGTGGAAGAATACCTTTACTCGGCGATGGAAGATTATCGGATAGATATAATGATTGACAAGGGGCCAAGCGCCCGTTCGATTCAGATTGAACTGGAGCCGTTTACGCTGGTTGGCGCAACCACGCGGAGCGGTTTGCTGACTTCGCCTTTGCGCGCCCGGTTCGGCATCAATCTACATCTGGAATACTACGATGCGGACACGTTAACAGGCATCGTCAAACGTTCGGCGGGCATATTGGATATTCCCTGCGACGACAACGCCGCTAAAGAAATCGCTTCCCGCAGTCGGGGAACGCCGCGTATCAGCAACGCGCTTTTGCGTCGCGTCAGGGATTTTGCTCAGGTAAAAGGCAGCGGTTCCATCGACAGGGAAATTACCTGCTTTGCCCTTGAATCGCTGAATATCGACAAATACGGATTAGACGAAATCGACAATAAAATTCTTCTGACCATCATTGATAAATTCGGCGGGGGACCGGTGGGCATCACGACCATTGCAACGGCGCTCGGCGAAGAAGCCGGTACGGTCGAGGAAGTCTATGAGCCTTTCCTGATTAAAGAGGGGTTTTTGAAGCGGACGCCGCGGGGGCGGGAGACTACCAATCTGGCGTATACGCATTTGGGGCGCAACCGGTTTGGGAAACAGGGGAATTTGTTTTGATATTTGACTTCACCGGTAAATAAGCCCGTCATTGCGAGCGGATCGAAATCTCGCAGTCGTCATTGCGAAAGCGAAGCCTGAAGCAATCCAGAATAAAAAATAAAAAATATTAATGTAATTCTTATAAAATAATTCCTAACTCTTAGTTTTTAGTTCTTAACTGATAAAAAAAGTATGAAACCAACATTATTTATCCTCGCCGCCGGTATGGGTAGCCGCTACGGAGGTCTGAAACAGTTGGACGGCGTCGGCGTCGGCGGCGAAACCATCATGGATTATTCGGTTTACGATGCCGTGAGGGGTGGGTTCGGGAAAATCGTTTTCGTCATCCGGCGCAGTTTTGAAGCGGATTTCCGGGAAAAAGTCCTCAAAAAATACGAGCATGTGATTCCCGTTGAAATTGTTTTTCAGGAACTGGATTGTCTTCCTGAAGGATTTAAAGTTCCGGAAAACAGGGAAAAACCTTGGGGAACCAATCACGCCGTGATGATGGGAAAAACGGCTATCCGCGAACCGTTTGCCGTTATCAATGCCGATGATTTCTATGGCAAGGAAAGTTTTCGGATTTTGGCTACTTATTTGACCGGTTTGGAAGGTCGGCAAAACGACTATTGCATGGTCGGTTATCGGCTGGGAAACACCCTGTCGGAAAGCGGTTCGGTTGCACGCGGCGTTTGCGAAAAGGATGCGGGCGATTACCTGACTGCGGTTACGGAACGCACTTATATCATCCGCGATACGGACGGGAAAATCAAATACCGGAACGAACGGGGCGACTTGCAAGCCGTAGGTGAAAGCACGCCCGTATCCATGAATATGTGGGGATTTACTCCCGAATATTTCGATTATTCGACCGAACAGTTCGTTGATTTTCTTACGAAAAATCGGGATAACCCGAAGGCGGAGTTTTTCATTCCCTTTGTTGTCAATAATTTGATTACAAGCGGAAAAGTAAAGGTAAAAGTTTTGGATACGCCTTCCAAATGGTTTGGGGTTACATATGCCGAAGACCGCTCCGGCGTTGTTGCCAAACTCGAGGAATTAACGGAAAATGGCGAATATCCTCGAAAACTTTTTTAATAAATACAATTTAATTTTTGATATAGATTTATTTATAAAGCAAAAAGCCATAGAAATAAGGCAACAAAATAAATACCGGATGCCAATTATTGCAGCCACAGCTATTCAAAGAGGGTTGTCGTTGGTTGCTGCCGATAAAGAATTTCAAAAAATCACCGATTTAGACTTGATTGTAATAAATATATCCGTTTTAAATTCCATTTGGAAACAGTAGAATTTTCACGTACTTTTGCCGGAAATTTTTTTAATCAACAATTATGTACAGAACAAATACATGCGGAGAATTGCGCATCGCTCACCTGAATCGGGAAGTGATTTTAGCCGGCTGGGTGCATAAAGCGCGGAAGTTCGGCGGGATGATTTTCGTCGATTTGCGGGACAGGTACGGAATTACTCAATTGGTTTTCAATCAGGAAACCGATTCGCAATTGTGTGAAAAAGCCGAAAAGTTAGGTCGCGAATGGGTGATTCAGGTGAAGGGTGTCGTAGCCGAACGCTCCAACAAAAACCCGAATATCCCGACCGGGGACATCGAAATTACCGTATCGGAACTGCAAACGCTGAACCCTTCGGAAACGCCGCCCTTTACCATCGAAACCGATACCGACGGCGGCGACGACCTGCGGATGAAATACCGCTACTTGGATTTGCGCCGCAAGGCGGTATATTCCAACTTGGAACTTCGCCACCAAATGGCTTTCGCCGCTCGCAGTTATCTGAACCAGCAGCAGTTTCTCGAAGTGGAAACGCCTGTGATGGTCGGTTCCACGCCCGAAGGCGCCCGCGATTTCATTGTGCCGTCTCGAATGAATCCGGGGGAATTTTACGCTTTGCCGCAATCGCCTCAGTTGTTTAAGCAACTGTTGATGGTTTCGGGTTTAGACCGCTATTTCCAGATTGTGAAATGTTTTCGCGATGAGGATTTACGCGCCGACCGCCAACCGGAATTTACGCAAATCGACTGCGAAATGTCGTTTGTTGAACAGGAAGATATTTTGAACCTTTTTGAAGGGTTAATCCGTCATTTGTTCAAGACCATTAAAGGGACGGACATTCCGGAAATGCCGCGCATGACGTATGCCGAAGCCATGAAACTTTACGGCTCGGACAAGCCGGACACGCGCTTTACCATGCCTTTCACGGAATTGAAAACGCTGACCGGTGGCAAAAATTTCGGCGTTTTTGACAATGCCGAATACGTCGGCGCCATTTGTGCGGAAGGCTGCGCCGCTTATACGCGCAAGCAAATGGACGAACTGACGGATTTTGTAAAACGTCCGCAAATCGGCGCGGGCGGCTTGGTATATGTCCGCTACGAGGCGGACGGCGGCGTGAAATCGTCCGTCGATAAGTTTTATACGCCCGACGACTTGAAACGCTGGCTCGAACAGGCGGGCGGGCGTCCCGGCGATTTGCTGCTGATTCTTTGCGGCGCGGCGGGAAAAACCCGGAAACAATTGGGCGAACTCCGTTTGGAAATGGGTTCTCGCTTGGGACTACGAGATAAAGACCGGTTCAGTTGCCTTTGGATGCTGGATTTCCCGCTCCTTGAATTTGATGAGGAAACGAACCGCTATTACGCCATGCATCACCCGTTCACCAGCCCGAAGCGCGAGGATGTTCCGTTGCTGGACGCCGACCCTGCCGCTGTGCGCGCCAATGCTTACGACATGGTGATTAACGGCGCGGAAGTTGGCGGCGGATCCATCCGTATCCACGACAGCGACTTGCAGCGGAAAATGTTTACGTTGCTCGGATTTACGGAAGCGCAGGCGCAGGCGCAATTCGGTTTTTTGATGAATGCATTTAAATATGGAGCGCCTCCGCACGGGGGGATTGCTTTCGGTTTAGACCGGCTTGTTTCCGTTTTTGCGGGGCTGGACTCGATTCGCGACTGCATCGCTTTTCCGAAAAACAATTCCGGGCGCGATGTGATGATTGATGCGCCGGCGTCGGTTTCCAGCGAGCAGTTGGAGGAATTGCGTTTGATGGTTCGGGAGTAGAGGAGTTGACGAGTAAACGAGTTAACTCACTTATAAACAGCAAAAATACAAGGCTTTTTAGAAAGGTCAGGCAGTTGTTTCTTCCATTCCGCCACCGTTTTGGTTTTGATAAATTCGCTGCCGAGCGTAATATCGGCGGCGATGCAGAGCCGAGTTTCCGGTCGGCAGGTTTTTAAAATATCTTCTACGAGTTTTCCGTTGCGGTAGGGTGTTTCGATAAACAGTTGCGTTTGATTTTCCGAATACATCCGCCGTTCCAGCAATTTCAGGGTTTTCACTCTTTCCCCTGCGTCGATGGGCAAATAACCGTGAAAAGCAAAACGTTGCCCGTTGAACCCCGACGCCATTAAAGCCAGCAAAATAGACGAAGGTCCCACCAGCGGCGTTACCGGAATGTTTTTTTTCTGGGCGATGGACACAATGTCCGCGCCCGGGTCGGCAACGGCAGGGCATCCGGCTTCGGAAATGATTCCGATGGCGTTTCCGTCTTCAGCCGGTTGCAGGAAAGCGGACAATTCGGAGGGCGAAGTATGTTTGTTCAATGTGTAAAAAGTCAAGCCGTCAAGGTCAATACCGGGATCGGTCTGTTTCAGGAAACGGCGGGCGGATCGGACATTTTCAACAATGAAATATCGGATGGAAGCGATTATTTCCTTGTTGTACGGCGGCAAGACTTTTGAGATTTCCGTATCCCCTAAAGTTACGGGAATAAGGTAGAGAACGGGAGTTGGCATTTTTTGGAGTCTTTTTGCAAAGGTAATGAAAAAAGGTATATTAGACTGCGAAATTAAGGAGGATATTTTGAATGGCAAATAAAAAGGCAGAAAACTTCATTTTTGAACTCACCATTGCGCCGCGTCGTCCTCTTCTTCCGGTTCCGGCGCCTGCGGTCCCCGCCGCCGAAAAACAACCGCACAAATAATCCCGCTCAAAGCCCCCGACAAATGCGCCTCCCACGAAATAGCGGGATCGACCCTTTCGGCAACGGGAAACATACTCCAAACCGTGCTTCCGTAAAGAAATACAACTATCAGCGAAACCGCCGCTAACGGAATATATTTCCTCAAAATCCCACTGAGAAACAGAAACAACGAAAGCGAATAAATTATCCCGCTGGCGCCGATATGAAAAGCGTCGCGACCAATCAGCCAAGTGAATACGCCCGATAATATCCACAAAAAAGGAAAAACCAAATAACCCAAATCCTTATAAAAATAAAACAAACACCAACATAAAACCAATATCGGAACAGTGTTTGAATAAAGATGACCCGCGCCGGAATGAAGAAACGGACTGAAAAAAATGCCGCGCAATCCCTCCGCCGTTCGCGGAATAATCCCAAACCGCCGCCCGTCGATATCGAACCCTTCGCCCGCTATCCAAACCAGCCACAGCGCAAGGATGAATATTGCAGGGAAAAAGAATGCGTAGAGAATTTGTTTTGTTTCAAAGGATTTATCTTGCATGGCGGGGGTTATTTTTCGGTACAAATATAGAAAATAATAGTATATTTGCGAAAAAACTAAGAACTAATGAAAACTCTTAACTCTTAGGTGATTTTGCTTTCGGAACGTTCCGCAACAATCATAAGAATATAAAACGTATCATAATTTCAGTAAGCAAATGGGATACCTGAATTTCGACAAAACATTGCTAATCAATCTGGAGGAATCACTTCAAAGGGAAATACTCCGAACCAATCGCGGCGGCGCCTACCATGCCGGCACCATTGTGGACTGCAATACGCGCAAATATCACGGGCTGCTTGTGATGCCCGTTCCCGCGCTGGACGAAGACAATCACGTGATTCTCTCGTCGTTGGATGCGACGGTGATTCAGCATGGCGCGGAGTTTAATCTCGGCTTGCACCGGTATGACAACAACCATTTCAGTCCGAACGGGCATAAATATATCCGGGAATACGACGTAGCCACCAATGCGCGGGCGCTTTTCCGGGTCGGCGGCGTGATTTTGTCCAAAGAACAACTGTTTTCCACGTTTGAAAACCGTATCCTGATTAAATATTCGCTGCTCGACGCCCATTCGCCCACGATTTTGCGCTTCAAACCCTTCTTGGCTTTCCGCAACGTGAACGAGTTGACGTTTGAAAACGAACATGTCAACAAAAATTACACGGAAGTGGCGAACGGAATAAAAACCCGCATGTATGAAGGTTATCCCGATTTGTATATGCAGTTCAGCAAGCCGCCCGCCTTTGTTTTCCAGCCGGTTTGGAACAAAAATATCGAATATTCCAAAGAAATGGAGCGGGGTTATCCCTATCGGGAAGATTTGTACGTTCCGGGTTATTTTGAACTGGAAATCGAAAAGGGGGAATCCGTTTATTTTTCGGGCGGTGACACGTTGATAGACCCGTCCGTTTTAGCGGAAAAATTCAGGGAAGAACAGCAACGGCGGACGCCCCGCAACAGTTTTTATAACTGTTTGAAAAATGCCGCCCAGCAGTTTTATTTTCGTCCGAATGAAGAGGATGCTTACTTGATTGCCGGTTATCCGTGGTTCAAGGTTCGGGCGCGGGATTTGTTTATCGCTCTGCCCGGCTGCACCTTGTCCATCGACGACCCCGCGCGTTTTGAAAAGATAGCGGGGACGGCTGTTTCCGCGCTTCGCCGGTTTATGAAAAACGGCGCGACAGACAGGGTGATTACCGGAATTGATTTGCCGGACGTGCTTTTGTGGGCGAGTTGGGCGTTCCAGCAATATGCCGAAGCCTACGGCGTGGAAAAATGCAACGCCCTGTACGGCAAAATCATTCAGGATATGATTGATTATATCAAAGCCGGCAAGCATCCAAATTTATTGCCGGACGAAAGCGGGCTGCTCCGTTGCGATGGGAAGGAAAAAGCCGTTACGTGGATGAATTCCACGAGTGCGGGAAAGCCGATTGTTCCCCGTTCGGGGTATATCGTCGAATTGAATGCCCTGTGGTATAATCTGCTGAAATTCGGCGCCGAACTTGCCGAACAAACCGGCAACGCCAAACGGGCGGCTGCGCTGGAAGAGGCTGCCGGCGCAACGGGACAGGTGTTTGCCGGGACGTTCGTCAACGAATACGGATACCTGTTTGATTATATCGACGGTTCGCAAGCGAATTGGAGCGTTCGCCCCAACATGCTGTTTGCCGTGTCGCTGCACTATTCGCCGTTAGACCGCAGGCAAAAACGGGCGGTTTTGAATATCGTTACTAAGGAATTGTTGACGCCCAAAGGGATTCGCTCACTGAGTCCGAAAAGCGAGGGCTACCGCCCTTATTATGTCGGGACGCAGGAGGAGCGGGATTTGGCTTACCATCAGGGAACCGCTTGGTCGTGGCTGCTGGGCGCTTATCTGGAAGCCTATTTGCGCCTCTACCGGACAAGCGGGATTTCGTTTGTGGAACGGATGTTAATCGGTTTGGACGACGAGATGGGCAGGCATTGTATCGGCACTATTTCCGAACTGTTCGACGGAAATCCGCCGTTTCAAAGTCGCGGGGCGATTTCGTTTGCGATGAATGTGGCGGAGATATTGAGGGTTTTGAAGTTGTTGGATGCTTCTCCCCTGCCCTCTCCGAAGGAGGAGGAGAAAGAATACCATAATCGTCATTGCGAAAGCAAAGTCTGAAGCAATCCAGAGCAAATCTCTGCGTAATTTTCTGGATTGCTTCGCAGTTCGCAATGACGACGTAAACAATATTAAATATTAGGTAAATTATTCCTTGAATTTTCAAAATATTTGCCTCAAAAGTAAATTTTTTTTCAAAAAAATAAAAAAAATTGACATATCTTACATGTCGTATTAAATAATTACTTATCTTTGTCGTGGTTTTTCGGAAGAAAACCATTAAAAAATTACATAAATCGTTTTAATTATCAAAGAAAATGAAAAAGTTAGTATTATTTTTCGCAATGGCGGCTGTTGTTACACTCAGCGCTTGTCAAAAGAAAGCGCAGGAAACTACGCCCGAACAACCAATGGAAGAAGCTCTGGCTCCTGAACAACCGATGGAAGAAGCTCCGGCTACTGAACAACCGATGGAAGAAGCTCCGGCTGAAACTCCGGCTGAAACTCCCGCTAAGTAAGGAGTTCCGATTGAATTGAAAAAAACCGCCTCACAAATCTGAGGCGGTTTTTTTGTCTGTTTAAATAAAAATGCGTAATTTTGCAAGCCGATTATTATTACAAGAGATATAAATGTTTGATTTTGACCTTTTTATTCCAAAAATTCGATTGTCGGAAAGGAAAATAAATTGAACAGGTATTTATTAACAAATAAAAAATTTAAAAAAAGTGGATACTTTAAGTTATAAGACTGTTTCCGCCAATAAGGCGACCGTAAACAAGGAATGGGTTGTCGTTGACGCCAGCGGACAACATTTGGGGCGTTTGGCTTCAAAAGTAGCGAAAATCCTGCGTGGAAAGTATAAACCGAATTTTACGCCTCACGTAGATTGTGGGGATAATGTAATTATTCTCAATGCCGAAAAAGTGGTATTGACCGGAAATAAATGGACGGATCGCATTTATCTTTCCTATACCGGTTATCCGGGCGGGCAAAAAAAACGTACGCCGTCCGATTTGCAGAAAAAAGGCAGCGATCGCCTGTTTCGGAAAGTAGTAAAGGGGATGTTGCCCAAAAATAAATTAGGCGACAAATTACTTGCAAACCTGTATGTATACGACGGGAAAGAGCATAAACACGAAGCCCAGCAACCCAAAACAATTGATATTAATTCTCTTAAATAATGAATATGGAAGTAATAAATGCATTAGGAAGACGTAAAGCGGCTGTCGCTCGCGTTTACGTCAAGGAAGGTTCGGGAAAAATTTTGATTAACAAGCGCGAAGTTGAAACCTATTTCCCTTCGTCCCTGCTTCAATATGTCGTCAGGCAACCTTTGAACAAATTGGGCGTTGCCGGACAATACGACGTTACAATCAACTTACAGGGAGGCGGTTACAAAGGACAATCCGAAGCTGCCCGATTGGGTATCGCCCGCGCATTGGTGAAAATCAATCCGACCGATAAACCGGCTTTGAGATCCGAAGGCTTTTTGACCCGCGACCCGCGCGAAGTGGAACGGAAAAAACCGGGAAGACCCAAAGCAAGAAAGAGATTCCAATTCTCGAAACGTTAAATCAATATTGCGAATGTATTCGTAATTGATTATTGAATAAAGTTTAGTATCTAAACCGGTTAGGACTTGTTCCGCAGGATTCGGCGAACAACTACTTAACGGTTGGTTTTGAACGAAAAAGAATGTAAACGAATAAAAATTAAACAAACAATGTCAAAAGTATCATTTGAACAATTATTGGATGCCGGAGCGCATTTCGGACACCTGAAACGGAAGTGGAATCCTGCGATGGCTCCTTACATTTTTATGGAACGCAACGGTATCCATATTATTGATTTACACAAAACTGTGGCAAAAATAGACGAAGCTTCGGCGGCGCTTAAACAAATCGTCAAATCGGGACGGAAAGTGCTGTTTGTTTCGACCAAAAAACAGGCAAAAGAAGTGGTTGCCGAAAGAGCCGTTTCCGTTGGTATGCCTTACGTTACGGAACGCTGGCCGGGAGGTATGTTGACTAATTTTGCAACCATCCGTAAAGCCGTCAAAAAAATGGCAGCCATTGATAAAATGTCCCAAGACGGCACTTTCAAACAGTTGTCCAAAAGGGAAAGGTTGCAAATCACCCGTCAGCGGGCGAAATTGGAAAAAAACTTGGGTTCTATCGTTGATTTGAACCGTCTTCCTTCGGCTTTGTTCGTCGTTGATGTGATGAAGGAACATATCGCCGTTGCAGAAGCCAACCGTTTGAGTATTCCGGTATTTGCTATCGTGGATACCAATTCCGACCCGAACGCTGTCAATTTTGTAATCCCTGCTAACGACGACGCAACCAAATCAATCGACCTCATTCTGGGCGCTCTTTGCGACGCTATCAAGGAAGGTTTGGAAGAACGTAAAGTTGAAAAAACCGATTCCGCGACCACCGAAGAGGGAGAACAAGCCCCGCCCCGTCGGGAAAGAAAAACAAAAACCGCCAAACAAAACCTCGCGGAAACCGCCGAAGAAACGCCGAATGTTGATGAGGAATATAAATCCGCTGACGAAGCGGAAACGGAGTGATTCAATAACGAAAAGCATTCTACATTAGTTAATACAACATTAAATAAATTATAAGGAAAAATATTATGGCAGTTACAATGGCTGATATTACGCATTTGCGTAAAATGACCGGCGCAGGCATGATGGATTGTAAAAATGCACTGAACGAAGCGGCGGGAGATTATGAAAAAGCAGTGGAAATAATCCGTAAAAAAGGACAGGCTGTAGCCGCAAAACGGGAAGACCGCGAGGCTTCCGAAGGTTGCGTTTTCGCCGCAACTAAGGGTGATTTTGCCGCTGTCGTAGCGCTAAAATGCGAAACGGATTTTGTGGCGAAAGGGGAAGAATTTATTGCTTTAACGAAAAGCATTCTGGACGCCGCTTTAGCAAACAAACCAACTGATTTGAACGCTTTATCGGCGCTCAAAGTTGACGGACGTTCCATTTCGGAGCTGATTACCGACCGTATCGGCATTACGGGTGAAAAAATGGAGTTGGGCATTTACGAATATTTAACGGCGCCGACAACCATCGCTTATATCCATCCGGGCAACAAACTGGCTACCATTGCCGGTTTCAATCAGGCAGGCGTTGAACCGCAAGTGGCTAAAGACGTGGCGATGCAAGTGGCTGCAATGAATCCGGTAAGCGTTGATAAAGATACGGTTCCCGCCGACATCGCTGAAAGGGAAAAGAAAATCGCCCGCGAAAAAGCGATCGAACAGGGAAAACCCGAAAATATTCTCGACCGTATCGCCGAAGGCGCTCTCAACAAATATTATCAGGAATTTACGCTCCTGTCGCAGAGTTTCGTGAAAGATGCGAAGATTACCATCCGGGATTATTTACAAAAACAAAATAAGGATTTAACGGTAACCGGTTTCAAACGGGTTACTTTGAATGCGGATTAATTTTTTTGATCATAATTTGTCGGAGGCGCCTTTCCAAATTGGAAAGGCGCTTTTTTTTAACGCCACTTTATATCTTAATAATAGTTAAATTTACAAATTTAATACAGATCATTATAGAATTACTATTACCTTTGTCAAATAATTTTGTTAAATATAATTGTTTATCAGATATACCGGAAAATACAGCCATTTTTACAAAAAGATATGACAAAAAAAGATAAAAAAACGGAGGAAATAATTCTTCAATCTGCCGAAAAAGTATTTTTTGAAAAAGGATATGCCGGAGCGAAAACAACCGAAATTGCAAAGAACAGCGGCGTGGGTCATGCCATGTTGCATTATTATTTTCGGACAAAAGAAAATCTGTTTCAGATTGTTTTTGAACGTAATGTGGAACTTCTGACAAACTCGGTTTTTTCCGGACTCGAAAAGCAAGGCTCTTTTAAGGAAATTATAATTTCCTTAATCAGTAACCATTTTGATTTCGTGCGTAATAACCCCAAATTAGTGCTATTCATTATTAATGAAATTAATCGCAATAATAACAACAATACTATATGGAAAGAGGTATCGGCTCCCATATTGACAAAAGTAAGCGCACAGATTACGGAACGGATTAACAAGGAGAAAAAAACAGGGAATATCAGGGACATCGACCCGTTTAATTTTATCGTAACAATTATATCGTTAAATCTGTTTGTATTTGTGGCGCATCCTCTTATTAACAACATCAAACATTTTACGAAAAAAGAATATGAAGCGTTTTTAGAACGCAGGAAACAGGAGAATATCAGGCTGGTTTTAATGGCTTTGCAGCCCTAATTTTCTGGCTGTCTATAAGCCCGTCATCCCGCGCGAGGCGCGGGATACTGAGAACTAAGTCCGATTTTCTGGGATTGCGGATCGAAGATCCGCAATCCATTAATCATTAACAATTATATATGAAACAAATCTGTGTTATCCTTCTCATTTTCCTAAGCGCAGGCATGAATAGTTACGCCCAATTGACATTGGAGGAATGCCTAAATTTGTCCCGCGAAAATTATCCATTAATCAAACAGTTTGATTTAATCGAAAAATCGCGGGAGTTGAACCTGTCGAATGCCGCTCGACTATGGTTGCCTCAATTGAGTATCACAGGAATGGCGGCATTGACGGAGGGTATACCCGATATTTCGTTGCCGGGCGTAGCGGTGGAAAACGGCAATCACCGGTTTGTCGGGCGAGCGAGCCTTTCCCAAACCGTTTGGGACGGCGGTTATTCCAAAGCCCTGCGCAGGATAGCCAATGCAAGCGCGGAGGTTGAAGCCGGAAACATCGAAGTCGAACTGCATAAAGTGCATGAGCGCGTCAATCAAATATATTTCGGAATCCTGCTTATTAACGGGCAATTACAACAGAACCTGATTTTGAGCGAAACGCTCTCATCCAACGTAGAACGCGCGAAAACAGCCGCCCGGAACGGAACAGCCTACCAGTCGGACATAGACAAAATACAAGTGGAAATCCTGAACGCGGAACAATCCCGAATAAATTTGCAGGCATACCGAAAGGCTTACATCCAAATGCTCGGCAACATGACCGGCAGGGAAATCGACGCGGAAACGACGTTCCTCATGCCGGAGCCGCTCAATCATCTCCCCGCGCCGGAAATCCACCGTCCGGAACTGCAATTATTCAAACGGCAGCAGAAGCTCAACGAAGCGGAAAATTTCCGGTTGACCGCTTCCTATATGCCGAAAATCGGATTAACGGGTTTTGCAATCGGCATAACGCCGGGCATAAACATCGGCGTCGGCAAAGCGGATCATCTATTGGTTGCCGGGCTTAGTATGTCATGGAACATCAGCAGTTTATATACCCTGAACAACGACCGCAACCGGATAAAAATCAACAACCGGATGATAGACGCACGAACGGAAACGCTGCTGCTAAACACGCGCATAGAGATAAACAGCCACAACAGCGAAATTGAGCGATGCAGGCTGTTGATACAAAAGGACGACGAAATAGTCCGCCTGCGGGAAAGGATAAAACAATCTTCCGAAACGAAATACGAAAACGGAGCCTGCACCATGGCAGACCTTCTCAACGATATTAACGCCGAGAATTTGGCGCGCCAGACAAAATCGCAGCATGAAATTGAATTTTTGATGTTTTTGTATCGGCAAAAAACGAGCGCAGGATTATGAACTAAGAGTTAGAAATTGTGTTTTGGGCAGCATTTTTCTGGATTGCTTCAGGCTTCGCCTTCGCAATGACACAGTGGGTTTACAATACCGCAGTCGTCATTGCGAACCGCGAAGCGATGAAGCAATCCAGAATAAAATATAATTTATTTTTCACACATACTTAGATATGAAACAGTCAACATCCCTATTTTTCGCCACCCTGCTGCTTGCGAGCTGCAACGGTAACAAACTGAAACATGACGCGGCGGGTACGTTTGAGGCAACGGAAGTACTTATATCTTCCGAAGTTGCGGGGGTAATCAAGCGCTTCGACATTGCCGAAGGGCAAGCAATTGAAGCCGGTACGCCGGTCGGTCTTATTGATACGACGCAAATTTATCTCCAAAAACTTCAACTGCTCGGCAGTCAACGAGCGCTGAGGGCGGGGCGTCCCGACGTAAACAAGCAGATTACGGCGACCCGCGAGGAAATAGCGCGTATCAAAAGCGAGAAACGCCGTATTGAGAACCTGCTGAAAGGCGATGCGGCAACGCGGCAGCAATTGGACGATATCGACGCGCAACTGAAAGTCGCCGAAGCGCGGATGGACGCACAACTTAACTCGCTTCAAACCAATATCGAAAGCCTTGACGAACAAACCGCCACGTTGGACGCGCAGATTGCGCAGATAGACGACCGGCTGGCAAAATGTAAAATAATCAATCCGCTTACCGGCACGGTTATAGGAAAATATGCCGAAGCGCTGGAACTCGCCTCCCCCGCGCGTCCGCTTTACCGTATCGCCGACCTGCAAACGATGTTCCTGCGGGCGTATGTAACGTCGGAGCAACTTTCAAAAACGGCGTTAGGGCAACCGGCGGTTGTTTTCACCGATTACGGGGAAAAAGAACGCCGCGAATATGCGGGAAAAATCGTGTGGATTTCCGACCGCGCGGAGTTTACGCCCAAAATCATACAAACCAAAAATGAACGAGCAAACCTTGTATATGCCGTGAAAATCGCCGTATCGAACGACGGTTATTTGAAAATAGGCATGTACGGCGAGGTCGATTTCGGCAATTAAACGGCGGCGCGGATGATTGTTGCGGATAACATACATAAAAACTACCGGGAAGTGGAGGCGCTCAAAGGGGTTGGTTTCACGGTGAATGCGGGGGAAATATTCGGGCTGATAGGACCTGACGGAGCAGGCAAAACGACCCTGTTCCGCATCCTGACAACCCTGATTACCGCCGACAGCGGCAGGGCAACGATAGACGGCTTGGATACGGTTACGGATTTTGAACAAATACGGAAACGCATCGGCTACATGCCGGGAAAGTTCGCGCTGTATCAGGATTTGACGGTAGAAGAAAACCTGAAATTCTATGCCACCGTTTTCAATACAACGGTAGAGGAAAATTACGAGCTCGTGAGGGAGATTTACGGGCAACTCGAACCGTTTGCCAATCGCCGGGCGGGGGCGTTATCGGGTGGCATGAAACAAAAACTGGCGTTAAGTTGCGCGCTCATACACCGCCCTGCCGTCCTGATGCTCGACGAACCGACAACGGGGGTCGATCCCGTTTCGCGCGGGGAATTTCAAAGCATGCTCGAACGATTGAAGCGGCAGGGCATAACCATCCTTATTTCAACGCCGTATATGGACGAAGCGAACCGGTGCGACCGCATTGCCCTTATCCAAAACGGGAAAATACTGACCGTCGACAGCCCCGACAAAATCATAGCCTCTTATCCCGACAGCCTTTATGCCGCCAAGTCGGACAATAATTACCGGCTGCTCGGCAGGCTGAATGAACGTCCCGACGTGAAGCGGTGCTACGTATCGGGCGAATACTTGCGCGTGACGTTCAATACCGAAGCGGTTCCCGCATTGGACGGCGTGGAGATAAAGCCGGTGCAGCCTACTGTTGAGGACTGTTTTATATACCTTAATAGTAAGCGGAATAATTTATAAATGGTAGTTGCGGAAAAAATTTATTCAACTGCCGGGAAAAGTTCCGGCATTAGATAGCCTGTCATTTTTTCTGGATTGCTTCAGGCTTCACCTTCACAATGACGCAGTGGGGCTGCAATACCGTACACGTCATTGCAAACCGCGAAGCGGTGAAGCAATCCAGAATAAAATATAATTTAATTTTTCACACATACTTCACAAAAAATGAACAACGCAATCAAAATAAACAACCTCACCAAGAAATTCGGCAATTTCACGGCAGTTGATAACATTTCATTCGACGTGCAGAAAGGGGAAATATTCGGATTTCTCGGCGCAAACGGAGCCGGAAAAACCACCGCCATGCGAATGCTGTGCGGTTTAAGCGTCCCAACCTCCGGAAGCGGCGTCGTTGCCGGATTTGATATGACAACCGAAAGCGAAAAAATCAAACGAAACATCGGTTATATGAGCCAAAAATTTTCGCTGTATGAAGATTTAACAGTATGGGAAAATTTCCGGTATTACGCCGCCATATACGGCGTTCGCGGCAGGGAAATAGCGACGCGAACAACCGGTATGCTGCGCGAACTCAATTTTTATGCCGACCGCGATACGCTCGTAAAAGACCTGCCGCTGGGATGGAAGCAAAAACTGGCGTTTTCGACCGCCGTTTTCCATCGTCCCGAAATTGTTTTTTTAGACGAGCCTACGGGCGGGGTCGACCCTCTCACGCGGCGGCAGTTCTGGGAATTGATATACAAAGCCGCCGAAAGCGGGGTAACCATTTTCGTAACAACCCATTATATGGACGAGGCGGAATATTGCGACCGCGTTTCCATCATGGTCGACGGGCGCATTGAAGCGATGGACAGTCCCGCCAACTTGAAACAGCATTTCGGCGCGGATTCTATGGACGGCGTGTTTCGGCAACTTGCCCGCAAAGCGCAAAGAACGGATTAAGGTATGAAACAGCTAATATCCTTTATACAAAAAGAGTTTCGACACATTTTCAGGGACAGGCGCACCATGTTGCTCCTGCTGGGAATGCCGACGGCAATGATGATATTGTTCGGTTTTGCCATCACAACCGAAGTGAAAAATATCAACGTCGCCGTATCGGACGCTTCCCACGACGAGCGCACGCGCCGGATAATAAACGCGCTGGCGGAAAACGAATATTTCAATCTCCGCGAAACGGCGAGTCGGCAACGCGAAACGGAACGGGTATTGTCGGACGGAACGGCGGACATTGTTGTTGTTTTCGACGAAAATTTCGACGAAAAATTAACGCGCGGCGAAAAAGCGGGCATCCGGCTTATCGCCGACGCTTCCGACCCAAACACGGCAATCACGAAAATAAACTACACAACAAGCCTAATCAAAGGCGTGGAAAGCGATTGGGCGACTTCCACGCCGTCGGGGAGAATCATCCCCAACGTCCGAATGCTTTATAACCCGCAAATGAAAAGCGCCTACAATTTTGTACCGGGCGTTATGGGGCTTATCCTGATGCTCATTTGCGCCATGATGACGTCCATTTCCATTGTCCGCGAAAAGGAAACCGGAACGATGGAACTGCTGCTGGTTTCGCCCGTCAAACCGATTTATGTTATCCTGTCGAAAGCCGTGCCTTACTTCGTTATTGCGTGCGTCGACGTGCTGGCGATATTGCTGTTAGCCGTTTTTGTGCTTCAAGTGCCGCTACTCGGTAGCGTCGTGTGGATCATGGTCATATCTTTCATTTACATTGCGGTTTGCCTCGCTTTGGGGTTGCTGATTTCGACCGTAGCGCACACGCAGGTCGCCGCCGTGCTGATTTCGGGGGTAGCGCTCATGATGCCCGCCATGCTGCTGTCGGGAATGATTTATCCTGTCGAAAATATGCCCGTCCTGCTGGAATGGCTTTCGAGCGCAATTCCCGCAAGGTGGTACATTACGGCGGTAAAGAAACTGATGATACAGGGTTTGGATATTTCCTACCTGTGGAAAGAGCTTGTTGTTCTTTCTTTTATGGCTGGGTTTTTGCTTTTTGTTAGTATAAAGAAATTTAATGTGCGGTTGCAATAAGTAATAATTACGAGTAAGGGAGATTGACTTGTAACTCGTAATTTGTAACTCATTTACTAATCCTAAACACTCATGTTACTGAAATACCTATTAGAAAAAGAGTTTAAGCAAATCCGGCGCAATCCGTTCCTGCCGCGCCTGATTGCGGCGTATCCCATTTTCGCGATGATGGTTTTCCCCTGGGTGGTCGATTTGGAAGTCCGGGACATAAACCTGTGCGTAATTGACAACGACCGTAGCGCCTATTCGCGCAGGCTGGTTGCGCAGGCTTCCGCTTCGCGGTATTTTCATTTGTCGGAATTAGCCGCGACCTACGATGAGGCGATGGAAAGCATACAACGCAACCAATCGGACGTTATCCTTGAAATTAATCCCGGCTTTGAGCGCGAACTGATGCGGGGCGATTGTCCGGATGTAATGATTTCCGCCAATTCGGTAAACGGCACACGGGGCGGATTTGCGGGAAATTACCTCTCCCAAATCATTGCGGATTTTTCGGCGGATATTGCAAGGGAATCGCCGGGCAGTTTGATTGAAATCACGCCGCAATATCGCTATAACCCGCATTTGGATTACAAAAATTACGTTATTCCAGCGTTAATGGTTATACTGCTGACGATTATTTGCGGCTTTCTTCCCGCCCTCAACATCGTTGGGGAAAAGGAAAAGGGAACGATTGAGCAGATAAATGTAACCCCCGTCAAAAAATACCTGTTTATCCTTTCAAAATTGATTCCATATTGGATAATAGGCGTTTTTATCCTCACCGTTTGCATCGGTCTTGCGGCGTTGACATACGGACTTATCCCCGCCGGAAACCTACTTGTAATCTACCTTTTTGCCGTGCTGTTTGTAATCACCTGTTCCGGTTTGGGGCTTGTGGTTTCCAATTATTCGAGTACGATGCAGCAAGCCATGTTCGTCATGTTTTTTTTCACAATCGTAATGCTGCTGATGAGCGGTGCGCTTACTCCGGTCAAAAGTATGCCCCAATGGGCGCAAACGATTACTTGGTTCAATCCTTTGCGTTATTTTGTGGAAGCGATGCGCGCCGTTTATCTGAAAGGGAGCGGCTTTTGGGATTTACGCACGCAGTGCTTTGTTTTGCTCGGCATTGCGGGATTTTTTAGTTTGTGGGCAGTGTGGAGTTATAAAAAGAAGTAGATTAAGAATTAAACCCATTGAAATTAAGCTGTTATCAAAGCATTGCGACGGTTTTGCGTCCGGAACACGGCGCATTAAGTTTATACACTGCTTGTATTTGCATACGATTTCGGGCTGAAAACGATGCTTTTTATCATTGGTTTTTCCGGTTTCGTATAGGTCGCGCAAATATTCCTTTCAAAAGTTACAATCATACCATTTCATTTGCTCGGTACAAACGTAGGGATATTATTTGTATTCGCAAAAAATAGAATATTTGTTTAGGTAGTCGCAATTGGCACGGCGAATAAACTCATCATTGCGGGTATAGCGAAACGTAAATCCGCAATCCTCTGCAAAACCGGATTTAGTTCTTAACTCTTAGTTCTTTTTTTTCCTACATTTCTGTAGAAAACCAAAATCTCCCCTACATTTCGGTAGCCTAAACGCCATCCGTTATAAAACCTGCCTTTATAATGGTGGGGTTTCTTATTTCCTTTGCATATAATAGTTTATCATTCATCCATATTTTTATTTTCCTGTTGCGGCATATGCTTTGGCTGGTATTTAGCAAATGTAAATATTAAACAGTTGAAAATTTTATGAGAAAGATTGCAATTTACGGAAAAGGTGGGATTGGAAAGTCCACCACGACACAAAACACAGTAGCCGGACTTGTCGAAATGGGACGGAAAGTAATGGTGGTGGGCTGCGACCCGAAAGCGGATTCTACCCGCCTGCTGTTGCACGGATTGGCGCAAAAAACCGTGCTGGATACCCTGCGCGACGAGGGTGAAGACGTCGAATTGGAGGACGTAATGAAAGCCGGTTTCAAAAACACCAGTTGCGTGGAATCGGGCGGTCCCGAACCGGGCGTAGGCTGCGCGGGGCGCGGCATTATCACTTCCATCAATCTGCTGGAACAGTTGGGCGCTTACGACGACGACAAGGAACTGGATTATGTGTTCTACGATGTGCTTGGCGACGTGGTTTGCGGGGGTTTTGCCATGCCCATCCGCGACGGGAAAGCGCAGGAGGTTTATATTGTCTGCTCCGGCGAAATGATGGCTATGTATGCCGCCAACAATATTTGCAAGTCCATTTCCAAGTTCGGTAAGGTGGGCGACGTGAGGCTGGGCGGACTGATTTGCAATTCCCGCAAGGTGGATAACGAATCGAATATGATTGAGGAATTTGCCAAAAAACTCGGTACGCAGATGATACATTTCGTTCCTCGCGATAATATGGTGCAACATGCCGAAATCAACCGTAAAACGGTTATCGACCATGCGCCGGAGCATCCGCAGGCAAACGAATATCGCTCGTTGGCGAAAAAGATTGACGAGAATAAAATGCACGTTATTCCTACGCCACTCCAAATGCAGGAATTGGAAGATTTGCTGGTTGGGTTCGGGATATTGAATTAGGATTGTACGCTTTTTTTTTGATTGCTTCAGGCTTCGCTTTCGTAATGACGCAGTGGGTTTGCAATACCGTAATCGTCTTTGAGAACCAAGACGCGGCGCAGTCAAAACTCGCATCGTCATTGCGAACCGCGAAGCGGTGAAGCAATCCAGAATAAAAATATAATTTAATTTTTCATACATTTAATAAAGAACAAAATCATGTTATTAATAAGAGCTATAGTACGTCCGGAAAAATCGCCGGCAGTCATGAAAGATTTATTTAACGCGGGTTTCCCAGCTGTTACGAAACTGTCCGTTTTCGGTCGCGGGAAACAGCGCGGTTTGAAAGTGGGAAACGTTACTTACGACGAATTGCCCAAAGATTTGTTGCTGATTGTCATCCAAGACAGGGACAAGGATTTTGTGGTGGAAACGATTATTCATTCCGCCCGTTCCGGCGAAAAAGGACAAGCCGGCGACGGCAAGATTTTCATCACGCCGCTGATAGAATCGTATACTATTTCGAGCGGCAAAAAAGAGAACTAAAAAGTTAAGAACTAAGAGTTAGAATATGAAACTGATTTTAGCGGTCATAAGAATTGCCCGGATGGGCGAAACCAAAGCGGCGCTGGCGGAAGCCGGACTGCCCTCTTTCACGGCGATGCCCGTATTGGGACGCGGGCGCGGACACGGGGATTTGGAAAAAATAAACCGTGCGAAGGAAAGCAAAAACAGCCCCGCCATACCGGACGACGCCATGTCGTTTGTTCCCGAAGAACCCCGTTTGAAATCCAAACGGATGATTACGCTTGTGGTTACGGACGATAAAAAAGACTTGGCGGTGGAAACGCTGCTCAAAGCCAATCGAACAAATATGTCGGGCGACGGGAAAATATTTGTCGTTGAGGCGTTGGATTCGTATAGCGTACATTCCGGCGTATCTGGGGATGAAACTTTGGATTAAGCGTTAAAAATTTGTGTGGTTTTTTAGTTAAAAAACATTGACTTTCAAGTAAAGTTGAAAGTTTAAGCAAAAAGAATGTTTGTCGGTCTTTTGCAAACGGGGTGCATTTATCTCTGGATTGCTTCACCGCTTCGCGGTTCGCAATGACGTGTACGGTATTATACCCCACTGCGTCATTGCGAAGGCGAAGCCTTAAGCAATCCAGAGATAAACATAGCGAAATCCGGAAAAACACATTTTATAAACAGCAATATAAATTATAACAATAAAAAAACTATGGTAAACGAAACAGATAAACCCAAAGACGCGGAAACGCTTATCGCCGGACTTCAGGAATTTCGGGACGAGGTGATAACGAAATATCCGAAAAAAGTAGCCCGAAAACGGGCGAAATCCATCGTGTTGAGCGACGCCGAAAACACGCCGGAAATACAGGCGAATGTGCGCACCGTTCCGGGCATCATCACCCAGCGCGGATGCACCTATGCCGGATGTAAGGGCGTGGTGCTTGGACCTACCCGCGACATCGTGAACATCACGCACGGTCCCATCGGTTGCGGATTTTATTCGTGGCTCACGCGGCGCAATCAAACGAAGCCGGTGGACGACAACGATTCCAATTTCATTCCCTACTGCTTTTCTACCGATATGCAGGATTCCAACATCGTTTTCGGCGGCGAGGAAAAACTGAAACAAGCAATTCGCGAGGCATACGAACTGTTTCATCCCAAAGCGATTGCCATTTTTTCCACCTGTCCGGTGGGGCTGATTGGCGATGACGTACACCGCGTGGCACGCCACATGGCGGAAGAAATCGGAGGCGGCATCAACATTTTCGGCTTCTCGTGCGAGGGCTATCGGGGCGTGTCGCAATCGGCGGGACACCACATTGCCAACAACGGACTGTTTAAGAACCTCATCGGACGCGACGACGAGGTGCGCGGAAGCCTCAAATACCGCGTCAACCTGCTTGGCGAATACAACATCGGCGGCGACGCTTTCGAGTTGGAGCGCGTGATGGAAAAGTGCGGCATCAACCTTGTGGCGACGTTTAGCGGCAATTCGTCGATTCAGAAATTTGAAAACGCCCACACCGCCGATTTAAATATGGTGATGTGCCACCGTTCGATAAACTACGTAGCCGAAATGATGGAAACGGCTTTCGGGATTCCTTGGATTAAGGTGCAGCCCATCGGCGCTCATTCTACCGCCAAGATGCTTCGCAAAATAGCGCAGTATTTCGGTGACAGTGAACTGAGTAAGCGCGTGGAAAAAGTAATCAAGGAAGAAATGAAGGAGGTGGAAGCGGTGCGGTCGCGGATTCATCCCCGCACGAAGGGAAAATTGGCGATGCTGTTTGTAGGCGGTTCGCGTGCGCACCACTATCAGGATTTGTTTGAAGAGCTGGGCATGACAACCATTGCCGCCGGTTACGAGTTCGGACATCGCGACGACTACGAGGGACGTCGCGTGATTCCCACCATACAAATCGACGCCGACAGCCGCAATATTGAGGAAATAACCGTTACGAAAGACGAAACCCGTTATAATCCGCGCAAAACGGAGGCGGAAATGAAAGCCCTCGAAGCCGAAGGGATGGAGTTTAACGAATATCACGGTTTGATGACGCAAATGGAAAAGGGGACGCTTGTGATTGACGACCTGAGCCATTATGAAATGGACATGTTAATCGAAAAATATCATCCCGATGTGTTTTGCGCCGGTATTAAGGAAAAATTTTGCGTACAGAAAATGGGCGTGCCGTTGAAACAACTTCACAACTACGATGTGGGCGGTCCTTATGCTGGGTTCAAAGGCGCCGTTAATTTTTACAAAGACATTGAGCAAATGGTTTGCGCTTCGATTTGGAAAGAGGTGAAAGCCCCTTGGGAAAGCGAAGACTATATTGAGGCGCAGTTTGTTTCTTAAATGTAAATGTCTGAACTATGATTTTTAGGATTAATTATGACGCTTATGATTAATATAGAAAACATGGTTCGGAAACAATTAATATAGAATTAATAAAATCAAATAAATCACAGTTTAGACTATGTTACTACGTCATACAACAGGAAAAGAAATAGAGCGTAAAGCCCTAACCATCAATCCCGCAAAGACCTGCCAACCGATAGGCGCCATGTACGCCGCGCTTGGATTGCACGGCTGCCTGCCGCACAGTCATGGTTCGCAAGGCTGCTGTTCCTACCACCGTAGCGCCCTGACCCGCCATTTCAAAGAGCCGGTCATGGCGGCGACAAGTTCATTTTCCGAAGGATCGTCCGTTTTCGGCGGGTCGTCCAATTTGGTGGCGGCAATCGAAACCATTTTTACGGTTTACGACCCCGACCTGATTGCCGTTCACACCACTTGCCTCTCGGAAACCATCGGCGACGACATGACGCAAATCATTTCCAAAGCCGGCGAAGAAGGGAAAATCCCAGAAGGGAAAAAGGTTATTTATTGTAATACGCCGAGTTATGTGGGGACGCATATTACGGGTTATTCTAATCAGTTGTCGGCGTTTATCAAGTTTTTTTCGACGGCTACGCCAAAGAAAAAAAACGTGATTAACCTCGTAGCCGGATGGATGGAGCCGTCGGATATGCGCGAGATAAAACGGATTGCTTCGGCGATGGAAGCGCGAACCATCCTCTTTCCCGATATGTCGGGCGTGCTGGACGCTCCGCTGACGGGGAAATTCAAGATGTATCCCGACGGCGGCACGACCGTCCGCGACATGATTGCCACCGGCGACAGCAAATTTACAATCGGACTGGGAGCATATTCCACCGAAGACGCTTGTGTGAAATTGGAAAACAAATGCAAAATCAAGTTTGAAGTGATCGAAATCCCGATAGGTTTGAAAGCCACCGACCGTTTCATTACCGCCTTGAGCCGCCACGCCAATGTGCCGGTGCCGGATTCGCTGACGGAAGAACGCGGTCGCCTCGTCGATTTGATTGCCGATAACTCCAAATATTTCTGGGGCAAGCGCGTGGCTTTGTTCGGCGACCCCGACACGCTCATCCCGCTGACGGAATTTCTCCTCACCCTCGACATGAAACCGGTGTATCTCGTTACCGGAACGTCGGGCAAACATTTTGACGAGGAAATGACGCGCATGTTGGCGGATACCGTGCCGGAAGCGAAGTTCAAGAGCGGCGAGCGGGCGGATGTTTTCCAGTTGCACCAGTGGATAAAGCAGGAGCCGGTCGATTTGCTGATAGGCAATACCTACGGTAAATACATTGCACGCGACGAGAATATTCCGTTTATACGGGCGGGGTTTCCGATAGTCGACCGTCCGGGACATAACTATTTTCCGAATACGGGTTATGTGGGGGCGACCAATCTTGCCATCAAGATTTTGGAAAAAATGCTGGAACATACAGACCGGACGTGTCCCGAAGAAAAGGTGGAATTTCAGATGTAGTTCTCAATCTCTTCCGGTTTGATATAATTAATGATCTTGTAAGCATCATCGAAACCGCTTTTTATGATATGGGCATTCAATGTACCATTGTAATAGCCGTCTAAATGCAGCGACTCGTAGGCATTGTTTAGGCGTTGCAGCAATTTTTTGTCGAGTTTGCTTAAATGTTCGCAGTAGTATTCGATTGACTTGCGCCTTTTCGCTATCTTTATTCCCTTTAAGAGGAGGTAAGCGTCGAGGGCGAGAAGCACTCCGCTGTAGGCAGTTCCACAGGCGGTTTTTACATACTTGCGGTCTTTGTAACGTTGGTCGTCTTTACCCGCCTTTTTCAGGGTTTCTTTGGCGTTTTCCATGTAGCGCATGGCTTCGGAATAAGATTGTTGTTTGATTAATTGTTGTTCTTCGATTGACATAATAGTTTTATTTATAAGTTTGGTTGTTGTTTACTCCGGCTTGATTGTGTCAATAATATGGCGGGCTTGCTCGAAACCTTCTTTTATAATATGGACGTTCAATGTACCGTCGTAATAGCCGTTTTAAATGCAGAAGTTCGTAGGCGCTGTTTACATGCTGCAACAGTTTTTTGTCGAGTTTGCTTACTTGTTCGTAGTAGTATTCGATAGATTTGCGCCCTTTCGTTTTCTTTATTCCTTTCAAAAGGAGATAAGCGTCTAATGCAAGAAGTACGCCGTTGTAGGCAGTGCCGCAGGCGGTTCTTACATATTTTCGGTCTTTGTAAAACAAGTATTCTTTGCCTGCTTTTTTCAGGTTTTCTTTGGCGTTTTCCATGTAGCGCATGGCTTCGGAATAGGATTGCCGCTTGATGGATTGTTGTTCTTCGATTGACATAATATTTTCATTTATAAGTTTGGATTGCAAATATACTTGAAATGGTTATAAGAAACAAATAGGAAATGACTGCCTTTTTACAGGAACGGAAGAAACAAATTCTCACAAAAGGAAAGGATTCCTTTGAACTGGAAGGCGGCAAACCAAGCATAGCCGGTTCCGTCAGCCAGCGCGCCTGCGTGTTTTGCGGCTCGCGGGTGGTGCTGTATCCCATTGCCGACGCGCTTCACTTGGTGCATGGTCCAATTGGCTGCGCCGCCTATACTTGGGATATACGCGGCGCGCTGTCGTCGGGACCGGAACTACACCGCAGCAGTTTTTCTACCGACCTGCGGGAAAAGCACGTCATTTTCGGAGGCGAAGAGCAACTCTACAAAGCGCTGCACGAGTTAACGGACAAATACCGTCCCGAAGCGGCTTTTGTGTATTCGACCTGCATAGTGGGCGTTATCGGCGACGACGTTCAGTCGGTTTGCAAGCGTGTTGCGTCGGAAAAAAACATTCCCGTGATTCCCGTCATGGCGGAAGGGTTTCAGGGAACGAAAAAAGACGGCTACAAAATTGCATGCGACGCTATGGCAAGCCTTATCGGAACCGATTCTTCAAAAGAGGTATCGCCCCATAGCATCAATATTCTGGGCGATTTCAACTTGGCGGGCGAACTGTGGATACTGAGCGAATACTACAAACGGATGGGCGTACAAATCCTTGCCTCAATCACCGGCGACGGACGGGTGAAAGACATCCGGAATGCGCACCGCGCTTCGCTGAATGTCGTGCAATGCTCCGGCTCCATGATTCATCTGGCAAAAACAATGAAAGAGCGATACGGCATCCCTTTCATCAAGGTTTCTTATTTTGGGATAGAAGACATGTCGGACGCGCTGTATGAAGTCGCCCGCTTTTTCGGCAGCGAAACGATGATGCACAAAGCCCGCGAAGTGGTAAAAGACGAACTGAGCCGCCTCTTGCCCGCCCTCGAACCTTACAAAAAATCCTTGCAGGGAAACGTAGCCGCCATATACGTAGGCGGCGCATTCAAAGCCATTTCGCTGGTAAAAGCCTTGAGGCTTATCGGAATAAAAACGATGATAGCCGGTACGCAAACAGGTAATACGGAAGACTACCGCTTACTGAAAACCATCTGCGACGACGGTTGTATACTGGTCGATGATTCCAACCCTGTGGAACTGTCGGAATTTGTAAAACAAACGGGCGCAACCCTCTTTATCGGCGGCGTGAAAGAACGCCCCATCGCCTACAAGTTGGGGATTGGTTTTTGCGACCATAACCATGAGCGGAAACTCGCCCTTGCAGGCTATGAGGGGATGCTCAACTTTGCCCGTGAAGTGTATGAAACGGTTACGAGTCCGGTTTGGAAGTTTACGAGTAAACGAGTTAATAAGTAACAAGTTAATGTTCGCATACAAACCACGCCCGTGTGTCGATCCTCAAATTTTTAGCGGCAGGTTGTAAATATCGGCAAACTCCAACATCTATCCCGTTTACTCATTCACTTGTCAACTCGTCTACTAAAAAATATGGAAAAAGCATCACCTTTCGCCTCCTCCTGCAACGCCTGCAAACAATGCGCTCCTCTGGGCGCATGTATAGCGTTTCGTGGCATTGAGGGCGTACTGCCCATGTTGCACGGTTCGCAGGGTTGCGCAACCTACATCAGGCGTTACCTGATCAGCCATTTTCGCGAGCCGGTGGATATCGCTTCCTCCAATTTCAGCGAAGAAACAACCATTTTCGGCGGAAATAAGAATTTCAATACCGGCATCGACAATATCATCCGCCAATACCAGCCTTCCGTTATCGCCATTGCAAGCACCTGCCTGAGCGAAACAATCGGCGAAGACGTACCTCGACTTATCGGCGAATACCGCGCCATACACGCTGGGGAAAACGATTTACCCGCTATGATTTACGCTTCCACGCCAAGTTATTCGGGAACGCATTACGATGGATTCCACGAAGCGGTTTACGCCGCCGTCAAATCGCTCGCGTGCGCCCCTGTCGGCAGCACGGGCAGGCATATCAACTTGTTTTGCAATTTTATTTCGCCGGAAGACATTCGCCGGCTGAAAGAAATAACCGCCGATTTTGGGATAGACACGATGCTGTTTCCCGATTATTCCCAAACGCTCGACGGCGTTTCGTGGGACGTTTACCGGCGTATTCCCGAAGGCGGGACAAGCATTGCCGATCTGAAACGTAGCGCATCGGCGATGCTCTCAATGGAATTGGGCTATATCCTGAACTCCGGCGGCAGGAACGGAGCCGTAGGAGAAAATCGGCAAGCGGAATCGGCAGGCGGATATCTGCAAAAGCAGTTCGGCGTTCCCTGCCGGAAAATAGGTTTGCCGGTAGGCGTTAACGAAACGGACAGGTTTTTCGACCTCCTTTCTTCCGTTTCCGGAAAAGCCGTTCCGCAGAAATACCACGAACAGCGCGGACGCCTCATTGACCTCTATATCGACGGACACAAATACGTATCCGGCAAACGCGCCGTGATTTACGGGGAAGAGGACATGACGGTCGCCCTGGCGTCGTTTGCGGCAGAAATCGGCGTCCGTCCCGTATTGTGTGCATCGGGAGGCGAAAGCGGCAAGTTGCGGGAGACCTTAAAAAACGTGTTGGGCGATTTATATCCTCCCGATATGATTACCGGTCAGGGCATGAGTTTTGAACAAATGGAAAGCCTGATGTCCGAACTCAAACCCGATTTGATGATCGGCAACAGCAAAGGCTACTACATCGCCCGAAAGATGGATATTCCCCTCATCCGCACCGGTTTTCCGATACACGACCGCATCGGCGCCGCACACGCGAGAACGCTGGGGTATGAAGGCGCAAGCATCCTATTTGAGCGAATTGTCAATGCGATATTGGAGGACAAACAGCGTAAATCGCCGGTTGGGTATAAATATATGTAACAAACTTCGCTTTCGCAAAGACGACTGCAATAATTTAACTTTCCTATTAAGTTGCATCTCCCCGCCAATCCCGCGCGCTACGCGGGATTATACAGAAAGAGCGATTTATCTAACAATAACTTTTTCCACCCATCCGGCGCTACCTCTTACAATAACCGCCTGCGCCTTTTCGACACGATAATTTGAAACGCCTGCCGGTTTCCGCACACTGTAAAGTAACTTGCCCGTGAGCGAATAAATATCTATCCGTTCTTCATTCGGCGTGTCGATATACAGGGTTTGCGCGCCGGAATAAATCCGTACGGGCGATGCATCGGATGATAAGATGCCCGTAGCAGGCGGTTCAACCGAGGGCGGCTCTGAGGAACCTCCATCTAATTCCCTTATAGAGAATTCTTTCCACACAGGAGCGCTTCCATAAACATTCGTTCTATCTTTGGGAACCCAAAGCCATATACCAAATACATCGGTATCGAATACGCTTTTATTAATGCCTTGTACATTCTGCGGCTTGCCGTTATAATTGATTACAGCACTCAATGTGTCAAAATTTAAGAATGCGCCGTCGCTAATGTGGCTTACCCCTTCCTTTAAAATAATTGTTGTAATTTCACCGGCGTACGCACTCCACGGGAAATACCCCTGCCCGTAAGAAGTCATTCTCCCTGACCCAAAAATGGTTAATGTGTCGTCCTTCATACTCCAATAAAGGGAATCGCCGCAAATTTCCGGGCGTTCTATCGTTATCCGGTAGGTTGTTTCGTCAAGAAAATCTTCGGATTGTACCACGACCGTAAATATATTTGTACCGTCATTCAAGGTATGTAATCCATCGCCGGAAACGTGAACTGCAATGTCTTTATAAGGATAAGCTACAATATTAATTTCCGGTATGCTGCGTTCAAGTATAAAAGCGGTATCCCCAAAAATTTCTATCACATCTATAAGATGTCCGTCAGCAAGATCGTTTATCTGTACGGTCAAAGCCGCCAAAACGGAAGCGCTCTGTCTTCTTGTTGCGGTACAAGTGATATTTATATGATTGCGCACCGTATCAATCATCCAGATTTCTCTTTGGGTTTCGCTCCAAACCTCAATTCCCGACCAAGTGTAATTATACAGGGCGACATCTTCCGTTTTTCCGTCTACCCTTATATAAAACGATTTGCCCGACCAAACGCTGTCGCCGTTTTCAACGGGAGTTTCGTCGTCGTAAAAAGCGATGAGTTTCAGTCCCGGTATCTCCTCTTCAAATGCGTAGTTTATCTTACATTTGGTTAATACTTCGCATTTTATATCTAATTTACCGTCAAGAACAAAATTCGGCAACTCCAATTCAGGGGTTTTGGAAATAGTATCCGGATGATTTTCCCCAAACCCGCTCCATCGGTAGTCGTATTCGGGGCTGCCGGCGGGTAGAGTGAGTTTCAACTTGAGGGTTTGAGGTTCTTCTTCCGGTACAAATTTCTTTTCCCCTTGAATTTCCGTTTCGCCAAAGAAAGCGGAAGATTCCGTGCCAACAGGCGCATTCACCATCGAAAACGAAACGACCGACCATGGACCCGCTACGTTCATTTTCAACGGATTACTATCACTCAATATATTATCCAACGAAACATTTTCTTGGATAAACTCCTTGTTGAAAGTGGAGTCAATAATATTCGTTCCCAAAGTCCAAATGTATTGATATGTTTTTTCGTCCTTCGGCGTAACCGTCAAAGAAAGTTTACCGCCCGGCACAATCAATGCGTTGTTTTCAACACGATATGTTCCGACGGAGAGGTAGTTGTGGGATACACTGTAGAATGTGTTACCGCTATATTCGGCGACAATATCAAAATTCGATGCAGTTGTTCCATTGGGAAGATTGCCTATACCGAACCGTAGCTGCTTCATGGGTTTCATCACATACCGCACATCTATTGAATCTATTGATGCGTTAATGATTGTGTCAAACGGGATCGGATTAACATCGATGCCAATAAGTTTACCATTAACTATCAGCGAGTGCGCATATTTCGTGTCCGTTACGTCATTTTTTCCTACAAGCGCTAACTCAAAAACGTCGCCATTTATCGCGTAAACCGAGTCGTTCGTTCCTTCCTGAGACTTGGGAGCTTCCTTGCCGGTTAATTTACCGCGTAATTTGTATTCGTTCTCGTTCGCTCCTTCAATTTCAAGTTTATATTTGATCGTATACTGAGGTTCCACCTCACATCCTATATAAATATAATCGGATGCGTTGTTTAACGAAAAGGTCTTTTCAGGTTCTTCGGTGGAATAATAGTTTACTTCGCTACTACCGGAAACATAGTGATCCCATCGGTACAGATGACGGCTATTTCCGGCGGAGGGAATAACATTAACGAGAATAAGGTCGGTAGGCAACGACCTGCTTCCGCTTGTAATCATCTTATAGGTACGTTGATTCGTAGCATATATCTCTGCATTCGCGGCGTTTTTTAACTCAAAATTAACCTGAATACATCTATGGAGTGTAATCTCCCGACTATTGGCAAAATCGAAACGATTGACATTGGCATAAACATTTTCTCCATCTTTTTTCAACACGATGTTTTCTTCCCCATATATTTCAGAAATCGGCAACATCGGCAACCACAAATAAATTTTACCGTTATTATCGGTTCTTACGTCTTTAAAACCATAAGACTTCAGGTTAAAGAAGCATTGAAAATCTCCAACCAAACTGTTTGCCTTAATACTTGGGGAAAATTGCGTGGTAAGCATATAAACGGGATTACCTTGATTATCTGTGGGCGTACTGCCAAAACGTCCGGGAATAACGTTGCCGCCGGTAATAGTGAAGTTGACATTTTCGCCAACGTCGGTACGTACATTGCCGCCGGTAATAGTGAAGTTGGTATTGTCGCCAACGCTGGAAACAACGGTACCGCCGGTAATAGTGAAGTTGACATTTTCGCCAATGTCGGCATATACGCTACCGCCGGTAATGGTAATCGTTCCGCCGCTACCTCTCGCGCCGCCGATGACGGTGGAGGCGAGTTGACCGTCGCCGTTGATAATAAGCGTTGCGTGTTCAGGAACTGTGATACCGTAACCGCCGCCGCCGCCGACCAAAATATTCTCGCCTTTGAGGATTAGGTTGACGGAGGAATTGTCTTTCAGTTCGATCGCGGACTGACTGTTTGTAAAGCCCGATGTTTCCAGTACAATATTTACAGCATTCAAAACGATAGAAGCGGAAATTTCGGGAGCAACCACAATAGGATACTGCATGACGCCGGAAAATTCATAATCCCCACGCCGATTTATTACTATTCCATCCCTCGAAATCGTTAACTCACCGGGGAGCGGCTCTAACTGCACAACCAAGCCCGAAGAACTATTCGCGTTGAAAAAATCGACGTTTGAGAACGATTTGATTAGCTGTTCTCCAATGTTAACATATGCTGCCAGGGTCATGTTAATTTGTCCCTGCGAGCAAGATCTTTGCGGAAGCCAAAAATATAAATTTCCGTTATCAAATTTTACATCGGTCACGCCGTAAGCAAATATATTGCGGTCAACGTTAAACTCCGTAATCGTCACATCACTAAGCGCGTCGCTCGCATAGGTGAATCTAACCGGATAAACCAACTCGCCCTGTTTGTTTTTCGGTTGTAGCGCATCTATTTCGCCTTTCACGCTACCGCCGTTAATAGTAAATGTGCATGCCGTACCGCCACGACCCGCGCCGATGTCTTTAAAGTTTCCGCTTTCGGGTCCGATGCCACGTGTGGCATTGATCGTTCCGCCGTTGACGATAAGATTACCGCCGTTGCCGGCATATCCGCCGCCGATGGCGACGCTGTTGAGTCCGCCTATTGCCGTAATCGTGCCGCCGTCAATCCGAATGTTGCTTGCCGAACCGCCGTTGCCGCCGCCGATTGCCGCCGATTGCCCGCCGCCGATTGCCGTAATCCTGCCGCTTTCAATGGTAATGCTACCGGCAGAGTTTCTATTTGCACCGCCGATACCGGCGCCGCCGTTCTTGCCCCCTTGAACCGTAAGCGTTCCGCTACCGTCTATGATAAGCGTAGCATTGGGGCATACTTCTATGCCGGCGCCGCCGTCCAATCCTATTAAGGTGTTATTCCCTTTCAGGGTAAGACGAACCGTAGCCCCCGACTTAATCGAAAGAGCGCTTATATTCGGTTCGCCCCCTGTTATATAAACAGTATCCGAAATTTCTACGTTAGTCATCGTAATATGCGCGCTCACGCCTTCTTCTACGATGATGATGTTGTTTCTATCGGAAAATTCGTAATTATCGTCGCTCGTGATACGATGCGGATTGTGGTGCGCCGAAACGTCAACGATGAAGATTAACGACAACAACGCAGTCGCTAATGCCTTTGCCCGGGAAAAAAAGATTGTCTTCATATGTATATACATTGTTTTAATTGAATACGTTAAATAAAATATATCGCTCATTTGCCGCTTTTTCGTAGCGCGAAATGAAAAACAAGGGCAAATGTAGTAATTATTTAATTAATTACATAATTTACATATAGAAAAAATGATTAGTGATTAATGAATTAATACCGTACACGTCGCCAGCGAAGGCGCAACCTGAAGCAATCCGGATTTTTGTAATTAAAAACCCAATCAAAGTTTGATTGCTGCCAATTCGTTTCCCAACTGATGTAAGGTTGATTCTATCTTACTTATCTGGTTTTCTGATATATAAGTTTTCCCCATCCGGTATTGCCGCATTAAGGACGGATTAATACCCGCTACTTTTGCAAATTGTGAAACATTTATCCATTTGTAATAATCAAACATAGAGGCAATGTCGTATTTGTAAACAAATTGAATGTCTTTTAATTCATCAGGCAACTCAATGCCATCTTCTTGGTAGAATTGAATAATTTCCTTGACGGAATTTTCAAAATCGGATTTTGCTTCTTCTACGGTATTGCCTTCACCAATAATGGTACTATTTATATCCGGCGTAAATATTCCGAACGTACCGTCTTTTCCTCGTTCAATTAATGCTGTTGTTACCATAATTATTTAGTTTTTGCAAGCAGACAGGGCTTAAAACCCTATCTGTTTTTTAAGTTTGTAAAATAATCCCTGCCTTATTTCCTGTGAATCGTGCCGTTCAATTTCGATTGGATAATCTTTTTCTTTGTGGCGGTAAATATCATGCCTGCCTCCACGCCGGTAAAGATACCACCCTTTATTTTCTGCAATTCTTCTTAACTCCGACCACTTCATACTGATTTGTTTTAATCATACGACAAAAATATAACATTTTCGTTATACATCAAAACTTTTAGCAATTATTTTTATGTTTTACACAAAAACAACTTCGCTGTTATTTCGTGCAAAAAGTCTTTGTTGGGACTTTTGGGGACACGTGAGACGTTGAACACCGCCTCATTGCAAACCTCATCTCTCGCATTCTACCACGCAAAAAAACAAAGCCCGCCCCTTGCGCAAACCGCAAGAAACGAGCTTCATTATTAGTTCTTAGTTCTTAACTTTTAGTTCTCAGTTCTATTCTCATTTCATCAAAACCTTCCGAACCCAACCCGAACTTCCTTTCACAATCACCGCCGGCGCAATCGCCTGATAACTCGAAACGCCCGCAGGCTTGTCAAACCTGTTAAGCAAGTTTCCGGTAAGCGAATAAACGCTGATTTGTTCCGCCTCAGGCGTGTCAATGTAAAGGGTTTGAGCATGGGAGTAAACACGCGCCGGCGAAGCGTCGGGCGATGCAATCCCCGTCGGCTGCGACGAATCGTCTCCGCGCACGATCGTTATCCGGTGAGTAACCCTTTCCAACTCGTCTTCCGATACAACCTTGACTGTAAGCGTGTTTGCGCCGTACGCCAACGTGTGCCACTCGTCGTAGGAAATCGTTGCATTGATGCTGTCAATAGGCGTTACTTTGAGCGAAACGTTCAATACATCCTTCCCAACCGTAAGCGTATCGCCGACTTGCAGGGTTATATAGTCATAGCCCGTGTTGACGATAATATTTTCCACATCCGTAACACTTTGCTGTTTCGTGAAAAAGCATTGTATGTTTTTGTGTCCGTCCACATCTATTGATACGATGGTCTTACCCGATGCGTTATCAACGCCTTCCCAATTGAACCGGTAGAGGTAAAGTTCGGAACCGATTACTTCCACAAAAAGTTTTTTGCCCGCCACAACAATTGCGCCGTTAGCAACGGGATTTCCGTCGTAAGTAGCGTTAAGCACCAAATCCGGATACACTTCGCCGTCTTTAAAGCCATATTCTATCTTACATTCGGGTAAGATCTCGCATTTGACATTTAAATCTTTAGTAAAAGTCAATTCTATTTCGCGTTTGTCGGATATTTGTTCCGATGCGCCGGCGTAGCCGCTCCACCGGTATTTGTACCCGCCGTTATCGTCGGGCGGCGTCGCGGTGAAACGCACGGTTTTCATGCCATCCGGCAAAAGGGTGTCCGATCGCGTCGTTTCCGTTTGCGATAAAGTCGTGGTGGATTCACTTTCAAGTTCGTCGTATACGGTTTTAAGCGTCGCGCCGGCAGGTCCCGACAGCGTGCGCGTGAGCGAATAATAGGGTCCGTCTATCACGGCGAGTTTTATCGTATCGTTCAACGAAACATCGGGAATCCGAATCTCGCCGACAGATTCGATAGCGGCGTGGTTGGCAAATTCCGCTCTGAGTTTATACAGTCCGTCATACCCTGTTGTCGGACGAGCCTGTAAAATGAACGTACCGCCGGCGGAAATCCAAGCGCCGTTAGTAACGGAATATGCGGAGGAGGAGCCGTCTGCTTTGTATTCCGCAAGAATATCAAAATCTACGCCGTTATAAGCGGCTGTATTATTAAAGTACACATTGCCTACAGGACGCAAGGTATATTCCGCTTTGACCGCACCGGTTATGTCTTTCGTGAGCTCAATCGGTCGGGAGCCGGAGGCGATTAGCTCGCCGTTGATCGTGAGGCGATGTTCATAGTTGCCGATCGGAAGGTCGTTGAGCGCAAATTTCAATCTTTCGTTCAGAGGGACGAAATAAACCTCATTTGCAAAAAGCGTGTCGCCGTCTGCCGAAAAAGCGAAAAAAGGCGGCGTTCCGCTGTAACTTCCATATTGATTAAAGGTGAGCTGAACCGGATAACCGACCTCGCATTTAACAGCCAATCTATCACCAAACTTAATATCATGCGTCAGTTCAGGCTCGTTGGTGTAATATTTTGCGACGCCGTATCTATTTGTAGCAGTCCATATATACCACACTTCATCATTGTAGATGGTATCAACCTCATAACGCAGCTTTCTTCCGTCGCCCATTGGATACGCTTCTCCAAAAGTGATATATTCCGTCGGATTATCGACAAACGCAGCTTTTAAGGGTACTTTCGTCGGGCTATTCGTTATTGGAATTGGAAGCGTATCATATACCACAATCAGATTATTGACAAGCGTAGTTTTTAAGGGTACTCCCGTCGGGCTATTCGTTATTGGAAATGAAATATCAGATACCACTAAGGGTACTACCTCCGTCGGGCTATTCGTCGTTATGTGTTGAATAGAACTTGAAGGAACCGTATCAAGTGCCACAAAATGAAGCTCTTTGGAACCTTCACCCGTTATTGTCAAAGCATTTGAATTTCTATATTCCACCCCATCCTTAATTAAGAGAATCTCTTGCTCCCCAACACCGGCGGGAAGCCAAAAATAAGCCTTGCCGGATTCGTCGGTTTTTATGGCGTTGATAGTATAACGATATGGGATGCCGTCAATGTCTACGGAAAGGTACGAACTATCCGAAATAAAGTCGTTCACAATGTTCGGTGAAAAATCCGCTACAACCCTGTAAAGGGGACGTCCTTCAATGTCTTGGGGCGTACCCGTACCCATCAACCCGATAATATTGCCGCCGGTAAAGATAACCGTGCCTTCGCTGCCGAAGCCGAAAGCGCCACCCCCGCCGATGGCGGTAACCGTGCCGTTGTGTATGGTGACTGTTCCGTCAATGGCGGCGTTATTACCCCCGCCGGTGGCGTTAACCGTGCCGTCGTGTATGGTGACGGTGCCGCTGATGCCGGCGTTATCACCCCCGCCGATGGCGTAAACCGTGCCGTCGTGTATGGTGACGGTGCCGCTGATGCTGACGCCCCAAGTATAACTTTCAGCGGTAACCGTGCCGCCGTGTATGGCGACGGTGCCGCTGATGCCGGAGCCTTCATACCTATTGAAGGCGGTAACCGTGCCGCCGTGTATGGTGACTGTTCCGTCAATGGCGGCGCCAAAATCATATCCTTCAGCGTAAACCGTGCCGCCGTTTATGGTGACTATTCCGGTGATGCCGGCGCCATCACCTCTGCCGAGGGCGTGAACCGTACCGCCGTTTATGTCGACTGTTCCGGCGATGCCGGCGCCATTAACCGCGCCGTTAGCGTTAACCTCACCGCCGTTTATGTCGACTGTTCCGTTAGCGTGAACCGTGCCGCCGTTTATGGTGACTATTCCGGTGATGCCGGCGCCATCACCTCTGCCGTAGGCGTCAACATAGCCGCCGTTTATGATAACCGTATCGTTGCTGATGCCTGCGCCGCCTGCGCCGCCATAAACTACAATGCCTCCGCCGTTTACGATGACTGTTCCGCTACCGCCGATGCCTGCGTTCCCCGCTCCGCCGTTGACGTTGAGGGATCCGTCAACGATTGTCAACGTTGCGTGTTCCGACACCGAGATGGCGGGGGCGGAACCTGTGCAGGTCAGTTCGCATACGCCGGCGGCGGATGTGAGATTGACCGTAGCAGCATCTTTGATGTCAAGGGCGGCGCCGGAGGCGCTTATCCTTACGTTCACAAGCGTTATATTAGCCGTAACGCCGGTGTTGACTGTGATGGGATTATCACGCGCCGGATCTCCCGGCTGCATCTGCAGCGTGTAATCCCCGCTTTCCGAAATAACACCGTTTGCCGGAACCTCAATCGCCGAAACGCCGGCAGTGAATACTAACGACAACAAAACCGCCGCTAATGCTTTTACCTGTACAAAAGAAATTGTTTTCATATTGATACTCGGTTTTTTATTGAATTGATGGAATAAAAAATATGCGTTTATTAAAAATAAGTGCAAATGTAATAATAATTTATTTATAAAGTATTCATTAATGAAAAATAAATTTGATTTTGTTGGCTGGCGGGGCAGCGTTTGAAACGCCGCAACCGTCATTGCGAACCGCATAGCGGTGAAGCAATCCGGCAAGACGTACCCTATCTCCGGATTGCTTCAGGCTGTGCCTTCGCAATGACGGCTGCCATAATTTATCGCCATCGCCGGTGCGGTATTTTCAAATCCCGCCCGCCCAACCCCCTACCCTTTCGGGGCTTTGGGTTTTTGGGGTATTATCAAATTTTCTTAGTCCACCCGGAAACTCCTTTCACAACCAAGAACCCTTTGGGCAATTTCACCACAGCCTCTTTCCCTTTATAAACTAAAATCCCCGAAACATTATAAATGCGGATTTCTTCGGCAGCGTCATTATATAGATAATCGCCCGAACGATAAACGTTTATAGTTTCATTGATTTTATCTATCGAAGTCGGTAGCGGGGTTGGCGGCGGGGTCGGCGACGCACTACCGCCTGCCTCCAAAATGAGCCTCTGCCCGCTGTAATTATTCACTACATACTGAGAGATACTGGCGCCATTAATAAGAACAGGCGTATTCTCTACTCCATATAATAAATAATTTTTATCGGCTAATGCGGGGGAACCCTTAAAAATAAACTTCAATGAGCCGCCGGGTTTTACGTAATCATCCACCTGAATTGGCGTTAATCCATAGTCGAGATGCGTACCCCGTAATGCGCCGCCCTCATAAAGCGTTTCAAAATTATAAAAATCCGTATTGTTGGTTATGCCGTACGAAATCAGGTGCGTTGCCTCTACCGACAAATACTTTAAATCGTTTTGGAGCGTATAATAATTCAAATTCATAAATCTATTAATAAACATGGATTCATAAATTTCATTATTTATCATATATTTAAGGTGCGTGGGGTAATCTCCTTTATAAGGATGCGTAGTAAGCACCGGTTTTATGGTGATGCCGCTCGCTGCGCCTGCCTTGTGATGGTATACGCCTTGCGAATACCTTACGTCGCCGCCCTGCACGAGCAAGGTATCAACGTCGCCTTTGAATTCCAGATCAAATACGCTTCGGACAACCGGTTTATACGTAAACTCGTAACGGGCGAGGTTGCCGCTCAGCGTTATTTCATATTCCCCCACTTCCTCTGTGGTTTCGCTTTTTCCGGTTGTCAAATTTGTCCATATATAATCCTTGATTACAGCGTCATCATTTTTTATCGTTAAAGTAATTTTATTGTCGTTGTCCAAAAAGACAGTCATTTCATCCGAATAAGTTTTTCCGTTATGCGTTATCAGGCAGCCCTTAGCGACTACTTTTGAAAGCGGCGGCGGAATCAGGTGAAAAGTATAGTAATTGTTATTCACCGTTCTTTTATCTTTATCTTCTATAAAAATCAATTCTTTCGTCCTTTTATGATAAATCCTTAGTTCGCCTGTTGACGGTAAGGATCCTGGCAGCTGCAACGGCTTCTCGTAGTTTTCGGATAATCCATTGTCTGCCACGGAAGTTGTGTAAAGTATATTTCCAAATCGAATCTCAAAAGCGCTTACATCTTTACTGGTTAGAGTCGTCGGAAATACTATTTTACCGACATTGGCGATAACATTTCCTCCTGCCACAGAGAGCGTATCGTATGAGTTTATGATTACGGTACCGCTTTCGTAGTGGTAAACAGTAGGTTCGACTTCCTCAAGAAAGGGCATTGAATATTTATCAGAAAAATTCTTTATCTCAAGAAGACTGAAAGAACGCGGCAGATTCATATCTTTAAGCCACCCGTCTTCGTCACGGTCGCCTCTTCCCAAATAATCCGTCTCAATTACTCCGCCTTTAAAATAGATATTTCTTATTAGTGTCAACAACGTTCGGTCTTCGGATGTTACAAAATTTTTATTCTTTCCAATACCGTTTTTCGCCCTTATATAGCAGCCGTCAGAGAATTGGATATTTTCAATCGCGCTGCCGTACAATGCGCCGATTCCGGGAACACTGTTACTTTCCGCCGTAACATCGGCACGGCGTATATTGATGCTGTTTATTTTACTCATCGTGCCTACGCCGATACCCACTCCTCTACTACCGCCGCCTTTTGCGATCACCGTACCGCCGCCGTCAATATTGATATTTTCTATATAGCTATAAGGACCTCCCGCGCCGATACCCGGAGCGTCTTCGCCTCCTATGGCGGTTACCTTATATCTATCGCCATTGCCTATTAATATTTCTTTCATATAGGCATTTTTTGAAACGCCAATACCCGGAGCATATCTACCCCCTTGGGCGTAAACAGTTGCATCATAGCTGATAATCTTAACGGTACCTCCTTTCGTGTACTCGCCCGACGGACCTATTCCGGGCGCATAGTCACCGCCGCCATAAGCTTCAATGTCGCCGCCCTCGATAGAGATACTACCGCAAGCGCCCCAACCTTTCGAAAACATCCACATCCACGTAGCTCCCTGACCGGTTATGCCCTGACCGACTATCCCCTTATCGTATTGCGCGTTCCACCATGAAGCCACATCCTCTATATACTCGTCCGGAATTCTCGTCATTGATTCTACATAATCATAAGTCTTCCAAGGTTTGAAATGCCATATGTAGTTTTCACTGTCGTCGGGAACGTATTGAGTGAATTTAAGATCGGTTGGACCCTCATGCATATCCGTCCTATAATTCCAACCTCCGCCTATTCCCGCACCACCGGGAATATCACGGATGTTACCAATTTGATAAAAGTCTGTTTTGTAATTAGTCCCTCCACGAGCAACTAACTTGCCGGTACCTTTAAAAATCACCTCCGACAAAGGGTGAATCCTGATTGCCGGTAAACCTGCCCCGCCTTCCAAGTCGTTGTATCCGTGCAGCTCTATAATTACTTTATTCCCTCTTTCTATATCTATAGAAGGTAGAAACCTCTCGTAGATGTCTCTTGTAGGGCGCATGTATAAATTATCCAAGATTAGCGTTACCTCTCCAGAATTTTCACTGATGATATGGGTGCCTCCTCCGTCGTACCTACCGTGAAGGGTATGGGTACCCTTTCCATAATACAACAGCAACTCACGAGCTTGAATCGGAAAGCAGCTTGTTAATACTGCTAATAAAACCAAAATCTTTTTCATAAATTTAATTTTATATTAATCGTTCTAAATATTTTAATGTTGTTTACTGCGTCATTGCAACCTCACTGTGCCACAACTTTCCGAACCCATCCGGAACCGCCCTTAACAATCGCCACCCGCGCCGCAATCCGATAGCCCGCAACGCCCGCAGGCTTGTAGAACCTGTTAAGCAAGTTTCCGGTAAGCGAATAAACGCTTATCTGTTCCGCCTCCGGCGTGTCGATATACAGGGTTTGCCCGTGGGCATAAACCCGCACGGAAGCCGCGGCAGGCGATGCCATGCCCGTCGGTTCGTCGCCTTTTTCGCGAATGATCTTTATCTGATACTCTTTCTCAGTCGATTTGTCTTCCGACACAACCGTAACCGTAATGGTGTTATCGCCGTATGCCAGCGAATACCGTCCCGTGCCGTCCACTGTTGCATTGCCGGAAGCAGGCGTCGCTTCGACAGTAACGCTATCCACGTTTTCTGCAACCGTAATGACGTCGAGTTCAAGCGCATCAATTATTGTGTCGCCCGCGATGAGGCGCAAACTTTCCAAAAACGCGCTGCCCGACAGCCTTATCGGCGTACAGAGTATGTAAATGTCGCCGTACAGCGGGTTGATCGACACCAGCCCGCTGCCCGACCTGTTTTCTACGCCTTCCCAAGCGTACCGGTAATTTTCAAGGTTGTTTCCAACCACCGTCAGGGTTAATTTCCTGCCGGGCAAAATGTAGGCGCCGCTTGCAACGGGTACGTCGTCGTAAATGGCGCGCAGTTCCAAATTATCTGTATTAATCCATTCATTGGAATCATTTGAAAAGGCATATTCTATTTTGGATTGGGAGAGCAATTCGCACTCAATATTCATCTTTCTGTTGAGTGTGAAATCATTTTTTATCAATACCGTGGTGTCAATAAAATCTACTTTTCCGGGTTCAAATCCCACCCACCGATATCTGTACTGTTTGCCGTCGGGCGGAAGCGTCGTTATTAAGCGCAGGGCGGCTACCGTGTTGTCCTCAAAAAAGACTGTTTTTTGCACCATTACAAAGGCTTCTTCTACCGTGATTGAATCTGTAAAAGAACCGTATTCGATGTTCAGCTTAGTTCCGGCGGGAGCGTGCTGCAACGAGAACGTTATCGACTGCTTGGCGGATTGCACCGAAGTTGTTACCGTTGTATTGCCAAGCACGGGCAGAACCGGAATACCGTCGAACACAGTATCTTTCGGGAGATTGTTTTCATTCGTCCAAGTGGTGAGATATTCATAATAACGATTGTTGTCTTCCACGTGAGGCGTTAAAATGAGGTCGCCGCCTACCGTAACCCAATCGCCGCTGTCGACGGAATATGTGCCGCCGTATTGATTTTCGGATAAATCTTTGTACGTATTTCCTTTGTATTTCGCGCTAATATCAACCTTTACTCCATTATATACAATATTTTTATTAAACTGTATTTGCTCTATGCGTTTCACGGAAATTTTCGCATCAATGTCGCTATAGAAAACGTCGCTTAGCGTTAATATCGTATCGACGCAGGATTGCTGTACTTTCCCGTTGATTGTCACGGTGTATTCATATTTTCTCGCGTCGGGTTTTTTGAGTACAAAATCCACGACGTCTTCAGTCATCACATCCACAGAAGTTTCGCTAACGATTTCATTCCGGTTGCGTAACCGCACCGAAGAAATCTCATGCCCCAAGATGTCTCCGTCAAATGCGAATGTAAACAGATAAGGGGTTTCCACCGTACATTTCACATTTATATAGTCTGCACGTGGCAGTACAATGTACGGCAAGCGGGTGTAGATAGTATCCATAGCGTCCCCTTGTGCGGAAAAAGTTTCCCATTTAAATAAATACCCTGATCCGTCGGCGGGTATAAGGGGAGAGTTAGCCCTGAAAACAATAGTATCACGCGTAAATATCTTTGATCCCGATGGTATAGGTTGCCCGTTACCGTTCAATTCGGTGGCTGTTAGCGTAATCCCTTGCGTCGGAGTCGAAAACCAAATATTACAACTCGGGATCGTGGACAGCACCACAGAGCGAGAGTTGCGCAAATCAAAAGGTTCGTTATTAGTATAGACTAATCCATCTGCCACCCTTCCTCTAAAGACAAGGCTCAACGCATCGTAAATTTTTGGCTCTATCCAATAGACAGCCCCCCTCCCGGAGATGATGCCGGTATCAGGAAGGTAATACTCGTTGCCTTCGACAAAGAATTGATAATTACCAAAATCGGCGCCATCCGGCAGGGATGGATCAGAAAAAAGCAGTTCAAGCGGGACAGTGGACAACGCCGGTTGGGACTGTGAATGTGATGCAACGATGCCGCCGGTTATTTCGATTCCGACGATGCTTGCGACGGTTTCGCTATAGGAGTAAGCTTCAACATCACCGTTGGTTATGGCGCCGGTTCCGCCGATGCCTGCTCTTTCAGTGCCGTAGCAGAAGGCTTTAACATTACCACCGCTTATGGAGATGGTTCCGCCGATGCCTGCGGTTTCAGCGCCGTAGCCGAAGGCTTTAACATTACCACCGCTTATGGAGACGGTTCCGGCGATGCTGCCTACGTTTCCACCGTAGCCGAAGGATTGAACATTACCACCGGTTATGGTGATGTTTTCGGTGATGCCGTGTGAACCGTAGCCGACGGCTTGAACATCACCGCCGGTTATGGTGACGGTTTTTTCTCCGTAAATGCCGCCTCCTCTTTCGCTGACGGATCGAACATTACCGCCGTTTATGGTGACGATTTGTCCGGCAATGCCTTCGCCAGAACCGCCGTTGGCTTCAACCGTACCGCCGTTTATGGTGATGGTGCTTCCGGCAATGCCTACGCCAGAATCGCCGTCGGATTCAACCGTACCGCCGTTTATGGTGACGGTTGTTCCGGAGATGCCTACGCCATAACCTGCGCCAGAACCGACGATGGATTTAACCGTACCGCCGTTTATGGTGACGGTTGTTACGGCGATGCCTGCGCCGCCGCTCCCGCTGCCGTTCACAAAAATGTTTCCGCTGTTTATGATGACTGTTCCGCCGACGCTCCATCTGCTGGTGGCGTTGATGTATTTGTCGACGCCGATACATGCGTTCCTAGTTCCGCCATAGACAGTGAGGTCGCCGTTGCCGTTAATTGTAAGCTCTGCGTGTTGCGGCACCGAGATGCCGGGTTCTTCAAAGAGGTCGCAGGTCAGAATGTTGGATCCTTCGATTGTGAGATTGACCACAGCATTATCTCGGATGTCAAGGGGGGCGACGTAGACGCGCTCATAATTGAGGTTTACATACAAGTTTTTAAACAATATATTAGCCGTAACGCCGGCGTTGACCGTGATAGGCTCCTCAAGGTAAATTCCATCAAACGTGTAATCCCCGTCTTCCGAAATAACAAACGCCGAAACGCTGGTGGTGAATACCAACGACAACAAAATCGCCGCTAATGCTTTTATCGGTACAAAAGAGATTGTTTTCATATTGATTTTTTTTTGAATTGGTGAAATAAATATGGCGTTCATTAAAAACAGGTGCAAATATAATAATACTTTTTTATAAAGTATCATTCAAGTACTTATTAATGTAAAATTACAACTTTTTTTACCCAAAAAACCTCTGCGCTATTCTCCGGATTGCTTCGCTTCGCTCGCAATGACGGGCGCGCTATTGCAACCTCACTGCGCCACAACTTTCCGAACCCATCCGGAACCGCCCCTAACAATCACCGCCCGCGCCTTTTCAATTCGATAACTCGAAACGCCCGCAGGTTTCGCGAACCCGTCAAGCAGCCTGCCGGCGAGCGAATAAACGCTCACCTGTTCCGCTTCCGGCGTGTCGATATACAGGATTTGCCCGTCGGCATAAACCCGCACGGAAGCCGCGCCGGGCAATGCCATGCCCGTCGGTTCTTCGCCCTCGTCTACTTCGCGTTTTTTGCGAATGATCCTTATCTGATACTCTTTCTCAGTCAATTTGTCTTCCGATAAAACCTTAATCGAAATTTTGTTCTCACCGGTAGCCAGCGCGTATTCCCCGTTGCCGGCGGATACCGTTGCGTTGCTGCCTGCCTGCGGTATTGCTTCGACCGTTACGTGCGAAACCGTCCAGTTGACCGTATCAACGCCGCCAACCAACATGCTTATCGTATCAACGCCCGTAGCAACGAGGATATTTTCCAACACGGCAATACTTTTCATCTTTATCGGCGTACATTTTATATTTACGTTGCTGTCGACCTCCACGATTAATGCGGAGCTATCCGAATTGACAATGGCGCCTTCCCAAACGAAGCGGTAAAGGTGGACGTTCGTTCCGACCGCCGTCGCCACTAATTTTTTGCCCGGAAAAACGACCGCGCCGTTTGTAACGACTTGGTCGTCATAAGTAACGCTAAGTTCCACGCCCTCAATTTTTTCATCCAACGAATATTCTATCTTGCATTTGCGTTGCACTTCGCATCTGATATCTCCACATGCTTCGATACTGAGACCCCTTAATTCGGGATTGTCGGAAAACTGTTCTTCCTTGTTCCACCGGTATACGTATGTAAACCCGTCGTCCGGAAGAGCCACCGTGAAGACCGGAGTTTCCGCGTTATTCAGTAAAAGGAGAGTCGTTTTCTGTACGATTTTTTCCGTGCCGTCGGTCGTAAGCGCATCAACAGCACTACCGTATGCGACATTCAAAACCGTACCGGCGGGAGCGCCCGCCAACGATAAACCTACCAGACGATAGGGACCGGATACCCCCGTAGCATTAATTTTTTTGTCAAACGGAACATTGTCTATCCGAAGCATAGCATTGGAAAACGTTTCGCCGCTACCGCCTTCCCATGCAAAAGTGTATTTGTATATGTTCACATCTTCTTTATTTACAGGACTTCCCGTTAAAAAAAGGCTACCGCCGGGCGTAACCCAGTCGCCGGTGTTGACGGAATAGGTTTCGCCATGCGAGTTGGCGGATAAATCGTCGAAAGTATTACCATTGTATTGCGCGGTAAATTCATTTACTCCATTATTATATATAGCTACTTTATCAAAGTATATTTTCTGCATGCGTTTCACGGTACATTCCACCTCAATCGGTTCGGAAACTGACTGTATTGCAGGAAACTGCATGTTGACCGGCGCGCCGACAGATTTCAATTGACCGTTAACCGTTACGGCGTATTCATATTCATATACACCCAAAGCGTCGTCGGTGATGCTAAAGCCAAGCGCGGTGGCGCGCGTTACGAAATCCGTAACAGGCTGGTTGCTTCCGATTTCGTAGGCTGATAATTGTATCCCTGCGCTGCTTTCTTCTGAAAGTTTGTACTTAACCGGATGCTGGGGTACAATCTCACATTCCACATCCATCTTTTTATAGTAAAACCCAACAATCATTTCGGGTACATCGGTGTAATGTACGTGGGTTGCGTTCCCCCCATCCAGTATCGTCCATTTGTAAACATACGAAACGCTTTCGGTGTTGTTCGGGCGATCATTGACGCCGTGAGGCAGAACCTGAAAACGAATTTTATTCTCTTTATCCGCCAAATATTTGTGTCCCGATAAAATAGGGGTTCCATCTTCAAACGCAGCTTGCAAGGCGAGTCCATTGTTACCGGTCATAATAATCTCAACATATCCTCTCATCTGAAGCGTAAGGGTATCCGACCGGTCGCCCTCCAACGGTATAAAGAGACGGTTGGAACTAACATAAAGAGTATCTTCATAACGAGAATTTCTACCCTTCTCGCTTAAAGCAATCTTTCCCGGAACAGCTAAAACGGGCGGGAGGAAAACGGAAACCCGGTTGTCTTCGCCAATGCTTAGATCATTTAAATGATAGGTAGCCTTTTTCTCCTCCTCCAAGTCCAAAAACTGGAGTTGATGATCCGAAAACGGCGGGATACTGGGGTAAAATTCCACCGCAACTGGAGAAATGAGATGATCACCTCTATTATATTCATCATCTACCTCATATAATCCGAGCGTAAGAGTGTTGTCGAGCTTCCCTATAATGGCGCCGGAATTGTTAACAATATAAAACTTAGCAATGTTTTTGATGTCTACCGTAGCGCTTCCCCCGCCGGTTGCTTTAACCGTACCGCCGCTAATGGCAAGCATATCAACAACGGAGATGCCTATATTTCCTTTGCTGATTGCTTCAACCGCGCCGCCGCTAACGGCAAACGTACCGACGTTGCCGATGCCTACATTTCCTTCGCTGATTGCTTCAATCCTTCCGCCGTTAACGGTAAACGTATTGATGTCGCCGATGCCTATATGTCCTTTGCTGATTGCTCTAACCTCGCCGTTGTTCATAGTAAGCGAACTGGCGTTGCCGATGCCTGAAGCATTTCCTTCGCTGATTGCTTCAATCTTTCCATCGTTAACGGTAAGCGTACCGACGTGGATGCCTGAAGCATTTCCCTCGCTGATTGCTTCAATCTCGCCGCCGTTAATGGTAAGCGTATTGACGCTGACGCCTGCAGCATTTCCCTGACTGGTTGCTTCAAGCCTTCCGCCGTAAACGGTAAGCGTATTGACGCTGACGCCTGCAGCATTTCCCCGACTGGTTGCTTCAAGCCTTCCGCCGTTAACGGTAAGCGTACCAACGTTGCCGATGCCTTCCCCTTCCTCGCTGATTGCTTCAATCTTTCCATCGTTAACGGTAAGCGTACCGACGTTGCCGATGACTGCAGTATTTCCCTCGTCGATTACTTTAATCATGCCGTTGTTTATGGTAACTATGCTGCCGGGCTGTCCGTTGATGACTGCGTTGTCAACGTCAAGTTTGCCGTCGCCGTCAATGGTGAGGTTTGCGTCTGCCGACAACGAGATGCCGCTGCCAATCAGGTGGTTTTTGCCACTGAGTATGAGATGAATCGTTGCTTGGTCTCCGATATTAAGTGCGGCAGAGTTCTGAGGGATGAACATCGTTACATTTACAAAACGTATAATAGCCGTAATACCCGAACTGACGTTAATAGGGCTGATAATGGTACCTTGATACGTGTAATCCCCGTTTTCCGAAATAACACCGTTTTCCGGAATATCAATCGCCGAAACGTTGACAACTAATACCAACGACAACAAAGCCGCCGCAAATGCCTTTACCTGTAAAAAAGAGACTGTTTTCATAAAAACTGTTTTCATATTTCGTTGTTTTTACATTTTAATAATGAGTATTTCTCCGTCGTCCCGCCCTCTGAAAGGGCTTCATGTACGGCAAATTCACCGTCCGTTTTTTTTAGCAAATCCCGCTCCCTGCGCGGGTTGTGGGTGTCTTTTCAACGACGAAACGGGAAAAAATCGGTACAAATATAGTAACTATTTATTAATCATGCTACGGAAATAGGGAAAAAATAAGGGGGAAGGGGGGATTTGGGGTTGAGAGTTAAGGGGATTGATTGAGCGTAGTGCGGGATGACGGGAATAGCAAACACGATTGGCGCGGAGAAGCAGAAACACCGCACACGTCATTGCGAACCGCGATGTAGAGAGGCGCCCCGTCTCTACTCTTTTCCGATTTTCCTATAATATTTCGGACGATAACCGGGCAAAACCTCCGGATGAAAAACCCCAACCAAATCTTTCAAAATGTAATCGGGATGAACGGGCAAATCCTCGTAATAGGTCGTTTTTCCGGTATTGCAGGCGTAAACATTTCCTTTTTTGTATGCATCAAAAAGGGCGTAATTCGGGAAATCCTTTTCCAATTCTCTTAATGTCAATTCATTCGGAGCATTGTATTTAATCAGCCAACAATCAGCCTTTTCGGCTTTTTCAAGCACCGCCTCAAACGATAATGCAACGGAACCGGTTTGCGTATTTTCTTTCCAAAGGTAATCGGCGCCCGCATCCCGAAAGAAATGAGCCATATAACTGTTTCCGCCGGGCAAATACCACAAGCCGCCGTAAATGGTTTCGGAAAAAACCGTCGGACGGATTTCAATCTGCGCGGTTAAATCCTGTAATGCTTTGTAATTGTTTACTGTTTGGGCGAATAACGAATCAGCCGAATTTCTTTTCTCAAAAAACAGGGCAAAAAACCGTATCCATTCCGCGCGTCCCAGAGGCGAAGATTCCATATAATCGACACATTCGACGGCGGGGATGCCCAGCGCGGTGATTTGTCCCGTTCCGGATTCTTCGATGGGGGCGGTAAAAAGGGCGTCGGGTTCGACAAACATAATCCGTTCCATGTCAGGATTTGCCGCCTGCCCGACGTTGGCGATTTTTCCATCGCGGACGCCGTTCCTGACAAACGGGATATTGATATACTCCGGTTCGCACACCCCGACAAGGGTCGTCAACACATCCAATCCAGCCATAAAACCGCATTGCACGGAGCCGAAACTTACGGTGCGCCGGAGCGGCGTGCGAATTAAAATGCCTTGCGGTAAAGATTTAGGCAACGTATCCGCGCGGGGAACAAGCACAAAACGTTGCAATTCCCGTTCCGGTTTCCATGGATTGCGGACGGTTAGAAGCGTATAATTGTCGCGGGTTTCTATCCGAAAACCTTTGGCGAAATAAACGCTGTCGCCGGAAAGGACGGTATCAGAACCGGCAAGGGCGGCGTTTTTCCGGCAGGAAGGGAAAATGAAAGCGGAGCAAAATACAAGCGTTAATAGTTGAAAAACAAGTGTTTTCATGTGTTTATTTATTTTTTCAAATTGTTTAAAGGTGAATCCGCCGAACGGCGCGAATTTTACCCGTACTGGATGCGGAATGAACTATATCAAGCACTTCAATACGTTTGTCCGTTATCCGGTAAATAATCAAATGGGCGTCCAGAATAATATTGCGATACATGCGGCTTTTGGTAGCAAGGGGGCGACATTCGGGGTAAACAGTGTAATATTCGGGAAGTGTTACTAATGATTTTTTAATTTTTTGCAAGTATCGCTCAGCCTGAAAATAACCAAAAATATCGTAAGTATAATCATAAATTTGTGCACGGCTTGTAAAAAATTGATCGCTTACCTCATACGGTTTGTAAGGTATTCTTTCTTCCATGCTTCAAATTGCTTTTCGTGTTCTTCTCCCGACGTAAAATGTCCTTCCTCAATACGATGAAAATGCTCCCACCATTCCTCCTGCGTCCCATGAAACGGGACATTGGGATTCCAAGCGTCGGACAATGAATTTTCGGAAACCGGGTATTGATAAGTTGCAACAGGTTCGCCAACAGTCATCGGCGCTTTAATTTTTGTTTTGTAATGTTTACTCGACATAGTTGTATTTTTTAGTTTGCTGCAAAATTACACAAAAAAGTTTGTCAAACCATGATTTGCACCCTGTTCAATTTGCCAATTCGGAAAGAAACTTAATCCGTATCAAGCGGATATTCTCTTCGGTATGGTCGCTGCCGATTTCTTCAATGGCTTTCCTCAGACTGTCCGTTTCCGATTCTCTGAAATAGCCGTATATGTATTCGATATGTTCTTCATCCATGATTTCGTCGATGAAATAATCAATATTAATTTTGGTGCCGGAATAAACAATGGCTTCGATTTCGTCCAGCAATTCGCTAAATTCCAATCCCTTAGACAATGCAATATCGTCCAGCGCAACTTGCCGGTCAATGCTTTGCACGATGTCGATTTTCAGCTTGGATTTATTCGCCACCGTGCGAATTCTCAAATCTTCGGGACGTTCGATTTCGTTTTCGATAACATGCCTTTTGATGAGTTCGATAAATTCCAGCCCGTAACGTTTGGCTTTCCCGGCGCCTACACCCGGAATATTCTGCAATTCCTCATCGGTAACCGGATAAGTTGTCGCCATCGCTTCCAACGACGGGTCTTGGAAAATCACATAAGGCGGAACGTTCAATTTTTTGGAAAGTTTTTTCCGCAAGTCTTTCATCATCGCATACAAGACAGGATCGACCGCACAGACGGCGCCTCCGCGCATCGGCGTTTCTTCCGGGTTGCCCTCTTCCTCAAAATCATTGTCTTTCGTTATTTTGAAAGAATCCGGATTTGCCAAATATTTTTTACCGGCAGGCGTTATTTTCAGCAATCCGTAATTTTCGATGTCCTTATCAAGATAACCGGCAATCATGGCTTGCCTGATTATCGCATTACAGGTTTGCCCGTCTTCTTCGCAACCGGTGCCGAAAATCTCCAAATCCTGATGTCCGTAGGCAGTAATTTCGGAAGTGTTTTTCCCTTGCAGGATGTTAATAATATGGTCGGATTTAAATTTATTATTCAGTAAATCAACAGTTTCTAAAATCGAAATCAACAGTTCTTTCGCTTCCACCTGTTTTTTCGGATTTAGGCAATTATCGCAAGCTCCGCAATTGTCTTTCGTATAATCTTCTCCGAAATAATGCAATAATATTTTCCGACGGCAAAGCGACGATTTGGCGTATGCTTTGGTTTCTTCCAACAGTTGCCGCCCGATTTCCTGCTCAGCCACAGGTTTTCCCTGCATAAATTTTTCCAATTTTTGCAAATCTTTGTTTGCATAAAAAACGATGCATTTTCCTTCTCCGCCGTCGCGTCCCGCGCGTCCCGTTTCCTGATAATATCCCTCAAGGCTTTTGGGAATGTCGTAATGGATTACGTAACGCACGTCGGGCTTGTCAATTCCCATCCCGAAAGCGATTGTCGCGACAATAACCTTCGTTTTTTCCATTAAAAAAGCGTCCTGATTATCCGAACGCTTGTGTGCATCCATCCCCGCATGATAGGCTAAAGCGTTAATCCCGTTCGCTTCCAGTATTTTCGTAAAATCTTCCACTTTTTTTCTGGAAAGGCAATATACGATTCCCGATTTACCCTGATTTGCTTTAATAAATTTAATGATTTCCTTGTCAATATCTTTATTTTTAGAGCGCACTTCATAATAAAGATTCGGGCGGTTGAAAGACGATTTGAAGATAGCGGCATCCATTATTCCCAAGTTTTTCCGGATGTCATGCTGAACTTTAAGCGTAGCCGTAGCCGTCAAAGCCACCAGCGGGCGGCGGGCAATTTCGTTTACTATCGGTCTGATACGCCGGTATTCCGGTCTAAAATCATGCCCCCATTCCGAAATACAGTGCGCTTCGTCGATGGCATAAAACGAAATCGGTATTTGTCGCAGGAAATCAATATTTTCTTCTTTGTTCATGGATTCCGGCGCAACGTAAAACAATTTGGTAACGCCCGACAGGATGTCTTCTTTTACTTTATCGACCGCGCTTTTGCTCAAAGAAGAATTAATGAAATGAGCGACGCCGTTGTCTTCGCTGAAATTCCGCATGGCGTCGACTTGGTTTTTCATCAAAGCGATAAGGGGGGAAATCACAAGGGCAGTGCCTTCCATTAAAAGGGCGGGTAATTGATAACAAAGGGATTTGCCGCCTCCGGTGGGCATCAGGACGAAAGTGTCGTTCCCGTCCAGGATGTTGCGGATTACCGCTTCCTGATTGCCCTTAAAGGTATCAAATCCAAAATGTTTTTTAAGTTGTTCTCTCAAAAAATTATCTTTCCCCATATTAAAAAATTCCTGCATTCTACTGAAAACAAAGATATATGATTGTCTTTAAATAATGCAAATATTTTTAGACTTTTTTGAAAAATTTTAAATAATTCTTTGATTTGCGAGATGATGAGTTTTTGACTCCACAGCGTCGCCTTTACAATGACGGGTGCGATGATTAGCCTCGCGACAATTCAAATACACTCACTCACCGTCAGCCAACAATTTTGTTCGCGATTTTTCCACTTTGGACTGCGCATAATCAAGGGAAATGTGGAGTTCCTTTTCGCCGGAAGAGGGCAATTCAAACATGGCGTCAATCATGACGTCTTCGGTAATCGAACGCAATCCGCGCGCGCCCAGCTTAAATTCGACGGCTTTATCGACAATGTAATTCAGCGCGTCTTCGTCGAAAGTCAGTTTGATTTCATCCAATTCGAGCAGTTTCCGGTATTGCTTGGTTATTGAGTTTTTAGGTTCGGTGAGGATATTTCGGAGCGCCGTTTTATCCAACGGGTTCAGATAGGTGAGAATGGGCAAACGACCGATAATTTCGGGAATTAAGCCAAAAGATTTCAAATCCTGCGGGGCAATGTATTGCAGCAGATTATTGCGGTCGATATGCGCCGTTTTTTGAATGGCGGTGTATCCGACAACCTGCGTGTTCAGGCGTTGCGCGATTTTTTTCTCAATACCGTCGAAAGCGCCGCCGCAGATAAACAAAATATTTTTCGTATCCACCGGAATCATTTTTTGTTCGGGATGTTTACGCCCGCCCTGCGGCGGCACATTGACCACCGAACCCTCCAACAATTTCAACAATCCCTGCTGCACGCCTTCGCCGCTCACGTCGCGGGTGATGGACGGATTATCGCTTTTGCGGGCAATCTTGTCGATTTCGTCGATAAACACAATTCCCCTTTCCGCCGCTTTCACGTCGTATTCAGCCACTTGCAGGAGGCGCGTCAGGATGCTTTCAACGTCTTCGCCCACATAACCGGCTTCGGTCAAAATCGTTGCATCGACAATCGAAAACGGGACTTTCAATATCCGGGCGATGGTTTTCGCCAAAAGCGTTTTGCCCGTTCCGGTCGGTCCCACCATAATAATATTGGACTTTTCGATTTCGACCTCGTCTTTTCCCGGCGTGTGCATGAGCCGTTTATAATGGTTATAGACCGAAACGGACAGGTAACGCTTCGCATCATCCTGTCCGATAACATATTGATCGAGAAATTCCTTGATTTGTTTAGGGCGTGGCAGTTCATCGTTTTTCAGCGAAAAGCCGTCCTGTTTGTTGGCAATTTCTGTCTTTACGATTTCGTGCGCCCGTTCGATACATTCGTTGCAGATATAACCGTCGACGCCGGAAAGGAGGAGTTTTAATTCATTTTCAGGTCTCCCGCAAAAGCTGCAATGTTGTTTAGTTTTAGCCACAAAAATAATTTAAGCGATTTGTTTTTTTGTTAATACTTGGTCAATCATGCCGTAGGTTTTGGCTTCTTCAGCGGTCATCCAGAAGTCGCGATCGCCGTCGGCAAGCACTTTTTCGTAAGTCTGTCCCGAATGTTCGGCAATGATTGTATAAATTTCCTGTTTGACTTTCAGGATTTCGCGGGCGGTGATTTCGATGTCCGAAGCCTGCCCCTGAGCGCCGCCCAACGGTTGATGAATCATCACGCGGGAATGTTTCAACGCCGAACGTTTTCCCTTTGTTCCGGCAACCAGCAAGATGGCTGCAAAAGAAGCCGCCATCCCCGTGCAAATGGTGTTAACGTCGCTGGCGATATACTGCATCGTGTCGTAAATGCCATAGCCCGCGTAAACAGAGCCGCCCGGAGAATTGATGTAAATGTAAATGTCTTTTCCCGGCTCGGCGGAATCGAGATACAGCAGCTGCGCCTGAATCACATTTGCCGCATAATCGTCTACCTGCGTACCCAAAAAGATGATGCGATCCATCATTAAGCGTGAAAAAACGTCCATTTGCGCTACGTTCAACTGCCGTTCTTCAATGATGGTCGGGGAAATGTAATTGTCGGTTATGGCGGCGTATCTGTCTAATGCGCCGGAACTTATTCCCAGATGTTTCACTGCGTATTTTCTAAAATCATTCATATACATATATATTAAATTCATGAGTTCTACGATAGCCTAAATAGCTATGCTTATTTTCTTAGCCTACCGTTTATTAAATATCAATTCTAATCCTTGTTTTTCGTACAAATAAAATTTACTGTCCGACGATATAATCGGTATTTTATCTGAAATTGCTTGCGCAATAATCGCGTGATCGTTCATGTCCTTATGTCCTTCTATTTCCACTAATTCAGCATACTGCTCCAAATGGCATTGATTGAAAGAACGAATTTCTATGCCTGCCTCTTTTATTGAGTGTAAAATGTCATTTTTTGATTTAATTCGTTTTGGTCTGAATTTACCTATCCTGTGTAATTGCAATAATTCCTGCACCACGATGGAACTCACATAAAATAGGTTGGAATAATCCTTTAAAATGGATTTTACTTTCTTATCTACCTCATCCCATTCCTCCATCAATATGAATATGATTATGTTTGTATCTAAATAAAATCTCATTTTATCTATTTTAATGCTGCTCTCATGTCAAAAAACCCATCGTCAGGTTCATCATGTTTCTCCAACCATAAACATATTTTCGATTTTTTTTCCTGCGGCGTATTTTTCATCTCCTCCTTAAATTCTCTCCACGCTCTTTTTTTTCTCTCTTGTTTAGTTTCCTTTTTCATGACTTTTTTAAATTTGCTGCTTATTACATAATGGTGTGCGTATAAAAAATGAAATAAGCGTATGGCACCTTGCCACAGGGTTTCTACACTTGTTGAAAATACCAAATGCTTATATTCTTGTTTTACCTTCGCAAAGTTAGCATAAAATCCCCAATTACACACAAGCGGATCAAAATGTCTTGTGAAATTTATAGGGGAAAAGCCCTTTATCTCGCTTTTTGCCTCGAATTTCAACAACCGCAAGGAGTTGCACACGCGCCCAACAAGCAGCAAAGCGCTACGAAAAGAACGCCGAAAAGAATTGTTTTTTGCATAAAAGTTTTATTTGAACAGGAAATACTTAACGAATTCTGTTTCTGTTAAGCGTTGCCTGATATTTTCTTGCATTCCGAACATGTTCCGCATGGGTAACCGCAAAATTGGTTCCTCCCGATAAATCTTCTTTTGCCGTCATAAACAAATAGTTATGCGGAGTGTAATTTAACACGGAATCCATTCCGGCAATGGACGGGAAGCGTATCGGACCGGGCGGCAATCCCGGATATTTGTAGGTATTATAAGGAGAATTCACGTTTAAATGCCGGTACAAAATTCGCCGTAAAGAAAAATTGCCTACGGCAAATTTTACGGTAGGGTCGGCTTGAAGCAACATATTTTTGCGCAAACGGTTGATATACAATCCGGCTATTATCGGATAATCCGACTTTCGCGACGTTTCTTCTTCCACAATGGAAGCAAGGACGGCGACCTGAACGGGCGTTAAAGGAATGGCGTTTGCCTTTTCCAATCGTTCCGCCGTCCAAAAACGCTCGTATTCTTTTTTCATCCGTTCTATGAATTTGAATTCGGATGTGTTCCAATACATTTCATACGTGTTTGGGATGAAAATGCAGGCGATGGTTGTGGTATCGAACCCGAAAATTTCGCAGAAAAAGGGGTTCCTGATTTTTTTCAATAAACTTTCGGAACCAAACATAAATTGACTGCCTACTTTTTCGGCAAAATCGGATTTCAGGCGGATATTGTTAAAGGTAATTTGCACGGGCGTTTGCCGACCGTTGAGAAACATTCCAAACGCATCCGCGCACGACATCGTGGGGGTAATCACATACCTGCCCGTCAGCATGTTGTCCTTGTATTGCGCGGCGGAGGCGAGTTTTTTGAACTGCGCAAGGTTTTTTATGTTCGCAACCGATTCCAAATCACGCAATAACCCGTAATAATCTTTTTTTTCGTCGATATAAATAGACACCGGTTCCGTAATATTAAAATCCGACGGCGCCGGACGAAAACGGAAATAAAAGTAGCCCGCAACACACCCTAAAACAATAATAGTAAGTAGTATAAAAATATAGATGAGATTCGTTTTTCGTTTCATATGAATTAAAAAATGAAAGTGCAAAGATAATAATTTTTTTAGTTACGAGTTACAAGAGGAGGCGCATTTACTTGTAACTCGTAACTTGTAACTTATTCTTAAATATGGAAAATAAAAAAATTGCGAATTGCTTTTAAAGTCGTATCTTTGGGGTCGAAAATAACCGAATAAAGTCAAATTTAAACCTTAAATTTTATGAAAGAAAAAGTTAACATTCAAGAAAAAACGGCTGAATTTTTATTAAAATTAGCGTTATTAGTTATCGGTGGAGTTATCTTTACATCTCTAACGGCTAATGAAAATATTGATCCGACAGCATTACAATGGGGCGCTATAGTCACAACCATTGGACTGATTAGTTTAGGATTTAGTTTTTATCACATGTTTAACAAAAAAAAAATAACATTATGTTTTTACTTATTTTTTACGCAGTAATATCAGTCATCTGTTTTACTGGCACCGCAATCTTAATGATTAAAAATAGAGACTGGTTTTTTAAAAAGAAACGGGATTAATCTTCAAAAAGAGCCGGCAGAATAATTTGCCGATTTTTTTACAATATCCGTCATCCCACGCAAAAAGTCCGTCATTGCGGGCAGAGCGAAGCGGCGACCCGCAATCCCCATTAATCATTATTTCTTAATGAATCTCGCAAGCGAAAAAGCCGTTCTGGTCGGCGTTATCACCCCCGAACAAAACGAGGAAAAAGTAAAAGAATATTTGGACGAACTGGATTTTCTGGCGGCTACCGCCGGTATTCGGGCTGTGAAACGTTTTACGCAACGCATGGAAAAGCCCCATCCCATCACCTTTGTCGGCAGCGGAAAATTAGACGAAATCAGGAAATACACCGAAAACGAAGACAACGAAATCGAATGGGTAATTTTTGACGACGAATTAAGCCCCAAGCAATTACGAAATCTGGAAGCAACGCTGAAAGTAAAAATCATGGATCGCACCAGCCTAATCCTCAATATTTTTGCTTCGCGCGCGCAAACGGCTCATGCCAAAGCGCAGGTCGAACTCGCCCAATACAACTACATGCTTCCCCGCCTGAAACGCCTGTGGACGCACCTCGAACGGCAAAGCGGAGGCGGCAGCGGAGGTTTCAGAATGCGCGGTCCCGGCGAAACCCAGTTAGAAACCGACCGCCGAATTATCCTCAACAAAATATCCAAATTGAAAGAAGACCTGAAAGCAATCGACAAACAAAAATTCAATCAGCGGAAAAATCGAGGGAAATTGGTGCGCGTCGCGTTGGTCGGCTACACGAATGCCGGGAAATCGACCTTGATGACGCTGTTGAGTAAAACGGAAGTTTTTGCCGAAAACAAATTGTTTGCCACGTTGGACACGACCGTCCGCAAAGTAACCGTCGAAAACCTCGCTTTCCTGCTCGCCGACACGGTTGGGTTTATCCGCAAACTGCCGACCGAATTAGTCGAATCGTTCAAATCAACGCTCGACGAAGTGCGCGAAGCCGACCTCCTGATACATGTTGCCGACGTTTCTCATCCGGCGTTTGAAGAGCAAATAGAAACGGTTGCCCAAACCCTGAATGAAATCACCTGCGAAGTAAAGCCGACCATCCTTGCTTTCAATAAAATAGACGCCTTTTCGTACGTCGAAAAAGAAGCCGACGATTTGACGCCTAAAACCCGACAAAATATTTCCCTTGATGAATTGAAGCAAACCCGGATGAATAAACTGCACGAAAATTGCGTATTTATTTCCGCCCGCGAAAAACAAAATATAGAGGAATTGAAATCGCTGATGTATAAAAAAATACGGGAAATTCATGTACAACGATTCCCGTATGGCGATTTTCTTTACCCGGACGGGGGAGACAATTAAGAATTAAGGGTTAAGAACTTTCATTATTTCTTAACTCTTTACAAAGATTTGATTTAATGTTTGATCGTTTGACATTCCCCCTTTTCCTGCTGATTTGGTTTTGTTCTCTCACTTGAGGGAGAAACGTAGAAATAATATTGAGAAAACATATTTAATGATACAAAAATTTGTATCAGCGCTAAAAAACAGCATCTTTTTCATGACTTAACAATTTTAAAAATCTGAATACTATTATCTTTATTCCAAATTTTTACCAAATAAATTCCTTGTAATAAATGATTGACAGAAATTTCGTTTATTCCTTTCGATAATTTTGAATAACAAACAACTTTGCCCGAAACATCTATTATTTCAATATTTCCACCATTGTCTGTAGATACAAAAACATTATCGTTAAAAGGATTGGGATAAATTGTAATATTTTCATCTTGGAGAATATTAATCCTCGTAGCGGTAGAATACTCGCAAGGCAAAGATGTCGCAGCTCACTCATCCGACACAAAAGAAAAATCGGCGTCGGAATAGCATCTTAACATTGAGAAATTATCTACTGCCGGATGTGGTACGTTATCTAATACCGGCATAAATTCGCTATAAAATCCGATTTTTTCGGTGTATGAATAATACCCGGGAAGAATACCTATTCCATACTCAACAAGTTTGTCTTCTTCAAGAATTTTTGTTCTAAACGTTTTCAGGTTTTGAGTGTTTGCTGTGATGCTTTCAATCTGGTATCTTGCTGATAATATAGTGTCTTTACACGACAAATCATCATATTTTTTATATCTAAATGTAAATTCAACAATATCATTTACTTCCGCATCAAAATCAAACAATAAATTAAACCGATTTTGATAATAATAATAAATTTTACCTTGTTCCTGTTTCAGGATATATTTTTCGCTTGCAATATTTAAATTATCTTGATATTGCTTTAAGACACGACAACTATTCTCTTCAATAATAGTATCTTTTTCGGAAACAATATGATTTAAATGACTATATATTATGTTCCCGTTTGCACAGCAATTATAATGCCATTCCGCTCCTGTCGGTGCAAATTCGGTCTGAGCATTAAGTCCTGCCCATACAAAAGAAACTACCAATAACATTGTGCATTTTCTTATTATTTTTTTCATGGCTTGAAACGATTAATCATTAATCATTTTCTTAGTTCTTAACTCCTCCAGCATTTCATAACGCCTGCGTTTCCTTATATAATATTCCCACAACAAACTGATTTTGAAAATCCCATGAGGCAACCCGCTTTTGGATTTTTCCAAATTTTCCCTGCGGACGGCTTTGTAACGCTTTTTTCGTCCGGCAAAATCCCAATGCGCTTTCACCACCGCCCACGCATTAGCCGGATGACCTTTCAGCAGCAATTGCAACGCCGCCGCGCAGTCGGCAGGCGCCCGGAATAACATCACGCGGCGATAATATTTTTCAGGCAGGTTTTTATAAATCAGCAACAGATTGTTGCGGAAATTCAGGAACGTTTTGCGCGGATGCTCCATGTTCAGCGTCGCGCCGCCAAGATGGTAAACCGTCGACTGCGGCAGGCAAACAATCGTCTTTCCCCGCGCCCGCAACCGCCAGCACAAATCAATTTCTTCCTGATGCGCAAAGAAACCGGCGTCCAATCCGCCCGCTTCCCGATAATCGTCCACGCGGATAAACAGGCACGCGCCGCTCGCCCAGAGGATTTCCGTTTCCCGGTCGTATTGTCCCGCGTCCTTTTCAAGGGTATCGAAAATGCGCCCCCTGCAAAAAGGGTAGCCGTAAATATCCAGAAAACCGCCGCAGGCGCCGGCATATTCAAAAACCGATTTATCGTTATACGACAATATTTTCGGTTGTAAAGCCGCTACGTGCGGATGATTTTCCAAGTAACGGATTGCCGTTGTCAACCAGTTTTCGGCGACTTCCACGTCGGAATTGAGTAGCACGGCATATTGATAATTCAACTGCGCCAACGCCCTGTTGTAACCCTCTGCAAATCCGTAATTTTCACCCATCGGGATAATCCGCACGGACGGATACGCCTGCTTGAGATACTGCAGGGAATCGTCGGTCGAACCGTTGTCGGCAACGATAATATCCGCTTCCTCTTCGGGGGTGTTTTTTATCAATGCGGGGAGGAATTTTTCCAGTAATTTCCGCCCGTTCCAGTTGAGAATGACTACTGCCGTTTTTTTGTTCATGAGTCGGGTTTTTTATGTTTCCAGCGGTTGTGTGTCCACAAATAACAGGCGGGGTCGCGCAAAACGGTTTTCTCCAGCAGTTCCATGTATTTCCGCGTAATTTCAAATTCCTGCGTTTCCGCCGGATTATCGGTAATTAATTTGATTTTCCCCTCGTAAAAACTTCTTTTGATTTTTTTTACGTCCAAATAACAGACGGCTGCGCCAGTGTGGCGGGCGATTTTTTCCGTTCCGGTCAACGCTGCCGTGTCGCGGTTGAGGAAACGCACCCAAATATGCGGGTTGTTCGGCGCAGGCTTTTGGTCGGACATAAATCCCAGCACCCAATTTTGCTCCGCTTTCTGCATTTTCACAATTTCCCTGTACACATCGTATTTATTAAAACAAACCGAATGAAAACTTTTCCTGATATGCAGGAAAAGCCGGTCGGAAACTTTATTCCGCAACGGGCGGTATACTTGTCCGAGAACCGTGTTTTCATCGGCTTTAATCCACAAAGCGAGCGACGCCGCCCATTCCCAATTTCCGAAATGCCCCAGCAACAAAACCACCGATTTTCCCTGTTTCAGGAAATACCGGATAAGTTCTTCGTTTTTGAAAACAAAATGCCTTTTCATGCGGGCGGGCGGCATGTTCAACAGTTTGAGGGTCTCGAAAAAACTGTCACAAAACTGATGGTAAAAGGCTTTCTCGATAGCACGGATTTCTTGCGGGGATTTATCGGGAAACGAAAGAAGCAAATTTTTACGGGCAATCTTTTTGCGGTAACCAACTACGTAATAAACAATAAAAAATACTATATCCGAAAAAAAATACAGCGCCCGCAAAGGCAAAATTGCCGGTAAAAAACACAGTGCGTAAATAATATAATATAAAAACCAATTCATACCGACATCGTCATTTCGTTTTCGTTAAAACTGCTTAAAGTTACGGGAATTAACCGGTTTATCAGGGCTATCCGATAGTCGGCTTCCACTTTGATATAATTTTCGGTAAAACCGTACATTTTATTTCCTTTTTTTGTGTGTTCAAACAGCGCCAACCGGCTTGTTCCCACCTGCGAACGGTAGAAATCGACAGTTTTCCGCCCGGAAATTTCCTGCAACTGCCGGCTTCGTTCCTGCCGCGTTTGCGGATTTACGCGGTGGTCGATATGCAAAGCCGCAGTTCCCTGCCGTTCGGAATAATTGAAAACGTGCAGTTGGGAGACGGGCAGAGATTGGATAAACCGTTTGCCGGTTTCAAAATATTCGTCCGTTTCGCCTCTTGTTCCGACAATTACGTCCGTACCGATAAAGGCGTTGGGCAACAATTCCTTGATTTTATGAATTTTAGCGGCAAACAATTGTGTGTCGTATTTCCTCCGCATCAGTTTCAAAACCTCGTCGCAGCCGGATTGCAGCGGGATATGGAAATGCGGGGCAAACCGCCGGGATTGGGCGACGAACGCCAAAATATCATCCGTCAGCAAATTCGGTTCGATGGAAGAAATCCGGAAGCGGTCGACGGATTCTACCCCGTCCAATGCTTTCAGCAAATTGAGGAAAGTTTCGCCGGTCGATTTCCCGAAATCGCCTATATTTACGCCGGTTAGGACGATTTCCTTTCCGCCGTCCCGACCCGCTTCATCCGCCATTTTCACCAAATCGGCTATTTGCCCGTTGCGGCTGCGTCCGCGTGCAAACGGGATGGCGCAGTATGAACAGCGGTAATCGCAACCGTCCTGTACTTTCAGGAAATACCGTGTGCGGTCGCCTTTTGAGCAGGAGGGCGTAAAAACGCGGATATCTTTTGCGGGCGAAACAGCCACCCCCACCCTATTGCGCTTGAAATATTCCAAAATATTCCCTTTTTCCTTTGTTCCCAAAACCAAATCAACGCCTTCTATTCGGCTCGCTTCCTCCGGTTTCAACTGCGCGTAACAGCCCACCGCGACTACAAAAGCGCCAGGATGCCGCTTACAAATTTTCCGAATGGCTTGTCGGCATTTTTTGTCGGCGGGTTCGGTAACGGAGCATGTGTTGATGATGCAAATATCGGCGATTTCGCCCGGCAAGACTTTGCGGACGCCGTGTTCGGACAATTGCCTGCCGATGGTGGAAGTTTCGGCGAAATTGAGTTTGCAGCCTAAAGTGAAGTATGCCGCTTTTTTATTTTTGAAAATGTTTTTGTCTATCATTTTTGTCGGGTAAAGACTTCGCAAAGGTAGGGTTTTCTTTTGAAGAATGAAAAAAAACCGCCATCCCGCGCCCCGCGAAGCGGTGAAGCAATCCAGAAATATACCGTTACGCCAAAATGCGCTTGCCGATGTCTATTCCACAAAAAATAACTACCTTTGCCATCACCTAATAATTAAAAACGGATGAAAACACCTTCGTGTTGATAATTTTTTTACACCGAATTTATAAATAAAACGAATGAAAAAAACAGCAGTAACTTTATTATTTTCCGTATTAACACTTACGCCATCTTTTGCCTGCACCAACCTGTTGGTCGGCAAAGCCGCCTCAGCGGACAGTTCCACGATGGTTACCTATTCCGCCGATTCTTATGCTTTATATGGCGAGCTATATCATTGGTCGGCGGCAACTTATCCGGCGGAAACAATGCTGGATGTTTACGAATGGGATAGCCATAAATATCTGGGAAAAATTCCGCAGGCTGCCCAAACGTACAACGTAATCGGCAATATGAACGAGCATCAGCTTTGCATCGGGGAAACGACTTTCGGCGGACGCGAAGAATTGGTCGACTCGACAGGCATTATCGACTATGGAAGTTTGATTTACATAACGCTTCAACGCGCCAAAACCGCCCGCGAAGCCATCCAAATCATGACCGGTTTGGTGGCGGATTACGGTTATTACAGCAGCGGCGAATCGTTTTCGATTGTAGATAAAAACGAAGTCTGGATTATGGAAATGATTGGGAAAGGCGCGGGAAACAAAGGCGCCGTATGGGTAGCCGTTCGTATTCCCGACGATTGCATCGCCGCTCACGCCAATCAGTCGCGCATCCATCAATTTCCCCTCAAAGACAAGGAAAATTGCCTGTACTCGAAAGACGTTATTGCTTTTGCCCGCGAAAAAGGATATTTCGAGGGGAAAGATGAAGATTTCAGTTTTTCCAAAGCCTATAATCCGTTGGATTGGGGCGGCTTGCGCTTTTGCGAAGCCCGCGTTTGGAGTTATTATAACCAGTATACCGACCAGGGCGGCTGGTGGTTGCCTTATGTTTCGGGTATAAGTCCGACGCCGCTGCCCCTATATGTGAAACCCAACCGTAAATTAAGCGTGGGCGATTTGATGCGCACGATGCGCGACCACTACGAAGGCACTGTTTTCGACCCGACTTTGGACGTGGCTGCCGGACCTTTTCATTCCCCCTACCGCTTTCATCCTCTGAGTTGGGAAGTGGACAGTGTTCGATATGCCTTTGAACGTCCAATTTCCACGCAGCAAACCGCTTTCACGTTTGTCGGACAAATGCGGAATTATCTTCCCGACGAGGTTGGCGGTGTGTTTTGGTTTGGCGTTGACGACGCCCGTTTTACCGTTTACACGCCGATGTATCCCTGCATGACGCAAACGCCCGAATGTTACCGCGTCGGCAACGGCGATTTCACGCATTTCTCGTGGACTTCGGCTTTTTGGATTCACAACTGGGTAGCAAATATGGCTTACGCCCGTTATAATCAGACGCTTCCGGATGCAGAGGCTGTGCAGGAAAATCTGGAAAACGGCTATTTCGACAATCAAAAACAGGTGGAACAAAAAGCGCTCGGCTTGTTGCAAACCAGTCGGCAAGACGCCGTTGGTTTCCTGACTGCTTACAGTATTTCGACCGCTCAAATAGCGCTTAACGAATGGAAATCCTTAGGCGAATACCTTGTCGTGAAATACATGGACGGGGTGGTGAAGAAAGAGGAAAACGGGCGATTTATTCAAAATCCCCATGGCGGATCGCAATATCCTAACCGACCGAAATTTGATGATGAGTTTTTGCGGAGGATTGTTGGAGATAAGGGGGAATGGCTTAGGGAAAGGGAGATTGGGAATTGAGAATTTAGGTAAGATATAAAAAAATTAAGATGTGGATTGCCTGATTGCTTCAAGCTTCGCCTTTGCTGGTGGCGACGGGGCTTTCACATAAAATCCCGCACCTAATCCCTAATTTTAATTCTTAACTCTTTAATTAATTTTTGTCCCATAATATACCAAAATATTAATAAATAGTTATTACATTTGCATTTGTTTTTCGCTAAGGGTGACCGAAAAACAACCGAAAAAGCGATATTTATTTCACCTATTCAATTGAAAACAATGTATATACATATGAAAACAATCTTTTTTTCTCAGGCAAAAACATTAGCGTCCGCTTTGTTGTCGTTAGTGTTCGCCGTCGGCGTTTCGGCGGCGCCTACCGTCATTTCGACAGATACCACGATTTCGGGCAACAACAATAATGGGTTTGTTGTAGAAACCGGAGATGTGGAAGTTACATTGAACAACGTATCAATTGCAGCGCAGTCAATGCCCGCGATTGAAGTTAAGTCGGGGGCAAATCTTCGTCTTTTTCTGGCGGGGAACCGCAACTCATTACGGGTAGATGTCGGATATGCCGGTATCGCGGTAAACGCGGGCGCTACCCTCACAATCGAGGGCTACAGCGACCTCATCGTCATCGGCGGCAAGGTTGAAGCAAGCGGCAAAACAGAAATGGCAGGCATTGGCGGAACGATTAACGGTAGCGGAACGCTTATCATTAACGACGACGTCAAATTTGCGGGGACGATCGACAACAGTATTGCTGTTCAGGCAGGCGAAAACAACGATTATCATATTGTTGCGGAAATTTTTCCAAAGCTTGGGAGTGATATAAATTTGTCGGATTATGAATTCGTTTTTTTAGGACTGGGCGGGCAGGAAGTCTTTTCTTATAATTTACAGAACGCAGCCCACAACGACGGCAAGTTTTATCTCTTCGTCCCGGAAGAGGCATGGTATCTCTATGCGGGTAACGCTTTCCTACGCCGGAATGAAGAAACGCTTTATACTAATTTAGATCACGTACAACTGAGAGGGGGTTCCAATGTTCTTCGGTTTGGCGGATCCGCTGATATTCATTTCAGTTTGGCGGACAATAATCCGGATGGGCTCGGCATAACAGCCGCGTTGATAGATAACTCTAATCGGTTTCCGACGCCGGATACGACGAATATTGAGTCCGGAAGCACTCATGTGGCGGGGAAAAACATTCGTTTTGAGATTACCGGTGTAGTAGATAATGATAAGGTATACCAATACCGTTGGGAATGTACTCGCGGAGGAAATAGCTACACCGATACCACCTACACCAATGTACCTTACACAACCATTGCATTTGACAATTCGCTTAATATGAAATGTGCGATAGATTCTTGTTATCTTATTACTTTCAAGTCCAAAGAAGGAACCAACGTATCCTTATCGGGCAGTTTACGCAACATGGGAGACCGTCTTGACCATGAAGGCGTTCTTTACGGGACACTTAATGATGAACTCACCATAAAGATTAATGAGAATGACCTCGAACCCGATACATACTACGAACACTCCGTGACGGTTAACGGCGAAGTAAAGCAATTGGGCGTTGTACCGATTGAATATAAACAAATCATTACGGGACCGATAGATGTGGAATATTCGGTTATACGCATGAAGCAAATCCGTTTTGAGAGCGAGTTTAGTGTTGACAGTGTGACGTTTTCCGTTCAAGGGAAATACGAGGGAAACACTTATAATAGTCTACGTTATGATAGCGTTGACAATCAGGTTAACCCAAACGACTGGGTTACGCCCGGCGGCAACCTCATTTTAACGGCTGAGCCGAACATAACTTTCTCAGACAATAGAATATATAGATACAGGACGAAGAAAAACGGAAATACCGATTCTCTTGGTTTTAATGAGGTTAAGATTAAGAATGTTCCGTTTGACAAGGAAGCGCAAATCGAAGCAGTCGGTCCGTATTATCCCGTAACGTTCTCGTTATTGGACGCTCCTGCCGGCACAACGATTAAAGCTACATACGGCGAATTCACTGAGGAAATCACGGCGGACACGGCATGGCAAGACGTGCAAAAAATAGACACAATTTTATACAAAACAGACTTTCTTACTTTAATGACAATCCTACCTCCGGACGACGGCATACACACATACGAATGGAGTGTAGAGGGAGAGGGCAAATTGCCGAATATACTCGCATCCAAAGACACCTTGCTCTTACCGGATTTCGCATTCGACAGGAAGTTAGACATAAAATGCGAGTTTAAATCGTCGGAATACAAGATACAATACGCAGTAGAAAACGTACCGGGCGTGAGGCTTGTCGTTACTTATAACAGCGAATTTGTTATAAACGGCACAATTGTTTCTCCCGACGGGAAACTTTCCATAATCGTAGCTGGCGACAGCGCCCACCTTTACCGCTACGCTTGGGAAGGAGTGGACGGCGACGGTAAAGTCGTGTTGGTTGATACGTTGCACATTGATACGTTGCGCAGAAGCCTGAATATAAAATGCGTTCCGCAGAGAATACAAAGCAGCAATGTTTTGGAAAGTCTTATCGTAGATAACGGCGATGAGAAGATAGGCGTTTTGGATGGCGACGATATAATCGGCGTTACGGTTGGGGATAAAATATCAAAAGTCATAATCGAAGCAACGCCTTTTGAAGGCGCTAATGTACAGATAAATGGTGTTGGGGAACACACGTTGGCGTATGGCGAAAACACGATTACGGTTACGGTCGTATGGGAAATCCAAGAGGTAAAGAAGGATTACGTGATAACGATTTTTCGCGAATATCCCAACAGGTGCGGCAACAGCGTTTTTTGGGAGCGCAAGGGCGACACGTTGATTATTAGCGGGTCGGGCAGCATGTACACTTACGCAATTCAGGAATTTCCTTGGTATAATCATTCAAACACATTCAAGGTAATTGTTTTGGAAGAAGGGGTGAATTTCTTAGGCGAAGGCGCATTCTTTGATTTTGATGCTCTGACGCAAGTCATTAACCGTAATATTGAGCCGCAAGAAATAGACCTCGGCGTATTCCATCCGACATTGCAGGGGAAATTGCTTTACGTACCCGCAGGGACAGAGCAAACCTACATGAACGCGCTTGTGTGGAAGAATTTCAACATCGTTGGCGTAGATCTGACGGGCATTACATCGCCCGACGCATCATCCGCCGCGCAGGTTTATGCCGACGGACAAACCCTCCACATCAACTCGCCGGAAGCGGAACAAATAACCGTTTATTCCCTCACGGGAAATCTGCTTCACCGGTTTGAAAAGCCTGCGGGCGTTTCAAATTACCGGATAGCGGCTTCGGCAGTTGTGATTGTTCGGGGCAGTTCCGGTTGGGTGAAGAAAGTTGTGGTTCGGTAAATGATTGGAACTAATAACTAAAAGTTGGGAGAAGAAAGCCCGCCGTCCTGCGTTGAGCGCGGAGCGGCGGGCTTTTTTTGATCTCGCAGTTGAAACATCGCAGCCGTCATTGCGTGCGAACCGCGTAGCGGTGAAGCAATCCAGAGAATTATGTAGGGGTTTGCTCTGGATTGCTTCAGGCGTCGCCTTCGCAATGACGTGGAGGGGATGAATTGAAAATCGGCGAAGCCAAATGCCGTACACGTCATCGCGGGTTTCAAAAAGCCCTTCATTGCGGGCGTAGCGAAGTGGAGACCCGCAGTCTCCCGCAAAGCCGGGTTTAGTTCTTAGTTCTTAACTCAATGACGGGGCTTTAAGTTCACTCGTCAACTTTCACTTTCGCCGAATCCGTCATAAACGACTTGTTTTTCTTCCCTTTCAAATCGGAGAAGCGGTTAAAATCTTGCCTGAAAAGAATACCCAATCCCTGCGTCATTTCGGGAGCCAAATTGTAATAATTGCGGTAGTTGTAGTGATTGAAAAATTTTAGGCGAACGCCTCCTTTTTTCGTCAATTTGTATTCGAGGTCGAAATCGCCTATCCAGTGGATATTGTTGCTTTGATTTTCGCCGTCCGCGTAGATATTATCCCGATAGCCGAAATTCCCGTTGATAATTAAGCGGTTGTTCAGTAACTGGCTGGATAGCAGAAATTCCATTTCGGTGCTGTTTGCGCCTTCTTCGTTTGACTGGTAAAATTTAGTGCCGACCAGTTGGATTTTGTCCGTAAAAGCGTCCAGAATATTAGAAAGTTGCGTGGACAGCGTAGAGGTGAGCAGCGACATATCGGCGCTGTTTCTTGTGTTCCTTGTGCTTCTTTCGTATTCCAAAGAAGGGTAGAAACTGTTCAGTACCAGAAGGTAAAAAATCTGGCGGTTCATCATGTCTTCGGTGCGGATATAACTTTTTACTTGCCGATTTAATTCGGGCGTCGAATTGGGGAGGTCAAGGTCGAACGTGATGGCGGGATGGTTCATCGGTCCGGTCAATTGAAGAATGCAATCGACAGTGGTATTTACCCTTTGCTGGTCAACAATCAGGTCTTGGTGTAGGTCGCCCAGATTGGCGGTTAATTTGTAATTGGCTTTCACATTCAAATCAGCCATGTAAGGGTTGCCCCGAAAAGAAACGGAACTGCCATCGCGAATATCGAAATTGCGGTAAATTACCTGCTGGAAACTGAAATTATATTTTCCCCTTTCGATGGTGTAGGTGCCGGATACTTTCAGAGGCGTCGCTGTCCCGTAATGGATTTGCATGTTTCCGCTTCCGTAAGCGCTTATTTTATCGCCGGATACGGGATCCATCATCATTTCAATCGTTGCCTGCGGGTTGGCTTCCAGCAGCAAGTTGAGGCGGATTTCCGTTCCGGCGTCATGATTGGCATTGTTGTCCGGAGCGGACGCAGGAAGGGCTGTTTTGGTTTTTTTAGGTTTGGCGAAACGGATAAAATCATACTCGGCAATGCCGGGTTCTTCCGCAAAATTCAGGGTAAGCTTTGTGTTTTCGGTGTTTTGCATCATAACGTCGATGTCCAACAAATCTTCCGTTCCCGACAGGCTGACGGTTCCGTTGCCGAAAACCGTTCCGTAAAATTGCGGATTTTGAGTTTTATTCGCATTGAATATCAGGAAATTATTGAAAGATGCGTCGGCAGAAAATTTGAAATCCTCAAAAAGCGTATGTTTGACATGCCCGTTTGCCGAAGCCTGCCGCCCGTATTCGTCGAAAAGGCGGATGTTTTCGGCGCGTATTTCATCGGGATAACACCTAATTGTGTCGCTGAAAGTATAATAAGTATTGAGAAATTCAATACCGAACCGGCAGTTTTCGGCATACACGGTTCCTTCGATGGTCGGGTCGTTCAGGTCTCCGAAAAGGCGAATATGTCCGGTAAGGCTGCCGTTGATGTTTTTGGCTATCTTATTCAAGTATTTACGGAGAAAAGCGGCATTGAGTTTCGTTGCGTCGAAATCGACGGACAAACGTTCTTTTCCCGGATATATCAGTCCGTTGACTTTCATACGGATTGAGTCGTTTTCATACACAATGCCGTTCAGAAGAACACCCTGATTTTCGTCGTCCCATGTGCCGGTCAAATTCAGGTTGCCCACAACGGTTTGGTTGAAAGCAAAATTTTGGACATTCAGCCGCGTAGATAATTTCCGGGTTTTATAAAGGTCTTGGATGTTGACGAATCCGGAAGCCGTCCCGCCAAATTCCAACGCCTTGATTTGCAGCGATTGAAAAATATAATCCAAACTCACTTTATTTAATTCGACAAACAATTGCTGTTCGGGGTCGCGTGAAATAGCCCCGTTGATTTTGAGAAACTGGTCGTTGTGTGCAGCCAGCAGGTGTTTTATTTTGACGATTGATGAATCAACCCGGATTTCGGTCGGGTAAAGCGTCCATACCGAATCGTTAAAAATCAGGTTCGACTGCTGGATATTGATTTGGGCATACAGCGGTTTCCTTTTTTCTTTTGCAAAAGCGGCGTTCAGGTTCAAATCGCCGCGATATTTTTCGGATGCGTTTCCCCAGTTCAAACGGGCTTTAACCCTGTCGTCATCGGCATTGAAGAGGGCGGAAAAGCGCAAAGGCGGGCTATTTTTTTGTATTATGCCACCCGACAGGTTTAGGAGCGCCTCCCCAGCCGAATTGCTTAACGCTATTTTCAGGTCTTTCAGGCTTGTGTTTCCGAATTTTGCGTAACGAATATCAGCGTCCAGATTGAATTTATCGTAAGCGCTGTTGCATTGTCCGGTGATGCGGGTCTGTTCCCGAAAAGTGAGCGGAAGTTCAAGAATGTGGGAAAAATAGGTCAAATCTTCCACAGTCAAATCGAACGAAAAGAGATTTTTCCCGGATGAGGACAATTCATTATTTCCCTCAAACAAAGAAGGAAGATGATGCGACAGAGCCTTTTGCATGTCGGGAATGAAATCGCCGAACGAATACATCCCGCGAATTTCACCGCGCAGTATGTCCGATTCGATGCTCAGGATTTTTTCGCTTCCCGACAAAACGGAGGTAAGAGACAGCCGGTTAAGGTCATAGTTTCCTTTGTCCGTTTCAAAATGCAGGTTGTTCAAGCCAACGATTCCAAGTAAATTGTCGGGCGTGTTTCCGGTTAAATCGGCGCCGACTTCAAAAGAGAGGGAAGCGTTTTTGTATTTCGGGGCGATATTCAGTTTATCCAATTGCAAACCGGTTGCTTTTGCCGTAAATTTAAATTCGGAAGCAGCGCCTTTCAGGAGGAACAGTCCGTTTGCCGCGATTTTTCCTTCGGGGCTGTCCAAATTTAGCAATCCGGCGAAACTTTCGGGGGTGAAATTGCCTTTGAAGTTAAAATTATTGTATGTATATCCTTTGTATTCAAATTTTTCGATGTTTCCGTCGATTGCGCCTGCGAATTTTTTGTTTGCCTGTTGTTTGAGATCGAAAGCGATTTTAAAAACGGTTTCGCCAAAATCTTTGTTGCCGGTTAAGGTTGCAATATTCAGTTTCGGCGAAGCGACTTCTCCCTTAAAAGCGGCGGCATTGGGGATTATGTCAACGTTTGCCAAGAGCGTTCCGACGTCGCTGTCGAAAGTTCCGACGGCAAATAGGCTGTCGGTCGAACCGCTGATGTTTCCTTGAAAAATCATGCTGTTCATTTGCCGAATTGGGGCGGGCAATTCAAACGGTTTTTTGCCGAAATTGTTAATTATTTTTTCAACGGCAATCGGGGACAGGAACGATTCTTCGATTTGCGCATTGATAGCGAGCGCGCCCGCATTCGGATTGAAAAGGTTTTTTATCCCGGCGTTTGTTTTGAGCATCAGGTGGTTGTAATACCTGAAACACAGGTTTTGTATGTTCAGTATGTTCGACGTTCCCGAAAAATATCCGTTCACATCTATTTTATCGTCAAACTGCGAAAAAATGGGGACGAACGGGCTGAGGTCTTTTAAATAAACGTCCGAACGATCCATTGCCAGCCGAAAAGTCATATTTTTGAAACGGTTGTCGTTTTCCGGCTTGCCGTAATTGACAACTACGTCTTTGATTGCCAAAACGGTATTTTCCAGTTTCAGCGACAGGCGGTTTACGGCGGCTTTTTCCTTACCGGCTTTCAGGTCGAAAGACATTCGCTTCACGGTGAAACCCGTTTTTTCTTTGAAACTCAGTTTGTTTACGATGAGATCTAATGTGTCGCCGGTACATTTCCGGATTTTGATTTTGGAAGTTATACCATTCAGGTAAAATGATTTGGGATTGAATTTGCCGGGCATTGCGGGAGCGTCTTTTTCGCGGTAATAGAAAACGCCGCCGCGTAGCGCAATGCTTTTTATTTGCAAATCAACGGCGGTGTTTTTCGTCGAATCCGGATTGGCGAAAATATCAATGAGGTATTGGATATTCAGGGGCGAATCGTGCGTTTCCTTGCTTAGGTTAAACAAGCAGGAATAAAGCCGGATGGAACGGATGCGCCATTTTTTTCGGAACAGGGCGAAGATGTTGAAATCGGCAGTCAGGCGTTCGGCGCGGAGGAGCGTTTCTTTGGAGCGGTCTTCGAGGCAAACGTCTTTCAGGACAATATGATTGAGGAAACCCAAGCGGATTTGTCCGATTCGGACTTCGGACTGAAATTTGTCGGTTAAAGCGGCGGCTATCGGGACGGAAATTTTTTTTTGCAGGGCGGGTATTTGTAGCAAAGCGGCTGGAATGGCGTAAAACGTTCCGGCGAAAATCAATATTACTAAAATAATGCGTTTAAAAATTTTCATTTGTTTCCCTGCGTCGGCAAATCTTTTGTTATGGGGTGCAAAAGTACAGGAAAATCTTGCGATTTGCAAGAGATCTGCATCGCCACCTGCACCATAGCCCCCACGGCATATCCGAGAGCATCTTCATCCATATCGAACCGGTCGTTGTGATGTTCCGCGCCGCTACCGAGCGCGTCGTTTTTGACGCCGACAAAGGTGAACAGCGCGGGAGCCAGTTCCCCGTATCTTGCAAATGTTTCGGCGGCATACCAGATGTATTGTTCGCCCGAAACGACTTTGCCGGGATAGAGTTCCTCCACCGCATCGCGGGCTAATTGTGCAAGGTTTGCGTCGTTCACGACGGGTCGCATGGCGACGCCCATTTTATCGTGAAACTTTACCGAACAGCCGTGCGCCTGCGCAATCTCTTCACTCACTTTCCTTAACAGCGAAAACCCTTTCTCGCCTTCCGACGGGTCGAAGAAACGAACAGTGCCGCCGATAAAAACGGAATTGGGTATCACGTTATAAATCTCGCCGCCGTGTATTTGCGAAATGCCCAGCGTAAGCGTTTTGGTAATATCGCGCTGATTGTTCCACGCGATTGAAATTCCCGTTAAAACATTCGCCGCAGCAAATACCGGATTAATCGACAGGTCGGGGCGCGAAGCATGTCCGCCTCGCCCGACAACATCAAAGGCGACCGTACCCGTGCCAGCCATCACGGCGCCTTCCTGAATATAAATTTCGCCCGTGTTCAGGGACGATTTCAGGTGATTACCGTAAACGGCGTCAATGTTCAGTGGGCGCAGGGCTTCAATCATAGCATTGATGCCGCAGTTGGTTTCTTCGCCTTCTTCAAAAACAAAGACGATTTTCCCGTTCAGGCGCTCCTGCAATTCGGTCAGGATTTTTGCGGCTCCGAGCAGGATTGCCATATGCCCGTCGTGTCCGCAAGCATGAGAAACGCCTTTGTTTTTGGAAATCCGGGTTTTTGGCTGTTTCAGATTTTGCGGGGTTTCCGCAATCGGCAGGGCATCGATATCGGCGCGCAGAGCGATGGTTTTACCGGGTCTGCGCGTATCCAATACGGCATAAAAACCGGTACCGGGAACTTGGGTTATCGGCAGCCCCAAGCGGGCTATTTCCGATTGGATGAAGCGGGCGGTTTCAAATTCCTGTCCCGACAGTTCGGGATGTTCGTGTAAATATCCCCTTGTTTCCCGCAGGTATGAATCAATTGCCTTTACTTTTTCGAGGATGATTTCCTTTCCCGCCGGCTGTTGGGCGGGTAGTAGCGAAACGCTGAAGAGAGACATGATGATTAAAATGTTTTTGCAAATCATAAGATAATTATGTGAATTTGAGAAGTAACAGAAAGTTACTTAATTTCCCTAATCAATGTTGTCGTTTGCATAATTTTGTCCTTAAATTTATATTCAATAGCAAGTAAACTACGGTTATTATTGCTTATGCAAAAGTAATCCTTTTACGGCAAAACGGCGACAAACAACCCCCAATCGAAATCGGGATCGTAATGATTGCGCCAGTTGCCGTAGTAGAGATTTTCAAAGGGATAGACAACATATCCGTCTTCGCGGTGGTCGGTGCGGTCGTAGGGGTCTGCCAGAATTACGACGTCGTCTTCGGTTGTTTCGGTACCCATTGTGTCGTATCCGATTACGATTTGCCAGTGACCTTCCCATTCGTTTGTGCCGATGATGACGGGCGCGCCTTTACGGAGGAAATCAAGGAGAAGCGCTGACGTAATGTCCTCGCGCTCATAATCGAAAGTGGAAACATATTCAACTCCGCCGACGGCATCGAAAATTGCCAGTAGATGCTTCAAATAAGTGGTGTCCTGCTCCGTGCCACGCAATGCTTTCAGCGACATTTCATCGTATCCGTTCAGTTTGCCGAAATAATCCAGCGCCATCAAAGCGCAACTTGGACCGCAAGTTACGTCGGTTGTTTGCTGGTAAGTCCCGAATTTTTCCAGCAGCGTGAGCGAACCGCCGCTTTGCATCGTGTAGAAATCAAGCGATTGATAGTATTTCCGTTCGCTTTCGTTTTCTTCGGTGCAGGAAAACAATAGCGTTAAGCAGAGTAAGTAGAGGTATTTTTTCATTTTTAAAATAATAATTTAATGTTTTAGGAGTGCAAAATAAATAAATTTGTTGCGATTATCAAAATAACTGATGAGAAAAGGTGAATTTAAATTGTTGAGAGGTTAAATTATCGGCAGCCGTCACTGAACTGCGAAGCGGTGAAGCAATCCAGATTGTGTTGCGTTTTCTCTGGATTGCTTCGGGTTCACCTTCGCTGGTGACACAATTAGGTTAAAATACCGTAGCCTCAATTATTAATTTTGAAGAAATTTTCTTTTTCAATACGGAAAAATTTAGTAATTTTGCCCCCATTCAAAATATAACAATTAATGATACAAACATTTACGCTTATTCCGGTTGGAGGATTGGGAAACAGATTTGAGGCAATGAGTTCAATTCTGTGTTTTTGTCGAGAGAAACGCCGGAATTTAGAAATCATTTGGTTCAAAGATCACGGGTTAAACTGTGATTTTGATAAATTATTTTACATAGATCCCCGAATTGAAAATGTAAAAATACGGAATGCTAAGGGGTCAGATTTCGTTCTGCGGGATAATCCAAGAAGACGAAATTTATGGGTACCCCGTTTATTTGAAAATTTCATTTATGATAAATGCATTTATTATCAGGATAATAATTTTAGCGCACATGATAAATCCCCCAAAAATGACGTTCAATTAGATTCTTTCCGGCATATTTATATCGTTGCTTGCGGCGTTTATTGGAAATCTTTTGATATGTATAATTATGTTTGTCTTAATGATAATATTGAAAAAAAGGTTTGTGAAATAACTTCTCTTTTTCCACGTTATAATATAATAGGAATTCATATCAGAAGGACAGATAACCGGAATACAATAAAACACAGTCCCACAAACTTGTTTATCGAAGCAATGAACCAAGAAATAGAAAATGATGAAAACGTACGGTTTTTTCTGGCTTCCGATTCTCTGGAAGAAAAAATACGGTTAATAAACCTGTACGGCGATAGAATCATAACATCCATGAAAGAAGTTAAGCGGGATACGGAAGAAGGAATTATTGATGCATTTGTTGAGATAAATGTTTTATCCCGAACGAAAAAACTGTATGCGGGAAACAGTTCTTATGCAAGAATAAGCGCATCTTTATCAGGTATTGAAATGAAACTTTTAACAAATGAAACTCACAAAAATCATGTATCCGATTAATTATTTATCAAAGGTTAATATACCGGCTAATCACGATAAATATAAAAACAACCAGATAAAAATATCTTGCGGCGAAGACAATCCGGATAAAACATTTTATGTTATAAGAACGCCTCAAGATACTGTCGGACTATTTTCAATCGTATTAACAAACTTAACACACATTACTTATGCCGTTAAGAGTGGATACATTCCTGTTGTTGATTTAAAGAATGTTAAAAATTCATATTCCGACGGTCAAAGTAATGCATGGGAACTTTTTTTCAAACAGCCTATGGATGATACTTTGGATGATATATCTACAAGTAAAAATGTTATATTAAGCGGTTTAGAGCGTATACATGAAAATTATCCTCTGAATGTCAATCGGATATATTATAAACGATATAAGAACAAATTTATATTATTCAAGGATATATATAATCAATACATAAGAATTAATCAAAATTCAATGGAGTATATGCAGACGGATTTTAATAATATATTCCAAAACGGAAGAAGAATATTGGGTGTTTTATGCAGAGGTACGGATTATATACTAAAAGAGCCGAAAGGTCATCCGATTCAACCGGATCCCATTGATGTAATTAAAAAAGCAAAAGAAATCATGAGAAAATATAATTGTTCGCATATATATTTAGCGACGGAGGATGAGTCTGTGTTTGAACTTTTTAAATTATATTTTGAAAATACTTTATTGACAAATAGGCAAAAGCGTTTTACATATAGAGAGTTTAAGGATATTGAATGTCTTAACCAAATTAATCGCAGCAGAAAAAATGATAAATATTTAACCGCGCTCGACTATTTGTCTTCAATAAATATACTTTCAAAATGTAATTGTTTTATTGGCGGTAGAACTTCAGGCACTGCAGGAGTATATTTTATGAGTAATGGGTTTGAATATGATTATATATGGGATATAGGAACATACCACCCGAAATTAATTTCGGAAAATTATATTAAATTATATATAAATATGTGGCGGCGAAACAGTAATTTGTAACTACTTAGGTATCCTACTTTTCAATATTTGCACGGAATTTGAAAGCCTAATTTACATCAACTCAATCTGTTTAAGCCCCTTCTCCTCGCAGTACTCCCCGATAATCTCAATTATTTCCTGCCCAAACCGGACGATTTTCTTTTCCCCGATACCGTTGATTTTAAGCAGCGACTTCTTGTCTGTCGGCAGATAATGCACCAACTCATACAGGGTTTTCTGTGAAAAAACGCCGTAAGCCGGCAACCCCAATTCCGTAGCCTGCGCCTTTCGCCATAAGCGCAATCGGACGAATAATTCCGGATGGGAAATATTTTCATTGTCCAATACCACAGAAGCGGCGGTTTCCTTTTTAACGGTTTCTTTGGGTTTGGCTTTTTCGATGGACGCCGTTGCTTTGGCTTGCAGCAAGTCGGTCAAACAAAAACCGTTAAGGCAGGATTTGAGGCTCTCATATTTAATTCGCGCATCCTCTTCCAAACGTTTTACGGCATCAATCAATTGTTTTTTTACCGTCCGGTTGTCAATATCCAAATCGGCTTTAGGCAGGATGTTGAGGACAATTGTTTCGATTTTTTCGGAAAAATAGCCGGACGCTTTTCCGATGCGGGTTTGCAGCGCGTCGTTTTGTTCCACATCCGGCTGTTGGGGCAAAAGCCGGTTGATTTGCGCCTGAAATTTGCCGGCTACATCCGAAATTTCGCCGTGCAGGGCAAGCATCTGGGCAAACAAATTTTGCGTCGGCGCGGGAATACTGCCCTTGTTATCGCCGATTATTTTCGCAATATATCCAATGCGGTTGTGAAGCGGCGTGAAGCGAAACAGTTCCGCCAGCAATTCCTGTTGATAGGCTATACGCGCCGACGAGAGTTGGGTTTCGTCGGGTTGATTTTGTTCGATTTGTTCCGTAAAACCCCGCACGGTGTGGTCGTTGATGACGCTACGGGCATTAATAGGGCTGCTAAGTACCATCCCTTCAAGCGTTTTACAGCGGCTCAGGGCAACATACACTTGCCCGTGCGCAAACGAAGAGTGCGCGTCGATAATAGCGCGTTCAAACGTCAATCCCTGACTTTTATGAATCGTAATAGCCCACGCTGTGCGGAGCGGATATTGGGTGAAAACGCCTTCCGTTTCTTCCGTGATTTCGTTGGTATCCGCGTTCAGCGAATACTTTACGTTTTCCCAACTCATTCGGGTAACGGCGATTTCGTTTTCTTCGTTCGGACAAATTACGAAAATCGCATCGTTTTCGATACGGGTTATTTTCCCTGTTTTCCCGTTGTAAAACAGTTTTTCGAGCGAAGTATCATTCTTTACAAACATCACTTGCGCGCCTTCTTTTACCGTGAGTTCAAATTCGGTGGGATAGGAATATTCGGGAAATACGCCTTCGATTTGGGCTTGAAAACTATGCGCTTCGCCGGGTAGCGCTTGCAATTTGGCGTCGTTGATGCGTTTTGCCTGCGCGTTGTGGGTGCAAAGGGTGATGTATCCCTCCTCGTCGTCGGGTTGGAAATTGGGAATATGCCGTTGGTTTAACAGTTCCAGAGTAGGCACATCAAGGCGGTTTTCGCGAACTCGGTTGAGAATGGAAATAAAACGGTTGTCCTGTTGCCGGAACACTTGGGTCAGTTCGATACTCACGAAAGAAGTTTCGCGCAACGCTTTGCTGCTGAAAAAATAAGGCGTTTCGTAATGGTCGCGCAACAGTTCGCGTTCATCTTCTTTCACGACGGGCGATAATTGTTGCAAATCGCCGATCATCAACAACTGTACGCCGCCGAAAGGTTTATTGTGGTGTGCGCGGAAACGGCGCAATACGGCGTCGATGGCGTCCAGCAAATCAGCCCGCACCATGCTGATTTCGTCAATCACCAGTAAATCGAGGCTGCGGATAATATTGATTTTTTCCCGATTGAACCTCATTTGTTCCGTATTCGTCCGGTCGAAGCCGGTTAGCGGACCGAACGGCAGTTGAAAAAAAGAATGAATCGTTACGCCGCGGGCATTAATGGCGGCAACACCCGTAGGCGCAACAACGACCGTGCGTTTTATCGGATGCTCTCGCAAATGGTGAAGGAAAGTGGTTTTACCCGTGCCGGCTTTTCCGGTGAGAAAAATGTGTTGCCCCGTATAGCGCACAAAGTTGGTAGCGAGTTCTAATTGGGGATTTGTTTGCATATCCGGTCGATTTGGTTTCGGTAGCGTTTATTCGCCCAGTCAAGTATCATTTTGGCTTGGTCTAAACTATCCTGGACTATTTTATAGCGTGTATTTCCGTCATATCCCAAGGATTTGTGCAGAGATTCGTATGCGCATAATAAAGGACGGGTCATTTTTTTGTCTACAACGGCAATCGCAGCCAGATAGTCTTTAAATTCCGGTCGCTGGCGCTTTTTTAACTTGTCGCGAATGCCAAAAACCGCGTCAAGTGCAACAAGCACTCCGTTCCAAGCCGTATTTCCAGCCATTTTTACATATTTACTATCGGTATAATAATCGCCGTCTTTCCCTGCTTTTTCCGACAGGATTTGCCTTGCATTCCGCAAATAGCGTTCGGCTTCGCGAATGGGGTGTTTTAATTCTGCCATAGTTAAATTAATTTTGTTTTTGCAGGCAAATTTATAGAGAATATTTTGAAATGACAAAAATAGGCTAAACAACCGCAGTCGTCATTACAAAAGCCCGTCATCGTTTCATTGTTTTTTATTGAATATTTTCATATATAAACCAATAAAACTTATATTCAACAGATTAGTAAGAAATAGGATCATTCCAAATATCAATTTATGTAAAGGCGTCGGGGGGTTGTCAGGACCAAACAAGTTTGCCGCGTAGTGAAAAATACATGTCCCTATAATAGCGCCTATAAAAGATGCGCCTATAGTCATTGCAATCGTTTTTGAAAAAGTACGTTTTGAGGTTGACATAATGAAAATAATTAAAAAGTTTAACAATAATATCTCAAAAAACACCATCCTTGCAAAGGATTTTGTTTTCGCGGACAAAGGTAAAAATAATATAAATAACAGTCAAAAATAACCGTTTGCATTTTCATATTTTTCTTTGTGTGTTTTTTTGTAAAAATCTGCGAACAACCGCCCATATTTTAATCCGCACAGAATAAATAACATGAAAGAAATAATAGAAAATAGTGGGGAAAAAAGGAGAATTTTGTACTTTTACGCGCTGAAATCAAAAATCAATTTTCGCTTTCCTGCGTCATTGCGAACTGAATAATAAAATATGGAAACATACCACATTCCCGTGCTGCTGAACGAGGCGGTCGATGGACTGAATATCCGTCCCGGCGGCATTTTTGTGGATGTAACTTTCGGCGGCGGCGGACATTCGCGGGAAATCCTCAAACGGTTGAACGGAACAGGCAGTTTATACGGTTTTGACCAAGACGACGAAGCCGAAAAAAACGCGCCGACCGACAAGTCGTTTACTTTCATCGGAAGCAATTTCCGCTATCTGTCCAATTTTATGGACTGGAACGGGGTGGAAAAAATCGACGGCTTACTGGCTGATTTGGGCGTTTCGTGGCGGCATTTTGACGACGAAACGCGGGGATTTTCTTTCCGTTTCGACGGCAACTTGGATATGCGGATGAACCGGCAGTCCGCCAAAACGGCGGCGGATGTGCTGAATACTTATCCGGAAAAAACTTTGGCTGACATTTTTTACCGTTACGGCGAACTGAAAAACTCCCGTGCAATTGCCGGAGCAATTATCCGCGCAAGGGAAATACGGACGGTCAGCGACTTTCAAAATATTTTGAAACCCTTTTTCAGCCGTGAAAAAGAGAAAAAACAAATGGCGCAGGCTTTTCAGGCATTGCGCATTGAGGTCAACGACGAACTGGAGGCTTTGAAAGAAATGTTGTTGCAGGCTACCGGTTTGTTGAAGTCGGGCGGGCGTTTGGCGGTGATTTCCTACCATTCGTTGGAAGACCGTCCGGTAAAGAATTTTTTCAAGACCGGCAATTTTGAGGGCGTCGTTCAAAAGGATTTTTACGGAAATGTGCTTGCTCCTTTTCGGCTGATTAACAACAAGGTAATCGTTCCCTGCAGAGAGGAAACGGAAAAAAATCCCCGTTCGCGAAGCGCAAAATTAAGAATCGCAGAGAAACTATAAATTTTTGAAAATGCTTGTATCAAAACAAACCAAGAAAAAAAAGAAAAAAACGCTTTCGCATATCTTCGGCGGCGGACTCCTGACCGAAGATTTCGTGATACGGCAGTTTAAACTGCTGGTTTTGATTGTTTTCCTGATTATTATTTTCATCAGCAACAGGTATTACTGCATGAAAAAATTGACGGAAATAGAAAATTTAACAACAATATTACAGGACGTTAAATATGAAAGTTTGATTATATCGACCGAACTTACAAGCAGTTGCCGCCGGTCGCACATCGAAGAGATGCTGATAAACAAAGGCATCGAACTGAGACCGTCGAAAGCGTCGGTATACGAAATTCATAGATACGGGGATTAAATGACAAAAAATTCCGACATAAACAGAAAAATCCAAAGGGAATATTTTATTGTAACCCTGATTTTCGGTGCAATGGTCGTCGCGATTATCGCGCGGGCGGTCGTGATTTCGTTTGTGGAAGGGGATTTTTGGCGGGAACTCGGCGACAAAAAAATTCAAACGGGGATTCCCATTCCGGCTGCACGCGGCAACATTTATTCGGACAATTACGAGTTGATGGCTACTTCGGAATCCCGCTACCGGCTTTACTTGGATTTTTGGGCGGAAGGCGTCAGCGAGGATACTTTGCGGAAATACATCAACCCGCTGTCGAGGGAATTGCATCGAATGTTTCCCGAAAAACCGGCGGCGGCTTACAAAGCGGATATTATGAAAGGCTGGAAACAGCGTTCGCCCAGAAACAGGGAATATCCTTTAAATATAAGCGAGGTAAACTATTTGCAGTTGAAAGCCATTCGGAAAATGCCGTTTTTCAGGCAGGGAAAAAACAAATCGGGACTGTATGAGCGAAGTTTCGTGAAACGGATAAAACCTTACGGCAGTTTGGCTTCACGGACAATCGGCGATATTTACGGCGAAGCGGACAAAGGCGGAAGAAGCGGTCTGGAAATGGGTTTCGATTCCCTGTTGAGGGGCAAACAGGGCGTAGGCACCCGCCAGCGCGTGCAGGGGCGCTATATTCAGGTAACGGAAAAAAATCCCGTGCCGGGCTGTGATATTATTTCAACCATTGACGTTAACATGCAGGATATTACCGAACGGGCTTTGCTGGAAAAGCTGAAAGAACAGGACGCAGAATCGGGTACTGCTGCGCTTATGGATGTGAAAACCGGCGAGATAAAGGCGATTACCAATCTGGGACGTCGCGGAAACGGGTGGGGCGAAACGACAAACTATGCTGTTGCCGACATGAGCGAGCCGGGTTCGACTTTCAAGGTGGCTTCCATGATGGTGGCTTTGGACGACGGGCTTGTGGCTCCAAACGATCTCGTGGATACGGGTAACGGCATTTTTGAATATGCCGGCGCGGTTTTGCGCGAACACAATGCCGGACGCGGCGGCTTCGGAATGATAACTGCCGCCCAATCCATTTGGTTTTCATCAAGTATCGGCGTTGCAAAAATTATCCTGAAAGCTTATGAAAACAATCCCGGCAAATATGTGGACGGGCTTTACCGGCTGGGTTTTAACCGAGATTTGAAATTAGACATTCCGGGATATGGAATTGCGCGGGTCAGGCATCCGAAAATTTCGCCAAATACTTGGTATCGAACCACTTTGCCTTGGATGTCTTTCGGATACGAAACACAAATCCCGCCGATTTATACACTGACCTTTTTCAATGCCATCGCCAACAACGGAATGATGGTGAAACCTATTTTTGTAAAAGAAATTCGGGAAAACGGTCGCATGAAGGAAAAACGGGACAGGGTGGTACTCAAAAAGCATATTTGTTCCGACGTAACTTTGCGGCACATCCGTGAAATGCTGGACAATACGGTCAATCATCCGCAGGGAACGGGGCGACCCGCGCGTTCCGAATTAGTCAGAATTTCGGGGAAAACCGGAACGGTGCAGCTCTCGCAGGGCGCAGCCGGTTACAAGGAGGGCGGATTGAGCCATCAGGTATCTTTTTGCGGTTATTTTCCTTCCGACGATCCGCAGTATTCCTGCATCGTTGTTGTTCGGAAACCCAGCAGCGACAATCCTTCGGGCGGAGACATCTGCGGAAAGGTTTTTAAGCGGATTGCCGAAGATGTTTTTGTGCAGCGCGTTTCCGGTAGCCTGTTGCTGGCTGCGAGCAAGCGTTCCGCCATGCCCAAAATGCCGTGTGTGAAAAGCGGTTTGTCCGAACATACGAAATATGTCATGGATAAATTGGATGTAAAATACGTCGACAAGCTGGAAAGCGAATGGATGAGCGTCCGCACGGCGGATGACCGGATATTGTTCGACAGCCGGGAAATAAAGGACAACCGAACGCCGAATGTAGTGGGAATGGGCGCTAAGGACGCGGTTTATGCGATGGAAAACGTTGGATTGCGCGTCGATTTGAAGGGGCAGGGAACGGTGGTTGCGCAGTCTATTCCACCGGGCGGGAGAGCGAGGAAAGGGAAAACGGTGGTTTTGCAGTTGAAATAAATGGTCTGAACTGCGATTTTAATATGATTTATTTGATTATCGTGATTACAAAAAATCACATAAATCATAGTCCAGACAACAATTAATATCAAATCATAAATAACAGAAGTATGGAAATAGAAGTAAAAATATCCGGTGTTCAGTCCGATTCCCGCAAAATTCAGCCGGGATATTTGTTTGTCGCAGTCAAAGGGACGCAAGTCGACGGACACGATTATATCAAACAAGCCATCGAAAACGGCGCAAAAGTAGTCGTTTGCGAGGTGATGCCAAAGGAACAAAACCCTGACGTCCGCTATTTTCAGGTGGTCGACAGCGCCGAAGCTTTGGGCGACATCGCCTCCATTTATAACGACAAACCTTCGACAAAACTTCAATTGGTCGGCGTAACCGGTACAAACGGAAAAACGACGATTGCTTTCCTCCTCTACACGATGTTTCGGAAAGCGGGCTACAAAACCGGCTTGCTGTCGACCGTTTGCAACTACATTGATGACCGACCGGTTCCGGCAACGCACACAACGCCCGATGCCGTCGAACTGAACGATTTACTGGCGCAAATGGTCGATGCCGGTTGCGAGTACGTTTTTATGGAGGTCAGTTCCCATGCCGTTGCGCAGAAAAGAATTGCCGGTTTGCAGTTTAAAGGCGGGATTTTCACCAATTTAACCCGCGACCATTTGGATTATCATTCGACATTTGAAAATTATCGCGACGTAAAAAAAGCGTTTTTCGACAGCCTGCCCGACGACGCTTTTGCCTTGACCAACAAGGATGATAAAAATGGCTTGTTTATGCTGCAAAATACGAAAGCTCGCAAACAAACTTATTCGACGCTTTCGACCGCCGATTTCAAGGGAAAAATCATAGAATCCCATTTGGAAAGTACGCTGATGAGCGTTAATAACCAGGAAATCGTTACGCAATTTGCCGGTAAGTTTAATGTTTACAACCTGTTGGCGGTTTATGGGGCGGCTGTGTTGCTGGGGCTGAATCCTGATGATGTGTCGGTTGCGCTCAGTACGTTGCATCCGGTTGCGGGGCGCTTCCAAACTTTCCGCTCGCCCAAAGGCTACACGGCAATTGTCGATTATGCGCACACGCCCGACGCGCTGGTCAATGTCCTGAACACCATTCACGAAGTGCTGAAACGGAGCGGGAATATCATCACGGTAGTCGGGGCGGGCGGCAACCGCGACAAGGGCAAACGTCCGATCATGGCGCAGGAAGCGGCAAAATTGAGCGACCGCGTAATTCTCACCTCTGACAATCCGCGATTTGAAGAACCCGACAGCATTATCGACGATATGTTTGCCGGCTTGACAGAAAACGATATTAAAAAAACGATAAAAATCAGCGACCGCAAAGAAGCCATCCGCACCGCCTGCATGTTGGCGGAAACCGGCGATGTGGTGTTGATTGCGGGGAAAGGGCATGAGGATTATCAGGAAATAAAGGGCGTGAAGCATCATTTTGACGATAGCGAGGTGGTGCGGGAAATTTTTAAATCTTAGAATGGTCGTCCATATCCTATGGGGATAAAAAATAATACGAACTAATTATGAACATGTACTTAATTAAAAGAATAGAAATCAAAGGTTTATTTCATCAATATGATTTGAAATGGGATTTGAACCCCGACGTCAATATTCTTGTTGGCATTAACGGAACGGGTAAAAGCACCATATTGAGGATAATAAACGCATGTCTGTCAAAGAAAACCGCTTATCTGCAAGAACAGGGAATTGAAATAGATATCGAATCGGAAAACAGCAATCAGTTTAATTTTGATTACGAGTTTGTTTCCACTTTCGACGTCCCGTTGGCGGACAAGGCGAAAATCGGACAAAGCGAATCGCCGTTGGACAAGGAATTACAGAAAGTTATCTATACGGTTGGGAAAGAAAAACAACTGTCGTTTTCAAATTATCGTTTCAAGGCTACAAATTATCCGGAAATTGCCGAAAAAGTCAATGCAAGGATTCGCGCTTTTTTTGATTTGGTAAATGATTTCTTAAAGGAAACCGGTAAAATAATTGATATAGACAGAAATAGCAACGATATTATTTTTCACAAGGATGATTTGATTATTTCGTTAGATCGGTTGTCGTCCGGTGAAAAACAAATGTTACTGATTCTTTTCACCGTTTTTTTGATGGATGAAAAATCGTATATTTTACTGATGGATGAACCCGAAATTTCCCTGCATATCGGCTGGCAACAACGACTGATTGATGTGATTAGGCAACTGAATCCCAATTGCCAACTGATTATAGCGACTCATTCGCCGTCCATTTTTGGGAAAGGTTGGGGCGATAAACTGTTTTTTGTCAAAGATTTAATTCAAGGCTCATGAGCGAGGAAGATAAAGAATATTATAAACAACTGGCTTTGGATTACGGGAATGGAGCCAAATTGAAGGGATATTCCGCCGCCGCGCATTTGGAGGCGCAAGATGACATTCTCTTCTGGGATAAGGTGTTTCAGCATTTTCTCCCTCAATATTCTTTTGACTATATAACCTACACCCAAACGCCCAAAGGAACGGACGCCACAGGTTGTGAAACCTGCCTGAAATACCTGAAACTCGGATGTTTATCCAAAGAATTTTTTATTTGCATTGACAGCGATTATCGTTGGCTGTTGCAGGAAAAGGAAATAGATATCGAACATTTTGTATTTCAGACCTATACTTATTCTTGGGAAAACCATTTTTGCTATTTTGAAAATATCCGCGACTTGGGTTTGAGCGGTATAAAAACGTTGTTGGAAAAGTATTCGGAATTGCTGTACAAACCTTTTATATACCATATATATTCGCTTAAACACGATAAATCGTTTTCCAAACGGGAGTTTAAGGGGCTGCTTAACGAGGTTTTAGCTCACGGGAGCGCAACAAATTTAAACGCTTCGCACATTGAGCAATCCGAAAATTTTATTGAGAAACAAATTAAAAAATTCAAAAAGCAATATAAGGAAAAAGATATGCAAACTATTGAAAATCAATGCGATAAATTAGGATTGAACAGTAAAAACGGCTACTTATATTTTCGAGGACATAATGTTTTCGAGTTTATTTTAAAAATAACAAAAGGAATTTACAAACAAAAAGAACAAATGGTTATTCAAAATTACACAAACGAAGAAAAGCAGGCATATTTCGCCCCGCGGAAACCGACAAGGAAAAAACAAATATCTTGGCTGACGGAGACGATATATTTTGATAAATACAATGAAATCAATAAGATAAAACTTGATGCGGAATTTTACAAACAATTATAAATGTTCATATTATTTTTTATATAATTAATTAAGTAAACGAGAAAAAAGGGTTAACTCGTCAACTTGTTTACTCATTAAATATAATTTAATTTTTCACACATAAATATTATGCTATACTATTTATTTGATTATCTCGACAAATTAGACGTCCCCGGCGCGGGAGTCTTCCATTACATTTCGTTCCGTTCAGTGCTGGCGCTGATTCTCTCTCTGGCGATTTCCACGATTATCGGGCGAAGAATTATTGAAAAACTGCAACTGTTGCAAATCGGCGAAACCATCCGCAATCTGGGGCTGGAAGGGCAAATGAAAAAAACGGGTACGCCCACTATGGGCGGCATCATCATCATCATTGCGATTCTCGTTCCGGTGTTGTTGTTAGCCCGACTGACCAACGTGTATATTATCCTGATGCTGATTACCACCGTTTGGCTTGGAATAATCGGATTTATAGACGATTACATCAAAGTAGTCAGGAAAAACAAAGACGGTTTGAGCGGTAAACTTAAAATACTGGGACAAGTGGGGTTGGGGCTGATTGTCGGCTTGACCATTTATTTAAGTCCCAATGCCGTGATACGCGAGAATGCGGAAATCCGCGAGAACAACGTGGTTACGGAAATCGTTTATAACAAAGAAGTTAAATCGACAAAGACCACCATTCCCTTCATGAAAAACAACCATTTCGATTACCGCAGTTTGGCGGCTTTCATGCCGAACAACAGGACGGCGGTAACATGGATTATTTTTGTGATTGTCGTGATATTTATTGTAACGGCTGTCTCCAACGGCGCCAACCTCACCGACGGGCTGGATGGGCTGGCAGCCGGCAATTCGGCAATCATAGGCGTTGCGTTGGGTATATTAGCTTATGTATCAAGCCATACCAAATATGCCGCCTATCTGAACATCATGTATATTCCCGGCTGTGAGGAACTGACGATTTTTGCCTGTGCGTTTATCGGCGCCTGCATCGGTTTTTTGTGGTACAATGCTTTTCCGGCGCAGGTTTTCATGGGGGATACCGGTTCGCTCACTTTGGGCGGCATCATTGCCGTTTTCGCGGTAGCGATTCACAAAGAACTGCTGCTGCCGATTTTATGCTTTGTTTTTCTGGTGGAAAGCCTGTCGGTGATGATGCAAGTCTGCTATTTCAAATACACGAAAAAGAGGTACGGCGCGGGGAAACGCATATTTAAGATGACGCCCCTGCACCACCATTTCCAGAAAGCAGGCAACGCAGAGTGCGCATTGATACGGAAACCGTTGGTTGCTATTCCCGAATCGAAGATTGTAGTCCGTTTCTGGCTAATTGGGATTATTTTGGCGGCTTTGGCGATTGCGACTTTGAAAATACGGTAGATATGTAATTGTGAACGCAATACGGACACAATTTCAAATGATTGATTATGAGCAAACAGGAAATAGCATTACGAAACGAGTTTATTTCCGATATTCGGAATATTATTGCAGATGCGAAAAACAGCGCCGTGCGGAGCGTTGATTTTCAGCGGGTAATGATGTACTGGAAAATGGGCGAGCGCATCCTTGTGGAAGAACAGCAGGGGAAAGAGCGGGCGGAATATGGCGGTTATTTATTGCAAAATTTGGCGGAGCGGTTAAAACCTGAGTTTGGTACTGGTTTTTCTGTGAGAATTTTAGAACAATGTCGGCAATTTTATCGGATGTATCCAATTGCGAACGCAGTGCGTTCGCAATTCAACTGGTATCAGTATCGTCTTCTTATTCAAATAGATGATGACAACAAGCGCGAATATTACGAATACGAAACCCTGCACAACCATTGGACGGGAAGGGAACTGGAACGGCAAATCAATTCCGGTTTGTATGAACGTTTGCTGATGAGCAACGACAAAAAAGCCGTTCTGGAAGTTGCCCGCAGGGAACGGATACCGGAGCATCCATCGGAAATCATCAAAGACCCGATGGTATTGGAATTTCTCGGTCTGAAACGGGAGGCGGCTTATTACGAAAAGGATTTGGAAAATTTGCTGATTACCAATTTACAGACATTTTTACTGGAATTGGGCAACGGCTTTTCGTTTGTCGCCCGTCAGAAAAGGTTGTTGCTCGAAGATGACGAGTTTTCCATTGATTTGGTTTTTTATAACCGATTACTGCGTTGCTTCGTGCTGGTTGAGATTAAAACAAGGAAAATTACGCATAAAGACATCGGACAGTTGCAAATGTATGTAAATTATTACGACAGAAAAGAAAAACTGCCGGAGGAAAATCCCACTATCGGTATTTTACTTTGCGCCGATAAAAACAATACTTTGGTCAAATATTCGCTTCCCGAAGATAATAAAACGGTTATGGCGAGCAAATATCAACTTTATTTGCCTTCGGAAAAACAATTGCTGAATGAATTGAAACGCGAACTGGAAAATTTGAAAATCAATGGAAGAAATTTCAAAAACATTTGAAACATATTTTTAGTTAAAAATACGCTTTTTATAAAAACATGATAAGAATAAACATCGAAAAGAAAGAAAACAAAGGCGTCAATCTGGCGGAATTCATGCCGTCGGCACTTCGCCGGATGGCTATACTCGGCGCAGGAGAAAGCGGCGTTGGGGCAGCCATTCTGGCAAAAAAGAAAGGTTTCGACGTATACGTTTCGGATTTGTCGCCCATAAAGGACAAATACAGGGAAATGCTGGATAAATACGAAATCCCTTACGAAGAAGGGCGGCATACGGAAGAAAAAATCCTGAATGCCGATGAAGTCGTCAAAAGTCCCGGTATCCCCGACAAAGCCCCGATTGTCGTAAAACTGCTGACACAAAACACGCCGGTTATTTCCGAAATCGAATTTGCCGGACGGTACACGAATGCTAAAACAATCTGTATCACGGGCAGTAACGGGAAAACAACCACCACCATGCTCACTTACCACATCCTGAAAAACGCCGGACTGAATGTCGGTTTAGCCGGAAACGTGGGCGAAAGTTTCGCGCGGCAGGTGGCAGAACAGGATTACGACTATTATGTCATCGAGCTGAGCAGTTTTCAGTTGGACGGAATGTACGATTTTCGCGCGGATATTGCCGTTTTGCTCAACATAACGCCCGATCACCTCGACCGTTACAACTACGAAATGCGGAATTACGTCGACGCCAAAATGCGGATTATCCGCAACCAGACGGCGGCGGACGCCTTTATCTTTTGGAACGACGATCCGGTTTTGCAGCCGCGAATTGCAGATTACAAACGACAAAACGAGACGGAACAGTCGCCCACACTTTATCCTTTTTCGTTGACAAAAAGCGAAGACGTAAAGGCTTATATAGAAAATAAACAGATAGTTATAAACACTTCAAAAGGAAATTTCAACATGGAAGAAGAATTAGTAGCATTAACGGGAACGCATAACCTGTTCAACTCAATGGCGGCGGGCATTGCGGCTAAACTGTCAGGCATCAGGAACGAGGATATCCGTCGTTCGTTGAGTGATTTCAAGGGCGTTGAACACCGTTTGGAAACGGTAGCCAAAGTGCGGGGCGTTAAATACGTCAACGACTCGAAGGCGACGAACGTCAATTCGACCTGGTATGCCCTGCAAAGCATGAAAACGCCTGTCGTCCTCATTCTCGGCGGAACCGACAAGGGCAACGATTATTCGGAAATCGAAACGCTGGTAAAGGAAAAATGCCGCGCATTGATTTTTCTCGGCGTGGACAATTCCAAATTGCACAACTTTTTTGACGGGAAAGTGAGCCTCACAACCGACGCGCATTCCATGCAAGAGGCTATCTCAAAAGCGTATGACATGGCAGAATTGGGCGACACAGTATTATTGTCTCCCTGCTGCGCCAGCTTCGATTTGTTTGAAAACTATGAAGATAGGGGGAAACAATTTAAGTCTTGCGTCAGAAAACTTTGAACAATGATTAATTAAATGGATTTTTTAAGCAAAATATTTCGCGGCGACAAAATAATCTGGATGATATTCGTCTTCTTGTGCGCCATTTCAATCATCGAAGTGTACAGCGCATCCAGCACGCTGACTTTCAAAACGGACTATTGGCGACCGATAATGCGGCACATCATGTTTCTGTTTGGCGGGCTGTTTATTGTTTTGCTGGTTCACAGTTGCCCGCCCAAGTATTTTTCTGTTGCGGCGTTGGCGTTGCCGTTCGTCTGGTTTTTGCTGGTAGCCGTCAAACTTACCGGTACGGAAACAAACGATGCAACCCGCTGGTTGTCAATAGGCGGCGTATCTTTCCAACCTTCGGAACTTGCCAAACTTTGCCTGATAGGAACCACCGCATTTTTCCTCTCCAAATACAAAAATACGAGGAAAAACATTCATTACCATTTAATTCTCATTGCAGCCGCCATCACTTGCAGCATCATCCTGCTGGACAATTTTTCGACCGCGCTGTTACTTTTTATCATCGTCCTGACGATGATGTTTATCGGGCAAGTCCCGTTTACAAAACTGTTTGCAATCATTGCGCTATGCGTTCTATCGGGCGTACTTTTCGCATCAACCATCAATGTCATACCCGATAAAATTTTCCAGGAATACTGGTCGCGCCCGCTCACGTGGAAAGCAAGAGCGCCCATGATTTTCGACCGGAAAACGTGGTCGGTTCAACAAGAATTGGAACAAAACGCCATAAAAAACGACGCTTATGAAGTAACCGACGCCAACTATCAGGTAACGCAAGCCAACATTGCCGTTGCCAACGGGCGGATTTTCGGAAAACTGCCGGGAAACAGCCGGCAAAGGGACTTTTTGCCGCAGGCTTATTCCGACTTTATTTTTGCGATTATCATTGAGGAATTAGGGCTGGCGGGCGGCGTCTTTGTCGTGTTTCTTTACGTGTTTTTGTTTATTCGAACGGGCATTATTGCCGGGCGATGCAATAAACTGTTTCCCAAACTCTTGGTGATGGGCTGCGCTTTGGCATTGGTTTTGCAGGCATTAGCGAATATGGCGGTAGCCGTCAACCTGATTCCGGTTACGGGGCAGCCCTTGCCGTTAGTGAGTCGGGGCGGGACGTCGACGCTGGTTTCCTGCGCTTTTTTCGGGATTATATTGAGCGTTAGCCGATATGAAAACGAACGCGGGATACGACGGGAGGAAGAAATCAGCGAAGAACTGGAAGAGCAGCGGGTGGGCGGCGAATAGAAAATGCCGGAGGAAACGGAAGTTGCTACTGTGTGAATGGCTTCGCTTGAAAAAATGAGAAAAATTATCTATGTTAGACAAAATAAATGCAAATAATGAGAAAACAACTAATCTAAAAAACACGGCTATATCCTGTATGTCTGGTGGTTATAAAACGGTATTTGCCCACGGGGTTCTTACCGCGTTTGAGGATAGGTCGATGTTTGCCGACACTTATGCCGTCTGCTCTGATCGCTACGTATGCCTCCGTTGAGAAAATAAAATCTTTGGGGCTTTCGTTGTGGCTTGACGGCTTTGCAATAAGTAAAACGGAAGGGAATATCAAAGCAATGCCGTTTTGCATTCGCTCGGCGTGATGCGTCTGCTGGTGGAGCAATATTTGGGAAATCCGTCTTTACATCGTTTATTAATCGCCGCAAGTTTTGTGAAAACGGCGGAAGCCGCCGCTATCACACAGTCGGACAAGGCAAAACGCTGGGGCAAAAACTCCTGATAGAAGCCGCGAAACAGATTTCAACTTGGAGAGACGATAATTTGGAACTTCATATCTTCGATACGCAAGCAAAAGACGATGGATAAATTATAATAGTATGAACAAAGTAATTAAAAAATCCCTGTTGCGACAAGTACAGTTTCGTAACTATTTGGAAGATATGAAGATAAAAAAAAATAAAATAAAACAACAAAAGAGCAGTATTCCGAAAAGTAGAGATGTTGCCATACCTACAGACAACAAAAATAGACGCAAGATTCTGATGTGCAGCAATGTTGACGAACAGAATCCAACCGCTTTCACCGATGGAAAAAATATAACAATAATATGAAACAACTAAAAGCCATCATCAGCGGTGGCGGCACAGGCGGACACATTTTTCCCGCCCTGTCCATCGCCGGCGCACTGAAAGACCGCCATCCGAACGCCGAAATACTGTTCGTTGGCGCTGAAAACCGCATGGAAATGGAACGAGTACCTGCCGCCGGTTATCCCATCGTGGGGCTGCCGGTTGCGGGCTTCGACCGCAAAAATCTGCTAAAAAACATCAGCGTTGTTTTCAAATTGCTAAAAAGTTTGTATCTTGCGCGGGAAACGCTGAAGAAATTCCGTCCCAATATCGTTGTCGGAGTGGGTGGATACGCGAGCGGTCCTACGCTGAAAGCCGCCAACCGGATGGGCATTCCGACCATCATTCAGGAGCAGAATTCATACGCCGGAGTAACCAACAAACTGCTGGCGAAACAGGCGGCAAAGATATGCGTAGCCTACGAAGGCATGGAAAAGTTCTTCCCCGCCGGAAAAATCGTTTTGACCGGCAACCCCATCCGCAAGGATTTGGTCAATTTGGAAGACAAACGGCAAAAAGCCTGCACATTCTTCGGTCTCGACCCCGACATGAAAACTATCCTCATACTCGGCGGAAGCTTGGGCGCACGGACGTTGAACGAATGTATGATGGGCGCATTGCCCGCGTTTGGCGACGGCAACGTGCAATTCCTTTGGCAATCGGGGAAAATGTATTTCCATAACTCCCTGAAACAATTGGAAAAATACCCGCAACGCCCCATCAAGTTGGTGGAATTTATTTCCCGCATGGATTTTGCGTATTCCGTTGCCGATTTGATTGTTTCCCGCGCGGGCGCAGGATCGATTTCCGAATTTTGCGCGGTCGGGAAACCGGTTATACTGACGCCTTCGCCCAATGTTGCCGAAGACCATCAAACCAAAAACGCGATGGCTTTGGTCGATAAAGACGCGGCGATGCTCGTTTCCGACGCCGATGCTGCGCAAAAACTTATTCCGTTGGCGTTGGAAACGGTACACAATTCGGCGCGCTTGAAAACGTTGAGCGCCAACATCCGGAAACTGGCTTTGCCGGATGCGGCAAATAGGATTGCGGAGGAAATTGAGAAAATAATGAGTAATGATTAATCTGGATTGCTTCACCGCTTCGCGGTTCACAATGACGTGTGCGGGGTTTGACCGCGCCACGACGTGTTCGGTATTGCAATCCCACTGCGTCATTGCGAAAGCGAAGCCTGAAGCAATCCAGAGAATTACGCGCGAGCGATAAACAAACTCAATAACAATAGTGCATTAGCGGCAACTAAAATTGAACACAAGCCCCCGTCAACCCGCGCACTGTGCGTTCCGAACATTCCTTGCCGATTGTTTGACCTTTCTCCCGTCGGCTGGTATGGGCTATACCCGTCGACAGATTTGCTGGGGATTGTGAGTCAAGCCCGCAATAACGGCGGCGGTATTTCATTAATTATTAATAAAATGCAAAACAACATCTATTTCATCGGCATCGGCGGCATCGGCATGAGCAATCTTGCCCGCTATTTCATCGCCAAAGGCAAAAACGTGGCGGGATACGACCGCGTCGAATCGGAACTCACGCGCCAACTCTGCAAGGAGGGCGCGGCGGTGCATTACGACGACCGCACGGAGTTAATCCCCCCCGCTTTCAAGGATAAAACGCAAACGTCGGTCATTTGGACGCCCGCCGTTCCCGAAGACCACGCCGAACTGACGTTTTTCCGCGAAAACGGCTTTGAACTCATGAAACGCGCGCAGGCGTTGGGCGAAATCACCCGCGCAACTCGCGGTTTATGCGTCGCCGGGACGCACGGAAAAACAACCGTTTCGAGCATGATTGCGCACATCCTGAAACAGTCGAAAACGGACTGCAACGCCTTTCTCGGCGGTATCCTGAAAAACTACAACAGCAACCTCCTTTTGTCCGATACAAGCGACTTGACGGTGGTGGAAGCCGACGAATACGACCGCTCTTTCCACCGGCTAAGCCCCTACATGGCAGTGATTACGTCCGTTTCGCCCGACCATCTGGATATTTACGGGACGGAGGCGGCTTATAAAGAGAGTTTTAGCCATTTCGCTTCGCTTGTTCGGGAAAATGGGGTTTTGCTCTTGGAGGCGGGGGTGGAGATTGAGTTGAAGCTGCAAAAGGGAGTGCGGGTGTATCGGTACACCTCAAGCCCCCCCTTCGGAGGGGGTGAGGGGGCGTTTTCCGCCCAAAACATCCGCACCGCCAACGGCGAAATTACCTTCGATTTCGTAACCCCCGACAGGACAATTGCAGACATCCGCTTGGGCGTGCCGGTGCAAATCAACATCGCCAACGGGACGGCGGCACTCGCGATTGCTTACCTGAACGGCGTTTCCGACGACGAACTGCGCTCCGGCTTGGCGTCGTTTCGTGGCGCTGCGCGACGGTTTGACTTCCACATCAAGCGTGACGATTTGGCGTTGATCGACGATTATGCGCATCATCCCGACGAATTGCGGGAGAGCATCACGTCCGTCCGGCAGCTCTATCCCGACAGGAAACTGACGGTAATTTTCCAGCCGCATCTCTATTCCCGCACTCGCGATTTTTACAGCGAATTCGCCCGCTCGCTTTCGTTAGCCGACGAGGTAATCCTGATTCCGATTTATCCCGCGCGGGAAGAGCCGATTCCGGGCATTTCGTCCCAAATCATCCTCGACCGGATAACATGTCCCGAAAAACGTCTTTTGAGCAAAACGGAACTCTTGGAATACATGAAAACAAACGCCTTTGAAACCATTTTGGTTGCCGGTGCGGGCGATATCGAACTGTTGGTTGAACCCATAAAAAATATATGCAATGCTTAGGAATATATGCCGCGTCGTTTTGGCATCGCTATTTATCGCATACATCGCGCTGGCAATGGTTTATCTGCACTTTTTCCGCTCGCCCGACAACGTGCTTTGTCGGCGCGTGGAGGTGGTAATCGAAAAGATACCCGGAAAAAACTATTTTACGGCGACCGATATTCTTGAGCGGCTGAAAGCGGCGAAAGTCTTTCCGGTAGGGAAACGCATAAACGACGTTAGTGTTGCCGAAATTGAGAAAACGCTCAAACGCGACAAGCTGATTAAACATGCGGAATGTTTCAAAACCGTCGGCGGATACATCAAAGTAAAGATTTACCAGCGCGTGCCGGTGTTGCGGATATTTTCGCAGAGCGGGAGTTATTACGTCGACAGCGATCGGAACGCGATGCCTGTTCCCGACAACTTTGCGTTTTACGTGCCGGTTGCCAGCGGACACATCGACCGCGAATACGCCGCCAGTGCGCTTTATGATTTCGCCCTGTATCTGCAAAAGGATAAATTTTGGGCTTCCCAAATTGCGCAAATTTATGTAACCCGTCGCCGGGAGGTTGTGTTGACACCGGTTGTCGGGGATCATCGGATTATTCTGGGAAAAATAGATAATCACAAGGAAAAGTTGGATAAACTGCATACATTTTACGAAAAGGGATTGAACAAAATTGGGTGGAATAGGTATTCGACTATCAACCTGAAATATAAAAATCAGGTTGTTTGTACGCTGGTTAATAATGATTAATGGTTAATGATTAATAAGCGGTTATTACCCGTCATTGCAGGCATAGCGAAGCGGCGAAGCAATTCAGAAAAATAATCAGCACCCCAATACCGTCACCTTACTTGCCTTATCGACCGTTCAAGAGATTTTTTCGTCCCACGACAGTTCCTTTGCTTTCGGACGGCGATCGAAAATCACCAAATAAGCGGGCGCCGAAGCGTCTATCCGGTCGCGGTATCCCTGAATCTGCTCCAATCCTTCTTCCCTGACAACGTCCGGAGTATCATAATTAATGAATGATTTTCATTTCGATGATGTGGCATTTCCCGGCATATTCCACCATTAAATCCATCCGTCCGCGACCGGCGGCGTATTCCCTGTTGATATGTCCGCCGCCATTGGTTACCCGCTGTAGAAACGACATCAGTAAAAGATGCGGAAAGGCTTCGGTATAAGCGGCGCATGAAGCACCCAGTATAACTGGTCTTTATATAACGGTGCAGTTGCGACCCGACAAGGCGGTCTTCGGGAGGAAGTATGTAATGATATTCCGGATTACAGGGTCCTGTGTTATTAAAAAAACGACGTCTGCTCATATAATTTTTATATGTTCAATTTCCATTCAAAACCGTCCTTGCCGTCTTTGATTTCAAAGCCGAGTGCGGTTAATTCGTTCCTTATTTTGTCGGATGTAGCCCAGTCTTTATTTTGTTTTGCCTGCATCCTGATTTCCAGTAAAATATCTACAACTTTGGCAAATGCATCGTATGATGCGTTTCCGTTTTTTGCCTCGTTTTTAACGCCCAACAGTTCAAAGAGGAACAAATCGAAAAAGCGTTTCAGGTCGTTGATATTTTCTTCGGACAGCGCAATTTGTCTCGCCGCAGCCGAATTGACAATACGCGCAGCTTCAAACAATTGCGCAATGACGATGGGCGTATTCAGGTCGTCGTTCATGGCTTCGCGGGCTTTGTCGAAAAGCCCCTGAACATCCGTAGCGGACGTTTCGCTCGGTGTGAAACCCTTGTTATCCAGTTTGGCGCGGGCTTCCAGCAGGCGGGCAAGTCCTTTTTCGGAGGCTTGCAGCGCTTCGTTGCTGAAATCGACCGTACTCCGGTAATGCGCTTGAAGGATAAAAAAGCGAACGGTCATCGGGGAATAAGCTTGTGTCAACAAAGGATGATTTCCGGTGAAAAAGCCTTCCAAATTAATAAAATTGCCCAACGATTTACCCATTTTTTGTCCGTTAACGGTAATCATATTGTTGTGCATCCAGTATTTGACCGCCGGTTTGCCGGTCGCAGCCACACTTTGGGCAATTTCACATTCATGGTGGGGAAAAATCAAATCCATTCCTCCGCCGTGAATATCAAATTCTTCGCCCAGATATTTCTTGCTCATCGCCGTACATTCCAGATGCCAGCCGGGAAAACCGTCGCTCCAAGGCGAAGTCCAGCGCATAATGTGTTCGGGCGACGCCTTTTTCCACAGGGCGAAATCTATCGGATTTCGCTTCTCTTCCTGCCCTTCCAGTTCGCGGGTGGTGTTGAGCATATCTTCGATATTGCGCCCGGACAGTATTCCGTAGCGATGTTCCTTGTTGTATTTCTCCACGTCGAAATAAACCGAACCATCGCTTTCGTAGGCATATCCTTTGTTTAAGATGTCTTTTACAAGTTGTATCTGTTCGATGATATGACCGCTGGCGTGCGGCTCAATGCTCGGCGGAAGCACATTCAGAGCATCCATCGCCTTGTGATAGCGATTCAAATAATATTGCACCACTTCCATCGGTTCAAGGTCTTCCAGACGGGCTTTCCGGGCAATTTTGTCTTCCCCCGAATCAGCATCGTTAACCAAATGCCCCACATCAGTTATATTTCTCACATAGCGCACTTTATATCCCAGATAAGTTAAATAGCGAAAAAGGATGTCAAAGGTAATGGCGGGACGGGCATGTCCCAGATGCGGATCGCCGTAAACCGTCGGACCGCAGACATAAAGACCTGCTCCCGGTGCATGCAAAGGCTTGAACAACTCTTTTTTCCGGCTCAGCGTGTTATAAATCGACAGTTGATTTTCCATTGGATATTGTATCAAAATTTCTTGCAAATGTAGGGAGATTATTTAGTTTTCGCAAGTAGGGACGTAGCGAAACAGAGAAAAACTAAACCGTTTTTGCCGTAATCATTTTTTTGACTACTTTTGCAGTCGTTTACGCTATTTTTTACAATAATTTAAAACAAAAATTATGACTAAAAAAAGACAACATCTTGCAGCTTTGTTTATTATCGCTATTGCAGGATTGGGTTTAGTTACTTTTAGCGGTTCAATATTCTCCGGTTATCATTTTATGGATTGTCATTATTATACAGAAGTAAAAGAACAGATGACCAATTATTCATTTTCGGATATTCTTATTGATATGCTAAAAAATGACACCGGCATTCGATTTAGACCAATGTGGAAAGTCAGTGATATTTTTGAGATTGCAATGTGGGGCGATAATATGTTTCTGCATGGTTTGTGGCAGATTGTGGTGAATATTTGCGCTGCATATTTGATTTATTTGCTTGGGCGCAATATGGCGTGGTCGCATAAGGAAAGTCTGTTATTTGCAGGATTAAGTTTAATCGGTACGCAATCGGCTATTTTTTACCAGACCGAAGTTATAGAACCTCTGGGGCTTGTTTTTTTGATATTATCATGGCTAAGTTTGCAGAACTACATAAAGACAACGGCTATTTTAAGAAAAACGCACTATGCACTTTTTGTCGGTTTTTCGATTCTGATGGCATTGTGCCGTGAAAATTTCATTCTGGTTTTACCTGCGAGTTATGTATTTTATTGTATGCTTTACAGTGAGAAACATTCCGATAGCAGTTTGATCGGAATAATTTCAAAGACATGGAAAACGGCGCTGTTTCTATTTCTTTTGACCGTTGTTTGTTTAATCTCTACGCTCATTTTTGCCGGCGCCGGTGGTACGGGTTACGCCGGCGTTTCCGCTCACACCGGATTAGCCCAATATTTCAAAACAACCATTTATCTGTTCGTAATAAGCGGCTGTTCTCTACTCTCGCTTCCGTGTATGATATGGTTGTTAAAGAAACGGGGAACTACGGTGAAAAATCGGCTTTATTCCGTTTTGCTGCTTGCATTTATAACAATACCTCAAATCCTGCTGTATGCAAAAAGCAATATTATTGACCGCTATTTGATTCCTTCTGTAATTGGGTGCGCATATTTCGCGATTTTTGTTTATCGGGAAATACAACAGAACGAACATACGGTAAAGAGACGCCGGTGGAAAAACCTCAGTTTATTATTAGGAATTCTCATAGTGATTGCTTGCGGTATCATCATTTACAGCGAAAATATACGGCAGTGGGCGGTAGATTTCGCCGTTCAATTACAAGGAAATGCCGTGCGGAACATGACTGCCGAATCAAGTAAGCAGTATCTGTTAAGCACCATCTTTACTATGAATATTGCGGTTTTGTTGTTGGGAATCGGTTTTTGCGTTTGGGGATGTATTAAGCGGAAAGAAGATAACATAAAAATATCGCAATTATATCTAAACGGCTTGGTACTTGTGTTTCTTCTCAATTGCGGTTTGGCGTATGCGTCGTGTCAACGGTATGCAATGCGAGGATTCGCTACAGAAGGCTTTTTAAATGCTATTATTGCAAATTCCTCGCCGAATGATACGATTTTGGTCGTGGGAAAACCGATGGTGGAGGGTGAAGGTGTAGCGGCAGGTCTCCCTGTTTATTTGAAAAAATATAATAGAACCAATCTTTGGATTTTTCCTATAACCAAGCCGGATAGCGATATAAACGTATCTTTGGGATTGCTCCAAGCCTATCAATTCAAAAGTTTGGAGACAATTTCAAATAGACAAAACATTCAAATCATTGCTGTTTTTTCGGGATTGGAAAACGATTTTATAAAAGAGAACACATGGTTCAATCCTGTTTTTTACCGGCGCTACAAATTTAAGGGCGGTTATGTAGTATATGCAAAAAAATGAAACCAACGGTAAACATACTGTTGCCTTGTTATAATCCTCCGCCGGACTGGGTTGATACTGTTTTAAAGTATTATGCGCAGTTGCAAGCTATGTTAAATGATGAAGTTAAACTGCGTTTGACTGTGGTAAACGATGGTTCGGAATATAATATGGAGGAGGAACGGCAAAAACGGTTGGTACGGAATATTCCAGATTCCGAAATTATCAGCTATCCCGAAAACAAGGGAAAGGGTTATGCTTTACGTTATGGATTGCATGCCGTAAAAGCAAGAAACATAATACAATATCTCATCTATAGCGATTGGGATTTCCCTTTTGAATCGAAGTGCATGAAAGATATGATAACGGCGCTTTTGGAAGGCGCCGATGTAGTAGTGGGTAAACGTAATGATAGTTATTGTGAGCAGTTGACCTTAAAACGAAAAATGATGTCCAACGCCTCAAAATGGTTAAATAAGCGCCTGTTAAACCTTCCCGATTGTGATTCGCAAAGCGGATTAAAAGGAATGAGCAGCAAAGGATGTGAAATTTTTCTACAAACAAAAATAAATCAATTTTTGTTTGATACGGAATTTGTGTTTAAGGCAAATCATTGTAAGGATATATGTTTGCAAGTATTACCGGTACACATAAGGCAAGGAATAAATATGTCCAATATGGGTGTAAATATATTACGAAAAGAGGCGCTTAATTTTTTAAGAATATTGTTCCGTTGTGTGTAATTCAATCGCGCCTGCTGTCCCTGTCATCCCACGCTTGACGCGGGATACCTGCGCCTTATAGGGGATTGCGGGCAAAGCCCGCTGGTGGCTTGCTTATTTCACAAATAAACAAAATTTAATAAAAAAACATCCCGATTTTTTTTGTTTTCCACATAAAGATACTACCTTTGCGAGTCGTTTTTTTATTTTAATTTATTCATTTATGGATATTTCGCATATTGAACACATAGGGATAGCGGTGAAAAGTATATCGGATTGTCTCCCTTATTACGAAAATGTTTTGGGTCTTAAATGTTACAACATCGAAGAGGTAACCGACCAAAAAGTGAAAACCGCCTTTTTCAAAGTAGGACAAACGAAAATCGAACTTCTCGAACCTACTTCCGAAGATTCTACCATCGCAAAATTTATTGAAAAAAAAGGTGAAGGGATACATCACATCGCTTTCGCCGTGCCTGATGTGGCAATCGCTTTGACGGAAGCTGAAGCGAAAGGCATTCAGTTGATTGACAAAGCCCCCCGCAAAGGCGCGGAAGGACTGAACATCGCTTTTTTACATCCTAAATCCACTTGTAGCGTGTTAACGGAATTGTGTCGGTGAGAATATTAGTTACGAGTTATAAGTTACGAGTTACAAGTAGGCTATCCGTAACTTGTAACTAAAAAAATAAATTTATGAGCAGCCAATTAGAAAAAGTAAAAGAACTTATTGATTTACGGGCGCAGGCTCGTTTGGGCGGAGGCGAAAAAGCCATTGAGAAACAGCATGCACAGGGAAAACATACGGCGCACGAACGTATTGACATGCTGGTGGACGAAGGTAGTTTTGAAGAACTGGACATGTTTACGGAACACCGTTGCACGAACTTCGGAATGGAAAAGAAAAAATTTCTGGGCGACGGCGTTGTTACCGGTTACGGCACGATTGAAGGACGTTTGGTTTATCTTTTCGCACAGGATTTTACGGTTATCGGCGGTTCGCTGTCGGAAACCATGGCGGCAAAAATTTGCAAGGTAATGGATTTGGCTATGCAAATGGGCGCGCCGCTTATCGGGTTGAACGATTCGGGTGGCGCTCGCATTCAGGAGGGCGTAAACGCTTTGGCGGGTTATTCCGAGATTTTCCAGCGCAATATTTTGGCTTCGGGCGTTATTCCGCAGATTTCGGGTATCTTCGGTCCCTGCGCGGGCGGCGCGGTGTATTCGCCTGCTTTGACCGATTTTGTTATCATGGCAAAAGGCATCAGTTATATGTTCCTGACAGGTCCGAAGGTGGTGAAAACCGTTACCGGCGAAGATGTTACGCAGGAACAGCTCGGCGGTGCGGAAGTCCATGCAACGCGGTCGGGTGTTACTCACTTTGTTGTGGAAGACGACCGGTCGGGCATCGAATTAATCCGTAAATTGCTGTCTTTCCTTCCTCAAAACAATTTGGAAGAACCGCCGTTTCGCGAAAACGGCGACCCTATCGACCGTCTGGAAGATTCGCTGAACGAAATTATCCCCGACAGTCCGAATAAACCCTACGACATGTATGAAGTTATCGGCGGGATTATCGACAAAGGCGAATTTCTGGAAGTTCACGCCGATTTTGCCAAGAATATTATTGTCGGTTTTGCTCGCATGAACGGGCATTCGGTGGGCATTGTCGCCAATCAGCCCAAGATGCTTGCCGGCGTGCTTGATATTAACGCTTCCCGCAAAGCCGCTCGTTTTGTGCGTTTTTGCGATGCTTTCAATATTCCGCTCGTTACGCTGGTTGATGTGCCGGGTTTCCTTCCGGGAACGGGGCAGGAATACGGCGGGGTGATTACTCACGGGGCTAAACTGCTTTATGCTTACGGCGAAGCCACCGTGCCGAAAGTAACCGTTACCTTGCGCAAATCTTATGGCGGCGCTCATATCGTGATGAGTTGCAAGCAACTGCGCGGCGATATGAATTATGCTTGGCCTACGGCTGAAATTGCCGTCATGGGCGGCGCAGGCGCGGTAGAAGTGCTTTATGCCAAAGAAGCTAAAGAATCGGGCGATCCGGCAAAAGTGTTGGCAGAAAAGGAAGCCGAATATACGAAAGCGTTTGCTAATCCCTACAATGCGGCAAAATACGGTTATATTGACGATGTGATTGAGCCGAGAAATACCCGCTTCCGCGTTATTCGCGCTTTGCAGCAGTTGGCGACCAAGAAGCAGGTAAATCCTCCGAAAAAACATGATAATTTACCCTTGTAATTTTTGATGTATGCCCTTAATACACGAATTGACACGAATAATAATTAATGAATTAGCGGCAAAGATAAACGTATGAAACGAAAAATAAATATCGGGCTGCGTTGGCTTCTGTTTACCGCAACCATCATGCAGGCGCAATTTGCGAATGCTCTGGATCCCGTAAAAGTTGAAAATCTTCAGGCAAACGACGGCATCGGTATCGGTATGACGGTAACGGCGATGAGCATCGTTTTCACTTGTCTTGCCATGCTTTATTTTGCTTTTAAATTGATTGGGAAAATTTCCGTTCGTTTGAGCCGCAGGCGGGCAATGGTTTCTTCGGGATTAAGTCGTGAAAAAGCAAAAGAAGCTACGGAACAGTCGGGCGAACTATTTGCCGCGATTGCAATGGCTATTTACGAAGCGACCGAATTGCACGACGAAGAAAATACGATTTTGACGATTAAAAACAAAGCAAGTATTTATTCGCCTTGGAGTTCAAAGATTTACACATTGAGAGAAATACCGGTGAAAAAGTAAATTAGTTACGAATTACAAGTTACGAGTAACTCTACCTGTAACTTGTAACTCGTAACTCGTAACTAAAAAATATATGAAAAGTTTCAAATACACAATCAACGGAAGCGTTTATAAAGTTATTATAAACTCCATCGAGGGTACGATGGCTGAAGTAGAAGTGAACGGTACGCCTTATAAAGTAGAGATGAATAAACCTGCTCAAAAACAGGTCGTTACAATCAAGCGTCCGGCGCAAACGATGACGCCTCCCGTAGCTCGTCCGCAAACAAGCACAGGGTCGGGCGCACTGAAATCGCCGCTGCCCGGCGTTATTCTCGACATTGTATGCAAACAGGGCGATGCGGTGAAAAAAGGACAAAAAGTGATGGTTTTGGAAGCCATGAAAATGGAAAATGCCATCAATGCCGACCGCGACGGCGTAATTAAGGAAGTGAAAGTAAACAAGGGCGATTCCGTGCTGGAAGGCGCCGATCTTATTATAATCGAATAGGCGATGGATTTTTTATCATTTATAGGCGATAATCTGCAAACTTTCTGGAGTTATACGAGTTTTGCCAATTTCACGGTGGGTCATATCGCGATGCTTATTGTGGGAATGGTGTTTATTTATCTGGCTGTTGCCAAAGATTTTGAACCCATGTTGCTGGTTCCCATCGGATTTGGGATTTTGATAGGCAATGTTCCTTTTAAAGACGCGGGACTGGAATTGGGAATTTATGAGCAGGGATCGGTATTGAACATTCTGTATCAGGGGGTTAAGACCGGATGGTATCCGCCACTGATTTTTCTTGGGATTGGCGCAATGACCGACTTTTCGGCTTTGATTTCCAACCCCAAATTAATGCTGGTCGGCGCATCCGCTCAATGCGGTATTTTCGGGGCGTATATGATTGCTTTGGCTTTGGGATTTGACCCCGCTCAAGCAGGGGCAATCGGCATTATCGGCGGCGCCGACGGACCTACGGCTATCTTCCTTACTTCCAAATTGGCGCCTCAGTTGATTGGCGTAATCGCCATTTCGGCTTATTCCTACATGGCACTTGTTCCGGTTATTCAGCCGCCGATTATGCGTTTGCTCACCACCAAAAAAGAGCGGCTGATTCGCATGAAACCGTTGCGCGTGGTTACGCAAACGGAAAAAATCATGTTCCCGATTATCGGTTTAATGTTGACTTGCTTTTTTGTGCCTTCGGGACTTCCCTTGCTGGGGATGTTGTTTTTCGGGAATTTGCTGCGAGAATCCGGCGTAACTCGTCGTTTGGCAGAAACCGCCCGCGGACCGATGATTGACATCGTTACCATCATTCTGGGTCTTACGGTTGGCGCATCTACGCAGGCAGACATTTTCCTGAAATGGGATTCCTTTAAAATTTTCCTGATAGGCGCGATTGCCTTTGCGATTGCTACTTTTGCCGGCGTAACGTTTGTGAAAGTCTTCAACCTATTTTTGAAACAGGAAAACAAAATCAATCCGTTGATAGGCAGCGCGGGTGTTTCGGCGGTTCCCATGTCGGCTCGTATTTCCCAAAAAGTGGGGCTGGAATATGATTCTACCAATTATTTGTTGATGCACGCTATGGGACCGAATGTAGCGGGCGTTATCGGTTCGGCGGTGGCTGCGGGGGCTTTGTTGGGATTTTTCGCTTGAAATATTTTTTAGTTGTCGGCGAGGCTTCAGGCGATTTGCACGCATCCAATCTGATGAAATCACTGAAGAAAATCGACAAGGACGCCGATTTTCGTTTCTTCGGCGGCAATCTTATGCAATCGGTTGGCGGCGTGATGCTTAAGCATTACAAAGACATGGCGTATATGGGAATTGTTCCCGTACTGCTTCATTTGAAAACAATTTTTACTGCGCTGGATTTGTGTAAACGCGAGATTGCCGCTTTCGCTCCCGACCGAGTGATTTTGGTTGACTATCCCGGTTTTAACCTCAAAATAGCACGGTTTGTAAAAGAGAAACTGCAAATACCGGTTTGCTATTATATATCCCCGAAAATCTGGGCGTGGAAAGAACAAAGGATACATCTCATCCAGAAATATGTTGACCGGATGTTATGTATCTTTCCTTTTGAGCCGGACTTTTACCGGAAACACAACTACGCAGTGGAATATGTGGGAAACCCGACGGTTGATGCGATAACCGAAGGGGATTTTTTCACGGAATCTTTCGACGAATTCATCGTCCGAAACCGGTTGGCAGACAAACAGATAATTGCACTGTTGGCGGGCAGCCGAAAACAGGAAATTAAGGACAATCTTCCTTTCATGCTTTCCGCTGCTTCCGTTTTCAGGGATTACCAACTCGTCATTGCCGGTGCGCCGGGCATTGATCCCGATTTTTACCGCCCTTTTACCGCGCAATATCCTGCCGAAATTGTTTTTGACTCTACTTATCGCCTGTTGCAACACGCCAAAGCGGCATTGGTTACTTCGGGGACGGCTACTTTGGAAACGGCACTTTTCCGCGTTCCGCAAGCCGTTTGCTATAAGATGCCGTGCAAATACTTGATGATCTTTGTTTGGCGGTATTTTTTCAAAGTTCGTTACATTTCTTTGGTGAATCTGATTGCCGGTAAAACGGTTGTCAAAGAGTTGTTCAACGAACATTTTTCTACGAAAAACATCCGCGAAGAATTAAATAATTTACTAAATAACAAGCCGTATATAAACCGGATGCAATGCGGATACAAGGAAATTATCGACCGGCTTGGTAAAGCCGGGGCTTCCGACCGGGCGGCGGAGTTGGTGTTTTATTTTTCGGGTGTTAAAAATAGCCCGTCATCCCGCGCTTGACGCGCTGAGAGCGAAAAACCGCCAATAATGCTTATCTTTGTCCGCACTAATCCAAACGTGAATTTATGATACACATTCAACTCGTTTACAACAAAGGTTACAAATGGTTTTCAAACAATGACCGGTATTTCTCCGAAACGGACGCCCTATAACGTGATTTCGTCGACATGGTATATGCTCGTATGTATAATAAATTAAATAGAAAAAATGATGAACAAAGCATGGATAAGAAAGAGCATCCTGCGGATGCGATATAAAATCATAAGCTGTTTTACGGGAGTTGACATTACGCTTGATCCGAAAAACGGCGCTTCATTAATCAACAAGGAGTATGTGGATTATCAACATTCATATACGTACTATGTGGAGCGTGTAATGAGGCGTTTTGAAATAACGGCAGCCGACAGCATATTAGACTATGGTTCGGGAAAGGGAGGCATGTTGATATTTTTTTCAAAATATAATTTTGGCAAGATTGAAGGGGTTGAATTGATGCCGGAACTGGACGGGACAGCAAAGAAAAACATTGCCGGAAAAAAATTGAAAAATGTAAAGACATACCTTGTGGATGCGGCAAAATATGAGGATATTGACATCTATAACTACTTCTATTTCAACAATCCATTTTCGGGCGATACGCTTAAAAGTGTTGTTGAACAGATTAAGCGGAGTTTGATGCGGCACAAGAGAAAAATAACAATTATCTATCAAAACCCGCAGGGAAGAGAGCTTTTCATACAGTCGGGCATGTTTCTCTGCGTCAAATTTTACTTTGTGCCGTCGTTCATAAACAGGGATATAAACAATATCCGCTATGGTCGGCAATTCATTGATGTTTACTGTACGGAGCAAATTAAAATAAACAGCGCTACCGGACATAAAAATTGAGTGATACTTACCTTGCATCCAAAATAATTTAGTAATATTGCAAGAAATTTTTTAATAAGCAAAAAATGAAAAGACGAGATTTTTTTAAAACAAGTGCAACATTAGGGGTTGCGGCGCTGACATTCGATAAGTTACAAGCTGCGATAGAAACAAAAACGATGATGAAGGAAACGGTTTCCGACATGGTCGCCGTGATGGGCGGCGAACCGGCGCAACTGTTGGACATGGCTTTGAAAGAAATGGGCGGTATCAGAAAATACGTTAAAAAAGGACAAAGCGTAGTGATTAAACCAAATATCGGTTGGGACAAACGTCCTGATTTTGCGGCAAATACCAATCCCGAACTGATAAAGGCGCTGGTGGAACATTGCATCAGAGCGGGCGCAGGAAAAGTAACCGTTTTTGACCATACTTGCGACAATTGGCAAAAATGCTACGAAAATTCCGGCATCAGGAAAGCTGCCGAAGCGGCAGGCGCAACCGTTGTTCCCGCCAATGATGAAGTGTATTACAGAGAAGTGAAACTTCCGCAAGCCCGAATTCTGAAATCAGCTAAAATACATCAGGCTTTGCTGGAAGCCGATGTTTGGTTTAACGTGCCTGTACTGAAAAATCACGGCGGCGCGCAAATGTCGATTGCCATGAAAAATTACATGGGCATTGTGTGGGACAGGACTTATTTTCACGCAAACAACCTGCAACAATGTATTGCCGATATTTGTACGTTGCCTAAAAAACCCGCTTTGAACATTGTCGACGCCTATCGCTGTATGCGTAAAAACGGACCGCAGGGACGTTCGGTTGCCGATACTCGCGTACTGAAAACGCTCATCGTTTCCAAAGATATTGTCGCCGCCGATACGGCTGCTATCGGTCTGTTCAACCAAGTTCAGCCGATGGATATTAAGAAAGTCGGACATATCGCAAACGGGGAAAAACTGAAATTGGGAACGCAAAACATTGACAAATTGAATGTGAAGCGGATTAAAATTTAAGAAATCCGTATTCATAAACTTTCGGTTCGACTATTTTTGCGTTACAAATATAGCAGACAAAAAATTGATTTGTAAACGTTTCAAAATATTCATATGAAATTCAATACCCTAAAAACAATCAGGCTCACGCTCGCCCTATTATTTTTCACTCCATTACTCCTTTATTTCTGCGATTTCACAAATATTTTACCCCCGCTGCTGCACGGATTGGCGCATATCCAACTTGTGCCGGCTATTATGTTGGGAAGCGTCGGAATTTTGACCGCCCTGTTTTTGCTGACCGTTCTTTTCGGACGAATTTATTGCTCGGTGATTTGTCCGTTAGGCGTTTTGCAGGACATAATTGCGTGGTTCGCAGGGAGAAGCCGGAAGAAAAACGGAAAAAAACGCCGGTTTGCCTATGCGAAACCGCAAACGGCGTTGCGTTATTCTTTGTTGGTCGCGTGCGTCCTGTTTCTGATTTTCGGAATTACCGCACCGGTATTGTATTTAGACCCTTACAGCAATTTCGGACGAATTGCGGTCAATCTTTTCCGTCCGCTGGCGATGGAAGGAAACAACCTGATTAATTGGATTGCGCTAAAATTCAACAACTACGGGTTTTATCATGTAACGATTTATACCATTACCGGTCTTTCGCTGACCATTGCGGCGGTTGCTCTGACGGTTGTCGCTCTGACGGCGTTTCTGAGAGGTCGTTTATTTTGCAATGCGGTTTGTCCGGTTGGTTCGCTGCTGGGAATTATTTCCAAATTTTCCGTTTTCAGGATTGTTTTAGACCCGTCGAAATGTACGAGTTGCGGACGGTGCGAAAAAGCCTGCAAATCGCAATGCATTGACAGCAAAGAAAAAACGGCGGACACGTCCCGTTGCGTTGCCTGTTTCAACTGTCTGAACAAGTGCAAAAGCGACGGAATAGCGTATCGTTTCGCCCTGCCGTTCTCGCGCAAGCAGGAATTGCACGATAATCCGCACACTTCCCGCCGCTCTTTCCTTTTGACAGGCGTCGGCGCAATGGCAACGCTCCCGTTTATTCCCGCTTGGGCAAAAACCGCAACGGCAGACCGCACCAAACTTACGCCGATTACGCCTCCCGGTTCAAAAAGCCTGACGCATTTCAAAAAACACTGTACGGCTTGCCATCTGTGTATTACGCACTGCCCGCAACAAATCCTCAAGCCTGCGGGATTTAATTTCGGATGGGAGTATGCTTTCAAACCGCATTTGACGTTCTACGAATCGGCATTTTGCAATTACGAATGTACAGTTTGTTCGGAAATTTGCCCCAACGGCGCAATCAAGCGGCTAACGGCAGAAGAAAAATCGGTAACTCAAATCGGAATTGCCCGGTTTGACATAGAGCGTTGCGTGGTTTATTCCGACCGCACTTCCTGCGGCGCTTGTTCGGAACATTGTCCGACGCGGGCGGTAAAAATGGAGCCTTACGAGGGCGCGTTGACTTTGCCGCGCGTATATGACGAATTGTGCATCGGTTGCGGCGGATGCGAATCAATTTGCCCGGTGCGTCCGGTGAAGGCGATTAATATTCAGGCTGTTGATGTGCATCAAACCGCGAAAAAAGAACAGGACGAACAGATTGAAGAAGTGGACGGGGATCGTTTGGATTTTGGGTTTTGAGGGTAGCCGCTTAATCATTACCCCGTGTATTTTCATAAAAAAACCCGCGCATTCCCGCGCAGGAAATCTTCGACAGACATTTGTTTTTTACCGGTCTGCCGAAGATTTTTTATTCGGATAAAACCGTCGGAAGTTGCGACGTGCAACTGTTTTTTCCCATCACAAACAACGCTTCCGGGCATTAAACGGTGTTGTTCCGGAATTTTTTCCGCCTCAAAAATTTTTAATGCAATCCATTCATTGCGGTTTGTTTTCAATTCCGTCCACGCAGCGGGGTAAGGCGACAGTCCGCGAATAAAATTATAGACTTCTTGGGTTGTTTTGTTCCATTCGATACGGCAGGTTTCCTTGAAAATTTTGGGCGCGGGTTTCAGTATTTTTTCGTTGGAAACGAGCGTTTTTTGCTCTACGGTATGTGCTGTTTCATTGGTAATCGCATCCACTGTTTTGAGGACTAAATTGGCGCCGGTTCGCATCAGTCGGTCGTGGATAATTCCGGCATTATCCGTGTCTTGGATGGGAATTCGTTCCTGAAAAATGATTTTTCCGGTATCAATTTCACGGGTGAGAAAAAACGTAGTAACGCCCGTTTCCTTTTCGCCGTTGATAATCGCCCAATTGATGGGAGCCGCCCCGCGATACTGCGGCAACAAAGAGGCATGAAGATTGAACGTTCCCGCAGGCGGCATGTTCCAAACGACTTCGGGCAACATCCTGAAAGCGACAACAATCTGTAAATCGGCTTTCCAAGCCTGTAAGCGGTTCAAAAAATCCGGTTCTTTCAGTTTTTCCGGCTGAAGCAAAGGAAGATTTTGCGACAGCGCATATTTCTTTACAGGAGAGGTTTGCGGCACGCTTTGATGTTTCCCCGCCGGTTTGTCGGGCATTGTGATAACGCCGACGACATGATAGCCGCCTTCAACCAATGCACGCAAGCTTTCTACGGCAAAATCGGGCGTACCCATGAACACGATGCGGGGGGAGGATGTTTTTTGATTCATTTCTGTTGCAAACTATGCAGTAATAACAATATAGCAATGCGCATTAATGATCAGCATCATTATTATCATAATTTTCAGTATTAGAGGGGTCATTGTTTATATTATTCACATCAATATTATCTATCTCAAACAAATCATTCACCAAACGATCCAGGATGTTTTTCTTGTTCCGAAAACGTTTGAACGAAGTTCGCTGTTCCGACTGTTCCGGCTGTTCCGACGTTTGAACGACTTTCGCCCCTGCGTCCACACATTCGCCGTCGGCAATCGTCAGCAAACCGATGATGGTAGCGTCTTCAGCCGGTTTATTCGTTCCGCCTGCCACAGGGTACGCCAGCCGAATGTTTTTATCCGTTTTTTTCCTGAAAGATTCCTCCAAACGATGGAGCATTGCGCCCCCGCCGGTAATGATTATGCCGGAAAGGGCGTCGGCATAGCCCGATTCGTCGATTTGATAAATCACGTTTGCCAAAATTTCGTCCATCCGCGCCTCGACAATGGCGTTCAAATTCCTGACGCCGATTTCGCGCTCCGTGTTCAAACCCGCGTCAATGGTGATTTTGGTTTCATCTTTCATATCCAGTACGGCGCTACCGTAGTTTTTTTTCAGGTTCTCGGCTTCTTCTTCCGAAACGTTCAGGCAGCGAATATCCCGCGTAATGACCAAGCCGCCAAGCGGTATCGTAACCAAATATCTCAACTGCCCGTCTTTATAAATGGAAACATAGGTAATCCCTGCGCCAAACTCGACCAACGCGCAACCCAGTTCCTTTTCTTTTTTGTCCAACACAGCAGCCGCCGTCGCCAACGGGGCAACGATGTATCCGGCAATTTCTACGTTTTCGGGAATCGCCCTTTCAATCAGCATTTTCAAACTGGGGTTGCTCACCACAATCAGCCGGAAACGCGCTTCGATGGACGAAGCGGTCGTGCCTTGCGGGTTGCCTATCAACTGCCCGTCCACGTAATATTCGGGCGGAAGGATTTCCAACACTTCATACAGATCGGGCTTGTAGCGCTTAATTTCGTGCGCGATTTCGTCCAGCAGTTGTTGTTGAATCGTTTCGCCGGCGACGCGCTTCGTTATACTATACTGTTCTATATGCAGCGATTGTCCGCCGATACCGACATACGCCCTTTCTATCGGCGCATTCAGTTTGGGCTTGGCGTAATCCTCATTCAGCCGGTTCATCAGGGCTTCCGTTTTCCGGGCGGCGGCGTCCACATTATAAATGCAACCCCTTCGGATACAGTTTTCCGAATCCGTTTTCTCGGTGCGTAAAACGGATATTTTCCCACCAACGCTTTTTTTTGCGATCATGGCGGTTATGTTTGAAGTGCCGAAGTCGATTGCTACAACGTATTGTTCCATTTTTTAATGATTAATGATTAATCCGGATTGCTTCACCGCTTTTGCGGTTCGCAATGACGTGTACGGTATTGCAACCTCACTGCGTCTCCACCGAAGGCGAAGCCTGAAGCAATCCGGAATAAAAATTAAAAAAATATAATTTCAAAACAGTTTCTAAGTCCTGACAAAAGTAGTTATTTTTTTGTGGAAGCGAAATCGTCAATAACAATACTTACACAAATTTAAATTTTGCATTGAATTTTTGTTTTTTTACTATTATCTTTGCACGTCGAAAAAATAAACCAATTTAAAAATTTGTTATTTATGAAGATTGTAAAAATTACAGGCAGAGAAATTTTGGATTCAAGAGGAAATCCAACCATCGAAGTAGACGTCGTGCTGGCGTCGGGAATTATGGGACGCGCAGCGGTTCCCTCCGGAGCGTCAACCGGCGAGAACGAAGCGCTGGAATTGCGCGACGGCGATAAAAAACGCTACGGCGGCAAAGGCGTTTTGAACGCAGTAAAAAACATCAATGAGGCGATTGCTCCCGCTTTGCTGGAGATGAGCGTTTTAGAACAGCGGGCGATTGACAAAAAAATGTTGGCTTTGGACGGCACGAAAACAAAATCCAAATTAGGCGCCAATGCCATTTTGGGCGTTTCGCTCGCTGTGGCAAGAGCTGCGGCAAACTACTTGGATATTCCGCTTTACCGCTACATCGGCGGAACGAATACCTATACCTTGCCGGTTCCGATGATGAATATCATCAATGGCGGTTCGCATTCCGACGCGCCGATTGCTTTTCAGGAGTTTATGATCCGTCCTATCGGCGCAAATTCGTTTAAGGAAGGTTTGCGCATGGGCGCGGAAGTTTTCCATGCCTTGAAAAAAGTGCTGCACGACAAAGGGCTGAGTACCGCTGTCGGCGACGAAGGCGGTTTTGCCCCCAACCTCGCAGGCGGCACGGAAGAAGCGTTGGAATCTATCATCACGGCGGTTAAAAACGCCGGTTATCAACCGCGCAAAGACGTAACCATCGGTTTAGACTGCGCCGCTTCGGAATTTTACAAAGCCGGCGTGTATGATTACACCAAATTTGAAGGTCAGCAGGGCAAAAAGCGTACTTCCGTCGAACAGGCGCAATATTTGGAAGAACTGATTGTTAAATATCCCATCGACTCTATCGAAGACGGCATGGGCGAAAACGACTGGGACGGATGGAAGCTGCTTACCGACAAAATCGGCGACCGCTGTCAGTTGGTGGGCGACGACCTGTTTGTAACCAACGTCGATTTCTTGAGAAAAGGGATTGAACTCGGTTGCGCCAATTCCATTTTGATTAAGGTTAATCAAATCGGTTCGTTGAGCGAAACGCTGGATGCCATCGAAATGGCGCACCGCGCAGGGTATACTTCGGTTACCTCCCACCGTTCGGGAGAAACGGAAGACGCTACGATTGCCGACATCGCTGTGGCAACCAATTCGGGACAAATCAAAACCGGTTCCTTGAGTCGCTCCGACCGCATGGCTAAATACAATCAACTGCTGCGGATTGAAGAAGAACTGGGCAGTTTGGCGGTTTACGGTTATCAAAAGGCGCGGAAGATGAAATAAAGCGTAATTAAGTTGCAACAAATTGTTGCATCCCTCAAAGCCTGAAGTAATCCATAGCGTATATTTGGGATTGCTTCGGGCTTTGCCTTATTTTTAGTTCTTAACTTCTCATGCGTACATTTGCCGAAAAATTATCATTAATTATCATGAAAAAAATAATCCCATTCCTCGCCATCCTGTTGATTTGCACCCCCGCCAAGAGCGACAACTACCTATACGGTCACGGCAGGCACATGATTATAAACGAGTGGTACCCCAACGGCACCACCTATACGGTTACCGCCAATAATGGCATAGTAAATATTCAACTGGAAAATACTTACATAAATTTGCGCGGACAAAATGCGAGTGGCAAATGGAAAGATTTTAAACCTTGTATTGATATACAGGAAGGGAATCAAGTAAGGATTATTTTAAGAGGCACAAGCGAGTTGTGGGGAGGAACCATGTGTCCGGCTATTAGAGTGCATCCCAAATCGCAGTTGATTATAGACGGTCGCAACGCAGCGGAGGGCGGTGAAGCGGACGGCGGTACATTAATAGTGCATGGAGGTGATCAGCATAATGTTCGAATGTATTATCACGGAGGAGGTCGGACGAAAAAGATGTTTCCAACAGCCGGTGGCTCCGCAATAGGCGGGGGTTGGAATTATGTTAATGGCAATGACTACCCGTCAAATTGGGACACGTACTATGCTTGGAATTTTGAAAAACCGGCAGGGTGGTCTTTATCAAAGTTACCTTATATACCTGAAGAATATATAGGTACTGATTGGGCTGGAGAAAGTAATTGCTGGTTCAAAGGTTACGGAGCCTGTGGGGATATAACTATTTTGGGCGGCACGGTGGAGGCTCACGGTGGCGGATTTGCGCCCGGAATAGGTCCTTCGGGCAATTACACGAAAGGGGGGCAAATTCATATAGCAGGCGGTAACGTGTATGCCAAAGGCGGTTTTCAGGCGCCGGGTATCGGATGCGCCGCAGAGAGTTATGTATATGAAATAAAAGTAACCGGCGGGAAAGTAACCGCAGAAGGCGGCGGTGGAGATGGCACTTCAAGCGCACCGGGCATCGGCGGGGCAGGCCCCCACTGCTATATAGAGCATATCAATTTAGAGGGCGGCAATATTACCGCTCGGGCGATAAACAAGAATGCGGTCGGTATCGGCGCGGGGCGGAACAGTAAAATAAACCATATTAATATATACACCAACGTAATGGCTGAGAGCAACCGGGTAGGGATTCCCGCCATCGGCGCATTGGACGGCAGCGCCATTGAACATATTCAGATTTTCGGCGGGAATGTAATAGCCAAAAACGGGATAGGTAAAATAGGCGAAGTAAAGGATTTGGTAATCAGCCACATCGAATTCCACAATGGAGTAGTCGACGCATCCAGAGGCGGTTTGGGAAAAGGAAACAGTACACTTGACTGGAAGACTTACGACCCAAAAGTAGCGAATGCCGGCGACCTTTTTAATTACAAATTACCAACATTAGGAACAACAAGGGAAACCGAGATGGTTTATGGAGGCGGCAATGTAGTATTTAATAAAATATTAACGCCAAGTAGTGTCTACGATATGTTCATGTATTTACCGGCTAAATGCGACGATTGCCCGAGAGAACTAATCAATACATACTATACCTTAACGTTTGCTGACACGCATATTACGAATACCGAAGGTCTGACCATTATGATAGGTAGTAATATCTACGTGCCTCTCGGAAATGAAGAGCACAGGTTAACAGAAGATAATAAAAAGCAGTTGTTTTTTAGGTCAGCGCCAAGTCTTGATGATGAGGTAAAGGTTTTAAGAAACGGCAGAACAGTTTATAGGCAAACGCGGAGAACTCTTGGCAACCCCATTTTAATTACTTTAGAAGAGTGGTCTACCCGTTTCGACCTAATCGGCGAAATTACCGGCGTAAATCAGAAAATTCTTTATAACGACAGCGTTTATCAAAATAACAGCCACATCGTGGGAGATGAGGCAGACGAGATAACGTTTTTTGTACACGGGGAGAGCGAAAGCGACGTCCCCGATTACTGGTACACTTGGTATAAAGGCGATAGCGTAGTGGATGAGGGGATGAATAAAAACGCTTACACCGTCAGTTGGCAGTCCGATGAGGACGTTTCCGGCTACTCCGTCGAGTTGAAACCCTTTGAGATTGAAAATTATCCGGACGAAGAACCCCTGCTTCCGGAAATTATACCGAATGCAAAACTTACCGGAATAGAAAAAACCATCGCATCCCGAATAACTGTTCGCCGGCAGTCGAATTACGTAATTGTCGACACGCCGGAAAAAGAAACCGTTTCGATTTATGATGCAAGCGGCATGTTAATTCAAAAAACGGAGAAAGAAGCGGGGCAAATACACATGGATTTGGGTAAGTATCGGCATAAAAATTTCCTGATTGTGAAAGGACAGGAATGGGTGCGGAAAGTTAACTAATGAACTTTTCAATCGCGTAATTGAACTTTCCAATCACGCGATTGAACTTTCCAACCACGCGGTTGAGTTTTCCAACCACGTGGTTGAGTTTTCCAATCACGTGGTTGAACTTTCCAATCACGTGGTTGAGTTTTCCAACCACGCGATTGAGTTTTCCAATAACGTTATTGAATTTCTCAATATCGAAGAAAGAAGAATTAAATTTAATAGTTGTGCAATATTAATTATCATGAAAAAACTTATTCTATCACTACTTGCCTTTTTGGTCTGTGGTATGTGTTTACATGCCCAAGATGTAACACATAGTCGTTATATAGATATTATATTTAAGGACACTACTGTTACCAGCGTAGCAGATATGACCATTAAGGTAGAGGATAGTAGTGTCTACGTGTATTCTGGTACCATTGATTTAGAGAGACACTATCCTCCATATCCGCAGAAAAGCTTGCGTTTTGATTCAGAAAACGACCCAATGCCGGCAATACAAGCAATATTAAGAGGGGATGTAACCATTTATCGCAATGATACTTTACTTTATGCGGAAACAGACAGAATTTATCGGTATCGGGGCGGCATCCAAACTGACGCTAACATTTTGGGGGCTTATGCTTTTGTAAGCAAAGCCTTCTCAGCAGCCTTTGATATAATCGGAAATATCCCCAACGTAAACAAGAAAATCCGCTATGGGGGCAAAATTCATCCCCACGACAGCCGCATTGTTGAT
>JAIRKO010000050.1 GCA_031260045.1 Dysgonamonadaceae bacterium | reverse complement strand
TTTACCAGAGAAGAAAAAAGAGTGATTGAAATAGCATATGAATCGCTTGTTGGGCGCGAAAGGTTTTATCAGATGTTAGGGATTGATACAGCCGCAATGGTAGAACAATCGAAAAAAATCATAAGTATCAAATATTCACTTTAAAAATTAATAGAAAACGGGAAAGTTGTTTTATATTGCTATTTTGTTTATCTTTGCGGCATGGAAAGGAAAATAAAAACATACGGCGGGTATTTCGAGGCGTTCATGGAAACGCTCACCGAAAAAGAACAGCATAAAATCAATTACGGACTTGATTTGCTGAAAATGCAGGATAGAATACCCGTGAAGTTTGTCAAACATATCCGCGACGGCGTTTATGAACTAAGAACGGAGTATAACGGTAATATCTACCGTGTGTTTTTTATTTTCGACGGAGGACAGATAGTTGTTTTGTTCAACGGTTTCCAAAAGAAAACCCAACAAACGCCAAAGGGTGAAATAGAAAAGGCATTAACAATAAAAAATGAATATTATGCAGACAAAGGAACATGTAAATAATCACCAAATCGAAGATTATGATGATGTGCTTGACAGCAAATATGGCAAGGTGGGAACACCGGAACGCGAACAGTTCCGCAGGGAAGCATACGCATATTGTATGGGACAGGTTATATTTGATGCCCGCAAGAGCGAAAAGATAACACAGGCGGAACTCGCCAACCGCATAGGGAGAGATAAAGCCTATATCTCAAAAATCGAAAAAGGCGTTATTGAACCCGGCGTGGGAACGTTCTACCGAATAATAGAAGCTCTCGGCTTGCGGATTGATATTGTGAAACCGGTTTATTAAACAACGTGGAATAATTAGGACTATAAATGAATAATTTGTAATTTTGCACAAAGGATACGCCACAGCGGACAAGGCTTTCAATTTATTGATGGCGCATGAAACAAGGCGGTGGGATGCGAGTGGCACGTGGCGTTATCTTTTAATATTTTGAATATGAAGTATTTTGCACATTACGAAGAGGATGCCGTAATCCGCGAAGATGAAAACGGAGAATGTTTTGCTAAATTATGGACATCAGACAGTCCAGGACATTACTATTTGAAGCCTGAATACCGGATAAGTAAAGATGGAGACATGCGTCTAGGCAATCCTGACTATATGAGTTTACCCTATGAAATAACCAAAGAAGATTATGACACATTCGGTGTAACGTGGAGATATAAAAAATCGGTTAGTTCGAGTTGTAAACTCCACAAACAAGCATTATGATTGCTACAATTTGACCGCTCTTATTTTCTCATAATAAGCCTTTGATTTTTCGACCAATCCTTTCCCTTTTTCTGCTTGTCTTTCCGCCACTGACAAAACTCTGTCTTCCTCATAATACCCATGCCCCAACCCATGCGGAAGCCCCGACTTTGTTTTTATTTCATTAAACAGCTTTGAGCCAAGTAATTGTTCGGCATTCTTTTCTTTTGCATAAATCATTTGTGGCGTATTGACATGTATTTCTCCCTTAACTCCATCCCGAACCCAAATCTTAAACAAATTGCCCGTGTAGCCCATAGATGTAGATTGAGGATTGTATTCCAGCACATTGAACTGCTTTTCAATTTCGGATATAAGTGCCGGTATCTTATTTGCCGGGACAATGAACGTGTTCCGGATAATATCGTTTACTCGGAATACATCCCCGTGATAATCCACTATTGCTTTTTCAAAAATACGTTTATCTGATTTCAGGTTCACATCGGTAACGGTAACGCCTAAATTCTTTGCAATCGTTTTTGATGAATTGTCAAATTCGGCAGCGAAATGTCGTGTTTCTTTTATTTTCTGAACGTTGATGTATTGTACAGATGTAAGGTTCTTCCACGCGCTCCGGTTATCTTTCAGGAAATAAGGCAAAGACCCTTTTTCGTTTGCTTTTATTATACGAATTTCATTATCAGTCACCCACTTTTTGAAGTTATCCGGTATATCCTTTACAGAGTTCACACTATCCGCCGCCGGTTCTTCACCGTTCATTATCCGCTTGTTGTCGGCTTCCATTTCTTTTTCTGTTTTCAAAATTGAAATCGCATAACAGCGGCATTGCGGATGCCAGCCTGTAAAATTGAATGTTTTAGGATATTTCCCCGCCAAGTCGTTGCAAATATCGGCGAACGGATGATTATTGGACAGGCGCACTTCAATCCCGACAACAAAATCAAGTTGCTGCCAACGTTCATAATCAGAGGTTCGGTAGGCGATATTATTTTCGGTGCGAGCAAGGCGCATGGCGTTCTTATAACTTGACCGATAAACGCCCGCACCGGGATTGTAGGCTTTTGCCACTTTCGATAGATGTAATTGCCCGTGTTCGTCCCGGACGCGACGGAAGAGCGTATCCGGTTGGTTTAGGTATTGTTTCAAGTCGCGGGCTATATCGGATGCAGGAAGCCCGTCGCGCAGTCCTATATCAATTCCCATTTCTATTTCAGACTTGAATTGATTTGTATAATTCCATACCCGGTTAGATAGGTTTAATCCGGCTGTTTTGCGTTTCAGAAAGGCATCCAGAGCCTTGTCGTTATTGTTATAGTACTTGCGTTCCTGCGCCTTTGAGAGATTGCGTTTATTGTTACCGAATACCCAATCGCAAAGCGCATTGTTCTTGTTATTCGCCAGCGTCCATTCGGAGCGAACACTATTAACAATAATCGTTTCTACATTTGTTTGGAGTTCTTTAATCGCTTTATCAATCCTTGCCTTGGTTTGCGGATAGTCGGCAAAGGAAAACGGTTTTTGGGGGTTAAAATCGTGAATGGATGCGCCGATTGCGGTGGCTTCCCTTACTGCTGAATCGTAGATAGCTGTAATCTGCTTTTCGGTCAATCCGAGATTGCGCAGATGTTGTTTATTGTATTTGTCCGTATTTTTTGACATTGTGATTATCTGTCATGCCGAGCAATATAAACTAAACTATTCCTATAATCGAAATCAAGCAGGTGGGATTTACTTAGCCGTATCAGGTTTTTACGACCAACTTTATTTAACCGCCGCAGTTCTTCGCGCGTGCCGATTTGAAACCGCCTGCCGATTTGAAACACATGCACGTTTTTACCGTATTGTTTTGAGAGGATTTCCGCCTTTTTGATTGCGTCGTTCTTGCGACTAATCATAATTTTATGCCGGACAAGCACAAAGGGCGCAATAATTAAGAGTAGAATGTTTTTTAACATAAATCAAATTGTTGGTTCAAGCGCATCAAAACTGCCTTCTTCTTGGATTTGCCGCAATGTTTCCTCTATATTATTAGACCATCCCAGATTTGCAATACCTTCCCGTTGCGACAAGATTGCTTTCCCAGCAGTCGCAGTCATGATGTTGGAAATAATTTCCTTGTCATCGTTAACGGCGAAAGGCGTTATTTCCGTTTCAACCAGCAATCTGTCAATGTCATTTATTCTACCCGGCATCATTATTTTCAAAAACGCTTTGATAACGTTTATTTCCCTGTCGAGCATTTCAATCAACCGTCCGGATTCGTCTTTTACTTTCAATTGCGCGTCGATAAACATCATTTTGCGGGCTTCGCCGGACATGGGCGTTAATTTCATATTTTCATAGCTCCAATCCGGTAATTGCAATTGAGTGAAGAACGACTGCCGCAGCTCGCCGACATAGTATTTCAAGTTCTCAATGGCTTGCTGCCAGACGATATATTTTGCATCCCCGCCCGCCGGAAATTGCACCACATCTTTTGCCTGATTGCTTGTTTCCGGCGATTGTTCCGTAGCGATTTCCTCGTTGGCAAATACAGCGAGCATCGGGCGGCTATTCCTGCGCAGGTAATTACCGTTGCGGGATAGCGCCCATTCGATTTCGGTAACAATATTTGAGGTATCTTCCCATGCCGGAGTTTGACGAAAGCAGTAGACCGCCGGTATTTTTCCGATTGAGGATATTTCCGAGATTTCTTCAACCCATCCGCTATTCTTCACGTAACGGATATGTTTATCGGCGGTGTAAACGTCGAGATATTCAATGTCTTTGTCCCCGTTCTTGCGTGTATAACCGAACGACAGGGCAATCATATCATCCGTTTCCGCATCGTATAGCGGATAAATATCATCACCATTCATTGGGGAATAGTTCCGGCAACGCAATTTCAACCGGCTATCGAAACCGTACAGTGTATTCGGCTCTTCCGTAGCGAACCATATAGTTGCAACTTCACAACTTGAAAAAAGCATATTGCCGCGCTCAATATTAACCGTTTCGATGCGGTTGCGTTTCAGTATCGCTTCAATGGCTTTCGCAACCTCTTTTTCGCCGTCGGTTTGCGCGTTATAGATGCGTTTTACCGGTATTCCGAAACAGAGTTCCGTCGTTCGTTTGGCGGCAAGCCGCTGTAATCCGATGGATATACGGGTTACTTTTTCTATAGTCCCTTCATCCGTAGCGACATCCAAATAAGAAGTATCCGTCATTACGGAATGCTCTTTCGGGTCATATTCTTTTTTCAAGTCTTCCCATTCCGGCAGTACGACTGATTTTTGTTTTAACTCCTTAACCGCCTCGTCGGGTGATAAAGCCAGTATTTCTTCAAGTGTTTTCATTTTTTTGTAATTTTTTTTTGCAAAATTACAAAAAAATAAACACTTATATTGTAAGTGTTCAGAAAAAGTTTATACCTTTGCCATTAAATTTATAAGAATTTTTTATGATACAGAAAATTTTAGACGCGCTCAAAACCCGATTTGAGGGGGTTGACGAAAAGGTATTAAGCAGGATAGCTAATAAGTTAGCGAAAACTGTTACAACGGAAGAAGGGGTACAACCGGCAGTAGACGGGGTTACCTTTCAACAAGTCATAGATGCCGAAGCCGACCGCAGGGCAACAGAAGCCACGCAAACGGCTGTAAGCAACTATGAAAAAAAGCACGGATTAAAAGACGGGCAAAAGGCTGAACCGGGGACGGAGCCTACAAAAACCGAACCCAATAAGGAACCGGACGACAAAACCGAAACTCCGGCATGGGCTAAAGTTATTATCGAATCAAACAAAGTTTTGAGCGAAAAACTTACGGCTCTGGAGGGCGAAAAAGTCGAAACAACCCGGAAGCAGAAACTTGATGCTGTTATCAGCAGTCTGCCGGACAACTTAAAGAAACCGTACAGTCGTATATCGTTAAAAGATATGACGGAAGATGAATTCGATGAATTTGTTACCGAAACGACGACGGAAGTTGGCGGTTTGGTTGCCGATTTTGCAGCCAAAGGGGCGGCTTTGGGCGTTCCAACAAAAGGCGGCAGCTTTACTAAAAAAGAGCCGTCGAAAGAAGAGACCACAGAAGTGGTTAGCAGTTTAATTTAAAATAAAAAAAAATGGCAGTTACAAGTTTAAATAACGCTGATATTCCCGGCTTCGATGCCGGATTGGACAGTGTTACGATAACTAACTACATCGAAGGTATTCCCGGCGGACGCTCTTTGGACGTAACCGGATTTCCTCTCAAGGCAATTAGAGCCGGGCATGTAGTTATTAAGGAGACGGCAAAGGACAATTACAAACCTATGCCGGTGAATGGGGAAGCGTATGACTCGCTTCCAAGTGATCATACTATTGTTGGGGTCGTTGTTGCATCAGTAACAACCGACGAAGCGATGGTAGGTATTATGGTGCGCGGAAGCGTTAATGAGGTTGTAAGTCCGTACCCTATTACGGAAGAAATCAAAGTGGCTCTTCCGCTTATTCGTTTCACTCAAGATTAAAAGGAGGTAAAAAATGAATGCATCATTATTTGTAGAATTTGTAAAGAAATGGTTTAAATCCATTGCAGCAGGAATTACTGAAAAGGTTAATGACAGCAAAACGCCTGTTACATACCTGTTTAAGGGGATGTTAACGCCCGTATTGTCGTATGACAATAAATGGGATTCAACAATCGTAAGTAAGTCGATTGTCGCCGCTGATGTTGTCGCGTTAGACTCTCCATTACCGATAAAAAAACGTGATTCTATCCGTTCAACGGGAGGTAGACTTCCGAAACTCGGTATGAAGATGTACAAGTCAGAAAGTTTGCTTCTCATGATGTTGGAGTATTATAAGGAATGCGCACATTTGATTGTATTGGCGTAAGTTACGGAATCACCAATGATCTAACGTTTGCAGAACGATACAGAGGGTTGAAACAGTGCTGATTCGTTGCGGGTTATTCAGGTTGTCTGGCAAAAAAGCGTTGATAGACCCCGAAACCGAAGTTGAAGTAGTACTTGTGGGATAGTACCGAAATACCCATCGAACGACCTGCAAAAGGTCAAAGAAAGTACTATTCGGGTAAAAAAACGACATACGATAAAGGTTCAGATCGTGGTAGATAAGAAAACGGATATTTGTTCTTTCCGTGGTTACAGAGGCGAGCAAAAGTTCACTCTAATACAAAGTTTCCTTTGCGCCACAAGGAAGATTTGGATTGATGACCGACAGAGAGCGAAAGGCTTACAACAGGCATATCTAATGACGGGGGTTATTTGCGGCTTGGCGTATAAATCAAACAACAAACAATAAAAGCAACAGGGGCAAGCTCGCCTCGCCCCTACTGCTCGTTTATTCCACAATCAGTTTCAATTTTTCACCATTCGTAATTTCCAGAATATAGATTCCCTGCGCTACATTTAGTTTGAGCGGCGTTACGCGGGCGTTTGTACGGATTTCTTTCACCGCTTTTCCCGCAAGGTCGTAAAGGCGGATGGAACGACCGATTTGCTCCGTATCAACTTCCACCCGAATTACTTCGTTTCGTTTCGCCGGATTCGGATAAACGCTCCACCGACCTGTTTTTTGAACCGGCTGTATCGCGGTTACCGTAACGCACCCGGTCGTTCCTTCGGAAAGCGTATTCCCTTCATAATCGGCATACAAGGCTTTTACCGTATAGCAAAGTTCGCCCGCAGGCGGATTGACGTCGGTAAAATTGTTTAGCTGAACGGAATAATCCCCGCCCTGCTCTTCTTCCAACAGGCTTTGTCCGTTGCGGTAAATTTTATATCCCAAAATACGCCGCGCGGTTAAAGAAGAAAATAATTCGGGATCTTTGGACAACGTAGCGCGGATACAGAAAAGGTCGTAAATAAAATCACCGCCGTCGTCCGATACTTTTTTCCAAGTTTCGCCGCCGTTTTCCGAATAGAGGTTGCCCCTGCCGTCTATTTTGGTGAGGAATGCCATCTCCGTTTCGCCCAGTACATAATAAGCCCCCGAACCTATCGGAAAATCATTCGGGTCGGCTTCCGTTATTTCGACCCCGTAATAGAGCGGCTTACTTACATCAACGGCAATCGGTTCGTCGAGCCGAACGGTATTCCACATGAGTTTCGGATTAATCACCTCGTCGGCAAACAGCCGTTCCCCGCCCTGCGAAACAAACCAGCGGAATTTAGCCTGAGCCGCCGACGGGGGCAAAGCCTCATTGGTCGTCCGCCAAAATGAAACGGAAGTTAGCCGATATCCCTCGTAAGCGCTCAAATCTTCCGCCGGATACATATTGGCGACGATGTAGGGATATTTATCATTGCCCAACGCGCCGTAAGCGTTATCGTCAAACAGATAGCGCAGAGACACATTTCCGTAAGGATCCGACCAGTTGATGTGAACCGTAGTGTCCGTAGCCGAATGGGATTGCACGACCAAGGGCGGTTTTACGACAATGCGACTCGCGCCGTCGGTCAGTTCCACATTTTCGACAAACCAGTTGATGCCCGTGCTTGCCGTTCCGAAGCACCGGAAACGGATACGGGCGTTATCTTTGCCAGCATATTCGCTCACATCGTAATAAAAATTGGTATAAAGGGCTGTCCCTCCGTCGGCAGGGATTGTATCCACCCCGCGCCAGTTTTCGCCGTCGTATATTTCCACCGCCAACCTTTCCCTGTTGGGCGCAGGCGTTTTTGGAATGCCCACCTCAAAAGCGAGGAATAAATCTTCGGCTTCCCGCAAATCAAAGAACGGCGAACTAAGCGATTCGCTGTATTCGCCCGATAGCGGAGCGACAAACCTCGCCGAATAGGGCGGACGACCCGACTGGTTGATTTTCCACGTGTCGCTGAAAGGAACCGTATGCGCCGAAACATCCCAACCGCCTGTGCTTAGCGGAATTTCTTCCAAAATGCGACCCAAATCAGCCACATAGCCGCCCGGCTGATAATCGCTGAATGGATCGTAGAACGGGATCGTTTTTTTGCTCATCGTGAGCGTAACCGTTTTCCCCGCGATAGCCTCTGTTTGCCCGTATACCGCTTTGACGGAATAAAGATAAGTTCCGTCCGGAATGGCGGTCAAAGTGAAACGGCGTGTTGAGGCGTCGACCGTTTCGAGCAAGGTTTCACTTTCGTAGATGCGATAAGCGGTTACCGGTGTGTTTTCATCCGAAATTTCGGGCGCGTCCCACGTCAGTTCCGCCGTTCCGTAAACCGGCGTATTCACGGCGATATTCCGTATGGGAAGCAGGTTTCCGGAAATTTCGGGTATTTCGACGTAGAAACCCACCACTTTGCCGTTCTTCATACCAAATCCGGTAACCGCCCTGCCGTCGGCTGAAATGCCGCTCGCCACCAAAATAGAATCCAGCGGGGAAGCGATGTTGCGGCTGTTCAGGAAACTTTCCAGCGCAAGCATTCCGAGCGCAGGGGAATAGATAAACGCTTTGCGCTTTTCGCCGGTAAGGGTGAAATTGTTGTTCCAATAACCGACCACCACGCCGTTGTCGGAAACGGCAAGCGGCGTAGATACCTCCGCACCCGCATCCAAACGGGTCAATTCCTCCTTGTCTACCGCGTATATAACGGCTCGCAGGTCGTTTTGGAAAACAGCGTACGCGCCGTTGCGGCTGATGGCGTTCACCGGTTCGCCCGAAGTGGCGGCGATGCGCTTTTTCTCGCCGTTTATCCAAAGCACCGTGTAGTTGTTGCCGTTATCGGTTTCCTGACCGCCAATTACCTGTCCTTCGCCGGAAATGGCGCTCGCTACCGAACCATAACCCGGCGCGGCATTGGTCAACAAAGGCTGATACACGATTTGTGCGGGATTGCTCACATCCCAGTAACCGGCTGAGAAACGCTGACTTTGACCGCCCGGCGTTTGACCGCCGACAATGATATTCCCGTCGTCGGAAATATCGTATGTCCGGCTTCCGAAACCATAAGAAAGCGGTTTTATATCGGGCAAAAGCGGCAGCGTAGTCCACGCTTCCGCAGCGTAATCCCTGAAAGACGCCGTAATTAAAGGAAAATACAGGGGTTCGGTAGGCTTTTCCTTTTCAGCGTAGTCGGTTATCAGCATATGCGCGGTATCGGGCGACATGCCGACCACACGCCCGTTTAATGAAACGGAAACGCCGGTAGACCCCAAGCCGTCGCGATTTGCCGCATTTTGATCCCATTCAACCAAACCATCCGCCGCAGACCATACAAATGTGTGATGCCCTACCGTTGAAGTTCCCAAACCGACCTGTCCGACTACGTATCGCCCGTCGGTCGAAATCGCGTGTGGATAAATGCCCCCGTTGTCGCTTTCGATAATTGTAAGCGATTGGCTTTGCAGGGTAAGAGGAATGGAAAAAAATAGGAGTGATAATAATAGATGTTTCATGATAAAAAGATATTAAGAATTTAATTATATTATTTTTTAAAATTTTTTCTGGATTGCTTCACCGTTTCTCTGTGTAACTCTGTGTTATATAAATAAATTACAGAGAGAGGTAAATACAACATTTATAAAAGAATGTGAAGTAATCTATCAATATTTACTTAAAAGATAAAGAATTAAAAGTTAAAAACTAAGAACCTCCGCCGCGTCACGCAACTCTTGGTTCTTAGTTCTTAACTTTTTTAGTTCCCTAATTATTGTTCGTTATTTTTGCAGAACAATCTTGTAGGCAGCCGCCGATTTACCGGTTTCAATCACCACAAAATAAACGCCGGGTGCAGCATCCAAACGGATAACGGATTGCTTGTCCGCCGAGCGATAAGTAGCCTGAACCGCACCGGTTATATCCACGATTTTAATCCGCGAACCCGGATTGGAAATCACCGTTATCTCGCCGTGCGAAAATGTAGGATAAACCCCGTTTACATCTTTAACGGTTTGAATTCCGGCGCCTTGCGACGCCGTAGTGAACGACCAAACAATATCCGATTGCTCGCTACTCCAGTCGTTCAGGTCGACGATAGACGTAGCAACAACAGTTACCGTATAATTCACGCCGGGATCAAAAGGTGCATGGGCAATCGTCAGGGTGTCGCCCGATGCGTTCCATGTATTGCCGGAAACCGTTATGGTTTCGCCATTATCCCCTGTAACAGTAATATTAGGCGAACCAAGTCGCGGACGCAAAGGCTCTCTGTTAAATCCAATTTGCAAAGGAGCGTCCAAAGCGACGTCGATTGCATCATTGGCGGGCGAGGTCGTATAAACGAGTGCGGGTACCGTCGTGAATGTCCAACTCGTATCGCTGTCGTATCCGACCACCGAACCGGCGGGAATGGTTACCGTATATTCCGTATTCGGAGCGAAAGCGGCATGGTTCAGTCTCAATCGGGTATCGTTTTGGACGGTTACCGAAGTCGGCGCATCATCGTTAATCCTGATGGCGTCGGTATTGCCGAGCGTAATCGGATTGTTGAAAGTTATTTCAACGGTGTGAAGCACAGCCACATTTTCCGCGCTATCCACAGGCGTAAAGCCGACAATTTGAAGCTCGGATGCGCCTGCGCCTGTGGTGAATTTCCATACAATATCTTCGCCCCAAGCCCCAACGGCTTCGGCGGGAAGAGTTACGGTGTATTCCGTTTCCGGCGCCAATGCTTCGGTATGCGAAATAATCACTTTATGATTATTTACGGTATCTACCTCATAGCTAACGCCGGCTATCGGAGCGCCTTCTGCTGTAATAGTGGGAATAGGCGGGAAACCGTTTTTAAAGACGGATTTATTAAATTCCACCGATATTTCCGTATCTAAGGATACATCTTTGGCACTGTCGTTAGGCAGGGTACCTACGACTGCTATTTCCAGCTTAGAAAACGACCAGGTAATTACCTCATCATATCCCGAAATAGCGCCGGCAGGGATAACTACCGTATAAATCGTGTTGGGTTCAAATATAATGTTGGAAGTATTAATAGTTACCCGATTATTCTGATTTCCTATGCCAATCGTTGTTGACGCTACGGGAACGGGAACGCCATTTATCGTAATTCCGTTCAGCGTGCTCGCCGTATTCACCGGTTGGTTGAAAATTACTCTAATATTGTTGAGAGGCAAATCAATTTCGGTATCCCCATCTGCCGGAAAATAAGGATTGGTAGACGCAAGACCAAAAGGCTGTACGGTTGTAAATACCCAAGAAACCGCCTCCGTCAATTCATTGTTAGCCGTAGCTGGAATAGTTACTTTGTATTTCTTGCCTATTGCAAAAGGAGCATGAGCGATGGTTAACACGCTGCCTTCAAACGTAGCGGATACATCGGCTACGGAAACAGGCGTCGCTTCGTCTGTTGCAATGGTAATGCCCGAAAACGAACTTCCTGCCGGAATATCCCGATCGAAAGTTACGGTAATCGGTGCATCCGGAACTATATTCTCCGCATTATTAGCCGGAGAGAATATTTTTGCCTCAAGCGGGGCTACGGTGGTAAACGACCAACTCAGCGCCGCTGGATATCCCGTAAGGGTATTTGCCGGAATCGTTACCGTATATTCCGTATTATATTCAAAAGTGTTGTGAGCAACCGTTACTTTATTGGCGGCATAAGAAGCGAAAATACCCGCTACCTGCGCACTACCGTCTTTTTTGACGATTGCGATTTCGGGAGAAGCAGCAAGCCCCGTTACGGCAGACCCTCCGATAAAAATCGTATCGTTAATGCCTACCGCCCTGGTAGCGACAGGCGGGGAAAGCGTGATGTCGGAAGCCGTGTTGACGCGAATTAGCAAATTTTGACCGTAATTAGGCGTCAATACGCCCTCGTCAATAGAATAATAAACGCTGTGATCATCTACAGATGATCCAAGCCCCACGTTTGCCGATTTCTTGACGCCAAAAATATAACTTCCTGCTTCCAAGTTCTGTCCAACCGGATAGGTTTCAAAAGTAGCTACACGGTCGTTGGGAGGCGTGGTTGCATTGTTTGGACGGGTAAGCGTACCGGACGAAGTATGAACCGGCGTTGTACTTGCCAAACTGCCGTCTGCATTCAATTGATAGATCACCCATTGAAAATCCGAACTGACCGGATCGGTGGAAAGTTTTCCCCACCCTAACGAAATGGATTCTATCCTCTCGCTCTCCGTTAATGTGAATTTTTTTCCTATATCACCGTACTGATTAGAGGTAGTACTCTCCACCGTACCGGCGTCTGAAGCAAATGTATTGGGCGTAACCACGAATGTATTCGACGTTGCCGTATTGTTGGCATTATTATCGTCATTCGTTAAGGCGTATTGAAATTGATACTCTCCAAAAGATTGCGGTGCAAAAGCCGGAGTGAAAGTCAACGTTGAGGATAACTCCAATGGCTGCAAAGCCGAAACGCTTGCTGTTGCAATGTCGCTACCGGCAACGCTTGCTGTTACGGTTGCCGCACCGGTCGCAACGGCTTGCCCTCCTTGGTTTTGTACGGAAACGTTCGAAGCATTTAAAGCCTGTCCGGCGTGGTGTTTCGGAATTTGAGAGATAATATTTGGGGATGCGCTCACCGCTAAATCCGTAACCGTATTATTAACTAATGCTACGCTGTAAATCACTGCGACAAAATTTCCTGTAGCTATTGTTCCCCGAAAACGGATTTTAATTGGCTGATCGGCATAATCGCTTAAATTCGCATGTAAAACAGTCGCCGCTGTTGTCGAAACATTATGCCCGACCAAATCGGCAAGTACATTGGTTGTGTTTGTCCATGTCCAGATATTATCTATTTTTCTGGCAATTTCCAGATAAAGTTCTTCGGCGCCTGCGTCGGGGTAATCGGAAACTTTGATTTCCTGAATTCTATAATATAAATCGGTGGCATCCGTAGGCGTAAATGCCGGACTTACCAACGAAAATTCGGTGAGGTCACCAACACTACTTACTCCATCCAAAAAAATAAACGAACCAGCAGGCTTTAAGCCTTGGTCGTAACTCCACTGAACTTTCCATCCACTATTGGAAAATAAACCGCTTATTCCCGTAATATACCATTCATCATCAGGCGCCGTATTTTCATTTTCCGAAGTGTAAATACTCGGTCTTCCCGATGAAAAATCCTGAAACCAGCCGGCGGCAAAAACCGATGCGCTGATAAAAAACACTAATAAACTCAAATAAATCTTTTTCATAACAAAATAAAATTAAATTACTCCTTCAAAAACAATATACTAAAACCTTTATATAATCGTATAAAAATTTGAAATTCACAGATTACGAATTACAATTAACGATAAATGAACTACAAAAGTAATGCATTTTTATAAATTGCAAACAAAAATTCATTGTTTATGTATCATGATTAGTAAAAATACCTCAAATATGGTATTTTTAGAAGAAAAATGTACTGCTTATTTCAAAAAATAGATTTATATTTGCGCAAACATTAACCAATACCCAATACCAATGAAAAAAGAAGAACGACCAAACCCGCTAAATGACTATCTATTCATGAAATACATGGGTGAAGAGGGCGACGAGGAACAACTCCTTGCTTTTTTAAACGCCGTGTTACAAAAAACCGGCAGGAACGGAATTGTAGCGGTAAAAATTCTCGGCAACAGGAACTTGTCCGCCGAAATCAAAGGCGACAAAGCCAGCGTCTTGGACGTTCGCGCCGTGATGAACGACGGCACAAAGGTGAACATCGAAGTGCAACTTCAAACGGTGGGCAACATGGCGAAGCGAAGCCTGTATTACTGGTGTCGCGAATACATTAAAGGCATCCGTTCGGGGAAAGATTACTCGCAGTTGCCGCGAGTGATAGCCATCAATATTTTAGGCAGCGAATTGTTTCCGGTAGACGCCATGCATACGAGTTTTCATCTTTGGGAAGACAGCCTCAAAGATTTTATGCTCACCGACGTACTGGAAATACATTTCATCGACATGGTCAAATACCGCCACTTGAAGGAAAAAGACATTGAGCATAACGACCTTCACCGGTGGCTGGCTTTTTTTGACAAAAACACGAATAAAGAAACAATAGAAAAAATAACGGCTATGGATACGGCAATAGAAAAAGCGTTGAGAAAAATAAGTCAGGTCTTGCAGGATGAAGACATGTTGCGTCTTTATCACAGTCGCGAGATGGCTGAGATGGATTACAACAGTGGGATGAACCATGCTCGCCGCGAGGGGATGCAGCAGGGGATTGCGATTGGCGAGCAAAAAGTACAAGCAAAATACGTCTCAAAATTATTCCAAAAAGGCATGTCCGTCAAAGACATTGCAGAACTGGCGGATTTGCCGGAGGAAGAAGTGGACAGTATCCTGAAACAGGAAGATGTCTATGACGCAAAACCATGAATTGCAGTTGCCTTTTACAAAAAAACAAATGATAATGAAAAGATTGGTTTTTTTAATCGGTTTATGGAGACTGTCGGGAATATTAACGACAGAAATTCAGGCGCAACTTTGGGGTCCGATAGCTGGCGGCGTTGTCTATGAAATTTCACACAACGGACGCTACGTTACTGGTCTCACACACTCATCCAACGGTCGCGGTTTTGTTTGGGATACCCAATCGGGCGTTGTTGAAGATTTGGGACAAAGCGTTTATCCTTATTGCGTTACCGACGACGGGCTGATAGTCGGCAATTTCAACGATACAATCAATGGAGTTGCGCTGTCAAGCGGCGGCTATCGGGAACAGGGCGCAAGCCGATGGAGCAGTTTGGGCGCCGGATTGTTTATTGAGCCAACGGCAAGCAACGGTTCTTCCGTGCGTCGCATCACGCCCGATGGGCAAACCATTGTGGGCTATTCAAAAAAGCCGACGGACGATTATATCCCGACCCTCCCGTATTGCTGGAGCAAAAACGAAACCGGCGGATGGACAGGCGCGGAATGGGCGCATCCGGACGACATTAAGCAGGGAAATATCATTGACATTGCCGACGATGGGCAAACCGCCGTCGGCTTCATTCATTCAGACGGAGGGCGGAAGGCTATTTTATGGAAATCGCCTATCAACTACGAACTGCCGTTTTCGCCCGACGCCTACTCGGAATATGTGTGCGTCAGCGCAAACGGCAAATATGCCGGTTTTTCGCACAATGGCGGGGACGCCGATCCTTCAGCCGGAATCCACAACTTGGAAAGCGCAGAAATCACTTTCATTCCGGAAGGTATTAGGGTAAATGCGGTGGATAACAACGGTTTGGCTTTCGGCGTATACAGACCGAACGGCATCGACCGGGCTTTTATTTGGGACAAAAAATGGGGATTTATGGATTTCGGCGATTTCATTGTTTCCTATACCGATACAACCGAATTGGAACCGATAAAGTCAACCTCCCTTTGGCAGGCTTTGACCGATAAAACAGTCACTTTTTCCATCAATGCCGTTACGCCCGAAGGATGGACGTTTGCAATTTGCCTGCAAACCGGATACGATGGAGAAGCGTATGTACTTAAAATAAATCCCGTTACCCTATATCCGTTTCCCAAAAACCTTTCAACCGACATACCGGTTGCTGACCGAAACAACGCAATCCTAAACTGGGAAACGCCCGAACCGGAAAACGGCGAAATCCCAACCGGATACGCCATTTACCGCAATCAGCAATTATTGACAACCGTGAATCAGGAAAGTTTAACCTATACCGACGCAAATATTTCGCCGCCGGGTTATTACAACTATCAGGTAACCGCCATCTATGGCGATAAACATTCCAATTTTTCCAACACGGCGCAAGCGGTGATCGTCAACAATTACGACCTGCCGCTACGCGAAAATTTCGACAAACTCAATCTTACGGCAAACTATTGGACTACGGAAACGAACCACCGGTCGCTACCAATTGAATGGCATGTTTACAGCAATGCGGGTGTCGAAAACGGAACCGGTTTGGTATTTCGCCTTAACAATTTAGAGTTTTTTCCCAACAAGGAATTTTCCGCTTCGCTAACGTCCAAATATTTAGACGCTACAAATGCCTCCCGCATATTCCTGTCCTTTTTGGTGAAACCGGATTATTACATGGAAACATCGCTCACGCCCGATACCCTGTTGATTGATGTTTACGACGGCAACGAATGGCAAAATGTTGATAAATACACATTCGGACTGTCAATGGAATGGAAAGCGGATATTCTGGATTTATCGGAAACGGCTGCCGGAAAACTGTTCAGGGTGCGTTTCCGGATTACCGGCGCAAATCATACGGTGAGCGCAAAATCCATTTGTTTCGACGACATTACCGTCGCGACTTCCCCACCCGACGGGAACGCCGTTTCACAAAATCTCCCGACGGAAAAAACGGAAAATAACGTCCGCTTGGCTTGGAAAAATCCGCAAACCAACCTCTACGCCTTAACATACGCTCATTCTCCCAAACGCTATTCGATTGGAAACGAAGGCAAAAACTTTATCGCTGCCAATCATTTCGATACAACCGATATAAACCTCTACAAGGGTAAATACCTGACGTCCATTACGGTATATGTAAACAGGAAAATCGCTTCCCCAACGGTAGCCACCCAATTGAAACAGGCGGTATTTGTCGATGGACAGCGGATTGTCGATAAAGCAATCGACAGTTTTACGCCCAATGCGTGGAATACTTTCCTGTTGGACAATCCGATAGCGCTCGACGGCAAAGACCTGAAATTCGGAATTGAAGTAACGGCGCACGATACAAGTGAAGAACCCATCGGCGTTGACGGCGCCCGCCGCCCGGTAAGCGGAAAAGGCGATATCTATTCCGAAGACGGCGGGCTTTCATGGAAAACGCTGACCGACGCCCGTTTTGTAAACAATTGGGCGATTATCGGAAATGTATCGGACAGCGCAACGGTTGAAGCAAAACCGGCGACGGACATTATAGGATACAACGTCTATGCCGATGGCGTGAAACTAAACGACGACCTGATTTTCGGACAAAGTTTTGAAACCGCCGTTGTCGGCGAAACCTATACAATCCGCACCTATTCGCCCGCAACCGGCTTTGGACGCATCGAAGATTCCGGAAACCCAAATACCGGCGTGCTTCCTCCATCAAAAACACGCTCTGTTGCGGCGGTTTATCCTAATCCGGTCGGGGATGTTCTGTTCATCCGGTCGGAAAGTCCGGTGGAGCGTCTTTCCGTTTACGACATGACCGGTCGTTTGTGCAAAGAGGGCGCACAGGGCATTTCTTCCCTGCCGGTAAATGATTTGAATGCAGGCGTTTATTTTGTTAAAATAAAAACGGCGGCAGGCGAATCGGTTCATAAAATTTTCATCAAACGCGCCGAATAAAAAAATTGATGTAATTTTGCAGCGCATAAAATATAGAATTAAATTTTTCACACATACTTAATACTCATGGTTCCATACAAAGTCTTTTCCGGCACAAATTCCCGGTATCTGGCGGAAAAAATATGCAAAAGCCTGCAATGTCCGCTTGGAAAAATGAACATCCAGTATTTTGCCGACGGTGAATTTTCCGTCGCATACGAAGAATCCATACGCGGTTCGCATGTTTTTTTAATTCAATCGACTTTCCCAAAATCCGACAATTTGATGGAGCTGCTGCTGATGATTGACGCCGCCAAACGAGCGTCGGCAAAGTCCATCATAGCGGTCATCCCTTATTTCGGGTGGGCGCGGCAAGACCGCAAAGACAATCCGCGCGTAGCCATCGGCGCGAAATTGGTTGCCGACTTGTTGGGCGTCGCCGGTATCAACCGTTTAATCACGATGGATTTGCATGCCGACCAAATTCAGGGATTTTTCGACGTTCCGGTCGATCACCTTTACGCTTCCACTGTTTTTTATGACGAAATCAAAAACCTGAAATTGAAAAATTTAGTCATTGCCACGCCCGACGTCGGCGGCACCAAAAGAGCCAACACCTACGCCAAATACCTGAATGTGCCGATGGTTATCTGCTACAAACTACGCAAAAAAGCCAACGAAATCTCCGAAATGAAAATTATCGGCAACGTGGAAGGCATGGACATTATTTTGGTGGACGACATTGTGGATACCGCCGGAACGATTACCAAAGCCGCCGATTTGATGATGTCGGGCGGAGCCGCGTCCGTGCGGGCGATAGCTTCCCATGCCGTCATGTCTGACCCTGCTTCCATGCGAATTGACCGCTCGCAACTTGCCGAAATTATTTTCACCGACAGTATTCCCTATTCTAAAAAAAGCGAAAAAGTGAAAATCATATCGGTTGCCGATATGATTGCTACGGCTATCTGCCGCGTTTGTAATAACGAATCAATCAGTTCATTGTATTTGAATAAATAACCCAAGTTGTTATTTATAAAATGTGCAATCAATAGCATGTAAATGTTTTTTCTGGATTGCTTCAGGCTTCGCCTTCGCAATGACGTGTGCGGTTTTACAACTCCTCCGCATCATTGCGAACCGCAAAACGATGAAGCAATCCAGAAAGAACATACCGTTTATTAACTTCCTATCAAATCCACAAAACTTTCACTCATTATTTATTTCTCATCACTTCCTATTTAAAAAGTTTATTTTTAAATAAACTCTTGATTAAAAAAAAATTCGTTTTGGAAAACTTTTTCAACCTTCTAAAATTTTATTTTATTTACAACCAAATAATTATATTTCATTGTGGAAAACTTTTCATAAAACCCCCGTTTAAAAGGAAAAAAGATTGTTAACTTTGACACGTGAAAATAAACACAGGGTATCCTTTTTATTTCATCTCACACATCATTTATTTGCGTTGTTAATATCCAAAAGGGATATTTGACTACACTAATTTTCAATTTACTTTGCCGGTTTTTCAATTTAACTGTCGCAGTCGTCGCCAGCAAATTGCAAAACGGTGAAGCAGGACGGAATTACGTTGCGGTTTGCAGGGAATTGCAAATTTCCACTTCGCTACGCCCGCAATAACGACGGTTTATAAACAAATAAATTAAGTTAAATAATAAAAATAGATATAACATGAAGAACAATAAGTATTCTTTTGATGAAGCCTGCAAAGCTTCACTTGATTATTTCTGTGGCGACGAGTTAGCCGCCAAAGTTTTCGTAAGCAAATACGCCCTGAAAGACGCTTTCGGCAACATTTACGAAAAAACGCCCGAAGACATGCACCACCGCTTGGCAAACGAAATCGCGCGCATCGAAAAAAATTATCCCAACCCCATGACGAAAACGGAGTTGTTTAATCTTTTCGACCATTTCAAGTACATCGTTCCGCAAGGGAGTCCGATGACCGGCATCGGCAACAATTTCCAAATCGCTTCATTATCCAATTGCTTTGTGATTGGATTGGACGGCGCGGCTGATTCCTACGGCGCGATTATCCGCATCGACGAAGAACAGGTGCAGTTGATGAAACGCCGCGGCGGCGTCGGTCATGACCTCTCGCACATCCGCCCGAAAGGTTCGCCGGTGAAAAACTCGGCGCTCACCTCCACCGGTTTGGTTCCTTTCATGGAGCGCTATTCCAATTCTACGCGCGAAGTGGCGCAGGACGGTCGACGCGGCGCGTTGATGTTGAGCGTTTCCATCAAACACCCCGACGCCGAATCGTTTATCGACGCAAAAATGACGGACGGAAAAGTAACCGGCGCCAATGTGTCCGTGAAAATCACCGATGATTTCATGAACGCCGTAACGGGCAATAAACCTTTCGTGCAAACCTATCCCATCAACGTCGAAAATCCTGAATGGACGCGAGAAATTGACGCCAAAGCGCTCTGGGAAAAAATCATCCATAACGCATGGAAATCCGCCGAGCCGGGCGTTCTTTTCTGGGACACGATTCTAAAAGAATCACTGCCCGACTGTTATGCCGATTTGGGTTTCCAAACCGTTTCCACCAATCCGTGCGGTGAAATTCCTTTGTGTACCTACGATAGCTGCCGGTTGTTGGCAATCAACCTGTATTCGTATGTAAAAAATCCTTTCAAGCCGGACGCGACTTTCGATTTCGATTTATTCAAAAAGCACGTTACTTATGCACAACGGATTATGGACGATATTATCGACCTCGAAACAGAAAAGATCGACACCATTCTTAATAAAATCAACGGCGATCCGGAATCGGAAGAAGTGAAATACGCCGAACGGGCTTTATGGCAAAAAATTCGCCGAAAAACGTTGATGGGACGGCGCACGGGCGTTGGCGTTACCGCCGAAGGCGACATGCTTGCCGCATTGGGATTGCGTTACGGAACGGACGAAGCCACCGATTTCGCCGAAGAAGTGCAGAAAACGCTGGCTTTGTCTGCCTATCATTCGTCGGTGATCTTGGCGAAGGAGCGCGGCGCGTTTGAACATTACGACGCAAAGCGGGAAGAACGCAATCCTTTCCTGCTGAGAATGAAAGAAGCCGACCCGAAACTGATTGACGAAATGAAAAAATTCGGTCGCAGAAACATCGCCTGCCTAACCATCGCGCCGACGGGAACAACCTCCTTGATGACGCAAACAACGTCGGGCATCGAGCCGGTTTTTCTTCCGGTTTACAAGCGGCGACGTAAAGTGAACCCAAACGATTCTGCCGTCAAGGTGGATTTTGTCGACGATGTGGGCGATTCGTGGGAAGAATACATCGTTTTTCATCACAAATTCGTAACTTGGATGGAAGCCAACAATTATCCGACCGCCAAAAAGTACACGTCGGAAGAGGTGGACGAAATGATCGAAAAATCACCTTATTATAAGGCGACTTCCAACGATGTGGACTGGATGCAGAAAGTCCGGATGCAGGGGCGGGTGCAAAAATGGGTGGATCATTCCATCAGCGTTACGATTAATTTGCCGAACGACGTGGACGAGGAATTAGTCAATCAACTATATATTGAGGCGTGGAAATCGGGCTGCAAAGGCTGCACGGTTTATCGCGACGGTTCGCGCAGCGGCGTGCTGGTAGCCACTTCCGATGAAAAAAAGAAAGACAAGGATTGTCTCGAACCGCCGGTTATTGTTGCGAGACGTCCCCGCGAGTTGGAGGCGGACATTGTTAAGTTTCAGAATAATAAGGAACGATGGATTGCTTTCGTCGGCTTGCTGAATGATCGTCCCTACGAAATTTTTACCGGTATCAACGATGAGGAAGAAGGTATTTTCCTGCCGAAAAACCTGACGAGAGGCACGATTATCAAAAATCAGGACGAAACCGGCGCTAATCGCTACGATTTTCAATTCACCAACAAGCGCGGACACAAGACAACCATCGAGGGACTGTCCGAAAAATTCAATCCCGAATATTGGAATTATGCCAAACTGATTTCCGGCGTGCTGCGTTATTCGATGCCTGTCGATCAAGTGATTAAGTTGGTGGGAAGTTTGCAGTTAAACGACCAATCCATCAACACATGGAAAAACGGCGTGGAACGCGCATTGAAAAAATACGTACAGGACGGCGTGCTGGCGAAGGGACAGAAATGCCCGAACTGCGGACAAGAAACATTGGTTTATCAGGAAGGGTGTTTGAGATGCTCTTCTTGCGGGAATGCGAAGTGCGGATGAGGCGGCAGGGCGGGTTACGGCTCGCCTGCAACATTTTCAATTGCTTTTTTTAAGGCGTCTAAATATTTTCGCCCGAATTTCAAATCCGGTTCCATATAATTCCCTTCCCCCCACTCATTCCACGACTTAATGATGACAATCCGCTGTTGCTGCGGCTTGGTTTTCACATCGTTGAACGTTCGCGCCAAGTGTTTTCCAAATAGTTCCGGGCTTGCATTTTTCAGAATAGAACCGTATGCCCCTGTTCTGGGCGAATGATCCCAATCGGGAACAACTGTGGGATATACATGGGGTTCAGCATCTTCTTCCCCTGAAAAAAAGCGCATCGCATCTCGGTATTCGGGATAAAAACCCGTGTTGAAAACTTCTCTTTTAATTTTATTGATAACTTGTTGTAACAAAGAAATTCCAACCCGTTGATAATCGAAAAGACGCACTACATTGACGGCGTCAAACCCCGCTTTCAGGAGAGCAGGTATTCGACCGGATTGATAAGTATGAGCGACAAAATGAATACCCGGAAGACCATTGTCCACAGCCAATTTTTGCCAACAATCAATGAAAACCGGCGCGTCTTGAAACTCGGGGTCAAAAATCAGGAAAAACGGCTTGCCGTCGACCGTAATGTATCGTTTATCTTTGAAAGCCGGAAGAACTTCGTAAAAATGCGTCGCATACTCTTCAACGCCGTTGTACTGCTGTTCAATCAGCGCGTTTTTATTGTTCACTCCGCTGTATTTCCCTTTCCAACTGTGGTTAGCCCATCCCAGACAAAACGGAAAATCAGGCTTTCCCGACAACAACACTTCACTAAACGGGCGTTCCAGTAATTTCTTGCCGCTCGCGAACCAATAATGCCAGTAGCAAAACCCCTCAACGCCATATTCTTGCGCCAAATCGGCTTGCGCTTGCCTCACTTCCGGCAAACGCAAATCATAATAGCCTAAATCGGCTGGCACTCTGGGCTGATAATGTCCTCTGAACAACGATTTAGCCTTGCCGACATTCGTCCACTCCGTAAAACCTTTCCCCCACCACAAATCATTTTCCGGTATGGGATGAAATTGCGGAAGATAAAGCGCGATTACTCTTATTTTTTGCATAAACGGTTAATTTTCTTCTTCATTTTTCCGATAAACCGCTCGCCTTTTGAGCCGAAAATGCATCACAATTATTCAAAGTAAAAAACACAGAAACAATGTTTTGTGTCGAAGTCTTCATGTGATATATTATGTTTAGTAAAAATTAAAAATTGTATTTATGGCTGCAAACATACATGAAAAGCATGGATTTACCAAACGATTGGCATAAAAAATGTCGGCGAAGCCATCCGGAAAAAATAAAATGTTTTGTTCAAATCGGCGTCATCAATCAAGATATGCGCCTTGTCGACCTCGCTTTTTATTAAAGTTTATTCACATTTGCTTCATGTCATCTGACAATTATTAAATGTCATCTTACATTTCTTTCATGTCATCTGACAATTGTTAAATGTCATCTCACATTTACTTCATGTTATCTGACAATTGTTAAATGTCATCTTGCATTTGCTTCATGTCATCTTACATTTGTTAAATGTCATCTTACAATCGTTCAATGTCAGCTTACAATTGCTTCATGTCAGATGACATTGGTTTAATGTTAGATGACATTGCATTGACGTCAACTATATTTTTAAAAAAACATGTTACAAAACAGTGTCCGAATGATGCATCGAATAAAAAATAAGTTGTACTTTTGATGCGGAATATCCCACATAACTTAAAAAGATGTATCTATGAGACAAAGAACGCAATCTCAGGAAATCATTAGCACCGGAATTATGGTGAAAGGTATTAAAGCGCATCAGGACGTGCTTGCCGATCGTAAAATCGACTTGGAATTTGCCAACGACCTGCAATCTGACGTAGACGCTTGCATCTCGCTGAACCAAGATCAGGAAACGCTGAAAGCCAAACTCAAGGAAAAAACCGCCGAGTTAGACGCACGGCTTGACACCATGCAGAAAAAGGCTGCCAAAGCCCGCAAAATTATCAAAATCGACATCCCTCAACCCTCGTGGCGCGAGTTTGGTATCGAAGACAAGCGGTAGGCGCGTTGCCGATTGCACATACAAGCCGCCCCCGTTCAAAGCCGGAAAAGGATTTTGAGCGGGGGCGGTTTGTGAAAGAACTAAGCGTTATTAATGATTAATCCGGATTGCTTCACCGATGCGCGGTTTGCAATGACGCAGTGGGGTTGCAATACCACACACGTTACCTGTGAAGGCGAAGCGCAAGATTGAACACCGCACACGTTACCAGCGAAAGCAAATCCGGAAGCAATCCGGAAAAAACAAATTAAAAATTTAAATTCAAAGCAGTTTCTTAGTTCCTAACTCCCCGTCATGGCAAGCATCTATCTCCACATCCCATTTTGCAAAAAACGCTGCATTTATTGCGATTTCGTTTCGTCCACACACGACGAAATGAAACGCCCGTATCTGGAAACCCTTTGTCGGGAACTGGAAACACGGCGGGATTACCTGCAAAACAAAACGGTCGAAACGGTTTATTTCGGCGGCGGCACGCCCTCGCAATTGAATGTCGAGGAGTTTGAAAAAATTTTCCACGCCCTTTCCGCTTTCGCTTTGCGCCCCGCGCCCGAAATCACGATGGAAGCCAATCCCGACGATTTGACGGCAACGTATGTGGATTCGATTCGTCATTTGCCGTTCAATCGGGTCAGCGTGGGCGTACAAAGTTTTGACGATAAGGAATTGAAGTTCCTGCATCGCCGGCATACTGCGGAAACTGCCGCCAAAGCAGTTGAACGCTTGCAGGAAAAAGGATTTACAAACATCGGCATTGATTTGATGTACGGTTTGCCCGAACAAAATGAAATAGGCTGGCGGGACACGCTCCGCAAGGCGAAAAGCCTGTCCGTTCGGCATATTTCGGCGTATCACCTGACTTATGAGGAAAACGCGCCGCTTTACGCCCTCCTGCAACACGGGCAGGTGCGACCGGCAGAGGAGGAAACGAGCGTCCGCCTGTTTGAAATATTGACGGAGGAAATGGCGGACGCCGGTTTTGAACATTACGAGATTTCCAATTTCGCCCTGCCCGGCTACCGTTCCAAACATAATACGTCGTATTGGAACGGGACGCATTATTTGGGCGTCGGGGCGGCGGCGCATTCCTACAACGGGCGAAGTCGGCAATGGAATGTGTCGTCGATTGCGAAATACATCGAATCGCAAACGCCGGAAAACGTCGAAATCATTGATGAACCGACAGCGTATAACGATTTTATACTCACCCGCCTGCGCACGCGGGAAGGCGTCGATTTGGCGAAGCCGACCGTACCGTTTGGGAAGGAAAAAACGGATTATTGTTTGCGGCAGGCGCAGAAATATATCGAAAATCAGTGTTTGGAGCGGGATGGGATGCGGCTGCGGCTCACGCGGAAGGGTATTTTTGTTTCGGATGGGATTATTCGGGATTTGTTTTTTTCTGCATGAAACCCCGTCGCGTTATTGCGTGAGATGACGAGCCATTAATATTACGGTAAAAACATGGAAATCAGAAACGGCATAAATGTAAAAGTAAAGCGCTGGGCGATTGTTGCGGCAATCCTCCTGCCGATAGGCGTTTTCGTCAAATATCCTTCCGTTATTTCCGTGCCGGTAAGGCTGACGGGTTCCGTGCCGCCGGCGGCGGTCATCGCCCGCACAGAGGGGAAAATCAGCCAAGTGCGCGTCAAGAACCATCAGGAAGTGAAATGCGGCGATTACCTTGCCGTCATCAATAATCCCGCGAAAACCGACGACGTACTTTCCTTGAAACGGTTTTTGGAAAACCTCGCCATCCCGCCCGCCAACCCCAGGGACACAACCGTTTGCCTGCCCGACAGCAACCTGCAAGTCGGCGCGTTGCAACCGTTTTTTTCAACGTTTTACACTGCTTTGTTTGAATACGCCGAATGTAGGCGTTTGCTCTATTTTCCGCGAAAAATAACGATTACCCGCGAACAAATCGCCCAATATGAAGAAGAATACGCGCAGTTGCTCAGTCGGCAACGGATTATAAAAGAACGGTTTTTGCGGGCGCAGAAAAACCATCGTCGCGACTCGCTGTTGTTTGTCGAAAGAGCGCTTCCCGCAAGAGAAATGGAAATATCCGAGAACGCCTACCGGCAAATTCTACTCGCACGCGAGCAGATGCGCGCCAATTTGGACAGCCTGAAACTTCGCATCAGCCAAATGAAAGAAGCCCTCGTGGATACCAAACAACAGGACGCCGAGAGGACAGCCGCCCTGCAAACGCAGCTGCAAGCGCGGGTTTCGCAATTGCAAACGGAAATCGGGAAATGGGAGACGGCTTACGTTTTGTTGTCGCCTGCGGATGGGAAAGTTCTGTTTGCCGACAAGCGGGTCGAAAACCGGAACGTTTCGCCGGACGAAAAGATTTTTACGGTTGTTCCCGTTTCCCAGAGCCGGATTATCGGGCAAGCCGTTTTGCCTGCCGCTCGTGCGAGGAGGGTCAAAACGGGGATGCGGGTCAATATTCGGGTGCAAAATTTTCCTGAAAAGGAATACGGTATTCTTCGCGGCACGGTGAGTAACATGACGCCACTAACGGGGAATCGCGATTCTTGTGTTGTGGAAATCAATCTTCCCGACCAACTGACGACTACTTATAATAAGGAGTTGCCGTTTTTGCCCAATATGCAGGGGCGGGGGAAAATTGTGAGAGGGAAATTGTCGCTTTTGGGGCGGTTGAGGTTGAATGTACGCGAAAGCGCGAAGAAATAGTAAGCAAAAACTAAGGGGGTTTTGAAAATTCGGGTCAAGCCCTTATCTTCAAAAACCCCCTTACCGTTTTTCGGATTTTCCGGTGAAACGCTTATGCCTCTCTGATTGCTTCGGAAGGACATGCGTCTGCACATGTTCCGCAATCAGTACATACTTCAGGATCAATTTTGTAAATATCCCCTTCCGATATTGCCCCAATGGGACAGTCGTCAATGCAAGTTCCACATGCGATACAGTCGTCGGTAATTACGTGAGCCATTTTTTTAATGTTTTTTAGTGATTAATAATATTTTATTACGCAGCAAAGGTATAATATTTATTCGGAAATCTCAAATGTTTTTCGGATGTAAAATGTTAATTTATCAATTAAACCGCTTCAACAGTTCTTCTTCCGAAAGCATCAGGATAATCAATTTCCCGTCGGGAGTATAATTGGGCGAATCCGAAGCAAAAAGCCGCGCAAGCAATTCGGTCGCTTCTTCTCCCGAAAGGATTTTCCCGTAGGGAAGCGCGGCTTTTTTTGCCAAAGCCCGCGCCAAAGTTTCCGTAATTTCCTCTTTTACTTCGCAACCGGTTTCCACGACTTTGTTCGCCATGTCCAGAAGGATTCCGGTTATATCGGATGTTTCCAGCCCCGCCGGAATTCCGTTGACGGCATAGGAATGATTGCCCAAATCCGACAAATCGAAGCCCATATACGCCCAATCGTCGAGCAAAAAAGGCAAAACGGTGGCTTGCGCAGGCGTAAAAGAAACGATTTCGGGGAATAATGCGCCTTGCGAAACGCCCTGCTTTTGCCGCATCCGTTGCATGTATTCGTCAAACAAAACCCGCACGTGCGCACGATGTTGGTCAATGAGGCTCAATCCCGATTTCAGGGGCGTAATCAAGTATTTTCCTTTATAAGAAATAATTGTTTTCTTTTCTTCGGTAAGTATTTCGATTTGTTGGGCGGGGGCGGTTTTTTCCGAAAACGAATCGTCTTGATACAGTTTATCCCATTGTTTGGGAGCCGGTTTGGAAGGATAATCGAATGGATTGTATCGTGGGTTCAGGTTGGTTTTAGGAGGCTCGGCAACCGTTGCCTGTTTGCGGTAAATCGGCATGTCGATAGCGCCGTCCCTGTCAAATTCGAGGCTTGGAACGGCGTTGGTTTTCCCGATGGCTTCTTTCACAGCCGCATGAATAATCGTCCAAATGGCTTGTTCGTTTTCAAATTTGATTTCCGTCTTGGCGGGGTGGATGTTTACGTCGATGCAGCCCGGATCGACCGTCAGATACAGGAAATAATTCGGCATTTCGCCGGCGTGGATAAACGGCTCGAAAGCCTGCATCACCGCCTTGTGGAAATAGGGATGGCGCATGTAACGGCTGTTCGCAAAAAGGTATTGCAGGCTTCCCCGTTTCTTGCCGGAATCGGGCGTGCCGACAAAACCGGTTAGCGAAACCAGCGACGTTTCGACATGAACGGAGAGCAGTTGCGTTTCTAACCTTTTCCCGAAAACATTGAGAATCCGCTGTTTCAAGTTAGCGAGCGGAAGATTCATAACTTCCGTATCGTTGTGGCGGAAATCGAACGCGATTTGCGGATGAACCAATACAATGCGTTCAAACTCGGCAAGGATATTCCTTAATTCCGTGTCGTTTGACTTGAGGAACTTTCTCCGCGCCGGTACGTTGAAAAACAGGTTTTTCACGGAAAAAATGCTTCCGGGAGCGGCGGCGACGGCTTGTTGTTCCTCCACTTGTGAAGCCGAAATCAGGATGAGCGTTCCCAAACGGTCTCCCGCCCTTGCTGTTTTGAGTTCGACTTGGGCGACGGCGGCAATCGAAGCCAGCGCTTCGCCTCGAAAACCCATTGTATGCAAGGCAAACAAATCGTCGGCGGCGGCGATTTTGGATGTGGCGTGGCGTTCAAATGCCATGCGGGCGTCGGTTTCGGACATTCCTTTTCCGTTATCAATCACTTGGATTAAACTGCGTCCGGCGTCTTTGAGGTTCAGCAAAACGGTTGTGGCGCCTGCGTCGATGGCATTTTCCATCAGTTCCTTTACTACGGATGATGGACGCTGGATGACTTCGCCTGCCGCTATCTGGTTGGCGATGGAATCGGGGAGTAGGTGAATTATATCGCTCATAAAATAAATTAAGAACTAAGCGTTAAGAACTAATATTTATTCCCAAATTGGAAGCAGTTCTTCAACTCTTTTCTCCGCCCAATTATACTGTATTTCATTTTCTATTTTTGCCATAACCCTATTTTTATATTGTTAAACAGTTGATTTATCATACTCTTTATGATTGAAAAATGGAATTTCAGGGTTCATGGGATGTATTCGGCTTGCGCCGCCCAAGCGCTCTACGCGGCTGCGGAACATCCTCCACTTTCATTTTCACTCTCAAAAATATATCTGTTTTGCTTTTCGGACGGAGGTAATCGTAATCAATAAAATCTTTCAGGAATTTATCGGCGGGCGTAAGGTCGGAAAGAGGCAGAATATCGCAGTCGGGTTCGGGATACCAGACAATGCGGACGGGTTTCCGGTCTTTTATGTCGAAATTGATGTAACTGCTTACCGATTTGAACAGTCCGACAAATGAGCCGTCCGCCTCGTCGACCGGATAATACACGGACTCCGCATTTCCGTCCACGTGCATGTTGTAGACTTCCCCGCCACGAAAATACGCCGTTAGATTTTTTCCTTTCAATTGGTTGAAATAACTCGAATCGCCGGCGGTTTCTAATTTCTGTATGGCAAAGGCGTATCGCAACACATTCATTCGTTCAATGGCGCTGTCGTTGAAAAGGATTTTAATTGTGTCGCCGTTCAGTTGATAGCCGGTGTTCCACAGGATTGGGTTTTTGTACATGTTCAGAACGGAATCGGCGGTATTGAAGAGCAAAGAATCGCAAACGCCCTGCAAATCGACGCGATAAAAACGAACGCCGTAATATGCCCTGATTTCCCTTTCTTCGCCGGCGACGGTGGTCATCATCATGGTATCGGCGTGAGCAAACAGGGAGTCTTTTTGGGAATATTCAATCATCTGCGCCGAATCGGTGGCGAAAGCAAATTTACCGATTTCATCGTAATACCCGTAATTGCCCAGCAGGATTACCTTTTTCACCGTGTCGTTCAAAACCATATTGCCGAAAGCCTCGACAAATCCGGTTGGTTTGTTATAAAAAAGGGAATCGGCGGTTATCGTTTTGGTTTTGTCCTTGCTCACGACGAGGGAACGGTTTTGCAGCAGCGATTCTTCGGTAGCGGTGTTGTACCAGCCCCGATTGGTGTAGACTGTTCCGCTGTCGGAACGGATGACGGTGGGACTTACAATGTCGGCAATCCTGTTTTCCGTATTATATACTAAGGTGTCGGAGGCGAGTACAAATTGCGGATTGGTCAGTTGGACGGAATCCTTGAAATGAGCGAGTTTCGTATGCGGCGAATACTGTCCGTAAACGGATTTTAATTTGTTTGCGGAATCAAGCAATTGTCCGTTGTCAAAATAATAGGCAAGATCGGCGATCCGGTCGTAATTAAAACTGTCGGTCAGCAAAATCACATCCCTGTTGACCATGCGGACGTTCCGGCGAAGTCTGGCTAACTGTATATTGGCGTCGTAATGCAAGTAATCGCCATATATAAATAAGGTGTCGCCCTGCTCAATGCGCACGCGGCTGAAAGCTTCCATCGTATTTGCCGACTGATTGAAATAGGCGCTGTCGCAATACATATACGTACTGTCGTGCCGGAAAACGACATTCCCCCATAAAATCTGGGCATTGCGATCGCGCAGACCGGAAGAATCGGCGTACTCGACGGTGAATTTACCCGTTCTTTTCTGTGCCGACGAAGTTTGAACCGTTCCGGTAAAAAATATTGCAAGGAAAAGGAAAAGGCAGGCGGTTGTTTTAGCGGCGTTATTTCTGTACCCATCCATCTTTTTCAAAGTCGCAGTTTTTCCAATTATCGTGAATGCGGATGTAGGTTTCCTTTTGTTTTTTGGTAATCCATTGGTTGATGATTTGTTCGCGTTTTTGGGCTTCCACCATAGATTTCAAGGCTTGGAAATCTTCCGACAGATTGGCTTTGTGTCCGTCTATTCGGGATTTCAGTTTCACGATGGCGGCTATTTCCTGACCTTTGGCGTTAATCATGGTAAAGGGTTTTGAGATATCGCCCGCCTTCATTGTGTAAACTGCTTTTCCTATTTCGGCAGGCAGTTCGTTCATTTCAAAGCGGGAAGTTCCGGTTCGGTCGGAATACCGGCTTTCGTCGCTGTTGACCATCAAACCCTGATTATTGCGGGTATCCTTATCGGCGGAAAGGTAGGGCGCGGCTTCTTCAAAAGTAAATTTTCCGTTCAGGATGTCCGTCCTGATTGAATCTAATTTTTGAACGGCTTCGGCGAGTTGTTCCGTAGTAATTTCCGGTTTCAGCAAAATATGGCGGACATTAATCCTGTCGCCGCGCTTTTCAATAAGTTGGATAATATGATACCCGTATTCGCTTTTCACAACCCGCGAAACCCGTTTCGGGTCGTTCAACTCAAAGGCGACGGCGGCAAATTCGGGATCCAACAGTCCTTTTCCGACAAAACCCAGTTCGCCGCCCCTTTCGGCAGAAGCCTTGTCCTGAGAATATAGCCGCGCCAGCGTGGAAAACTGTTTTCCCCCGCCGGTAACTTGTTCGGTAAAATCCCTCAACTGCTCTTTGATGTTGTCGATTTCAGCCAAAGAAACTTCCGGCTCGACGGTCATGATTTGCACATCAACGGTCGTTTCGATATAAGGGAGGCTGTCCTGCGGGATTTTGTTGAAAAAAGTTCTCACTTCGGAAGGGGTAACTTTCAGGTTTTCCACGAGTTTTGCCTGCACTTCCCGGACGATGGCGCTTTCTTTTATGTTGGTGCGCAATTCTTCGCGGTAGGCGTTCAGGGATTTTCCCAGATATTCTTCTAATTTTTCCCGTGAACCGACCTGATTGATGGCGTAATTCACCTGCATTTCAACCTGCTGATGCACCCGCGAATCGGGAACTTCGATACTGTCCATTTTCGCCTGATGCAGGAACAGTTTTTGAATAGCCATCTGTTCGGGGATTACGCAATAGGGGTCGCCCTGTATGCGCTGTCGTTCCAATTGCATCTGCAAACGCAGGTTTTCGACGTCCGACAAAAGAATGGCGTCGTCGCCGATAATCCAAATAACTTCGTCTATGACATTGCTTTGTGATTGCAGCGCCATTCCATTGAATAGAACAATCGAAATTAAAAGTAAGAATTTTTTCATATGTAAATAATGTTTTTTACACATACTTATTGCTTATAAAACTGAATTTCCCCCTTATCCAACGCCCGTTGATACATATCATCTTTCGTTGCTTGCAAAAAATCAATTTTCCGTTGATTAACGAGCATTTCCCGAACAATGGTTTTAGCGTATCTAAACGGTATAACGCTGTTTTGCGATATAGAATCGGCAAGCGTCAAAAAAATCCCCTGCATCGGAAATTTATCCAACCTGAATTTGTCCTTGTTGATTTCGTAATACTTGGCAAGTTCCTGATCGGTGATTTGTTTGCTCACCTTTTCATTAACCAGTTGTTCCTGATATTGATAAATCATCAACGATTTCCGGTAATTTTCAACCAAGTGGTCGATACGCAACATATCGGTTGTGTTTTTTTCGGCAACCTCATACATCAAAACATCCATAATCCACGTTTTGATGAAATGCTCCGCCGCAAGAATACTGTCGTTGGATGACAAATCCTGAGCGATATTTTCCTCCAAATCGCTTCGCTTCAACGTTTCGTTTCCCACTCTCACAATCACATCGCCGCCCGTTCCCGGTCGCAATCGGGAGCAGGAAACCAGCAGCAGGGAGGCAATAATTGTTCCGATTAGTAATTTCATAATCATGTTAATTAATGAGTTACAAGTTACGGGTAAATATGCCTTTCTTGTAACTCGTAACTTGTAACTCAAATTTTACTTATGGAATTAATACATCCTTATATATCGTAACCGGATATTTCTTGTTCAAGGCTTCAATCCATTGCCATTCCAGATAATCCTGATAATCGGTAATGACCGTCCCGCGAACATCCGCATACGATTCCGGCTGGTTCATTATTTTTCCCAGCAGGAAGAAATCGCCGAAATCTTTCGTTTTTTTGGCTTTGCCCGTTTTGAAAGCCTGTTCGTCGACAAACGGATTTTCGCCTTTTTTGGCTAAAACCTTTTCGGTTTTTACGGCAGAAACCTCGTCCGTTTTAAAGTTTTCTTTCAGGAAAGCCACCGCTTCATCCGGCTGCATTTCGGCTGTGGCTTTCCGCATTTTCTTTTTGGTCGACCCATCTTTTGCAAAAACCACGTATCCCTTGAAATGCGGTTCGCTCCACAAATATTGTTGTTTGTTGGCTTCAAAAAATGCTTGCAAACCTTCCAAATCAGACGAAGCCTTGTCCCAAACTTCGCGCTTGCTGACTTCAAACATCAGCGAACCGTCGCGAAATTCCCGCACCAAATCGGCAAATTCCGAATAGCGATTTTCCAAATCCTTATCCAAAAAATCCAACAACACGGAATATTCATACGCTCGCAACCTTTCGGCAACCAATTCCGTCGACACTTTATAAGGCGAATAGGGATCTTTTTTCAAAAATTCGATGAAATCGGCAGTCGTATAATTAACATCGCCCACTTTGAATAACACGTCGGGACTGTTGGAATAGGCAGCCTCATACAGGCTATCGGTCGGATACAGGGTCATTGCGGAAACGATTAATTTTTTGTAGTTCTTGTTGTTTTTGGAAAACCCAAATTCTTTTTTCAGTTTGTTGATGCCGGGCGTAAACAAATCAATGGTATATCCGCCTTGTTTCAGTATTTCTTCGATTTCGCTTTCTTTTTCTTCAAAGGATTCCAACGGTTTTTTGCCGGTCAGTTTGGCGATATGGAAACCGAACGGCGTTCTGAACGGTTTGGTAATCTCGCCGTTGTTTTGCAGGGCAAAAATATGGTCTCGAAACTCCGGCACCATCCGTCCGTATTCAAAAAATCCAAGGTCGCCGCCTTTGGTCGCGCTGCCCTTGTCGCCGGAAGTTTCTTTGGCAAGCACGGCAAAATCGGCGCCGTTCAACAGGGCGTTATAAATGGAGTCGATTGTGTTTTTAGCGGCAGCGACTTGCGTTTCGTCGGCATTTCCCGAAAGCGCAATTAAAATGTGGGAAGCCATGACTTTTCCGGGATTTTCGCGTTTCCCAAGCAGTTTAACAATATGGTAGCCGTAGTTGCTGCGGGTAATCCCAATCTCTCCGGGTTCCAGGCTGAAAGCCGCGTTTTCCAACGGCAAATTCAGTTGCAATCCGCTGAACCATCCCAGATAGCCGTTGCGTTTTTTGCCCTGTTCGTCAAAGGCGTGTTCCTGCGCCATTTTGTCGTAACTTTCCCCGTTGCGGATGCTGTTGTAAATCTGAAACGCCTTTTTGTAGGTTTCCAGCGTATCGGCGGGCAAAATGTCGAAGTTATTCTCAGGCACGCTCGGAAAAGGAATCAGAATGTGGCTAACTTCGACGATTGATTTCATCCGGTCGTATTCCTTTTTTACAAAAGGGAGGTTGGTTTCCAAATCTTCGAGATACGGTTTTGCCAATTGTGCGCGGTATTCCGCCATTTCGCGGATAAATTCGGGCAAAGTGTCCAAACGTTGCGCTTTGGCTTCCGTTACTTTCAGCTTAAAATTTTTAAATAATTCGGCATAATCCTCCAAAGATTTCCTTTCGATGGATTCGTCGGTATTATTTTTACGATAGATATAATCAAATTCCGATTTCCGGACGTCGTTCCCGTTGATGGTCATAATTACAGGGTCATTTTGTTGAGCGACAACGGCAAACGAAATTGTTGTTAAAAGAAAGAATAAATACTGTTTCATAAAAAAATCATTATTTTGTTAGACATAAAAGTTATCGGGTTTATAAACGACGGCAAATAAAATTTATTGTATTAACGTTCAAAATCCCTGCAAAAAATCCGTTAAATTCACATCCCGCGCCAAATCCATCTTTTGGCGAATGCGGTAACGAATCGTCTCCACGCTGCGGTAGGAAACATTGAGCAGCGGCGCCATGTCCTTTGAACTCATCCCCATTTTCAGGTAAGCGCAAATGCGTAAATCGTTTTTCGAGAGATTGGGAAACCGTTCTTTCAGGCGTTTGAGGTATTTTTCGTAAATCAAATCAAAGTTTTCGGCAAATCTTTTCCAGTAATCGTCGCGATCAATGTTTTGCTTAATTTCCTTTTGCATGGTTCTCATGCGTTTGGTGATGGAAGGGAGCGCGTCGACCGTTTTCATATCCCCATACGTTTTTTCGATAATCCGGTTCAATTCGAGCAAAACCTCGTTTTTTCGGGCGAGGTTTATTACCGCATTGGCTAATTCCTGCGATTTTTGCCGCAATTCAAACTGCAACTGTTGATTTTCTCCGGTTTCTTTTTCCTGTATTTCCTGCGCAGGATTAATTTTTGTTTTGCGTGCGCTTTCCTTTATTTTTTTGCGTATATATTTGATTAACAGGATAACAATGCCGGTCAGGAACACCAAATAAATCAGGACAGCCCAAATACTTTTATACCACGGCGGCAAAATCACGAATTGATAGGCGGTTTCCGCAATGCCTGCCTCCAAGTCGTTTTGCGCCCGCACGCGAAAAGTATACTTGCCTTTGGGCAATTGGGCATACGCTCTGGTATTGCTTTCCGACCAAGCCGACCAGTCGGCGTCGAAATGCTCAAGCCGAACGCTGTAAGTTACCGCATGTTCGCCGCGATATTCCGCCGCCGCATATTCAAACCGGATGGAATTGTTTTGATAATCAAATGTCGGAATTTGATGCTGTTTAGGCAAATAACCCGATATGAGCGAATCTTTGTCGCCGGTCAGAAATACTTTTTGAATTGCGATTGGGAAAGTCCGCGACGAGCGGGACAGGGTTTTGGCGCGATTCCCGTCAAACCGCATGAAACCGTTCTCGACGCCAATCAGGACGCCGCCGGTCGAATCAATGGGAGTGAAATTTTCAAATCCGAAAATCAGCCTGTTTTTCAGCGCAGAAAAAAACGCGGGCTGCCACACCCTGTACCGCCCGTTTTTTTCTTTCACGCCGACGGCGCAATAATCGGGCGAAACGCACCAAACCTCGCCCGAAGGCATTTGCATGAGCCGCAAAGCATGAGCATGAATCCCAAACCGCGCCTCGTAATCTTCGGCATGTTCCATTCGGTTGTTGTGGGGATTGTAGCGAAAAAATCCGCCGTCGCCGGAAATAATAATTTCGCCGTCAATTTTTGCCGGTACATTGTTTTGGTTGCTGCGAAGTCCCTTGTCCGTGCCGAACCGATTGACCGAAAAGCGGGTCATATCGGCGTTGAACGCAAGTTTGTAAACGCCTTCCTGCCGGTGGCAAAACCAGATATTTCCAATCGAATCTTCTTCAAACATTCCGCCCGACCGGTTGAAACCGCCGATATAACGGGAAAATTTCCACCGGTCGCCGTCTTTCTCCATCAGGAAAAATCCGGCGTAGGAAGAAGCTAAAATACAGTTCGGATGACGCTTTAATTCAAGGAATTTCCATGTGCCGCCAACGTTCGGGACAGGCAACGCCGTTCCGTTTTGCAGGATAAATCCGCCCCGATCGGTTGCACAGAAAAGCGTATTTTGAATTTCTTCCAAACTCCAAACCTGCCCGACAATCCGGTCGTAAAGATGCACCGAAACAGGCTCCGGCGAAGAACGCACCGGAAACGAAACGGTATACAACCCTTGATTGGTTCCCAAATACAACTGATTATCGCGAACGAAGGAACAGTAACCGGAACCGTAACGCCGCCCGTCGCCGAGCAGGTGGTAAACCGGCGAGTTAATCATAACATAATCAATGCCATGCTCCAGCCCCAGCCACAAATTACCCTGTTTGTCGAAAGCCAGACTTAACACGGTATTGTTTTGCAAACCGGAAGCGGCATTGGCGTAAGTCGTTTCGTTTGTTTCCAAATTTTTAACGACTAAGCCGTTGCGAAGCGTTCCCAACGCAAGTTGCGTCCCATTGATTTCGGCGCAGAGTACCCGATTTTGCTGCAAAAACGGGTCAATATCCGTTTCATAAGGACGGATGGACAGTCCGTCGTAGAGAAACAGCCCGTTGCCTGCGGTAACAAACAAAATCTGTTTTTCGCGGAAAGGACGCATGGCGCATACCTGCTTGCCTTTCAACTGTTCGCCGCCGGGAAAAGGCGTTACCAAACCGCCGTTCACGCTCATAATGCCTTCTTCCATCGAAGCGACCAGCAAAACATCGTGGACAAACGCCGCACATTCGATTTTGCAAGTGAAATCCGTTTTGGTAATCTTGCCGTCGTCCATGCGGAAAATTTCCCTGTCGCTTTGAAAAAAAACGACGCCGCGACTTTTCCCGATGCTGCGAATTTCGCCAAAACTGCGGTCGGAAGGCTGAACGTATGGCAAGAGCGAACGGTATTGCAACATCCCGCGCCGGTTGTGTCCGTAATAACCGAACTCGCCGGCGGCGCCCGCATAAATGCGGCTATCGCTTTCGTCGTAATACAGCGCGCTTACATTCCCGCCGCCGGCCATCGGGTAAACCGTCCACCGGCTGCCGTTGTATTCCGTTAAACCCCTGTTGTCGGCAAAGTACATCGCGCTGTTGGCATGCTGGATAATTTTCCGGGTTTGCGTTCCGGCATCCGAATTGGTTTTTGAAAAATTGCGGACAACCGGATAGCAAGCCGCCGCTTCGGAGGCGGCAAACAGGCAAAATATTAATATGCGGATTGTTTTTCTCATGAATGTTTGACAAACGAATAAACAAAGATAGCCGGTTTTAATAAAAACCAAAATTTCAATACTGTTTTCAACATGTTAAGCCTGCGTTTTAACGCCTGCAATTCTTTTTCCGCCCCCAATTGCTTATAATCCGCTTCAAAAAGCAGCAAATTTTCACTTAATGCCTGAATTTGTTTCCTGACGGTGTCGGTGTTATGCAAAAAATATTCTTTTGTTACCGAATCGGAGCGTCCCCGTTCGCGGTTCACAAGTATTTGTTTCGTAAAATATTGCTTTTGCCCTTCTTTATAAATACTCAGGAAAGTCAAACCTTCATAAATCCGCAAATATTCATCAAAAGGAAACGCCTGTAACAAAGAGGCGGATATGACGTGCAGAAAATCGCCGGCAGCTTTTCCCGTCAAAAAATCGGCAAAAGTAAGTTCGGCGGTTTCTCCAAGCAGCAAAGGATTTTGATTGTAATAACTCATTCTGTCATCTTGCGCAAACAAATAATGGCGATATTCGGGATGCGTCGAAATAGTTTGGTCTATCATGTATAGGGCGTTTTCCGTAAAATAATCGTCGCTGTCGAGAAACAGGATAAAATTTTTGGAACTGTTTTGTATGGCGTAGTTGCGGGCGGCATTCACGCCCCTGTTTTTTTCAAACCGGCAAACCTTGATAAACGGATATTGTCGAGCATATTTATCAATAACGGAAGAAGTCGCATCGGTTGAACCGTCGTCAATTATCCAATATTCAACATTCGGGTAATGCTGATTGGCAACGCTTTCGATGCAACGCCCGATGCAATCCTGCCGGTTATAAACCGGCGTTATAACTGAGATACCGATTTCTCTCATCATGGATAAATTTTTATTTTCTCTTCCTTTTTTTTGCGCGTAAATAAATTCGATTTCCGGTCTGAAATATTGAATTTGTGTGGTATCAAATTGAATTTGCAGTTGATAATCGTCTAAGAAATACCGGTTTAATTGTTCTTGCGAAATTCCCAAATGATGATTATTGACAATCGCCTGCACGCGGTTCAGTTCAAATCCCGCCAAACAACTGCATTTGTTCGCTTTCATTTGCGGAAATAAATATTTTTCTTTGAAATAGCAAGCGATATTGCCTTCCATCGTATTCGGATTGTTGAAAATGATTTTCCGGATGATTTTTAACAGTGCGGCTTTATTGTAAATATGCCCATCGACTGAAAAAGGGTAGCCCCAATCGGTAGTTTCGTCATTTTCATACACATTCCATTCGATACCGTTTTCTGTTTCTTTATATTCGCCGTCTGCAAGATGTTTACCGTGCCTTAAACTAAACGCCGTTTTTTCATCTTGAATATTTGAAATTTCAATATCGCGATAAAAAACACTGTCGTCTGTCAAAAACATAACCGACTTATTTCTGTTGCCTGACAAAATCTGCAAGATTATATGTTTGAAATCACTTTTATTTTTACGTAAATGCTTATATTTTAACCACCAATAGTAATTATGCCAATAACAAAAATCGAAGTCGGAATTGAGTTCGGGCTTATTAAAAACGGTTTCTTCTATCCATCCGAATTGCGGATACTTGTTTTGCAGTTTTTTGTATGCTTTCTTGTATTCCGCCGCCGAATAACAAAACAGGATATTGACATTTAGATATTTATGAATGTCGTGCCGGACAATACTTTCCAAGAGTAAAGAAAGTTGCATGGCGCGGTCGAAAGAAAAAATAACAGTATCTACCATTGTTTATTTTTTTATCAACGTAAAAATAGCGCATCCGTACCAGCACAAAAAACTTGATTTGATATTTTCTTCCGTCAATTCGGCATCTTCCACCAAGTCGCCCTTATCGTTTACATACGCAAATGACTTGATTGTATAGTCGGGCGTCAAAATCCGCATCAGGTAATCCAGCGAAAACACACGTTGCTCATTAAATTCTATTCTTTGTGTACTTCCCATTGGAACGGAAAAATAGAAAACACCTCCCTTTTTAAGTATTTTAGTGATATTATTTA
>JAIRKO010000007.1 GCA_031260045.1 Dysgonamonadaceae bacterium | reverse complement strand
GCGCCTTACCATTTAAGCACGGTTCGGATAAATGCCCGGTTAAGCGACGCCGGCAAAGGCGCATCCGTGTCGGGTGAGGGTACATACCGATTGGCGGCGGGCAGGAATGAATTCAAAATCAAAGTTGTTTCGGAAGATTTGTCCAATCATCAAGAATATGAAATATTCATTTCCCGACTCAGTGGTCTCTATGAGGTAAAACGCATGAGTTATACGCCCAACGTATACGGCTATTCCGAACTGGATTTGTCCCAACTGTATCACGAAATCACGATGCCCTACACCGTTGCGCAAATCAACTTCCTGGTCGAAAAAGACCCGTCGAACGAAAACGTAACGGTAACCGGCGATGGCGTGCATGACTTACGCTTTGGCGTCAACGAATTTGATATTGTCGTTATCGCCGAATACGGTATCCCCAAGATTTATAAAATTACGGTAAATCGGCAGGAAGCGCCGGCTGAACCGACCGAACCTACCGGTATCAATCATCCGAACTCGGAACAGCCGGACATTTATCGTGGGGGTGATTATCTCTACAATCCCTCCGGCGAGGAGATCATGGTTTATGGTGTTTCGGGGGTGTTGTTGTATAAAGGGAGCGAAGCAATCATCCGAATACCGAAAGGCATTTTAATCGTGAAAAATTGCTCCGGCTGGGTGCGGAAGATGTAATGATAATTGTACGCTAAGGCGCGAAGACGCAAAGTGATGTCCTAATAAAATCTTAGCGTTTTTGCGCCTTTTGCGTACAAATAAATCATCTCAATTCCAAATAACACCAAACCGGAAAATGATCGGAATCGCGCAATTTCCCGACCGTACAGTTATAAGATTTGATATTGCTGCTATGTAAAATATAGTCGATGCGGAACAAAAAACGGTAACTGTTGTAAGTAATCCCCAAGCCGCAACCGCTGTCCACAAACGCATCGCGAAGATTTCCCTTGATTTTGCGACGCGCATAAGAAATAGGCGTATCGTTAAAATCCCCGCAAACAATGATATACGGGTTGGTATCCTCCGCTATCATGCGGGAAACGGTTTGCGCTTGAATTGCCCGAAGTCGGTAGGCGGGCGTCAGCCGTTTGGTCATCATTCTTGTGAAAACGTCCAGCGAACGGGAATCCGGGTTTTGCGTCATTTGGTAATAATCGTTTCGTTCTTCGTATGACAGTTTATTGGATTCCAAGTGGTTGTTAATCAGCGTAACTTTTCGCCCCTTAATCCCCAATTCGCAGATAATCGAACCGTTGTATTTGCTTTTGTAAGGCGCTTTTTTCACCGATAAAATCGGATATTTGGAAAAGATAGCGACCCCGAAAGTTTCGTCCGGATGCGGAAACGACAGCTCATTGATATTATGATAGGGGTATTTATACAAAGCGATCATAATATCTTCCTCCGTCAGCCTTGTATCGCTGCTGTTTTTCAACGCGCCGAATTCTTGAATGCAGACAATATCCGCATCGCTTTCCTTGATATACCGAAGAATTTTGTTGGATTCCTTTTGCGATTTGCCGCCCTGCTTGCCGAAACGCATTACATTGTATGTTAGCAGTTTGATGCAGTCTTCGGGTATCTGTTCCGTTTTCCGGTGAATGGGAATATAAGTGTAGATCGCGCTTATGCAGGCAAGGTAAGTCAAAAAATTCAAACAAGCCGGCAGCCATTGTTCGGTAAACAGCAGGACAAAGAACAACACCAAGCTAAGCAGGAAAATAAAAGGAAAAAACAAGCCTAAATAGGAAAAAATCACGCTCCTGAATGGGGAAACGAAATCGGAAAAAGCAGCTATCAGCAAGGCTATTGATAGCACAAAATTCAAAATCCTAATGATGCTTTGAAAAAAATTTTTAATGGGTTTCATTTGCTAAATGGTAATCAAAAATTAAATTATATTTTCTATTTCGGGATTGCTTCTCTGTGTAATTTATTTATAACACAGAGAGAAATACTAACTATGAACATTTACCGATACCGTTTTTTTCGCCAATACAAAATCAGAATAATCCCGAATAACATGCCGCCCAAATGGGCAAAATGAGCCACATTATCGCTCGTCCGGTTGGCTACGCCGAAGAAAAATTCAATTAATCCGTAACCGATTACCATGTATTTCGCCTTCACCGGAATCGGTATAAACATCAAAAACATGGGAGTATCGGGAAAAAGCATACCAAAAGCAAGCAGCAAGCCGAAAATTGCGCCCGAAGCGCCGATGGTCGGAACCGGAACCGTAATGCCCTGCAAATGGCAAACCAACAGTTGCACCAATCCCGCGCCGACGCCCGTCGCCATATAATAAATAAGGTATCGTTTTCGTCCCCAGAAGTTTTCAAGCACCCCGCCAAACATGAACAGCGCAAACATATTGAAGAAAATATGATCGAAACTGACATGGGTAAACATATAAGTAACCAACTGGTATAACTTAAAATAACCCGAACCATAGTTAAACAGGGCGAAATACAACTCCAACCGATTGAATAAAAGGCAGGACAACCACACTATTAAGTTAATAATTAACAGGTTTTTTGTAATTGTCGGAATGTGACTGTAGAAATTATTTCTTTGATAATAAGACATTGTTGTTTAAGATTATGTATGAAAAAATTTATTTTTGATTGTTTTCCCGCTTCTTTGTGTAATTTATTTACAACACAGAGTTACACAGAGAGAAATAGGCTACAAACCAAGTATTCGGCGAAGCGACCGGATTTCGGTTTCCCAAACATTGATTGCATCGTCTTTTTCGTGTTCTTCCGCAAAGTCGGTAATTTCGAGTACGATTCCGCCGGTCAGTTCGTTTTTATGCAGCCGAAATTCAAAAAAAGACGCCGGATTTTCATCATCCAGCCAATGAAAACGAATGAAATTGTTGTAACTGATAGCCACCACTTCCGCCTTTGCCGAACTGGTTTCCCACGTAAAAGTGTAAATTTTCCCGTTGACGGAAACCTTGTCGGCAAACCATCCCTCCAAACCGTCCATCGAAGAAATATGCTCCCAAAGGCTGTGTTGTCCCGCTCTGTCGAAAACGTATTCGATATTATACTTCTCTTTTTTCATAAGCGTTTGAAAATTGCCGCCAAGATACAACTTTTTTCTTATTCTGAGAGAAAGAAATTTTTGATAAATTGCTCTCCCTTCAAAACGCCGTATTTCCCCTTTTCTACCGAAAACTCATTGTATTCGGTAACTTTATCCGGCATTTCCCCCGGTTTGTAAATCACGAACGGGACGGGCAAAGCGGTGTGCGTCTTAATCCGGCAAGGCGTGGGATGGTCGGGCAAAAGCGCAATCGTTACCGGTTCGTCCCAACTGTCGACGGCTTCGAGAATGGGTTGCAAGAGGCGTTTGTCAAGGTATTCGATGGTTTTTACTTTCAGGAGCGCATCGCCTTCGTGTCCGGCTTCGTCGCTCGCTTCAACGTGAACGTATACGAAATCGGTTTCCCGCAGGGCTTTTAGCGCGGCTTGCGCTTTTCCCTCATAATCAGTATCATACAAACCAGTGGCACCCGGCACGTTGATGATTTCCAGCCCCGCGCAAATGCCGATTCCCTTAATTAAATCCACCGCCGAAATAACCGCTCCCGCGTGTATCGGATACATTTCCGACAGCGGTTTCATCTGCGGTTTATAGCCGGGCGACCAAAGCCAAATGCTGTTGGCGGGGTCTTTCCCTTCCGCTTTTCGTTTGAGGTTGACGGGGTGATTTTCGAGCATTTCCTGCGAGCGGATAATGCAACGGTTCAGGTAATCGGCTGTTTCCTGCGCTTCGGGGAGTTCGGCTTTTATCAGCGCGTTTCGGAATTCGACGCCGGGAATATCGTGCGGCGGCGTACAAAGCAGGCGTTTGTTTCCGCCTTTCAGTTTTAGGATATGGCGGTAGGAAACGCCGGGAAAGAAACCGCCGCCCTCCCCGCCAAAAGGGGGAAGCGCGGGAAACATGCCGTTAAGGTAACGAATTAATATTCCGGCTTCTTCGCTCGAAATATGACCTGCCGAATGGTTTTTGATTTTCCCGTTTTCGATACAAATCAGGTTGCAGCGCATCACCATTTCGCCGGAAAGGATGTCGATGCCCATGCTGGCGGCTTCCAATGCGCCGCGTCCTTCCAACACCTCAACGGGATTGTAGCCCAAAACCGAAAGATTGGCGACTTCGCTGCCGGGGTGCATCCCTTCGGGAACGGTATGCAGCAAACCGGCGCCGCCTTTCCGCGCCAGCATGTCCATCGACGGGGTGGAGGCGTATTGCAGCGGCGTTTGATTTCCTAACGATTGGATGGGTTCGTCTGCCATCCCATCGCCTAATATAATAAGGTATTTCATTTCATATATATTTAATCCGATTGGAAAGTTCAATCGCGACGGCTATTCCCGAAATTAATTTACATAAAGTTGCATATTCTCAAACTTCACAACCTTTACGCTACTCCCCGCTTCAACAAATCCCCGCATGGAAATCGCATCATATATTTCGCCGTTTATCATGATTATACCCGAAGGGCGGAGCACGGTAACTGCCGTAGCGGTTTTCCCCACCAGCTTGCGTTCTTCGGGATCGACGCTTGTGGAATCTTCCAAATCGGCTGTCAGTGCGACTTTTCGGAAGACGCCCTTTTTTCCTATCCGCGTCGAAATCCAAAATATGAGCGGGAAACTGAGGACTAATCCCGATAAAACGGTTAGCAACGCCCGCGAAACATCCGGTATTCGTACCGCTTTGAACGAAAAATAATCGTTATTAAGCAAGGCAAATATTAAGCCCGCGCTGATACATACAACGCCGAGCGTCCCCGAAACGCCGAAGCCGGGAAAAACGAATATCTCAAGAAAAACGCATACGACGCCGATAAGGAAAACGATGATCTCCCAATTCTGCACCAGTCCGTCCATGTACAGCGGCGTAAAATACAGAACCGCTGCGCCGACCGCTGCAAAAGTCGGGAAACCGACGCCGGGCGTTTGCAATTCAAAATAAATGCCGGCAACAATAATCATAATCAGCACGGCTTGCAAAGCGGGGTTCGTCAAAAACCCTTTCAGGTTGTCCAAGAGCGTGGGTTTGTATTCGATCGACCGGTAGTTTTTGTAGCCCAAATGTTGGGTAATCACCTCGTCGAGGCTTTCGGCGATACCGTCGCAAAAGCCCATTTTTACGGCTTCTCCGGCGGTGAGCGAGAGTACTTTGCCCGAATCAATTACGTTGGGGATGTAAATCCGTTCATCCACCATTGCTTCGGCGATTTTGGGGTCGCGTATCCATTTATAAACGGTGTCGTTTCCGGCGATTAGCGGTTTTTTTCCGTGCGCCTCAGCGGTTGCGCGAATAATGGAGCGCATGTAGGACTGGTATTTATCGGGCATGGCTTGCCCCGAACCGCCGTTCACTACGGTTGCCGCCCCGATGCTCGCCCCTTCTCGCATGTAAATTTTCCGGCAGGCGACGGCAATTAAAGCCCCTGCCGACGCGGCATTGTTGTCAATAAAAACATGCACGGGAATGGGATTGTAGAGGATTGCCGACCGCATGGAATCGGCGCTTGCCAACGCGCCCCCGTATGTGTTCAGGTGCAGCAGCACGGCGTCGGCACGCATCGCGTTTGCCTCTTTCAGCCCGTTAACCAAGTAGATATGCGAAGTTGTGTTGATTTCCGAGTTGATGCGGATTTGATACACCACAGCCGTTTTTCCCTTTGCCGAAAGCGGATTTGAAAATGCCGGCAAAATAAACGCGAAAACGCAAAAACACAACGACACAACGTAATATTTCAAACATATAAACTTTGTGTCTTCGTGCCTTTGCGCCTTCATTCCTTTTCGTATTTAAATCTGTTTGTATGAAAAATATTCAGGTGCAAAAATAATTGAAAATCTTATAAATTCCAATTTTGTTTAAATTAGGGAGCAAATGGCGCGGGGGTAAAATTGTAGCAGCCGTCGCCAGCGAAAACAGCCCCGTTATCCCGCGTTTTTCGGAGCGCTTCTTTGGGCAAAAACGATGGTTTTAAGGAAAAATAAGACATTATTTTTGTTATTTATGGAAACAATGCTTACTTTTGCGGTGAAATCTAAGAGTGCATGATTTAAAATAAGCGCTTGAAGTGAGTCCTCAAACTCATAGGTATGTGCCGAAAGGTTCGTACCAGCCTCAACCCCCGCAAGGGGGTTGTTGATTTTTATAAATCTATGATTTTATTTAGGTTATTTGAAAAGTAATATTTAACCTTTATCCCTTTCGCTTTTAGGTTCTTTAATTCTTCTTTAATGTGAGTTGTTTCTTTTTCAAACTCAAAAACAACTATTTGCGCCCCCTGTTCTTTTATTGCGTGCTTGGCATATTTTACTATATTCACACTACCAACTGTTTTTTTCAAATCCGCCGCTATCCCGTTCAGGTATATATCGAAACTTCTTTCCGTTATTTTCAAATATTCCACTTTATAACCATTATCAGCTAATGTCCGGCACATATCATATTCCTTGTTGTACTTTTCTTTTTCCTGTTTATTTATTGCGCTTTGCTTTATTCTTTCCCTGTCAATAAGCAAATACCCGCCGTTTTCTTTGTTGAAATATGCGCGTTTCCAATTATCAGCGTTGTATGAATTATATTTTGCTTTTGCTTCTTTTAGCAATTCGGTTCTACCGGACACATTCATTTTATTTACAGAAACTCCCGCAAAGGTAGCATTATCTTTCAATATACTGATGTCGGCGCGGGCAACGGCGAATAAATAACAGCATCAAAATCCCTACTGTTTATGATATTGAGAAATTCATCACTATCTTCCATGACTGTGAAAATAGCCGGATTATCAACGAACAAAGAATTATTGGATTTTTTTCTCTATCCGAAAATCTTTTACTTCGGAAGCCCGCTTTTTTTTCTGTAATATATTTTCTTTAATTTTGCGGGCAAAAACAGTAAGCCATGCACTCAAACGTAACAATCGAAACATTGGAGGGGTTAAAAAGAGGCGAACACCGGGCATTCGAGGCGGTGTTCCTCTGCTATTTCGACAAGGTGAAGCGTTTCATTGCCGGGCTTATCCGTTCGGAGGACGATGCGGAGGATTTGGCGCAGGACGTTTTCGCAAAACTGTGGACAAATCGCGAAACCATAGATACGGGTTTTTCATTCGGCGCGTTTCTTTTCACCATGTCGCGGAATACGGCTTTCAACTACCTGAAACATAAACTGGTTCACGTAAATTATATGAACGAATACACCCAACGGGAGGAAACGGATACGCCGGAAGAACTTGTGTTTGCAAAAGAAACTGAACTGTTGATTGAAATGACGCTCAGCCGGATGCCGGAAAAAAGGAGCGAAATTTACCGGCTCAGCCGCCTGAAAGGACTTTCAAACGGCGAAATAGCCGCTTTGCTGAATATTTCCCAAAAAACGGTGGAAAACAACCTGAGCATGGCTATCGGCGAAATACGTAAAGAAATAAATAATAACTTGAATTAAATAATATAAGTAATTCGGGAGATTTTCCACCGTAAGTTGTATTCAAAATAGATGAACGGATACGTGTAAAAATATAAACAAATGAAAAAACAAAACCCTGTATCGAAAATAATTGAGCGATACCTGCGCAACCGCTACAATCAGGAAATGGAAGAAAAGGTGCAACGGTGGCTGATAGACAAAAACCGCGAGGCGGAAAAAAATCAATCCTTAGAAGCATACTGGAATTCTCTGCCGGAAACCGCCTCCCCCGCAACGCATTCTTCGCTGTCTCAAGTAAAAAAACGTTTGGGAATGGCAAACAGCGTCTCGACCGAAAGAATATCCATGCGCCGCCAATGGTTGCGGATAGCCGCCGTGATTTTTCCCTTTGTCCTGTTGACGGGAAGTTATTTCCTGATGAAAAACCTGGATGAAAAACGGAATGCGACCGTAAGCATATCCGTTCCCTACGGCGAAAGCAGGAAAATCACCCTGCCCGACGCTTCGACCGTATTCCTGAACGCCGGAAGCGAAATTCGCTACGCCGCCTCGTTCGGAAAAACCGCACGTGGCGTAAAACTGAGCGGCGAAGCCTGTTTCTCCGTTGCTAAAGACCCCGCAAAACCCTTTATCGTCGAAACTAAACACCTGTCCGTCGAAGTCTTGGGAACGGAATTTAACGTAAAAGCCTATCCCGACGAAACGGAAACAACCGCGACGCTAAACCGCGGCAGGATAAAGGCGACAACAAAAACCGGGCGGGCATATACCCTGCGCCCCAACCAGCAATTGCATTACGACAGCCGATCAAACAGCGTAGCGCTCGCGCAGGTAAACGCCGGGGATTTTTCCGCCTGGAAAGACGGGCGTCTCGTTTTTGCCGGACAGCCGCTCGGCACAATCCTTTCGGCGATTGAACGGAAATTCGACGTTGCCTTCCAAACCGGAAAAACGCTGGACGTCGGCGAGCGTTATTCCCTGAAATTCCTGCACAACGAGAGTTTTTCCGAAATAATGCGAATACTGGAAACCACTGCCGGAATTGATTACCGCATGGAAAACAAAACCGTTTGGTTAACGAAAAAATAACGCATGGCGGCAAGGCTTTTGTTGTTCATTTGCGTGATGATTTCATGCCCGGCGATGGCGCAACCGCTTACATCTGTGAAAGATAGCCTGACGGTCGGCGCTTTTTTTCGCCTGATTGAAACGCAAACACCTTACACGTTTGCTTACAGCCATGTGCAGGTTGATTCGGCAATGAAAATATCCGTTCCCGCAGGGAATATCCGCATGGAAGACGCACTGTCACACCTGTCGCGGGAAACGCCCTATACCTTTGAAATAACCGGAAATCACATTATCGTTTATCCACGCGGGGAAAACCGGTCGTATCCGCCGGAAGAAAAACAGTTTGTGGTGAAGGGACGGGTCGCCGAACGGCAAACAATGAACATGCTGCCGTATGCAAGCGTTTGCCTACTGGATGCCGCCGGAAATGTCCTGTCGGCGAGCATTACCGATGCGACGGGCGTTTTCCGCCTCATAACCGGACGGGTTCCCCATCAAATTAAAATCAGTTTTATCGGATATGAAACGCTCGTGGACGCGATAAACGGTGCGGACGAAGATGCGGGCGTGTTTTTGATGGAAACTTCAGAACATTTTTTGGATGAAATCACCGTCGCGGGAAGAACCGTGAAAGCCGACCGGACTGCCCACCGCATAACCCCCGAAATGTATGATGGAACGTTTGATGCGATGGATTTACTGGGGAAAATACACGGCTTGGATTACGACAAATCCGCCCAAACGGTCAAGGTTGACGATAAAACCAATATCCTGCTGACGGTGAACGGAATGAAGCAGTCGCCGGACTACATCAACAGCCTCCCTTCCCGACAAATACGCATGATTGAAGTAATACGCGAGCCGCACGGGCGTTTCGTATCCGACGGCTATGATGCCGTAATCAACTTTATACGGGATGAAAACAGGAAAGGATACAACATTTTCGCGTCGAACATTTCCGCCGTGAATTTTTCCCGAAATAACGGCAAAGACCGGTTGGCGGAAGAATTGCCGCTCGCGGGAGTTTCCTTTTTCAACCCCAAAACGGATTTTTATGCAAGTTATTCTTTCGAGTGGGAAAGGTGGAATTTGCCGATGGAAAAAAAGCAGGTTTACGGCGGCGACATTTCCGCCCTGCACGACCCCAACAGCCTTTACCGCTCGCAAAGGCACAATGCGGCTCTCGGAATGAATTACCGCGCAAACCGAAACCATGCTTTTTCTCTCCGCGCCGATTACGCTACCGGAAACATGTACTCGGAATATGCCTATACTGCGCAAAAAATCATCAACCTAAATATTTCAAACAGGTCGCTGAAAAACACAACGGAAAACCTGACCATAGACCGGATTGTATCGGGCAGTCTTTCTTACGACGGGAAAATAAACGACCGTTTGCACCTGCATGGCGATTTGACGTGGAATTATTATTTCAACGACATGGAAAACCGCTTTGAACAGAAGGAAGAAAAGACGGTTAACAGGAATGAAAACCTGTACAACGAGTATAAAAACCACGCTCTTTTCAATCTGGAAACGTCCTATTTGTTGTCGGCGACAACCGCCTTGGAGGCAGGTTATTCGGGCAGTCGGCGGATATATGCTTCCGAAAGCAGCATCGGAAAAGGATTTTTGGATTATAACGAATACCGGCATGTTTTCTTTGTTTCCATATCCTGCAATCCCGCCGCGAAAATAAAGGCAAAAGCGGGATTAGGCGCGGAAGCGGTGAGGATACGTAACCAAAGTTCGGTAAATAACCTTATCCTCCTTATGCCTTATCTGACAGTTAAATACAAACCCGTCCGACGGATGGAAATAGATATGAATTATACGGCTGCGCCGCGTTATCCGGAACTTTACCGGTTAAGTCCCATGAGTTTGAAAGTCGACAGCCTCCTTACGCAAGTCGGGAATCCCGCGCTGCTTCCCGCTCTCCGGCATACGGCGGCGATACGCTTCAACTGGGGCGACAGGCTGACCCTCGAACCCTCGTTTCGTTTCACACACAACGATTTCAGCGAAACTTACATGATAAACGAATATCGTCTCTACCGAACGTTTCGGAACATTGACACAAGGGAATACGCCATTTCCGCCCGCTATGATCGCCCTGTCGGCAAATACATTCGCCTGACGGGCGGCTTAACGTTTTACCGCGCCCAAGCTTCCTGCGAAGGCATTGAAAACACGGCGGACGGATGGCTTGCCCGCGCGGAAACAAATTTTTATCATCCCGCCTCCTGTTTCGGTATACAGCTCGGTTACAGTCGGAATATGAAAAAACACATCCTGTGGCAGGGTTATCAGCAGTTGGGCAAAGACAGTTGGCAGATAACGGCAAGCCGGATTTTCCCGAAAAAAGGTCTCTCCATCATGCTTTCCTGCACTCCGCCGATATACTGGGGCGTCGAAAAAGAACAAACGAAACAAATCGCTACGCCGCTCTACGGCGAAACGACGCGCGTCCGTCTCGGCGCTTATTATAACATGCTGTTGCTGAAAATCAATTACCGGTTTTCCGGAAAAAAATAAATATAATTTAATTTTTCACACATAATCTTAATGGGAATTATACCGGTTTTAAATATAAAAGACTATTTTTGCAGAAAATTTTATCCATGATTCAATCAATGACCGGATTCGGAAAGGCGGAAGCGAACTTTCCGGAAAAGAAAATAACTATAGAAATTAAGTCGCTGAATTGCAAACAACTTGATGTAACTACTCGTATTCCTGCCACTTATCGTGAAAAAGACATCGAAATCAGAAATATAATATCCCAAAAAATTGAGCGAGGCAAAGTTGATTTAACAATCACATCGGATGTGGTTGATCAATCCGTTTCAAATGCAATCAATCAAACCGTAGTAAAAAATTATTATGAAGCAATCAAAAATTTATCGGAAGACTTAAACATTGCCTTGCCTGTTGACTGGTTTTCGATTATCCTCCGTTTGCCGGATGCGGTGAAAACGGAAATAATGGAATGGGACGAAAAAGAGTGGGAAGCTGTGAAACAAGCCATCGAAAAAGCCATCGTTTCCCTGAACAAATTCCGCACGCAGGAAGGTCTCATGCTCGAAAACATCTTCACCGCCAAGATTGAAAATATTAGCCGCCTCCTGAAAGAAATTGATATTTATGAAGCGGAACGAATTGAAAAAATCAAAGAACGCATTCGCGAAAACCTTGCCAAATCGGACGTCGGCACATATGACGAAAACCGGTTTGAACAGGAATTGATTTATTATGTCGAAAAACTGGACGTCAACGAAGAAAAATCGCGCCTGAAAAATCATTTGGAATATTTTTTGGAAACGCTGAACAGTGAAAAAAGTCAGGGCAGAAAACTGGGGTTCATCGCCCAAGAAATCGGGAGGGAAATAAACACGTTGGGATCAAAGTCCAATCATGCGCTCATGCAAAAAATTGTTGTGCAAATGAAAGACGAACTGGAGCAAATGAAGGAGCAAATTTTTAATGTTTTATAAATCGTGAACGGAAAACTGATTATTCTTTCTGCGCCCTCCGGGTCGGGGAAATCGACCATTATCAACCATATCCTTCAAAAAGGATTGCCGTTGCGGTTTTCGGTGTCTGCCACAAGCCGCCCGCCGCGGGGCAAGGAACGGGATGGGGTGGAATATTATTTCCTGTCGCCCGAAACATTCAGGGAACGGATTGAAAAAGGTGATTTCATTGAGTATGAAGAAGTTTATCCCGACCGTTTTTACGGCACGCTAAAGTCGGAAGTGGACGAAAAACTTCAAAAAGGGGAAAATGTCATTATGGATGTGGATGTAGCCGGCGGGCTGAACATCAAAAAGTTGTATGGCGAACGGGCTTTGCTTGTTTTTATTCAACCCCCTTCGATGGAAGAATTGAAAAGACGGCTGGAAAAACGGAGAACGGATTCCCCTGAAATAATCGCCGACCGGATTTCCAAAGCCGCTTACGAACTGAGTTTGGCTTCCCGCTACGATCGGGTAATCGTCAACGACAATTTGGAAAAAGCAAAAGAAGAAACGGAAAATATTATAATTAAATTTATTTCGCACGCATGAAAATCGGAATTTTCCCCGGATCGTTTAATCCGGTACATATCGGACATTTGGCTATTGCAAATTATGTGGCAGAATTTGGCGGATTTGATGAAATTTGGTTTTTAATCTCGCCTAAAAATCCATTGAAATCGGCGACAATCATGATGGATCAGGAACTTAGGCTGCAACTGATTGAAAACGCGATTAAAGGTTATCCCAAATTCAAAACCTGTACCGTTGAATGGGATATGCCTCAGCCGACGTACACGGTGAATACGCTCCAGAAACTGAGGCTGTTGTATCCCGACCATGCTTTTGAATTGATCATCGGCGGCGACAATTGGGCGACCATTCACCGGTGGAAAGATTACAAGGTGATTTTAAAGAACTTTAAAACATGGGTGTATCCGCGCTTGGGAACAGGTAAAATTTATATTGACCACCCGAATGCAAAACCGGTGTACGGCGCTCCCAAAATCGAAATTTCTTCAAGCGCCATCCGGCAAGCCGTCGCACAGGGTAAAGACGTCCGTTTTTATATGCCCTCAGGCGTTTATGAAAACGTTGTTGCCAGCGGACTTTTCAGCAAAAAAGCGGAACAACCGGAAGAAGAAAGCGCAGAGGAATAATTTGCCGTTTTTGGAAACGCAAACCTTTTTTTGATTAAATAATCATGGTCATAATTAGTTCAGATTATTTTTCCGGATTGCTTCCGGTTTGCAATGACAACTACGATAATTAATTTGAAATGCACCTTTTTTTCACTACTTTTGCGAATTGGTTTTAAAGAAAAAACGAATGAACATACAAGCATTGAGTGAGCAGGAAATATTTCGCCGTAAAAGTCTTGAAGACTTGCGGAACAGGGGCATTGAACCTTACCCTGCAGCGGAATATCCGGTAAACGCTTATTCCGTTTCCATCAAGGAAGAATTTCGGGACGACGCCCCCCGCAAAACGGTTTCCGTTGCCGGTCGGATTATGAGCCGCCGGATTATGGGAAAAGCGTCTTTCATCGAATTGCAGGATTCGGCGGGAAGAATTCAGGTGTACATTACCCGCGACGACATTTGCCCCGGCGAAGACAAGGATTTGTACAACACCGTTTTCAAAAAAGATTTGGACATCGGCGATTTTATCGGCGTGAAAGGTTTTGTATTCCGCACGCAAATGGGCGCCGTTTCCGTCCACGCCGAAGAACTGACCGTTTTGGCAAAATCCCTGCGCCCGCTTCCAATCGTCAAATACAAGGACGGAACGGCTTACGACGCTTTTGAAGACCCCGAATTGAGATACAGGCAACGGTATGTCGATTTGCTTGTCAATGAGGGCATAAAAGATATTTTTACGAAGCGGACGCAGATTTTCAATGCGATGCGCAATTTTTTTAACGAACGCGGATACCTTGAAGTTGACACGCCGGTTTTGCAAAACATTCCGGGAGGCGCAGCTGCCCGCCCATTCACTACGCATCACAACGCTTTGGATATTCCGCTTTATCTTCGTATTGCCAACGAATTATATCTCAAACGCTTGATTGTCGGCGGATTTGAAGGCGTTTACGAATTTTCCCGCAATTTCCGCAACGAAGGAATGGACAGAACCCACAATCCCGAATTTACGGTGATGGAAATCTATGTAGCCTACAAAGACTACCATTGGATGATGCGCTTTACGGAACAAATGATTGAAAAAATTTGCATGGACGTACTCGGAACCACCGAAGTGAAAATTGGCGATACGACGATTAATTTCAAAGCGCCCTATCGGCGGGTAACCATGCTCGACGCCATCAAGGAAAATACCGGCATAGACCTTGCCGGAGCCGACGAAAACCGGTTGCGGGAAATTTGCAAAAAATTGGGTGTGGAACAAAACCCGTCTATGGGAAAAGGAAAACTGATTGATAAGATTTTCGGCGAGAAATGCGAAGCCAATTACATTCAGCCGACTTTCATTACCGATTATCCGAAAGAAATGTCCCCGCTTTGCAAACGCCACCGCGACAATCCCGATTTGACCGAACGTTTTGAACTGATGGCAAACGGCAAAGAATTGGCAAACGCTTATTCGGAACTGAACGATCCAATCGACCAGCGGGAACGTTTTGAAGAACAGTTGCGGCTCTCGGAAAAAGGCGACGACGAAGCCATGTTTATCGACGGGGATTTTTTACGCGCCATCGAATACGGTATGCCGCCGACTTCGGGAATGGGAATCGGCATGGACAGGCTGGTTATGCTGCTGACCGGGCAGGTTTCCATTCAGGAAGTGCTGTTTTTTCCGCAAATGAGACCCGAAAAATAAGATAGGATTGTACGCAAAGGCGCTAAGAAGTTTTTTTAATAAAAACACTTCGCGTCTTAGTGCTTTCGCGTACAACATAGTAATATTAACGCTTAAAATTCTATTATGCAACTATCCGGAAAAGTAGGAATAATGGGCGGAGGAAGTTGGGCTACCGCCCTCGCCAAAATCATTTCGATGACCCAGCCCAACTTTAACTGGTACATGCGCCGTCCCGAACAAATCGAAGAATTTAAAAGTTTCGGACACAACACTTCGTATTTGACGAGCGTGAAATTTAATCCCGAAAACATTACCTTTTACAGCGACATCAATGATGTAACGGCAAACAGCGACATCCTGATACTTGCCATTCCTTCCCCTTTTCTGAAACAGCATCTTCAAAAATTGAACGTGCCGCTGAAAAATAAGATATTGGTATCGGCTATTAAAGGCATTGTTCCGGATGAAAATATGTTGATATCCGATTATTTTTCAAAATTTTACGATGTTCCCTACAACAATATTGCCGTTCTGGGGGGACCTTGCCATGCTGAGGAAGTTGCTTTGGAACGGCTGTCGTATCTCACGGTGGGCTGTTCCGACGAGGCTCGTGCGCAGTACATCGCCGACCTGCTCGGTACGCATTTTATAAGAACTTCCGTCGGCTGCGACGTTATCGGCATGGAATATGCTTCCGTTTTGAAAAACGTTTATTCCATTGTTGCGGGGATTTGCCACGGATTGAAGTACGGCGATAATTTCCAAGCCATTTTCATCTCCAATTCCATCATGGAAATGTCGCGTTTTATTGACACGATTTCTCCTTTGGACAGAAATATTTCCGGTTCGGTTTACCTTGGCGATTTGCTGGTAACCGCCTATTCGCGTTTCAGCCGAAACCGGATTTTCGGAACGATGATCGGGAAAGGTTATTCGGTGAAAACCGCTCAAATAGAAATGGAAATGATTGCCGAAGGTTATTTTGGAACTAAATGTATCAAAGAAATTAATAACGCTTACCAAGTGGAAATGTCAATTTTGGATACGCTTTATTCCATTTTGTATGAGAGGAAATCGGCGGTGCCGGCGATTAAGAAATTGACGGAAACGTTTAAATAACTGCGGGTTGTTTAAATTGTCGCGGCGGCGGCGAAAGCGAAGAACTAAAAACTAAAAATCACTAATCATTAATCATTTTTGCACGAATGGATTTCATCCATGAGATTGAATAATCAAAATAATATATTAAAAATTAATTAATAATGATTAATTGGATTGCTTCGCTTCGCTCGTAATGACGTGTGCGACATTAATCGTTAATCATTTATCATTATTTTTCACCTCGCTATCCGCAATTTTTTCCGAACCTCTCCTCCCAACAACCGAAAAACCAAAACAAAAACAGTGGTCGCAATGAACACAACAACAAACTCGGTGATGAAAAATGCGTATTTGTTCAGGTGCATTTTATTTACTAATAAGTAGAAAACAACAAAGTTGGTCGGCGAGTGCAGCAAATAATACAACAGGATATTGTCGTTGAGAAACGAGAAGATTTTATTGTTTGTAAAAAACGTATTCCAAATTCCGACGATGTTCAAAGACGCTCCGTAAAACAGAAATACAAACACGGCAGATATAAACGCCTTGTATTCCCAAGGAACTGCCGACTCCAAAAAAGTAAGTCCGAAACAGCCGCCGAAAAGGACAAAACTTAGTATCCGGCGTTTGTAGAAAAACGCATCAATTTTCTTTCGGTGTTTATATATAACAATGCCGAGATACATAAGCAATATGTATTGCCCGCTTTCCCAAAAGTTCCAAAATGTTATATCTTTGCAATAATTGTTGATGCAAAACATTCCCGCAAATGCCAAAGCAAAACCCGGTATTTCCCAATACCTGAAGCGTTTAATCAGCCAAATGCCAAACGCCCAGAAAAGCGTAGCCCAAAACAGGCAGAGCAAATACCACAACTGAAAAGAACATTTTCCCAAAAAACCCGCTTTATATGTTTCCAAAATGCCGCTGCCTGCCGGGCGTCCATACATGGGAATATCAAATATCAATGCAATCGGTATCAGCCAAAACAGCATTGTACAAAACCAAGGGACAAGCAATCTTTTACCCCTGCTTGTGATTTGCTCAAAAACGGTGTAATGATGAAACTCCTGCGATCGTGCCACCAAAAAGCCGGACACAAAAATAAACGACGGGACAAGCCATATAACAAAGGTATGGGTCAAATATACCATTATATTCCAAGGAGCCTCTGGGTGATACTCTATCCAAAACATATTGGGCGTATCCAGAAAGCCGGTAGAATGGGAAAACACAACCAAAACCATTGCCGTGACTTTCATGAAACTCAAATGTACGAGTTCATCTTTTGCTTTTACCGTTTTGTCCATTTTATTTACCGTTTTACCGTTATTTCTTCGCCTGTTCAATCTGCAAAGTCCGAGTCGGTTGGTCGCAGACTTCCGTAGGTCCAAAATACTGGATGGGTCCGGGATAAACGTAATCGGTATTAATCGCCCAAATGTCTTTGTGCGTCGCAAATTCTTTGAAAGGCGCTCCGTCTAATTTTACCAGCGCTTTTTGGATAACCGGTTTCATTTCACCGTGGCGGCGTTCCATATTCATCATCATCGTGATAGGCACTCCGCCGGCAATCCATTCCGAAGCCGGAGCCGTTGTGTTGCGAACCGAAGACATGTATCCCGTTTTCCCTGAAGCGATTAAGCCGGCTGCCGTAAATCCCAGTGAATAGCAATAATCGGCGTCGTAATTGGACGGCGCGGCACAACGTCCTTCGTAACCGAAAAAATGCACCTGCGTGGCGAATTTTCCTGCATATTTACCTTCTTCCGCCCATTCCGCCAGCCGGTTGCCGACCATTTCGGCAAGCAGTTTTTCCGTTTCTATCAGCGAAACCTGAACATTCCCGTGCGGGTCGCGGTCTAACGTCAACTGGCGGGCGACGGCTTCCGGCAGACTGGCGTACAACTCCGCATTTTCCTCGCTCAATTTACGGATAATGTAGGAACGCTGTTCGCTCTTTTTAATCATCCTGAATTCGGAATCGTGATTGGCAAGAAAATCGTTCAACTCGTTAATCAGCCGTTTGATAGCGGGAATAAATTCGATTAAGCCTTCGGGAATCAGCACCGTTCCGAAGTTGTTCCCATTTTCGGCGCGTTTTGCCACTACGCCTGCGATATAGTTGATTATATCGTCCAAAGACCGGTTTTTGGCTTCCACTTCTTCCGAAATAATGCAGACATTCGGCTGCACCTGAAGGGCGCATTCCAAAGCGATATGCGACGCCGAGCGTCCCATTAATTTAATGAAATGCCAGTATTTGCGGGCGGAATTACAGTCGCGCTGTATATTTCCAATCACTTCGGAATAAACCTTGCAAGCTGTGTCAAAACCAAAGGAAGTTTCGATCATTTCATTTTTCAGGTCGCCGTCGATGGTTTTCGGACAGCCGATTACCTGCACGCCTGCGCCTATTCGGGCGTAATATTCTGCCAAAATGCAGGCGTTGGTATTGGAATCGTCGCCGCCGATAATGACTAACGCTTTGATGTTCAGTTTTTTCAGAATTTCCAGACCTTTGTTGAACTGGTCTTCATTTTCCAGTTTATCGCGACCCGAACCGATGATGTCAAACCCGCCGGTATTGCGATATTCATCAATGATACCCGCCGTTAACTCCATATATTTATGGTTGATTAGCCCGCCGGGACCCAAAATAAAACCGTATAAACGGCTCTGGGGATTCATGCTTTTGATTCCGTCGAAAAGCCCGGCAATGACGTTGTGTCCGCCCGGAGCCTGACCGCCGGAAAGAATCACTCCCACATTAACCGCCGGATAAGATGCTCTTTCCGTGCCTTCTACAAAAGTGATAACCGGCATCCCGTAGGTATGCGGAAACAACTTTTTAATCACCTCTTTGTCCGAAACCGACTCGGTCGGATTACCTTCCTGTATTTTTACTATACCTTCTAAAGTTCTAGGTACTTTGGGCTTATAGGTAGCCCTTGCAATCTGTAAAGCGCTTTTATTCATCATATTTTTATTTATTTAAGGCGGCAAATTTCGGTATTTTTCCGCAAACCGGAAAGGATATTCGGGAAAAAAATCAAGTCATTTTTCTGTTCCGCCAGTATTTGTTTTAAAAAACAAGGGTCGTGGGAAACAACAATGAGCGTTCCTTCGTAGGCATTAACTGCCGTCGTCAAAATTTCGATGTTTCGGATGTCTAAATTGTTTGTCGGTTCGTCCAGCACAAGCATGTCCGGCGACCGGTTTGCAACCGTCAGGCAGCAAAGCGCAAGCCGCATTTTTTCGCCGCCGCTAAGCACGCTGCACGATTTGTCCCAAACGGTTTTGGGAAATAAAAAACGGTTGAGCCGGATTTTGATTTCGTGTTCCTGCAAAGCCGAGCGGTTAAAAGACTGCGCTTGTTCGTAAACCGTCAGCCGGTTGTTTATCAGCGAATAATCTTGGTCGATATAAACGGCTTGGCTGTCGGCACGGAAAATTGTTCCGGTTGCAGGCTCCAATTCGCCCAATATCAGTTTTATCAAAGTAGTTTTGCCCGAACCGTTTACGCCGCAAAGCGCAATCCGTTCGCCGCTGACGATTTGGAAATCAAGCGGTTTTTGCCACAACAGGGGCGATTCGCAACCCGTCCCCGCGCCATATCTGTAATTCAATCCTTTTGCCGCGACCAGAATTTTGCCTTTGTGAAGTTGTGAATTGTCGAATCCGAATTTTACGGCAGGGGTGATTTGCGAATTGCTCTTGCTGCGAAACTCCGACAGTTCTCGGGAAAGCAAACCGATTTTTCCGGCATGAACGTCTTTCAGGCGGGCGGTACTTTTTTCGGCGTCGTTTTTCATTTTATTAATCATTGCTGGGGGTGTACCTTCCTTTTTCTGTTGATTTTTCCCGCGTGAATTTTGTTTCTGCTGCCGTTCCAGCGCTTCCCGTTCGGTTTTTATGGCTTTGCGTAGCGCTTTTTCTCGATTTTGAACATCTTCGTTCAGGGCATTGCTTTCGATTTGTTTTTGTTCGCGGTAAAATTCGTAGTTGCCGCCATAGGTTTTTATTCCGTCAAAACTCAGTTCGTGAATTGGTTCCAACCGGTTCAGTAAAGTCCGGTCGTGGCTTACAACGAGCAACGCGCCCTGAAATTTGTCGATAAAATCGTAGAGCAATTGCCGTCCTTCCATGTCTAAATGATTGGTCGGCTCGTCCATTAGCAGCAGTTCGGGACGGTGAAGGGCGACGCTCGCCAAGAAAACTTTGGCTTGCTGCCCGTCGCTCAACGCAGACAGTTTCATGGACAAATCCAAATGATCTAATTGCCAATGTTTCAGGGCTTCGGAACAACGCTGCTCAATTGTCCAGTCGTCGTTGAGCAGGGCGAAATTTTCGTCCGTTGCGTTTCCGTTCAGGATTTCGTGCAATGCTCGCAGCTTGCCGTCAATCTGCAATGCCTGCGCAATCGTGTAATCATTGAATTGCCCGAAAAGTTGGGGAATATAACAGGGCGTGGACAAAACGGAGAGTTTGCCTTCGGAAAACGGCTCCTGTCCGGCAATCATCCGGAGTAGCGTGGATTTACCGGCGCCGTTGTTGCCAATTAAAGCCGCCTTTTCATTTTTGTTGAGAGTAAGATTTACGTTGCCGAACAGCAAATCGTTATTGAACAGGGTATATTGAATATTTTGAAGTATTAACATAATTTCTTTGAGTTGACGAGTTAACAAGTAGACAAGTTAACGAGTAAACGAGAAATACCGTACATCGTTAACTCGTTTACTCATCTCGTATCTTTGAAAGAAATTATATTTTCATTGGCGTATTTTTATAAATTTATTGATATTGAGTGCAAAGGTAGTGAAAAATTGTTGATAACTTTTGCTATAAGTTTATGTGTGAAAATTAAATTCTATTTTTTCTGGATTGCTTCATCGCTTTACCGTCGCCAGCAAAAGCACAGCCGAAACCGCGCACAACCGGCGCAAAAAATACCCAAAATAGGGTATTGCGGCGTCTACTTAATCACTCTACCTTTGCAAAAAAAACAATATTTGACTTTTAATTAACGGAAAGCGTCCTTCCTGCCGCTCAGCAAACCGGACAAGAGTGGACGCTTAATTTAAACAATGTAAAATCATGACAAAAGTACTGCATTTTTTGTTATTAATCCTTATTTTCTTCCCGTTTTCCACTTATGCGCAGGGAAATGACGTGAAAATAAAGGGAAGGGTTCTGGACGAAAAAACGCTGGAACCGGTTATTGGCGCCAGCGTGTCACTCGCCGGCGCAAAAGAGGGAACCGTCAGCGACGCAAACGGGAATTTTTCCCTTAGCGTCCGGTCGCTTCCGGCTACCGTTTCGATTGACTATTTAGGCTATAAAAAGCAGGAAGTCGATATTTACGAATCCGGCGAGCCCGTCGTTATACAACTTCAGGAAAATGCCAATTTTCTGAACGAAATCGTTGTGGTGGGCTACGGGACGCAGAAACGCAAAGAACTGACGGGCGCCGTCGCTTCCATCCCGAAAGACGCGCTGTCGCAACTGTCCACTTCATTTGAAAGCCTGATTGGGGGCGCTGTTTCGGGATTGAACGTAACGCAGACTTCCGGACAGCCGGGCGCGGCATTCAATATCCGTATTCGCGGCGGAAATTCGGTTATCGGCGGAAACGAGCCGCTGTATGTAATAGACGGCGTTATCATTTAGACGATGCATCGTCGTCGGTTACGTCAGCGGGCGTAAACCGTGTTGCAGGTCGCTTGGATCCTCTGGCTTCCATCAATCCCCATGACATTGAGTCGATTGAAGTGCTGAAAGATGTTTCGGCGACAGCCATTTATGGCTCGCGAGGTTCCAACGGCGTTATTATCATTACCACCAAAAGCGGTAAAAAAGGACGAAACAATATTGAATATCAATACAATATTGGCGTGCAAAAAGCAAGCAAACAGCTTGATTTGCTGAGCTCAAAGGATTGGGCGAAGCTGAATCTGGAAATATATCCCTCAAGCGAATTAGATCCGGGACCGTATAAAGGCTGGAGTCAATCGCAACTGGAAGCGTTGGGCGAAGGCGTTGACTGGCAGGATGCCGCTCTCCGTACCGCCACATCCCAAACTCACCAGTTGACCGTCAGCGGCGGCGACGAAAAAACACGCTACCTCCTGTCGGGTAATTTCACAGATCAGGACGGCATTATTCTGAATACGAATTTTCGCCGTTACACCGGACGCTTTAACTTTGAACGCGATATTTTCAAAAACCTCGCCGTGGGGCTTATCGGCAACGCCGGCAAACTTGTCCAGAACGGACTTGCCGACTATGCAGGTATAGAAACCGGCAGCGCGTCCAACTCTCTGGGTTACGTGATACTTATTCCCAAAACAGTCCCGATTTACAATCTCGACGGGAGTTTCAACTACAACAACGTTCACGAAAAAGGCGATTTGCGTTACGGCGATCGCACCGTAAACGCCATATCCGATCTGCTGAATACCGTATCCCAAAACATAAGCAATTCCGTAACGGGCAATTTTTATGTGAATTACAACATTGTGCCTTCGCTACGATTCAGGGTAGCCGCCGGGATTAATCTGAATAATTCCACGCAGAACTTTTTCGGACCGTCTTCCTCTGCCGCAGGTTTCCTTGCCAAGGGTTACGGGTCGGTTGGAAACAAACGTAGCGATTCGTGGCAGTATGAATATACTTTGAATTACAATAAGCTGATAAATGATATTCATACCGTCAATATTCTGGCGGGCTACAGTACGCAGACGACTTCTGTGGAACGCACTACGGTCGCTTCAACCAGTTTCTCAAACGAAGCGCTGTCGTTTCACAATCTGCAAGCCAGCGAAGGTCTTTTGGCGCCGATTACCGCCGGTTCGGAATCGGTATTGAATTCCGTGCTGGGACGCCTGAATTATACGCTGAAAGGGCGATACAATCTCACGGCAACCTTGCGGGCAGACGGATCATCGCGGTTTGCTCTCGGACACAAATGGGGATATTTCCCCTCGCTGGGTTTATCCTGGAACGTGAACGAAGAATCGTTCCTGAAAGGCAACCCTGCGATTAAGGATTTGAAACTGAGAGCCAGTCTGGGAACCGTAGGCAATCAGGAAGTCGGCGATTACCGGTATGAAGAAACTTACAACACGGTTAAATATTCGTTCAACAACAAAATAGTGGTGGGCTACGTACAAGCCAACCGCTCCAATCCGGAGTTGAAATGGGAAACGACCACGCAATACAATTTGGGACTTGATTTAAACCTGCTGTCGCGTATTGACATAGTTGCAGACGCATATTACAAAAAAACTTCCGACTTGCTGCTGAATGTTCCCGTCGAAATCACGAGCGGTTATACCTCGCAACTCAAAAACGTGGGAAGTATCGTCAACAAAGGCGTCGAACTGGAAGTGAAGGGATTGATTCTTGACCGAAAAAATCATTCGTGGAACGTTTCCGCCAACATCGCCAAAAATATAAATAGGGTAACGGACGTGGCGATCGGTTCGGGTTATGTCATTTCGGGTAATACGATACTGAAAGAAGGCGAGGCTTTCGGTTCTTTTTACGGTCTGGTTTTCGGCGGGATAGTACAAAAAACCGACGATATATCGAAAGTCCCCGTGCCGAGCCGCAACTTGGAAAACGGCACTGCTGTACAGCCCGGCGATGTCAAATATAAAGACCTTGACCCGCAAGGCG
>JAIRKO010000056.1 GCA_031260045.1 Dysgonamonadaceae bacterium | reverse complement strand
AACCGAAAAAGGGACTTGTTGCGGATTTTGTAGCAACTATGGATGAATACGAAATCAACCTGTTTAATAACAATAAGGAATGCACACTGGAGAATATCAATTGGCGACGTTTGAAACGTAGCGAAATGTCAAGCGAAGCCAAGATGAAACAGGAATATCCGACAGATGATATAGAAGCGTTCCAAGATTCCGGATTGCCTGCTTTCCGAAGTGAAGATGTCGAACGGTTAAAGAAAGATTGCCGAACGCCGGAAGCAATAGGTATTCTCGCTTCCGACTGTCCCGCCTCTTCCGCCAAAATGGAAACAAAACGCAGGAAAGAGATACTGTCGGGGATAAAATTTGTAGAAGATACAGACGCACTGGAGCATTACAACTCTTCCGACCCGAAAACGAAAGCGCGTTCGGAAAGGGATAAGTTAAAGATTTGGGAGTTCCCTGATACGGAAATGAAAATATCCAATCGCTATGTGGTAGTATTCGACCCGCAAAAAGGAATTTCCGATAGCGCAGACTGGGGCGTAATTGCCGTTTTTGACCGCTATTGGATGATGTATGGCGGCAAGCCTGAAATTGTAGCCGAATGGCGGGGTCGGATAGACAAAGATATTGCCATATGGGTAGCCGCGCAGATAGCCAAATATTATAACAATGCCCTGCTTGTAGTTGAAAGCAACACTTACGATTCCGAATACAAAGAAGATGACGCCGAATTTATTTTCGATACGGTAGCTGATTATTACGGTAACTTGTATAGCCGGACGCCAGCAGACAAAATCAAAGAGGGTATTCCGGCAAAATATGGGTTTAATACCAACCGGAGTACCAAGCCGATGATTATAGGCGGTTATGTTGCCATAATCAGGGAAAACGGTTATATCGAAAGAAACAGGGACGCTTTGAATGAAGCCCGCGTTTATGAACAAAAGAAAAACGGTTCGTTCGGGGCAAAGGAAGGCAAGCATGATGATATATTGATGACGCGCATGATTGGCTGTCATATCTGTTATGAATTGCCCGCGCCTGCGATTGTTAAGGAAGGTAGCCGGTTTATATCAAGGAAGCCGATAAATGAATCTTCCCTGTAACGACGGTCGAAAACTTATTGGCTGTTATTGCTTTATTGACCAACAAATGCTATATTTTTGCAAAAAATTTATTTTCTATGTTCAAAGAAATAATTAACGATTTCAAAGAATTTAGGCTTTGGTGGTTCAATTACCTGTTTTACCGCAGGCATGCTATCAAACTAAAATTAGCTGTCATGTTAGCCGATATTAAACAAAAGGCTTTCAATAAACGGTATTTTGTAGTCCTTATCGAAACGCCGGACAAAGACAAGCTTGTTTCAATCAACAACAACGAGTTTAAGATTTTTAAGCGCCGGGGATGGCTACCCAAAAAGATGAGTTACCTCGAACTTGAAGAATACAGTTTCTATCAAACATCTGTCGGGCTGAATAATAAACAGAGCGGCGAACAGCGGGAAAAGGCTAAGAAACGGTATTTGAAGTATGCGAGGAAATGTATGCGATAAATTACTTACTTTTTCAATAGTGATTAAAAATGAAAACAGGCTCGTTGTGAAATGAGCCTGTTTTCATCTCATCTTCGTACTCTGATATTCCTTTTCAATTTCCGTTTCAAGAAACCTGATTTCCGATTTTTCGTCCACAACTCCGGCAAATGCAATAACGAATTGCCGAAACTTGCTTTTAGCAAAAAGCCCCATATCGATATCTTTCCGGAAATCACTTTGAAAAAATTCAATTCCCCGCAGCATGTTAAAGGTTACCCCGTCGCCGGAATAAAAAACAATACAGACAGATTGTTTGTTTACACCCTGATTTTGCATGTTAAACAGGGTTGCCCGCAAAATCATCCGCTCCAGCCGCTTAATGTCCGGCGTGCCGAAAAGAAGCGGGCGGGTAACAAAGGAAACATGCGCGTCAGCAAGGGAAACATGCAAATTGGATGGTTGGGACTGCGACCAGTCTTTTATTTTTTTATCTTCAATTACAAGCAATTCCGGAAATGCGTTTTGAACAACGCCGTCGAAACGTTCTGTGGTTTGATAGAATTGCCGACCGTCGAAACAGTAAACGAAACCGAAGCCGGAATCCCTGTCGTGCATAATCAATTCGTTTTCGGACGGATTGTAGAGAATATGTTCTATTGTTTTTAAAAATTCCGTAAAATTGACCGGCGATGAATCCAGCCCAAACCCAAACACATTCGTATTGAGTAGCTGCGGCGACTGCTGTAACTGCGACGTCAGTAATTCTACCTGCTGCCCGGCAATAATACATATCCCGCGAGATGAAACAAACGCCACGCCGAAAGGCGTCGGGCAAACAATATTACTGATGGGAATTTCGTAAGACGTTGGGGTTGACTGCGAGGCATACAGTACCTCTCCCTCGCCGGTACTTATACTGTCTATCAAATAAAAATTACCGGTTTCTTCAATGTTTTTTATCATGGCAGACTGATTTTTCAGCAGCCACAAATTATTGGTTACGACCGGTGGGATGTAAATATTCGACGTGGAATTATACCCAAGTCCGGGAGATAGGAAAACATCTACCGACTTGATAATATCTTTCCACTCGGTAAGGTACGATGTATCAACGTCAAGCGTTACGCCGTATACCATTACCCGCAGAGCATTGGAATTTATCAATTTCGTTTCGGATACGTTTTCGCGCCGGGTAGGGCATAGCAGGATAGGGGATGTTTGTTTTACCGTCGAGCCGTCGTATAAACGGAAAGCAAATACAAGCAAGTGCGCATCTATCAGATAGAGGCTTGGGGCTTTTGCGCTTTTAATAAAGAAATTAGGGTTATTATTTACCTCCTCAACTATCTGATTAAGAATCTGCACGATACTGTCTACTGTATTTGTTGAATTTTGATTACCAGTATAGCTTGCTATTTTCAATCTTGCGTTATTGAAATATTCAACAACCAAACGAAGTCCCTCGTCCGATATCTCTTTCCCCGCGTTGATACCAGCGTTTATTTTTTCTATTGCCGCGTCAACACTATCGAAAGCCGATGAAAGGGCAGCTTGGGCTATTTCTGAAAATTTTGGTCTATAATGGTCTTTCGTTAACTTTAAATTTTTAGCAGCTTCATAAAAATCAGCCACCATACCCTCCGTTGCCCCGATATTCTCATTAGAGTTTACTCTCTCTGCGGCAATATTAAACAACCCGATAACCCCCTCTTTCACATCTTCAGGCTTCTTGCCGTATTCTTTATCAAAAGTTATGTCGTGCGTTTGGGTTGCGTCTATCCAATAACCGATTTTCTTTATTTCCGGCATTTTCCCTAACACTTTATAGTTCAGTTCATCATACAGCAAATAGTTTATCCCTTCGCCGGTAATCAGGGAAAGCGTATTTCCGATTTGCTGAACGGATGTAATTTTGGATAATTGGGTTATGAGTGCAGGCGTAGTATCTATGTTGCCGTACACGACGCTACCACCGTCAATATGCCTGATGCCTATCAGGTTTTTGTAATTGTCGTTTTGATGAAAAAAAACAATGTCGTATTTCTGCGACAATTCATTTGTTATTTTTCGCGGCGGGACGGGATGCAATGCGCCGTTTTTAGGTCGCAGGTTTACCAACGAATAACAGTCGCCTTCGGTATACGTCGACTGTGTAGTTATTCCGTTTATTTTTGTCTGAATTCGCGCCATATTATTGATTTTGCTAATGTACGGTTATTTATTTATAAAAATGTACGTTGGTGCAAAAAAATCAAGTACATTTTAGATTAATTTACCGAAACAAGATAATGTCCATTCGTCTTTTGTTGCAATCAGGTTTTGGGCGGTATTGATACCGCTTAAAACGGTGGAATGACTTCGGTTAAACGTTGCGGCTATTTTACGGACGGTTAATCCTTTTTGCCGTAAATACAGCCAATATGTTTCCCTTGCGGATGCAACATCGTATACCCGCGATTTCCCAAGCATGGTTTCAACGGGGATTTTTATTTTTTCCGAGTAGTCTTTAATTGTTATCAATGTATCACAATTTTTCGTTATTATCGTTCTCTTCGTCCTCGCTCAGCCCCAAAAACCGCATTCGACTTTCCCGCCTACGCTTATCCAAATCCGCGGGACTCTCGGGAATTATGCAGTCGCCAAGATACTTACGCATATATTCCCCCTGCGGGTCGAATATGGGAT
>JAIRKO010000014.1 GCA_031260045.1 Dysgonamonadaceae bacterium | reverse complement strand
CACAAGAATTGATAAATATTGCAGATAAAGCGATAAAAAACGATATTAAATTCTCATTATTGTTTACGTCGCCTCCTTATTGTTCAATAACCGATTACCACGCAGACCAATGGTTACGTCTTTGGCTTTTGGGCGGCACAGAAAATCCGCAATCCTTAAAAGAAAAACACAAAGGACGTTTTGTCAACAAACAGGATTATTATGATTTACTTGATTGTGTATTTGGACATTGTGCAAAAATGATGAAAACAAAAAGTATAATTTATGTGAGAACAGACAAACGAGAATTTACCTTTAATTCCACTTTTGAAATTTTACAACGACATTTTCCTAAACACAAAACACAGATTATAAGTAAACCATTAAAAAAAGATACAAAAACACAGACAAAGCTTTATGGAGATAAATCAATGAAGCCGGGAGAAGTTGATATAATAATGAGGAGGAGATAGGAATATGCAATGTGTATCCATATTTTCATGCAATTTAAACGTAAATGTCAAAACCATACGAAATGTGCTTGACGAAATAAAAAAAACATCAATTAGACAATAAAACAACATGCCCCTCCCCATAACTCAATACATCCTCGAACTCAACAAACTGAATAAAGCAGGCAACGCCACCGAACACAGCTACCGTCCGGCGCTGAAAACCCTGTTGGAAGCGTTAATGCCGCACTACACCGCCACCAACGAACCGAAGCGCATCGCCTGTGGCGCGCCCGACTATATCATTACCGACCGGAATTTTGCCGTTGGTTACGTGGAGGCAAAAGATATTCCCGTTAATCTGAACGACAAACGTTTGAAAGAACAGTTTGAGCGATACAAAAATTCGCTTGACAATCTTATAATCACCAATTACCTGACATTTCGCTGGTACGCAAAAGGCGAACTTGTGGAAGAAACCGCGATTGGGCGGGAAAACGACAAAGTAGGGGCAAAAAATCTTTTGCCCCTACTTTTGCCCCTACCCGACAATTTCGGAAAATTTACGGAAGTTATCCGGCAATTTGCAGCGTATCATACCGAAGGCATTAAAACTTCTGCCGAACTCTCGAAACAAATGGCTGCAAAAGCGCGATTGTTAGCCGGGATTATCGAAAATGCATTAAACAGAGACATTGAAAACAGCGAAGAAACAGAGTTGAACAGCCAGTACGAGGGTTTTAAAAGCATTCTTATTGATACTATTTCCACGAAGGATTTTGCCGACTTGTACGCTCAAACCATTGCTTACGGTATGTTCGCCGCACGGATAAATTACGGCGGCACAGAAGATTTTACGCGCGAAAAAGCGGCAAAATCGATCCCTCAAACCAATCCGTTTTTGCGAAAAATGTTTGGCTTTATCGCAGGCGTTGATTTGGACAGCCGTATCTCGTGGGTAGTTGATGCGCTTGCCGACCTGTTCAATTATGTGGATATTGATAAAATACATGCAGAAATTGGACGGTATGCCGACAACGACCCCATTATTCATTTTTACGAAACTTTCCTCACGGATTACGATAAGCGCCTCAAAAAACAGCGTGGTGTTTGGTACACTCCTCAACCTGTTGTGCGTTTTATTGTGCGGGCGGTAGATGAAATCCTGAAAACCGATTTTGGCATTTCGGCAGGTTTGGCAGACAGCTCCAAAATTACGGTTGGCGACAGCGAATACCACAAAGTTCAAATTCTTGACCCTGCTGCAGGCACGGGCACTTTCCTTGCCGAAGTGGTAGAGCAAATACACAAACACTTTGAAAATCAGCAAGGAATGTGGAGCAACTACGTGAACGAACATTTAATACCACGCCTTAATGGTTTTGAAATTCTGATGGCTTCCTACGCAATGGCGCACCTGAAGCTCGAAATGCTTTTGCAGGAAACGCACGCAGAAATAACGAATAATCAACGGCTTAAAATTTACCTGACCGATTCGCTTACTCCTGCACCTGATAAAACGCCAAGATTTCTGTTTGCAAAATGGCTTACTGACGAGGCAAACGAAGCGGCGCATATCAAACGCGACACGCCCGTAATGGTAATTCTGGGAAATCCGCCATATAGCGGCGAAAGTATTAACAAAGGCGAATGGATAGTAGATTTAATAGAACAATACAAAAAAGACGACAAAGGCGTTGCCATACCCGACACAAAGTGGCTCAACAACGATTATGTAAAATTTATTCGTTTAGGACAGCATTTTATTGAAAAAAATAAAGAAGGAATCTTGGTATTTATCAATGACAACAGTTTTCTTGACAGTTTGACTTTTCGAGGAATGCGTTACAACCTTTTGAAAACCTTTGATAAAATTTATATTTTCAATTTGCACGGAAATGCAAAGAAAAAAGAAACCGCGCCAGACGGAAGTGAAGATAAAAATGTGTTTGATATTCAGCAGGGCGTTTCAATCAATATTTTTGTGAAGCTAAAAAAATAAATGATTATGAATGAAATGACAAATAAAAAATATCCCGATTTCGTTATCTACGAAACCGACAACAATGTTACCAAAGTATCGGTACGTTTGGAAGAAGAAACTGTTTGGCTGACACAGGCACAACTTGCCAATTTGTTTCTGACTTCGCGCCCAAATATTACAATGCACAT
>JAIRKO010000045.1 GCA_031260045.1 Dysgonamonadaceae bacterium | reverse complement strand
TCATACTTTGCAAGGATGCGGCTTTCCTTTATATCGCCCGCAAACGGCGGGTTAGCCATAAGAATGTCAAACTCGAAGCTGCGATTGCTGTCTTTCCCTGTGCGCAGCTTGCGCAGTTTCTTCCAGCCGTTGTTGTATGTATCTATCCATGCGGAATCGCCCGGCTTTTTATCATCGCCGGTTTTTTCGTACCAGCGGTCATAGTCGAGTGTATTCAGCTGTAATACGTTGGTTTGTCCATCTCCGGCAATCAAATTTAAAGTTCGGGCTACCCGCACGGCTTTTTCGTCAAAGTCGATAGCAAAAATTTTATCGTTCACATAATCCGTGCAGCGGGCAGGCTTTTGTTCAAGCGTGAAAAGGTGCGTCTGTTCCAGATTTTCATCTTTCAAAATCTTTTTCCAGACGTAGAAAGTGGTATGCACGGGGAAACCACAACTGCCTGCGGCGGTGTCGATCATGGTTTCTGTTTCTTTGGGGTTGAGCATTCGCACGCACATGTCAATCACATAGCGCGGCGTAAAGTACTGCCCCCTTTCTCCCCTACTGCTTTTATTAATCAAATATTCGAAAGCATCGTCAATGACTTCGAGGTTGGAATTAAACAGCTTTACGTCCTGCAAAGAAGAAACACAAATGGATAGGTGCGAGGTGGTTAATGTGATTTTCGCATCGGGAGTAAAAACGCCTTCCCATTTTTGCTTTGCCTTATCAAAAAGTGCCTGTATTTTGTCTTTGAGTTCTGTTTCGGTATCGCCGGCACTACGGAATTGCAGATAACGTTTTTTGCTGCGTCCGCTTTCCATTTCGTCGTACAGTTTGGTGAAAATGAGTTTGAAAAGTTCTTCGAACACATCAACACCTGCATTTGCCAAAACTTCGTCTTCCATTTCCAGAATCAGCCCTTTCAACGATTTACGTTCCGTAACGAGTTTGTCTTTTTTGATTAAATCATCAATTCTCCACTGTTCCGAAAGCACGTCGGACAGTTTTTCGTGAGCAGTTGGAATTTTGGTAATATCCTCAAAATAATTCGGGTCGCGACGGTGGTAGAACGAAATGGAATCGCCGTTTGTCCAAATTCCGATGGGCGCTCCGGTAAAATTGCAGTATGATTTTAGCTGTTCCTTCCCTTCCTTTAGTTTGGGCTTTTTAAGTTCTACAATGATATAGGGCGAATCCGCTCTGTCTTTGTCCAGTATAACAATATCGGCACGTTTGACCTCTGTCCCTTTGTTGATGGGAAATTCCAATACAATGCGGTCGGCAGGATACTTGTAGTCTTTCAGTAAGATTTCGAGATAAAGTTGCCTGATGGCTTCTTCCGGCGTAAGCCGAATATCCTTTTTACGGATAAGGCAATTAATGTAAGGAACTTCCTTTCCCTTATTATCAATACGCACGATAATGCGCTGCTCAAATTCATGAATCTGCGCAAGGTCGAACTGTGCCAGTTTGTAGTCTGAGTCTTTTAATATGGCGGACAATAACATTTTATTACTTTTTAAAATTATAAATATTTTCTTTTTTCTACTGTATTTCACTTTCGTGGGCAGGTGTGAAACCCATCCCCATCAATCAAACCTGCACCCATTTAACATAAGCAAAATCCATCCGATGCGGCAAATCGACGTGGTCGGGATAAATGCGCACGCCAAATCTGAACGGTCCGGCTTCCGAAGCCTTCAATTCAAGGGAATAATTGGCTTTGCTGCCGTCGGTATGGTCGAGGTTCATCTTAAAAATTTTCAGTGTTTCGCTTTCCAAGTGAATGCGCACGACTTCAACGCCCAAATCGCCGCCAATAGCGTGTTTGTTCAACACAAGCGAAGCCTTTACCGTATCGCCGATTTCGAAGCCTTTCAGGAGTTTGTCGTCAAATTGCAGGGACACAACCTCAATGGAATCCCAGTTTTCGGCTACGTTTTCTTTCCATGCGGCGATTTCTTTCGCTTTCGCAAAATGATTTGCCGACAGGATGCCGGAACGCTCGGCAAGTTTGCCGTAAAAACGTTCCGTATAATCTTCAAACATCCGCCGCGTCGTGTAATGAGGAACGATTTGCGCAATCGAATTTTTGACATATTGAATCCAGTCGGGCGAAAATCCCTTGCCGTTTTTGGCGTAATACAAAGGAATAATTTCGTTTTCGAGCATCGAATAAATGGTCGCGGCGTCTAATTCGTCCTGAAATTGCTGGTTGTCATACGTCCGTTTTTCCGTCAGCGCCCAGCCCGCGCCTTCGCGGTATCCCTCATACCACCATCCGTCAAGCACGGAAAAGTTAAGCACGCCGTTCATCTCCGCTTTTTCGCCCGAAGTTCCCGACGCTTCCAATGGTCGAGTAGGGGTGTTAAGCCAAATATCCACGCCGGAAATCAGGCGTTTGGCAAGTCGCATATCGTAATTTTCGAGGAAAATAATTTTACCCAAAAATTCAGGGCGGCGCGATATTTCCACAATCCGTTTAATCAAGCCCTGCCCGCCGCCGTCGGCAGGATGCGCCTTGCCCGTATAAATAATCTGCACCGGCTTTTCGGGATTATTGACAATCTTCGACAGCCGTTCCAAGTCGGTGAACAAAAGATGGGCGCGTTTGTAAGTGGCAAAACGTCTCCCAAAACCGATCAGCAGGGCATTTGGATTAATTTTTTCGAGAATGGAAACCACTTTGAACGGGTCGCCCTGATTTTTCAACCAATTGTCCTTGAATGATTCGCGGATGTATTTTACCAGCCGGTGTTTTAATGTTTTGCGCACTTCCCAGATTTCCTCGTCCGCAACGCGGTATATTTTTTCCCAAAAGGCGGGATTGGACTGCTCGCGGTAGAGTTCGCCGCCCAAATGCTTTTCGTAAAATTTGCGCCACTCCGAAGCCGCCCAAGTGGGCATGTGAACGCCGTTGGTTACGTATCCCACGTGCATTTCGCAGGGAAAATACCCTTTCCAAACCGGCGCAAACATTTTTTTTGAAACCTCCCCATGCAGGAAACTCACGCCATTGGCTTCCTGACAGGTGTTCAGAGCAAAAACGCTCATCGAAAACTTTTCGTTCGACCCCGGTTCGGCGCGTCCCATGTCCATAAAATCTTGCATGGAAATGCCCAGTTCGGCGGGAAAGCGGCTCATATATTTGCTGAACAGGGGTTCTTCAAAATAATCGTGTCCTGCAGGCACCGGCGTATGGCAAGTATACAAGGCAGAAGCCCTTACCGCTTCCATCGCTTCGTTGAAACTCAAATGCTCGTTTTGAATATAATCGACCAAACGCTGCGCGTTAATCAAGGCGGCATGACCCTCGTTGCAATGGTAAATCTGTTTCTTAACGCCCAAACGATTCAACAGCCGGATGCCCCCGACGCCCAGCAAATACTCCTGTTTGAGGCGGTTTTCGTTGTCGCCGCCGTAGAGTTTGGCGGTAATGGCGCGATCCCATTCGCTGTTTGCGTCCACGTCCGTATCCATGAGGTAAAGCTTCACCCGCCCGACGTTTACGCACCACACATGGCACCGGACATTGAAATTATTATAAGGAATTTCAAGCAGCAAAGGCAACCCGTTTTCGTCCAAAACCTGCCGGATGGGCAGATGCTCGAAACGCTGCGGCTCGTAGTCGGCAACCTGCATTCCGTCGATTGACAGGGACTGATGAAAATAACCGTAGCGATACAAAAAACCGACGGCGGTCAAATCGACGTTCATGTCGCTTGCCTCCTTGATGTAGTCGCCGGCAAGCACGCCCAAACCGCCGGAATAAATTTTCAACACATTTGTCAGCCCGTATTCCATGCTGAAATACGCCACCGACGGAATATCCGTTCTTTTCGGCTCGTCCATATAGGCGCGGAATTTGGCGTGAACCTTGTGAATCGTTTCCATCAAAGCCTTGTCTTTGGTCATTTCTTCCAAACGTTTGTAAGACAGCCGCTGCAAAAGCAGTACGGGATTTCCTTCCGTGCCTGCCCAAAGTTCCCCGTCGATATGGGCAAACAAATCCGTTGCCTCGTAATTCCATACCCACCAAAGGTTGTGGACGATTTCGTCCAACGCTTTCAATTCCTCAGGCAGTTTTGAATGGATGTTGCTTTCTTTCCAGAAAGGCTCGTTTGTGTAGCTTGCTTTAATTTTCATTGGGTTATACTATTTTTGTTTTTTTTGTTTCGTCATCCCGCGCTTGACGCGGGATCCCCCGAAAAACGCACCGTGCTTTGCAGGGGATTACGGATCTTCGTTACGCCCGCAATGACGCGGGCGGTTCAACGCCTTGCCATAAGCCTCATAATAATATTTTATAAAATGCTCCCACGATGCTTTTTTCGACAAGGTTTGCGCCGCCGATTTGGCTTCCGCAACATCTTCGGCGTTTAATTCGGAATAAGCAATAATGCTGTTTTTGATGCGCTCGGCAATCTCAAAATAATTGCTGTCGGTGCGGTGAACGACTTCCACGCCGTCGGTCAGCCGGTTGCCGGAAACGCCCGCCTCTTTCGCCCACAGCCCGAATCCTGCCAAATCGGTCGTAATGGTCGGAACGCCGAATGCAATACTTTCAAGCGGCGTGTAGCCCCAAGGTTCGTAATACGACGGGAATACGGTCAAATCCAGCCCTGCCAGCAAATCGTAATACGGAAGATTGAAAATCCCGTCGTTACCGTTCAAATAAGAAGGCACAAACACGATTTTCGTTTGATGCGCTTTTTGATTGAGGAAATCCAAATGGCGGAGATATTCGCAAACCCTGTCGTTTTCAGGCATATTCAGCTGATGCGTATAATAGGGGTCATTCATGGGATGCGGCGGCAAAGCGGGTTGACTCATGCGGTTTACCAGTTCCGCCCTTGCCCCGCAAATCCACGCAGGTACGAATATCCACGCGACAATCTGCCGACGGGGAGCGGCTTGGCGCACGCGGTTCATTGCTTCTATAAAAACGTCAATCCCCTTGTTTTTGTATTCATATCTGCCGCTGATTGCGGGAAATAGGGCGTCGTCCGCAATCGTTTCTCCGCACAGGCGAGAGGCAACATCAATCAGCAACCGGCGGGCTGCCGTGCGTTTGTTGTCAAAATCCCGTCCTTTGGGTATAAAATCAAATTCAAATCCGTTGGGCGTAATCACATCGGGCTGCCTGCCGAGCAATTGCCCGCATTCCCGCGCCGTCAGCCGGCTGACGGTGGTGAAGCAATCGGCATGGACGGCAGCCTGTTTTTCAAGCGAATGTTTGGCTTCCATGTTCAGTTCCCTTGCCATCCGGTCGCCGTCGTAGCATTCAAACATATCGTAAAGAGGTTTGCCGTTTCCGCAAATTGACCGCCCGATGGATGTGGCGTGCGTCGTAAAAACCGTTCCTATCGCGGGGATTTTATCTTTCAGATACAGGACAGCCATGCCCAGCGTCCACTCGTTCATGTGCGCGATTACTTTCCTGTCATCCAATTTCAAATACCGGTATAGGCTTTCAATCGCCCCTCCGGCGGCGCAGGCAAACAAGCAGGATTCGTCGTAATCACCATAGGCACGCAACGAATTGACGCCGAATTTTTCCCACATCCTATAATATATTTCATTTTTGAGATTGGAGCAGTCGTGAAAGTCAACCAAGACGGCAAGCGGTTTTCCCGGCACATTCCATCGCCCCGTCCTTACTTTTAGCCCTTCTTTTTGGGCTTGATTCCGCCATTCTTCCAGCAAGGTTTTATGTTCCGTAAAATCCGTATTGCCGGCATTGTCCCGCAAATCGGGACCTATGAAAAACAGGCGGTCGCCCCACTGCTCCCGAAGCGTTTTAGCCCGTGTAGATAAAACGGTGTATATCCCTCCAACTTTGTTGCAAACTTCCCAACTGGTTTCAAAAATATAATCCGGCATTATCGGCTCCATAATCACTGCAATCTTGCGTCCCTACAAATTTCAGGATGCAAATATAGATGAAATTCCCGGTTTCTTCTCTCTTGTTGCTTAACTTTTTCCGTCTCCACCGCGTCATTGCGAAGGCGAAGCCTGAAGCAATCCAGAGCAAACCCTGCGTAATTTTCTGGATTGCTTCACCGCTTCGCGGTTCGCAATGACGCAGTGAGGTTGCAATGATGTGTGCAATAATTCAGCGGCACGGCAATGTGGAACGCGCTGCCAAATTTACCACCCTTTTGGATAACCCCACCTAATTTCATACCTTTGCCCCATCATTTTACACCGCATGAAGCGCAACCACGCAACAAATTACGATATTGACCGGAAAAACATCGGTATGCAATACGAAATCATGTCGCCCGCCGGTTCTTACGAATCCCTGTCGGCTGCTATCCGCGCCGGCGCCGATTCCGTGTATTTCGGCATTGAAGGGTTGAATATGCGTTCCCGTTCCGCCGCAAATTTTACGCTTGCCGATTTACCGCGAATTGCAAAAACCTGCAGCAAACACCATATTTTATCCTATCTCACGGTAAATTCAATCGTTTACGACCGTGATTTGGAACAGATGCGCCGGATTATCGACGCAGCCCTGAGCGCGGGGGTTTCCGCAATCATTGCCGCCGATGTTGCCGCGATGACTTATGCGCGAAGCGTCGGCATGGAAGTCCATTTGTCCACCCAGTTAAATATCACGAACATCGAAGCTTTGAAGTTTTACGCGCAGTTTGCCGACGTCGTTGTCCTTGCGCGGGAACTGAATCTCGAACAGGTCAAAATCATTCGCGACCAAATTGTCCGGCAGCACATTTGCGGTCCTTCGGGAAAATTAATCCGCATCGAAATGTTTTGCCACGGCGCGTTGTGCATGGCTGTTTCCGGAAAATGCTATTTGAGCCTGCATGAAATGAATGCGTCGGCAAATCGTGGGGAATGTAACCAAATTTGCCGCCGGAGTTACTGCGTGAAAGACACGGAATCGGACATCGAAATGGAGATTGAAAACCAATACATTATGTCGCCCAAAGATTTGAAAACCGTTCATTTCCTCAATAAAATATTGGATGCGGGCGTTCGGGTTTTGAAGATTGAGGGGCGTGCGCGGGGAGCGGAATACGTTAAAACCGTGACGGAATGTTACAGGGAAGCCGCTCGCGCCTGCTGCGACGGTTCGTATTCCGAAGAAAAAATCGCCGGTTGGGACGCCCGTTTGGAAAAAGTTTTCAATCGCGGTTTTTGGAACGGTTATTATTTGGGACAGCGGCTTGGGGAATGGAACGATCGCTACGGCAACAAAGCCACCGAAAAAAAAATGTATGTTGGAAAAGTCCTGAAATATTTTTCAAAGTTGGGCGTGGCGGAATTTCTGGTCGAAACGCAATCCCTTTCCGTCGGCGATAAGGTATTGATTACCGGAGCTACAACCGGCGCGCAGACTTTCACCGCCGAAGATATTCGGGTTGATTTGCTTCCCGCCGGAACAGCGCGCAAGGGAGCGCGTTTTTCAATGAAAACGCCGGAAAAAGTCCGCCCGTCGGATAAATTATATAAAATGATTACGGAACAAAATGACGAAAAAAGTTTTTGAAATCGAAATGAAAGTGCGCGATTATGAATGTGATGCGCAGGGAATTGTGAACAATGCCAATTATTTGCATTACACGGAAACGACCCGCCACGAATTTATGGAAAGTCTGGGCATTTCGTTTAAGGAATGCCACGAGCAGGGGATAGACCCTGTTGTGTCGCGTGCCGACCTGCATTATCGAACGTCTTTGTCCGGCGCCGACGTGTTTCTCTCGTCCTTGACGGTGGAAAGGAAAGGGGCAAAACTGATTTTTCATCATGCCATTCGCCGCAAAAGCGACGGCGCGGTTTGCTGCAACGCTCAAATCGAAGTCGCTGTTTTAGTGAATGGTAGGTTGTCGCGAGGGGATTTTTTTGATGAAAAAATGAAAGAATACTTGTAAAAACGAAAAAATGTACGCTAAGACGCGGCGGCGCGAAGGTTTTCTCTGGATTGTTTCAGGCTTCGCCTTCGCTGGTAACGCAGTGGGTTGATCGTACACGTCATTGCGAACCGCGTAGCGGTGAAGCAATCCAGATTAATCAACCGTTAATCATTAATTTTTACTTCCCTCTTTCGGCTCCAAAGTAATAATCGGTATCAACATCTCTTCCATGGAAATACCGCCATGCTGGAATGTATCCATGTAATACTGAACGTAATAGTTATAATTGTTGGGATAAGTGAAAAAATTGGCGTTCGTGGCGAAAATGTAGCGCGTACTGATGTTGGGCGACGGTAGCCCTGCAGTTTCTGGCTCTTTAATTTCAAAGATTTCTTTCGGATTGTAAGCCATGTTTTTACCTAATTTGTAGCGCAGGTTGGTGTTGGTATTTTTATCGCCCGTTACTTTGATGGGTTCTGTTGCCCGAATGGTTCCGTGGTCGGTGGTGAGGATAATTTTGCCGCCTTTTTCCGAAATTTTCCTGAAAAGTTCGAGCGTCGTGGAATGTCTGAACCAGGAGCGGGTGAGCGAACGGTAAGCGGCGTCGGTAGAGGCAAGTTCGCGTATCATTTTCGACTCGGTGCGGGCGTGCGAAAGCATGTCCACGAAGTTTAGGACGATGACATTTAGCTGATAATTATCCATTTGGTTAAAATTTTGCAGTATTTTTTCGCCGTAAGCCGAATCGTTGATTTTGTTGTAGGAAAAGGTGTATTTCTTCCGGAAACGTTCTATTTGCGTTTTAATGAGGGGCGCTTCGTTCAGGTTTTTACCTTCTTCCGATTCTTCGTCCACCCAAAGTTCGGGGAACATTTTTTCAATCTGCGCAGGCATGAGACCGGAAAAAATCGCGTTCCGCGCATATTGCGTCGCCGTAGGCAGAATGGCGCAATACAAATCCTCATGAAATGTGAACATATCGGACAGCATGTCTTTAACTTCTCGCCACTGGTCGAGGCGGAAATTGTCAATCAGGATGAAGAAAAGGTTTTCGCCGCCGTCGAGCAGGGGGAAAAGTTTTTTCTTGAAAATATCGGGACTCATCAGCGGTCGCTCGTCGGGATTGGCAATCCATGAAATGTAGTTGTGTTTCACGAATTTACCGAAAAGCCTGTTTGCCTCCGATTTTTGCATACGCAGCATGTCCAACATGCCCGTTTGCGATTCTTCCAGTTCCAGTTCCCAGTAAATCAGTTTTTTGTAGACTTCTTTCCAATCGTCAACGGTGAAAGAATCGTTGATTTTCATGTCGATTTTGGTAAAATCCTGCCGGTAGCCGGAAGTCATCGTTTGGGTAATGATTTCGTTTTTGTGCAGATTTTTCTTGATGGAAAGCAAGATTTGATTCGGATTGACGGGTTTAATCAAATAATCGGCGATTTTACTGCCAATCGCCTGATTCATAATTCCCTCGTCTTCGCTTTTGGTAATCATCACAACGGGGACTTCGGGGTTGATTTCCTTGATAAGCGCAAGGGTTTCCAAACCGCTCAGTCCCGGCATGTTTTCGTCCAGAAAGATGAGGTCGAAAGCCTGTTCGCGGCAACTGTCGACGGCGTCGCGACCGCTGCACACGGTTACTACCTCAAATCCTTTGTCTTCCAGAAACAGGATGTGGGGTTTCAGGAGGTCGATTTCATCGTCTGCCCATAAAAGTTTGTTTTTTTTCATTTGTTTATATTTTTAGTTTGGATTGCTTCACTGCTGCGTGGTTCGCAATGACGATTGCGGTATCGCCCCACCGCGTCATTGCGAAAGCGAAGCCTGAAGCAATCCAGAAAACACTTTCATGCTATTTATAAATTGCCCGCAATGACAGCGGGCTTTTGCACAAAGTAAAGTTCACGATGCCCGTCTTTTTTCTTTCCGCTCCGCTTCGCGAGCCTTCTCCCGCGCCTTTTGCGCTTCTTTCCGCAGCCGCTCTTTTTCTTTCCGCTCTTGTTGTTTTATTTTTTGTTGTTCTTTTTTCTCTTTCTCCTTTGCTTTTCGGGCGTCTTCCTTTTCCTTTGCGATACGTTTTTTGTCTGCTTCCTGTTGTTTTTTCTCTTTTTCTTTCAGCTTCGCCAAATCTTTTTCCCGCTGTTTTTGGGCTTTCAGCAAAGCGGCGTCTTCCGCCCGCTGTTTTTTGAGTTGTTCTTTTCGTTCTTTTTCCAGTTGTTTTGCCGACTTTTTTTGTTCTTTTTCCTGCTGTTCGGCGTATTCGTCTTCGGCGACGGGAATTGAATCGGGAGGATTTACGGCAACCGGTTCTGCCGGAATTTCCGGTTCTGTTGGTTTTTCTTCTGCTTTTTGGGGTTCTTCTTCCGCTTCTTTTTCTTCCTGTTCCTCAATTTTTATATCTTCCGTTTTCGTTTCTTCTTCTTGTTCTTCAATTTTTGTTTCTTCCGCTTCCTTTTTCAAATGCCACCGCAGGATTAGATTTTCGTTGCCTTCGCGAAAATGTTCGTCGAAGAAAAGCATGTAATCGTTCAGGCTTTTGCCTTTCATCAGCGTCGTGTAATTGTCCTGCGAAATCGGAACGATAACCGCCGACGGGGGCAGATCGTCGGCATAACCCGAAGGCTGACCGATCATTTTGTAATACTGCATCACCTCCGACAGGTTGTTGAAACCGGTGATTTCCAGCGAGCCGATTTCGTCGTTAATCGCCGCTTTTTGCAAGCCGAAATCGTTCACCATGAAGTTGCCGAAATTGAAACTCGCCACAGTAAACAGCAACAGGTTTTCGTCGAGGCTTCCCTTCGGGAAAATGAACAGCAGTTTGTGCGGCGTATTTGCGTTATCGGTGAAATCCGGAACAGAATCGGTCGGGGCGTCGCCGACGGTTCCAAGGCGCACGTTAAACAATCCGCTTTTTGCAAGGGAGTTATCGCCCGAACCGAGCAACAATCCCCGCTGGAAGCCTTTCATTATTTCACCGGCAAGCACCGAAACATCCTCATTGGGGTATTTTTCAACCAGCTGTTTCAACAAAACCTTAAACATATCGCTTTCCTGTGTTTGTACGAAACTCAAGGCATTGATAAACATAAATTTCGGCATCAATTGCGATTGATTGTATTTGTCCGCAACTTCCCCGTATATTTCCCTGACAGCCGCAGGATTACCGTTCAGGTATTCGTTGTAAATCCTCTGATACAGCGAATCCTGTATCGTGTTCAACATTTTTTGATGGTATTCGTAATCCGGATCTGCCATCGCCAAAGCCAAGTCGCTTTCAGGAAATTCGTCGCGGATTTTTACCTTGTAGAGATTTGCCGTTGCCATATCGTCCTGTTTCCAGTGCATCAGGTAGATATGGTGATACGACGCAAGTTTGTTTTCATTGTCGGGATAGCGGGTATTGAGGGCGGCGAATGTTTCCATCGCCAAACCGGAATCTTCCAGCATGTCCTTGTAAATCACGCCCATATTGAATAATCCGTCGGCGATAATCAGGTTGGCGGCGGCAATATCTTCTTCCGTAGCGGGAATTTGTTGCAGATAATATTGCGGGTCTTTCGGGTCTTCGGAAAGCGAGGATTTTTCGCCGGTTTCCGCAACCGTTTCCCCTGCGGGCAGGTTGGCGGACAAATCGGTGGAATCGGTTACAGCCGCCAAATCGTTGTTTTCAGTCATATCCGACAGCGGATTCATCTTGTTTTTCCTGCGCCAATCGTCTTCTAATTTCCGCCTTCCCCATTTTTGCCGGAAAGTGTTTTTGCCGAGTGCAACAGCCTGTTGGTTATAAAAATAAAACAATTCGTTTTGTCCGGCAACCCCCGGTATGACGGGCGGCGCGGGCTGTTTTTTGGCACTTTGCCGTTCGGCTTGCCGACTTTCCTGCTGTGCCAAATATTCATCCATTTCGGCTTTCTTTTTTTCTTCTTCTTCCTTTTTAATCAAATCGTCGATGATTTTTTTGACGACCACGAGGCGTTCGTCTTCCGTCATTCGAGAAAGCCGCAGCAGGCTGTCTTGCAACTCAACCGATTCTACGTGAACAACTAAAGCGTCCAACACTTCCGACCGCCGGGATACGCGCGGAAAAGCTTCGTCTCCCTTTTTCAGTTGCGACAAGGCTTCCGAATAATTGGGCTGCGCCTTTACGTATTGCCGCAAGTCGAAATAAATATCCCCCAACCGGATTTGGTTCATGGCTTTGGCAATCCCGTTCTGCATACTTTTCTCCACGCCGGCTTCGTAACTTTCCGTCGCTTTGGCGGTATCGGACGCGGAGAGGTACAGATTTCCCAAAGCGTAATAAATTTGGTCTAAATAATCTTTGTTTTTGTCGCTCCGGGTCATTTTCTCTAATTTCCGGGTCATTTTTTTGCTATTTCCGCCCGGATACACTTCCGTGCGGCGGATTTCGGCGCTCAGTTGAAGAATGTATGGCGCGGTCGAACCGGCAACGCTCCCAAACATTTCATAAGCCAAATCCTTTTGTCCGGTTGCGGCGTACATTTGTCCCAAGAGGTATTTTTCGCGCGTGCGCTGGTATTTGTTTTTTTCCGCTTTCACAGCGATTTTCATGTATGAAATGGCTTCGGCATACTGTTTTTGTTTGATTAAATAATCGGCGTAGACGGTCGAAAACCAATTGATTTGTTTTTTTGGTAATTGCTCGTTATTCAGTTTGGTAAGAATATCTTCCGCCTCGTAATACCATCCCAGTTCGGAATAGCAGCGGGCTTTCCAAATTTTGGCAGGGACGGCGATTTCGGGTTGTGTTTCATACAGGCGTGCAATGTAGGAAAAGGCAGAGGCGGCTTCCGTAAAATCGCCGTTATGAAACTGCGATTTCGCCATCAGCATCCAAGCATTATGCAGAAAAGGATTGTATTCGGTGCGGCTCATAAACTCCCGGTATTTCGGGTCGTTTTGTTTGCCGGGGTTCTTAGCGGGTTTTGTTTGGATGGAGTGCATTTTTATTGCTTTCACGGCTTTTTCGACGGCTTTGTTGAACGGACCACCGCTCTTGGCTTTTTCCTTTGGTAGCGCCGAAACCGGATACATCAAAATCATATCCGAATAGTTTTCCGAATAATTTTTCAATTGCGCTTGGTATGCCTCCTTAAATGCTTCGTTTCCATTGAAATAAACATTGTAACGGGTATTGAACGCATGATACCAGCGCGTTCCTGCCGTGTTTTTGATAGAAGTGCAGGACGCGAGCAGGAGAAGCAATGCGGCGAGAATGAGGTAACGAATTTTCATGTGCGCATGATTTGTTTTTAGGTCATATTTATATAACCCGTTTCATGTTTATATTTCCGAATGTGATTTTTTAAACAGGATTTTGGGTGATTTATTGTATTGTGGGTTAAACTCGTCATTGCGAACCGCGATGTGGAGACGGGGGCGTATTTCATCCCTCGCGCAAAGTCCCCCATGCCCCCAAAAGTCCCAACAAATCCTCGCGCACCCCTCATATGTCAAAAAAAAATATTTTTCCCCACTCAAACACCTATATTTTAATAAATAATTACTACATTTGCAATGTTTTTCAAAAAAAGCAATCAAAAAACAAATAATCATAATGAAAACAATCTTTTTTCCACAGGCAAAAACATTAGCGGTAGCGGCGTTGTCGCTAATATTCGCCGTCGGCGTATCGGCGGCGCCAACCGTCATTTCGACGAACTATGTGATTTCGGGCGGCAGTGAACAAGGGTTTATTGTAACTTCGGGCGTTGATGTGCAGATTACATTAAACGCAGCGGCAATTGAACCCGATTCGACCCCCGCCATTGAGATTCAATCGGGCGCAACGGTTCGCCTCATCTTAACGAAACACAGCATCCTGCGGGGTGGCGCAAACGGCGGTCATGCCGCTATCAAGGTAGCGTCCGGGGCAACCCTGACCATTGATGGCGACGGCTCGCTTACTGCGTCCGGACGCGGCAGTAGCGCAGGCATCGGCAGCAATAATAGCAGCAACTGCGGCAAAATTACCTTTTTGGGCGGTACCATTCAGGCGACCGGAGGCGTCGGCGCAGCAGGCATCGGCGGCGGACAGGGCGGCTCGGGCGGACAAATTACCATTGAGGGCGGTATCATTCGAGCGACGGGCGGCGACAACAACGTAGTAGACATCGGCAGCGGACAGGGCGGATCAGGCGAACAAGTCGTCATCACCGGCGGAAACGTGAATGCCCGAATCGCGACGGCGACCAACGCACTCGGACAACGGGTGCTTCCGGTGAAGATGCAGTATCAGAGATATTTACCCAATCCACAGGTAGCGGAATTTAGCATTCCGAATAGCATTACGACCGCCGTTTACGGCTTAAGACCCGTAAGTTTTGACGCCGACAACAACCTGTTTGTGTGGCTACCCGCTGGAAATTACGCAGCCGGCACCATCAACCTTACGTTCTATATAAATAATACCAACATTGAGGAAACCGAAGTCTTCTATTTGTCAAATCAAAACGATTTACTGTTGGATAATGCGAACACAACCACCTGTCCCCTGAACGAGGACAGACGCCCTTTCTGGGATGACAGCAGGGACAACGTCGTAATCTCCGAAACCGGACTCACATACCGGTTTGCCGGCAAACTGAATTTCGGCATTACGGTTGCACAGGGCAAGTCGGTCAATATTATTTTTGACCACGTAAGCATCAACCTGCAGAATTTGCACATTAACGACTGGTACGGCGCGCTCGACCTGAAAGAAGGCGCAACCGTTAACCTCACCATTAAAGGCGAAAATACGTTGGTAGGCGGCGCCAACGGTCCCGGCATCGCGGTGCCGGAACACGCAACGCTTATTATAGGCGGCAACGGCAAACTTACCGCTATCGGCGGCTTCGAGGGCGCAGGCATCGGCAGCGGACAATACCTCGGCAGAATACATACTGGAGCGGGTGGACAATTTTTTGCATATGCTAACACCAGCGGAACAGTGATCATAAACAGCGGTCACATTATTGCAAAAGGCGGCGAATATGCCTGTGGTATAGGAGCCGGAGGTCGGGGGTCTGAAGAAGCGCCTGGAGACACCATTAACTTTGGGCACTACATAAATGCCAACGGTACGGTAATAATTAATGGCGGAATGGTTGAGGCTTCCTCCGATAACACCGACATGAGAAATGGAGTAGGCATCGGCGGCGTTCGGGGTGGTAGCGACGGCACGATTATCATTAACGGCGGCAGCGTTAGGGGAAACTCAAACACAGGTGAGTTGCATGTCGACTCCATAGGCAGAACCGTTTATCCGATTGATATAGAATTTATTTCAAAAGGTTCCAACCCGTCGCTTGCGGGTCATACATTTTTCTTTAAAGACAAAAAATATGAGTATGATTTGAACAGCATAACGACCGACGGGAATCCACGCCTTTGGCTTCCGGTCGATACGTTCTTCCCGAGACAAATGGTCATAAAAAACAAAGAGGGGGAACCCGTGTTTATCAATACCCAACTTTTTCGGATACCGGGCGCTACCAACGTGTTCCGGTTCGCTGCATACGGTGATGTGCTTTACGAATTGAGCGGCGACGATAAGCTCGGTATACAAGCTTCGTTTATAAACGAAAGCGAACCGTTTGAATCCGGAAAAATATTAATACGGGATGACATTCGGGTTGACATTACCGGCACAGGCGATAATGTGTACCTATACCGATGGGAATATCTCATCAACGACGGCGATCTCGTGATAGAATACACCGAAGTCCCCTATAAAATTTTTCAGGTCAACGCATTGAATATCAGTTTATTGAATGTGAAATGCAAGGTATTCCCTTGTTATCCTTTTTCTTATACGCTTAAAGCAGGCAACGTAACCTTGCTTCCCCGTTTGCGCGACCACAAGTTTATTAACCGTGGGGATTCTTTACATAAGGATTTATACGCCCCGTTAGGCGATGAAATCACCTTGGCGATCGCAGAGTCGGCAGGACAATATGAACATTCCTTAACGGTAAACGGTCAATTACAAGGGATCGGCTTAGCCCCCATCATGCATACAGAAATTGTATCCGGTCCGATAAATGCGGAATATTCGGCGAAACGCATGGTGCCGATATCTTTTCCGGAAACGTTTACCCTCGACGACGTAACGTTCAAAGTGGATGGAAAGTATGAGGGAAATACTTACGCGGCATTGGGGGCGGGCAATGTTTTCCACACCGAACCGCTTGCCGTGAAAAGCGGCGAGAGTGTTGCTTTAAACGGCAACCTGATTTTAACGATTACTCCGGACAAAAACGACGACGAAAGGGTATATAAATATATATATGGTGAAAACAACGAGGAAACGTTTCATAATGAGATTAAAATCGACAGTGTACAAGACGATTTAACGGAAATCTCGGCAGAGGGACCTTATTATTTCGTAACGCTCTCTTTGTTAGGCGCTCCGAGCGGCACAACGCTTGTGGCAAGACACGGTAATTTTTCGGATACAATCACTGCGAACTATGATTGGGAGGACGTCAGCAACACCAGCCTCGTTTTCTCCGCAAGCGACCTCCTTACGTTAAAGGCGGAAATGCTGCAGCAAGAAGGAAGCAAATACCAATACAAGTGGAACGGGGAATTTTCCACCGAAAACGTATACAGCAGACCTTTCACGATTGACCGGACGACAAATATCACCTGCGAAATATTGTCCCAAAACACGATAGCATTTGCCTTGTCGGAAGAAATACCGGGTTTGGAACTTATCGCTACTTACGACGATACTCCCATTGAAAGCGGCGACCTCGTTTGGATGGGCGGGAAATTTTCCATAACGATGTCGGGCGATAGCGCCCACCTCTACCGTTATGCTTCTTGGACTTGGACAGACACGGTGAACACTTATCTTCATTCTTCCGGCGACACCATATCAATTGAGCATGTGCGCGGCAAGGTTGACCTCACATGCACGCCGTATAAAATGGGAGAAAGCGTGCTGTTGGAAAGCCTTATCGTCAACACAGGCTATGAGCGAATAAACGTTTTGGACGGCGGTATAATCAAGCCTATCACGGTCGGCGAGCATGTATTGCAAGTGATGATTGAGGCAACCGCTCCGAAGGGCGACAATTCCACTATTTTGGGCAATGAAATATACGACTTGGTAATCGGCAAAAACACGATTATGATAACGGTTATTTCGGAAAACGGCAAGATGGAGAAACAATACTGGCTAACGATTTTCCGCGAATACTCCAACAGGTGCGGCAATAACGTATTTTGGGAACCTCGCGGCGACACGCTGGTTATCAGCGGGTCGGGCAGGATGTATGATAATCTCACGGCTGAGGAATATCCGTGGTATCTTTTTGCCGGCGCATTCAAAGTGATTGTTTTGGAAGAAGGGGTGGACTTTATCGGCGATGGGGCATTTGTCATGATTTCGAGACTTACGGAAGTGATTAATCGCAATACTAATCCGCAAGAGATAACCATTTTGACGTTTTACCCTGCACTGCAAGGGGCTAAGCTTTATGTTCCCGCAGGGACGGAGCAAACCTACAAAGCCGATGCGGTGTGGCAGAAATTCAATGTTATCGGATTGCCCGGATTGACGGGCATTGCGCCTCTCAACTCATCCCCCGCGCGGGTTTATGCCGAGGGGCAAATCCTCTACATCGACACGCCGGAAGCGGAACAAATAACCGTTTATTCCCTCACGGGGAATTTGCTTCATCGGTTTGAAAAACCTGTTGGGGTTTCAAATTTCAGGGTAGCATCTTCGGGGATTGTGATTGTTAAAGGCAGTTCCGGTTGGGTTCGGAAGGTTGTTGGGAACTAAGAGTTAAAAACTAAGAGCTGGGAATAAAAGCCCGTCTTCCTTGCGTTTGGCGCGAGGGTGGCGGGCTTTTTTGTAGGCGGTCATTTCAGGCGTGCACGTCACCGCTTCGCGGTTCGTAATGACGGCGGTGTCTTAGCGTCTTCGCGCCTTAGCGTACAATTATCATTACATCTTCCGCACCCAACCGGAGCAGTTTTTCACAATTAAGATGCCTTTCGGTATTCGGATGATTGCTTCGCTCCCTTTATACAGCAACACCCCCGAAACACCATAAACCAGGATGTCCTCATGAGAGGGATTGTAGAGATAATCACCCTTGCGATAAATATCCGGCTGTGCTTGGTTCGGATGATTGATGCCGGTAGGTTCGGTAGGTTCTTCCGGCGCTTCCTGCCGATTTACCATAATTTTATAAATCTTGGGGATACCGTATTCGGCGATAACGACAATATCAAATTCGTTGACACCAAAGCGTAAGTCGTGGATGCCATCGCCGGTTACCGTTACGTTTTCGTTCGACGGGTCTTTTTCGACCAGGAAGTTGATTTGCGCAACGGTGTAGGGCATCGTGATTTCGTGATACAGTTGGGACAAGTCCAGTTCG
>JAIRKO010000024.1 GCA_031260045.1 Dysgonamonadaceae bacterium | reverse complement strand
TTTCATAGTTTCACTTTATAAACTGTTATGCACCCGTCGGGGCAAACGTATCCGCAATTGGCGCAACCGATACATTCGTTGGTTTTTTTCATTTGAGCGTAATTGTAGCCTTTGCCGTTTACTTCTTTTGCCGATTCGAGAACGCCGGAAGGACATGCCGCGATACACAAGTTGCAGCCCTTGCAGCGTTCCTTGTCGACAACTGCCGCTCCTCTTATTTTTGCCATAAATATATATGTATGAAAAATTAAATTATATTTTTTATTCCGGATTGCTTCAGGGGATCCCGCGTCGAGCGCGGGATGACGGATAAATGCCCTTACCAAATTTTTAGTTCCCAAACGGACGGCAAAGTTAGTGTTTTTTATGGGAAAAAGAATATTTAGCAAAAAAAGCGTACCTTCACACCTTAAAATTACACGAAACGATTATGACAAATAAAAACAAATCTCATATCTTCCTGTGTTTTATGTGTTTCTTTTTCGGTAATGCGGTGCAGGCGCAAAAATTTGAAGAAAGTATGGCAAGCGTTGCCGATAATCCCCAATGGTTTATTATTCAGGTAAAAGGCGCAGGCGCTACCGCCGGATTGGCGATTACGGAAAACAACGGCGCAATCGCGGGCGAAGCGTTCAAAATCGGCGGACACACGGAAATCGCCAAACAACTGTGGCGTATCGAACCGGGAACCGGCAGTGCGACCTACAAAACCTACCGTATTATCAATAAATTTTCCGGCAACAAACTGGATATTGCATACAACGCAGGCAAAGCGAAACGAACGGCAGTCGCCGTCGAAACGCCGCTTACCGAATGGCGGATTGTAAACAATTACAACCTCCGCGCAACGACGGAACCAGCCGAAGGAACGACCGGTTACTGCTATCTCACGCAAACCGGCGGCGAGGATGCCTATTCTTTCATTTTTTCCCCCGTGTCCGCCATTTCCAACGATAACGCTAAATTTGAATTTTGGTCGCTCAATTCCTTGCCGTTGGTCAGCACGGAAAATGAAATTGCGTGGCTGCGGATACGGAACGCAAAAACATCCCTCGCCGGTAAATACCTGACGGATGCGGGAGACGCAACGGCAAACAGCCCTTTCCTGATGCTTGACCGGGCAGACAACGATCATTCGCAGCAATGGAAAATCGTGTCCAAAAACGCGCCTGACGAATCCGGACGGGTCGATTTTGTGAACAGGGCAACCGGTCGCGCCGTCGGAACCGCCACGGTTTATAACGCTTACTATTATCCGCAAGCCTTTACCGGATTGGAAGAAAACGAAGGATGGCGCATCCTGTCGCTGAATAATGCGCTCTATGAAATCGCCTCCGGTTCCCTCTCCGGCGCGTGGTTTTGGAACGGAACGACCGACGGCGAACCGCCGCGTGTCTATTCCGGCAAGCCCGACCCAGAACAGGGTTATGCGTGGAGTTTCTCGTTGGTAGACGAAACGGCAACGGGGATTCAATCGCCGGTAACCTTGCCGAATATCAGGATTTACACGCACAACAGGGTAATTTACGTGGAGGGAACCAATCAATACGCCATTACAAATATTTGCGGATTGCGCGTGCCGAACAACCGGCAATTGCCTATTGGAATGTATTTAGTGACTGTCGGTAACAAAACGACAAAAGTTTTGGTGAAATAAAAAATATAATTTTTCACACATAATCTTATGAAAAAAACAATATTCTATCTCCTCTGCTGCATGGGAGCATCAACTTTTACCCATGCGCAGGAAGCGTTTTTGAATCTCGTTCCCACCATCAACGCCGTTGTCGAATCTATTCCCGACGACAAACCCATCCGTCCGGCAAGGGCGACGGCGTCCGAAGCCCAAAGCAACGAAGGAATTACGCGGGCTTACGACGGCAATCTCGCCACGATCTATCATTCCCGTTGGAGCGGAACGTCGTTTCCGGTAACGCTTTCCTTTATGTTTTCCGCTTCGGTTTCCCAAATCGACTATCTGGTTTATTATCCGCGAACGGAAGGCTCCAACGGCAATTTCAAGCAGTTTGAGTTATGGTATTCCCTGCGGGGCGACGGCTTACCTCTAATCAAATACGGCGATTTCGATTTTGAGGGACGCGGACTGCCTTCGCAGCTTCGGTTTGATACTCCGCTGTTGAACCCCGATACGATTCGTTTTGTGGTGAAATCCGGCGAAAACAATTTTGTGAGTTGCGCCGAAATGGAGTTTTACCAAGCCGATACAAGCCTCGACCTGTCTTTTTTGACGGATATTTTCGCCGACCCGGCTTGCTCCGAATTGAACCCTGACGTAACGGCGGCAAACATAGCGACTATCCCGAATACCTTTTTCCGGAAATTGGCTTCCGACTTGCTGAACGGAAACTACGACCGCGAATTTCGCGTGCAGGAATACCGTGCGTGGGAGCATCCCGACAGAAAAGCCGCGCTCAACAAGACCGCCGCATACAGTTTGCGCGACAATCCGGCAGGCATTTATGTATCGCAGGGCGAATGCCTCATGGTTTTGGTGGGGGATACCCGCGAACAGCGCATTTCCCTGCTTACGCAAAACCTCTCCTCCGGCGGATGGGATACGCAAAAAACATATCCGCTGCAACAGGGTTTGAATAAAATCCGTATAATTGCCGACGGCTTGGTTTATGTGCAATATTATGATGATAGGGGAAACGCCGCTCCTAAAATCAAAATCAATTTTGTAACCGGCGCCGTCAACGGATATTTCGACAGCCGGAAACATCAGGCTGCGGATTGGCAACGCCTGTTGGATAAGGCTGTGGCTGCTGACTTCGATGTTTTGGGAGAGTTTGTTCACCTCACTTTTCCGGTATCTGCTTTCAAAAAACTGACCGACGGGAAAGCTTATATCAACAATTGGGATCAATTAATGATTTATGAACATGAATTTATGGGGCTTTACAAATATCTCGCCCATCAATTCCAAAACAGGATGTATTGCCATGCCGACTACAATCCCGAAGCTGCTTACATGTATGCAACGTCTTACCGTACAGGCTACAGCCACGGCACATGGAACGAATTAATCGCGCAAAATTGGCACAGGGCAAGCGTCGTATGGGGACCCGCCCATGAAGTTGGACATATAAATCAGGTGCGTCCGGATATGAAGTGGCTGGGAATGGCGGAAGTAACAAACAATATTTATTCGCTGCATGTGCAAACTTCATTCGGCAACGCTTCGCGCTTGGAAACCGATAATGTTTATTCACAGGCATTTGCCAGGGCAAGTAGCGGTGTAGCTCATCAGGATTTGGGTAGCGTATGGTATCAGCTGGCGCCGTTTTGGCAACTCAAGCTCTATCTGTCGGATGTGTTGGGGAAAAAGTCGGGGTATGAATACTTGGCGGATTTTTACAAAGACCTGTTTCATTATTTTATGATAACTTCCAATCAGGTTGCGCCCAGCACCGATGGAGATTACCAATTGAATTTTGTGCGCAAAGCTTGCGACGTCGCCCAACTTGACCTGACAGAGTTTTTTGAATTTTGGGGCTTCTTAACTCCGGTCAATAAAGAGGTTGACGACTATGGTTCGGGGCGATTTATTGTTACGCAAACGCAAATTGACGCTTTGAAAACTGAAATCGCGGCAAAAAAATACCCGAAGCCGCCACGGGATTTTACACGGATAACCGATAGTAATAAAAATTCGTATAAATAAGGGTGCGGTGTTTGGATTTGTCGCGCTCACTGTTTTCGTCATCCCGCGCTTGACGTGGGATCCCCTGAAAAACGGACTGCGGTTTTGCGGATCTTCGCTTCGCTAAGAATCAAATAAAACCAGCCTGTATTTTTAGCGGAGCGAAACCGTAAATGCAATTTGGTCAAGGTAGGAAGGGAATGGTTTTTTGTTTACTTTTGCAACGCTAAACGCCCTTGAAATAATATTTTTCACAACAATGAATAACAGCAAGACAGACATCTTTGAACGTCTGCGAAACGGCGAAACCATACCCGCAGGCATACAAAATGCGAGAGGCTTCGTATGAAACGAAAAACTGCTCCTCAGGATGAACAATTCTTCCGACCCCGCCGAAATCAGAGATTTGTTGGGGCAAATCACAACTTCGGAAATTGACGAAAGCGTCGCCGTCTTTACGCCGCTGTACATCAATTACGGCAAGCATACCACAATCGGCAAAAACGTATTTATCAATTTTGATTGCGTGTTTTTAGATTTGGGCGGCATTACGATAGAAGACGGCGTATTGATAGCGCCAAAAGTCAGCCTGCTGTCGGAGAGACATTCCGTATCGCCCACCGAAAGGCAATCCCTGAAAGCGGGGCATATTCGCATTAAAAGGAACGCTTGGATTGGCGCCAGCGCAATCATCCTATCCGGTGTAACCGTAGGCGAAAACGCAGTCGTGGCGGCGGGTGCGGTCGTTTCAAAAGATGTTCCCGACAACGCAATTATTGGCGGCATTCCGGCAAAAACAATACGGATGGTATGATGAACGTTACGCTTTCTAAATTCTATAATTCATGGCATTAATAAAATCACTACGCGGCTTTTCCCCGAAAATAGCCGAAGACGTTTATCTTGCCGATAATGCAACGATTATCGGAGATGTGGAGATTGCTAAAGGTTCGAGCATCTGGTTCAACACGGTTTTGCGGGGCGATGTGAATTCAATCCGTATCGGCGAACGGGTGAACATTCAGGACGGGGCTGTTGTGCATACTTTGTATGAAAAATCGGTTGCCGAAATTGGGAACGACGTAAGCATCGGACACAATGTAACGATTCACGGCGCGAGGATAGAAAACGGCGCGTTAATCGGCATGAATGCAGTGGTTTTGGATCATGCGGTAATCGGCGAAGGCGCCCTTGTCGCCGCCGGTTCGGTCGTTTTGAGCGGAATGCGGGTGGAGCCGGGCTGCATCTACGGGGGCGTTCCCGCCAAATTCATCAAAAAGTTAGACCCCACACAGTCGCGGGAAATCAACCGGAAAATCGCCCGAAATTATCTGATGTACGCCGGTTGGTACAAGGAATGATTAACGAAGCGTCAACGCATCGCCTTCGGTTGGCACATAGTCGGGATCTTTCCCGTTCAGTTGGTACAGGTTTTTTAAGCGAATCCCGTAGCGTTGGGAAATCCCGTGCATCGAATCGCCGGCTTTGACTGTGTGTATATAATAAAGGACATCTGCTTTCTTTTTCTTCATTTCCAGATAAACAATATCGCCTTTTTGGAGCGGGAAATCTTTGGGCACATCGTTGTATTTCCGCAAATTCTTGGCTTTAAATCCCATATCGTAGGCAATTTTATCAAAACTGTCGTCGGCTTCGGCTTCCACATAAAGCAAACCGTGCGTGATGTAAGTAGGTCGTATCCGTCGCAGCTCGTCAAAATCCTTTTTGCCTTTTTTCTTTGATTTGGAATCATATACATACAATTGGTAGGTTTCGATAGACCGGATTAGTTTATCGGCGTAAGCCTTGTCGGTTGCATAACCGCATTTTTGCAGCCCGCGCGCCCAAGCCTTGTAATCCGTTATATCATAGGAAAACAGAACGGAATAACGGGGGCGGTTATAGATAAAATTGGAATGATCTTCATAAGATTCCGCAACTTTTTTGTATACACGGAAACAGTCGTTGGGATTGTCGTCTTGCCGAAAAATCCGTTTGCCTTCCCAATTGGAGTGGCATTTGATACCGAAATGATTGTTTGAACTGCGGGCGAGTTCGCTCTTTCCGGCGCCCGATTCCAGCAGGGCTTGCGCCAAAGTAATACTTGCCGGAATTTTGTATCTTTCCATGTGGTTGATAGCCAATTTTTTGTGCTTTGCAATATAATCAAGGTGCGATTTGAGTTGTTGTTGAGCCTGAACGCCCGTGCCCGCGCATAACAGAAAAAATAGGGTGAGAATTTTATGGATATTTGTTTTCATTCTTGTGAAAAATAGAATTATGTTTGCACTACAATTTAAAAAAAATTAAAAAATGAATAAGATGAAGTATTTAAAAATCGCAGCAAAGATACGTATTAATAATTACAATGAATTACTTCCGGAAGAAAAAAATACGGTAGATAAAGCCAAAGAGGCGGCTTTTCGCGCTTATGCGCCGTATTCCGGTTTTCAGGTAGGGGCGGCGGCGTTGATGGAAAACGGGGCGGTTATAACCGGAAATAATCAGGAAAATGTAGCATTTCCTTCAGGTTTGTGCGCGGAGCGGACGACGCTTTTTTACGCCCATTCCCAATATCCGGACGAAGCGGTCAGGGTTTTGGCGGTTGCCGCCCTGACAAAAGGCGATTTCCTCGACCGTCCGATTTCTCCCTGCGGCGCATGTCGGCAAGTGATGCTGGAAACGGAAATGCGTGCCAATCAACCTGTGAAAGTGATTTTGTACGGCAAAAAAGAAATTTTTATCGTTGAGAGCGTGAAGGATTTGTTGCCGCTGGCTTTTGATTCGGTCGGGAAATAATTGATTTAATTATACGCTTTCCGATTTTGTATTTTATTATGTACTTTTGCGTCGGTTTATTGACTTGGTTTTACAGTCGGCGCGCGCGTAGCGTAGCGATGAAGCCCAAAAACCGTCATTGTGGGCTTTTTGCAATGCGGTGTATTTTCTCGCCTTTGCAATGACGTAGTGAAATTGCAATATCGTACACGTCATTGCGAACCGCGAAGCGGTGAAGCAATTCAAAATAATTTTTTACAATATAATTTATTTTTACACATAATCTTATGAATACAAACACAACGTTTTTATCAATCTTAGTAACGATTTTACTTATTCCCGCATGGACAATCAATCTTGCCGCTAACGTTGCGCCGAGTTCGTTCGACGACATCAAAAAAGGATCGGACTTCTATATTATTTATATGGATGCACAGAAAGAATCCGAACTTGGTTCGAAAGTGAGGGAAAAAACCATGCTCCGCGATTGCGATGTATGGCCGAACGGCGAAACGCTGAAGAAAGGCTACCGCGCTGTCAATGATGTAAATGCGTGGGGCGTACGCACTACTTGGCTGGCTTTTGATGTTGCCCCGAACCTTGCACCGCAATGGAAGGGCGGCGCCATCGTTGCCAAAATCAACGAGTTCCCCGACGGAATACCCGACCTCAGCCCTATTACGAATAATCCCAACGGTTATTATTTTCATTTCGCCATCAAAAGCCCAGCCTCACAACCGAATGCGGGCTGGACTTTGATACTGTACAGCGACGGCACTCCCTTAAACAATGGCGGCGATAGTTTAAAGTATTATGTCGGCAAGCAGGACGACGCCTCACTATCGGGCGCTATCTGGCTGGGCGATTATGCGCACAACGGCGAATGGCAGCATTTTGAAATTCCTGTTTCGGAACTGACTGCGAAAAAATACAAATGGAACGGGCGGTTTGTCAATGCCCGACAATACTTGCTCGGTTTCCAGGCGTCGCCCGACGTACCTCAGGGAACGGAACTCAATCTGGACGCCATTTTTTTCTACAAAAAACCAAACACCAACCAATTACGCATGGTGTGGCATGACGAATTTGACGGCGATACCTACGACCATACAATTTGGGAACCGTATGTCGGAGGCGCAGACGAAAACGGCTTAGACGGCTTCGGCAACAATGAGTTGCAATATTACACCGACGCCGAGAAAAATATTTTTACCCGCGACGGCAATCTGGTGTTGAAAGTGTATTGGGAAACTTATCTAAACAAGGATTATACTTCCGGCAAACTGAGGACGAAAGGACTGAAAGATTTCACTTACGGACGGGTGGAAGCCCGTTTCAAACTGCCGAAAGGGTTCGGAACGTGGCCTGCCATCTGGATGCTACCCTCGCAGGATGTTTATGGCGGATGGCCTCATAGCGGCGAAATTGACATCATGGAGTTTGTCGGTCATGATTCTACTGTTGTTCACGGAACCGTTCATCGCGGCGCCGGTTCGGCTGCCTTCAGTCACACCCGTTCTGTCAGCATTGCCGGACAAACCGACGATTTCCACGTCGTTCGCATTGATTGGGAGCCTGATTTCATTAGATGGTATCTCAACGACAACCTGTTTCACACTTACAGCAAGGAGTCCGGCGGGGGAACCGCGCAATGGCCATTTGACCAGGATTTCCACGTGATATTGAATTTTGCCGTCGGCGGCGATTGGGGCGGCTTAGAAGGAGTGAACAACACGATTTGGCCGCAGGAATTTCTCATTGACTACGTGCGAGTGTATCAAAAAATGGATGCAACGCCGATTGCAGATGTTCCCGACAAACCGGTTTCGGTGTTTTCCCGCTCCCAAAACGAGTGGACGATTTGCTCGCAATCGTCGAAACCCCTGTGTGCGGATGTTTATTCCCTGTCGGGGCAAAAGCGATTGACGCATATTGTGCGGGGAACGCAGACGGTTGATGTATCATCTTTGTCGCGCGGGGTCTACATTATCCGGATTTACGATGGGGAAAAGGCTTTTGCGGTGAAGATGATTAAATAATTCAATTGCGCCCGTTGTCATTGCGGGCAAAGCGGAGCGGTGAAGCCAAAAAAATCCCGTCATCCCGCGCCTTGCGCGGGATGACGGGATTTCGTCTTACCGACCAACCGAAATAACACTCAACGCCCTAATATCCTCCAAATCAGAATAATCATACTGATACAGCCCATTATCAGCAATCATCATCAACACATCATCATAAGGAATTAAGTCGTAGCCGTCCATTCCTTTCAGGTGCAAAATCTGATTGGCAATAAGGGTTTGCGGATCATCGCCTATCCTGAAAACTTTCAAACCGTCGTCGCAAAGGAACAAAACGCCCTTGTCGATACCCAACCCCTTGGGATTTGTCATTTTATAGGAAACCAACTGCACTGGATAACACACATCCTTCACGTCCACAATAAACAGTTCGTCGTTGTTTTGTCCGCAAAAATTGCCCGAATGAACGGTAACATAAGCCAAATCGTTATCGACAACCACCGGATCGCAACCCAACACATGCCATATTTGGGAGCAATACTCCGGTTCCAGTGGGTTTTCCACCGAATAAATACTCATACCCGTAGGCGTTCCCAAAAACATTTTATCTTTGTAACTGAAAATGGTTTCCACATCGCCAACGCCTATGCTGCCTTTATTAACCGGCTCGGCTTCCGATAAATCGAAAATAAACATTTGGTAATTGATTACCGCATAAAGGTATTGCCCGTACAGGGAAAACCGCGACATAGAGCCGTTTGCCCCGGCAGACATAGCCCCGCCGTTTTCCGCAGTAGCAATATCCCATCCATTTCTATCCGGGATGCCGTAGTATTCACCATCCCGCTCTTTCAGCGTCCAGCCAACAACAATCCCGCTTTTCCTTTGTCCGTTATCATTGTAAATCATGTTGCGGTCGCAGGCGTAACCATTATCCACAATCGGCAGGGCTTCCGGGAAAGCGTTTTCCAAACGTCCTTCCAATCGAGGCGCGGCGGGGTCGGAAATGTCGAACCATACCAAATCAACATAGGAATCGGCATACAGTTTGTTGTTCTTCACGGCAATATCGGCATTGCCCAACAGTTCGATAAACCCTACATTCTTCGGCTGCGACGGGTCGCGATTGTCCAGAATATGGACGCCCTGCATCGGCTCTGAAATGAACAGATAACCGTTGTAAAAGCAGATTTTCCCGCGCTCATCAATTTCCCGTTTTTCATTGGTAACTTTTACCGAACTTCGGAACGCCGTTTCCGACATAAATACCGGTTCGTTAATTTGATATGTAAACTTCTCTGTGTAAGAATACTCACAAGCCGTTAACAAGCTCGCAAATACGAATAACAACAATACTTTCTTCATAACTCAAATTTTTAATTTTTTTAATTCTTAACTCTTAGTTCTTAACTTTTAACCCTCACCCCCATATTCACCCCAACAACAACCGGATGCTTGTTCCGCCACCCAATAGGCTGGTCATTATCAAAATAATAACTTATTTCAGGCTCAAAATAAATGCTGTAATAGCGGGAAATCTTATAGTCAATCCCCGCCGCAAAAGAAACGGAATGTTGCAAACCGTCGATTTTTTCATTGGAAATAATCGTCCTGCTAAGACCGTTGTCGTAGTGATCCACCTGTTTATAGTGGGAATACACCCCTTTTTCGACCATGCCCCCAGCCGAAAGATACATTTCAAAACCGGTTTTTCCGGCATCCCAAATCAAGGCTTGGAGTTTCACCGGAATCCCGATGTAATGCAGTTGCAGCAACGCTTTTTTCCTCATTTCGGGATTTTCAAACCGAGAATTCCAAAGGGTGTAAACCAAGCCCGTTTCGAGCGAAAACGTCCGGTTCAGTGCGGTTTTCACGGTCAATCCGAACGATAACGGGAGGAGGTGGGTTGCGTTGGGAAATTCCTCCATCAGTAGCCGTTCTTCGGTTTTGGACTTCGGGGCGGCGGAATAAAAAGCGTTTGGGAAATCCCCCGCTTCGTCGTTAAATGCAGGATGCGAGCCGGTTGTTGTGCGCTTCGCCAAACTGCCCCCCGCACCCACAAACAAGCCGATGCTCATTCGTTTACCGGATTTTTTTGCCGCAGGAAGTTGTTCGTCAAAAGGATTGATTTTCCGAACCGTCGCGGGCGGGCTATGTTGCGTTTTCGGCGGGGCAACCTCCGCAGCGGCAGCCTCTTGGGTTACAGCCGTTTCGGCATATGGCGCGGCTTCGGCATATTCGCCTTTTGTTTTTCGGGTAATAAAAACGCGCTCCGGCTTGGCGCTCGCCGTTGAAACAGGGCGGTTAACGAAGTTTTCATGCTTGGGCGGTTGATTTGCCGTTTCCTCGTTGCCCGCTTTTTTATCGTTAATGGGAAAAAACAGCAATGAAGCGCACAACGCCGATGCGGCGGCAGTTCCCGCAATTAAGGACAACAGCCTGATTTTGTGCGACGGCTTGTTCAAACTGTTCTCAATTCTTTGCCAAACGTCGTTTTCGAGTGGCATGGAATAATCCGCCATCCTCTTTTTGAGAATCTTTTGAAAACGATCCTGCTCTGTGTTGCTGTTTTGCATTGCTAATTTTTTTGTTTTATATATATGTTAAATGACGAAATGGTTAAAACGTTGCTTCGCGGTTGATTTTTTTTGCGCTCTATTTTTGTCATTTAAAAATATTTCCATACCTTTGTCTGCGAAAAGGGGAAAAGGCATAAAATCAAATTAAAATGAAACACAAATTACTATATCAGGGCAACTCGCAACAATATAAATTGTAGGGAAAGCGGTATGTATCAATGACTAATAAAGATGAAACCTATCTATTATAAAGAGCATAACGGAAATATTCCCACTTGAGAATTTCCGGTTACCCCGTATAAAAATAAAAATTCTCCCGTGTATAAATTTGCTTATACACGGGAGAATTTTTTTTGCGCCCATAATATAAGAAAATTTCCTTTCTTTGGGAAATAATTTTTCTTACGGATATAAAAAAGTTTACAAAAAGGAAAACGGGGAACTAAGAACTAAGAGTTAAGTAATGATTGATCCTTTAACTCTTAGTTCTCCAACATTTGCATATTACGCCCGCAAACGCGACCTTTGCACAATCAAATAATAAAATCATGGAAAATAAAACCCCCACCCTGATTGTCCTTTTAGGTCCCACCGGAGTGGGCAAAACCGCTTTGAGCCTCCGCCTCGCGGAACGCTTAAATTCGCCAGTTATCTCTGCCGATTCCCGGCAGTTTTACGAGGCGTTGCGGATAGGCGTCGCCGCGCCCGCAAAAGAAGAATTGGAGCGGGTGCGCCATTACTTTGTCGGCAATCTGCAACTGACTGATTATTACAGTGCGAGCCGCTTTGAGACGGACGTTCTCCACCTGCTCCACCAGCTTTTCCAAACCCGCGATACGGTTCTCATGTGCGGGGGTTCGATGCTCTATCTTGACGCCGTATGCAAAGGGATTGACGATATTCCTGCGATTGACGAACAACTTCGTGCAGACCTGCGGGCTTTGTACGAAAAAGAAGGCGTCGACCCAATTCGCAATCAACTGAAATTGCTTGACCCCGTTTTCTACAAACAGGTTGATTTGCAAAACCATAAACGGGTAATTCATGCTTTGGAAATATGCCTCGCGGCGGGAAAACCCTATTCTTCCCTTCGGAAAAATGAAGTCAAACAACGACCTTTCAAGATTGTGAAAATCGGTTTGCAGCGCGACAGGGACGAATTATACGGGCGCATCAACCGGCGCGTTGATGAAATGATGGCGCAGGGTCTTTTGGAAGAAGCCCGTGCCGTGTATCCTTTCAGGCGTTTAAATGCCCTGAATACCGTTGGCTACAAGGAACTTTTCAAGTATTTTTCAGGCGAGTGGACGCTGGATTTCGCCGTTGATAAAATCAAGCAGCATACGCGACTTTACGCCCGCAAACAAATGACTTGGTTTAAGCGGGACGCCGAAATTCGCTGGTTTCATCCCGACGAGGCGGAGGCGATACTCAACGCTTACATCTCAAAAAACAAGTATTTTGTACAATAATATACCTATTTGATACCGCATTTGTAAAATATATTACCGAACCGGTGTATTGCTTCAAAGTTTCATTGTACATTTACGCCGCTTTTGCTACGGCTATTCTTTATCGTTCCGCAGTTTGGCTCTTAAATACTTGTAATTAAGTTTTTTCGGCATTTTAGGTTATTAATCATATGTTTTTATGAAAAGAAAATTATTTACGCTGTTTGTAGCCATTGTAGCGATAGCCACTTTTCAGGCAAACGCCCAACAACAATGGATACTTGCCGATATGAGCGGTTTGGCTAAAAATACCCTAAAAGACGACCCTTACCCCAATAATAAAACGGGACTGTATAATTGGCTAAGTGTGAAAAACGGCGAGGTTTATGTACATTCGCGCGTGAATATCAACGACAGCGACGAGATTTACGATGATGAGCATAACAAATTTACGGTTACAGAGGAAGACCCGACGGGCTACCCCGATCGCTTCAGCATAAAATGGGGCGACGGCAACAACACTGCAACTTGGTTGGATTGGAATGGAGATAAGCGCTCTTGGCTTGAGATTGTCCAATTCCCCAGCGATAAAAGGACGCCTATGGATATATCCAAGAGCAATCCCCTTGAAGGTTATCTGGCTCTCCATCAAACGGGGAATAATATCATGGCAGACTCTCCGGAACTTGTTTTGGCGGGCGTTAATATTAATGACGGCGGCAAAATTTCGTTCAAGAAATTTTCCGATTTCGGAGCGCATCTAAGCGGGGATGGGGAAACGCCCGTTATGTCGTACCAGATGAGAGGCGAGATGAAGGCGGGCAGGTTGTATCACTCCACTAACGATTATTTCCAAACATATTATCCCGCCAAACCGGATACAACGCTGATTGTCAACGGCGGTTTCCGTAAAAACTGGAATGTGAATACGCAGGATTCCGTATATACCTACCTTGACCTGCATGTTTCCGACGGGAAAATTACGGTGAAAGGCAAGGGCAAAGCCGTGCGTTTGGATAGTATCGTCAACCATCTGAAACGAGCTAACATCGCAGGTATTGATTCGTTCAGGATTGCGGAAAGACAGAACAACAATCTGTATTTTTGCACCGGCGAAGACGGCGCATTGCAAGTTACCGCTGCGGTAGCGGGAACGGAAAACGAGTGGACAAACGGAGAGCCTACGCCGTATGGCGCGTATGGCATGGATACTTGCTACTTCGCTATAGATACCCGCAGCAATACGATAAAAGATGCTTTTGAAAGCGTTTTTAAAGAGCTTTTCAAGATTGAAAACCCCTTTCTTTCCAATAATACGGGTGCGCTGTATATAGATAAAACCGGCGGCGCGTGGCGTCCGCTATACATTCAGGTAATAAATGCCTGCGATGCGGAACCGGTATATAAATATGTAGATTTGCAGTGGATGGAAAGCAAGAATTATGACCTCGGCGCAGCATTGCAGAAAACCGTTGATGCACTCGGCAACGTTACGGGGGCTGTTTCCGACTCCGCCACCATTGTTGCTGCCACAGCTTCCAATTTGCCCAAATTCTTCTTCGAGTTTGCCGACACAATCGGGTCGTCTCACCGGATACGCGGGTTGAATGAGGAATTTAACAACAGCGCGCAAATCGACCTGTTCCATATCAGGAACGGCAGCAAGTATCTGACCGTTTTGGATACAACTATTTTCGCTAATCTCCCGACGCCCGATTCTACCGTTACGAATACACAGTTGGGATGGAAACCGAAAATAACGAGTAGCAGAGCGGATGCGCTTCGTCAGGCATTTGCCATCGTTTATGATAATGAAAACGATATTGTCACATTCCAGCCTGTGGTTGCCTATAAATGGAAATCAACCGGCGGAAAGGCGTCATACGGGAAAAAGTTGCATTACAACAAGAACATAGGCAAGGTAGACGAGCCTGATCTTTCTTCTCTTTTTCCTTGCCGTCCGTCCCTCGACCAGTCCGAAATTTGGTATATTACCCAATTGTCGAAATCGGGCGTCAATCAACCGCAAAGGCTGGTTATTGCCGACCCGACTTCCAAAGTGGCGGCAGGCAACGAAACCGTTTGGTTCAAGACGGATGTGACGGTAAATGGATGGACGGGACAAAAATGCGGCAGCGAGCAGGCGGTGGCTATCTTCAATGCCGATAAAACCCGGCATTACACCGCAAAAGAACTGGTTAACGGCGGCAGCGTAACAGCCGAAGATATTAGAAGCCATTGGAATATTAAGAAAACGTCAACAATCAAATCAGGCGAAAAAACATTCGACCAATGGGTGTTTACTCCCGAAATCGACACGATTTACGGCAATGCGCAATGGAAAGTATTGAAAGATACGGTTATCGCGATTGATCTGGGAAGCGGGAAAATAGAACTTATCAATAAGAAAAAGTTGCCCTACACGAGGGATACCATTCGTACGGAATGTGTTGACAATGCGTTTTCCCCATTCCTGAATATAGATATATATGCGGACGCTTCCAAGCAGATAGCCCTTGTGGGGGCGGCGTTTGAAGACAAGAATATTTCTTATTTCAGATTGGATAAAGATTCCGTCCAACCTGTTCCCGACGCCATCGACAGCATCCTTGAAGTATTTCTCAAGCAAGTGGGCAATACCAAATCTTCTTACGCTTGGGTAAAGGTTTACAAGAGCAATGTACAATATTTGGGCGGACAGAATAAAACGCATGAAGTACCTTATTATATATTCTCGTATAACGCTGAGGATAAAGAGTATTTCCTGAAAACGGATACGAGCGTTCGGTGGGTATATCTGAATCCCTCCCAACGGGAAACATTGCTTGATGCGGATAATTGGGATAAAACGTTTGCACCCTACAAGTTCTGTTTGCCTTACCTCGAAGAGGCAAGCGAAAAGGTTTATTTGCAAACTTTAGACCATGCGCAGACAGCGGATTATGCTTTGATTACTTCCCGCGCAGACACAATCGCCGCCGTTAAGTTTAGCGCCGCTGTTTCGACTGCGACGAACTATACCGCGAAAGAGGGTATTTACAGCGCAATTGAACAATATGAAAGCAATATGAAAACAATATCCGGTTGGATAATTGTCGGTGAAGACTTGGTAGAATCCAACTGGGCGCGTATCAATGCCGCCGTTGATGCAAGCGATGCGTTTGCCAACGGCGTATTCACCGAAGCTGCCGACGGTATTACGGAAGGTACTACTTTCCTTGCTCCGAGCAGTGAAGCCGAAGGCGGTACGAAAGATGACGCCGTTAACTACGGCGTTATGACGGACATCGGTCAGCGGGTTGAACTCACGCTCGAATACACCGGCGCAACGAAAATCGGTTATGCGAAAGATTCTATATGGTACTACAATGTAATATATAACGACCGCAACGGCAACCGTCTTTATTTGACGGATGCAAAGGATTCTACGGATGCAAAATATGAGTATTCATATTTTATTGACAACGAAACGGCGCTCAACTTTACTTACGCTTTCTTTACGCCGAGCAAGGTCGACTATAGAAAGGAAGTTTATGCCGACAGCGCTTTCCGTCAAACATTTGCGTTGAAATACACCGAACCGGTTGCCGACCGTAAACACTACTATTTGACAATCGTATCGAGTGCGAATTACAAGAGTAAACTACCTATATACCGTTATTTAAGCCGCGTACGCGAACGTTTGGTGTTCGGATACGGGGAAGCGGAAGCGCTCAAATTACAATGGGGTAAGATTGCCGACGGAAAATATACCAATATTAAGGAAGTTGGTGCGCCCGCAAAGGTTTACGGCGTGGCAGGCGGCGTGAAAGTACCCGACGGCGGCTCAATATCCATCTATACGATCGACGGTCGCTTGGTAACCGCCAAAGTAGCGTTGCCGGCTCAAACGATAGCGGTTCCCGCCGGAATTTATATCGTGAGGAACGGCGAAGATGTAACGAAAGTAATTGTAAAATAAATACAGAAACTTTATACTTTTTCAAAAGGGGGCGTCCTCACGCGGGGACGCTTTTTTTCATAAAGAGAGAAAATATGCGATTAATTATACAGCCCGATTACGAGGCTTTATCACAATGGGCGGCGCATTATGTCGCGGCGAAAATCAAGCGGGCAAATCCGACGGACGGAAATCTTTTTGTGCTGGGCTTGCCCACCGGCTCCTCCCCGCTGGGAATGTACAAAAACCTCATCGAATTGAACCGGAAAGGCTTGGTTTCGTTCAAACATGTTGTTACGTTTAATATGGACGAATACGTCGGGCTTCCCCAAGACCACCCCGAAAGTTACCATTCTTTTATATGGCGCAATTTCTTCAGCCATGTCGACGTTAATCCCGAACACGTGAATATCCTGAACGGAAATGCGCCCGACTCTGCGCTCGAATGTGAAAATTACGAACTGAAAATCCGGCAGGCAGGCGGAATTGACCTGTTTATCGGCGGCATAGGTCCCGACGGACACATTGCGTTCAACGAGCCGGGTTCGTCGTTACGTTCCCGAACGAGAATCAAAACGCTGACCACCGACACCATCATCGCCAATTCCCGCTTTTTCGACAACGATTTGGAAAAAGTCCCCAAAACGGCGCTCACGGTTGGCGTGGAAACCATCATGTCGGCGCGGGAAGTCCTGATTTTGGCAAACGGGCGCAACAAAGCCCGCGCTTTGGCGCAAGGCGTGGAAGGCTCCGTCTCGCAAATGTGGACGATTACGGCGTTGCAACAGCATCCCAAAGGGATTATTGTTTGCGACGAAGCGGCTACCGATGAGTTGAAGGTGGGGACTTATAGGTATTTTAAGGATATTGAGCGGGGGAATTACAACCCTTCCAGCATGTTATTAATATAAACCCCCAAACACGTTGGCTTCCCGCCATTCAACCGCATAATCATCCCCCGCACCCCAATCAAACGCTCGGAACTGTTGAGAATCACCGTTTCCGCACAGGAATAATAATCGCAAACGGTTTTCAGGAACAGTTTTTTAGCGGCTTGGCTTCGGTAAAAAAATTCCTTAATCACAACGCTGTCTTTTCCCTGAAAGGTAAACGCAATTCCCTGCGCATCGGCGAATAAAACGCCGCCTTCGCTGAAGAAATCACGAATCATTTGCCGAAACTGCGTTTCGGTTTTCAATACCGCGCAGGGAATTTCGGACAGGAAACGGGCGTAAGCGGCGTATACCTCGTGCGGCAGGGTTTGGTGCGTGAATAAAGGCGCGCGGTACGCGCGCGGTTCGCAGTCGGGCGCGCTCAAGGCGGTATTTTCGTAGCGCTTTACCGGCTGTTTCGGCGGCAAAGTCGCCTGATACCCGAATTTCGCGTAAAAATCAAACAGCCACGCTTCTTGCGGAATCAGAAAAGTATAGTCAAATCCCCTGTCCCGCATGATATTGAACGATGCGGACAGCAGCGTTTTCATCAACCCTTTTCGCCGGTGGTCGGGATGGGTCATCGCGCCGGAAATATAGCCGATAGGGGAAGTTTCGCCGCCGTTTTTCAGCGTGTAGGGAAGCATTTGCAGGGCAGCCGCCGGTTTCCCGTTTTCAAAACAGACAAGCGTTTCGTCGTTTTTATATATTTCGTTGAAATAAAAGTCGATGAAACTGTCCGCATCCATCGGAAAACAGCATTTCCACATCTTTTTCAGGGCGGGCTTGTATTTGTTTTCTCCGAATGAAATCATAAATCGGACGGGGCTTGAGGTTCGTTTTTCCTGTACAGATAACCTTTTTCGAGGAGGATGGCGGGATGGTACGACAATTTGGCTTTGCGCAACGATTCCAGCCCCAAATCTTCTTCCCTGTTAATATAAGGATAATCGGCGCAATTGCGCTCGGCAAATTGCCGGTTCATCATCACAAAACCGCCGTCGATTTCGTAGAGGCTTTTTTCGGCGTGAATGCCGAAAGTATCTTTTGTCAGCGGTTGACCGTAGGAATAGGCTAAAATCTCGCCGTTAATTCGCAACGCGCCGCCGATGAGTCCCAATTGCTCAAAATGCTCAAAAGCCCTGTGGGTGGCGATGTGTTCTTCGACCAACGACTGTTGATTGTTGCACCCGCCATTTTCGGCGCACCAACGGCGGTAAAGATTCAGGCAATCGGGAATAATTTCGCGCGTAATCGGCAGGTATTCCCACGCATAGCTCCGCATAAATTTGTTGATATGATTGCGTTTGGGCTGGTATTTTTTCCCCGTGAGCGCAATCAAATCTTTGGAAGAGTAAATATATTCCGACCAACTGCGGTCTTTTTTATAAACAAATTCGCCGGGCATCTGGGCTTCGATTAAATCATACATTTTTTGGGTTACGGCGAATATTCGCAGGGGGATTTTCCGCAGCCCGGCGTCCCTGTTCAATCGTTCGACGGCATGTTTCAAATCGCCGTCGCCAAGCGGAAAGAGATAGCCCCACCGCCCGTCCGCTTTGAAAAGGAAAAACAGGATGCCGTCTTCAACGACAAAGGACGTATTGTAGGAATTTTGCCAGCAAAAAATGTTGGAAAAGGAAAAATCGCAGTTTCTAAAATCGGCTTTATTAAAAAAATGTTGTATTACCTCTTTGTCTTCAATGGTTACTGGTTTGAAATCAAGCATGGTTCTGTTGTTTTTGTTTGCAAAAGTACGAAAAATAAACTAAGCGTTAAGAAAACCGAGTTTTTAACTCATAACTCTTGGTTCTTAGTTCTCTTAAAACCCGCAAGAAAAACCCAACGTCAAATTCCCATTCTCATAAGCGGGAAAAACAACCGTTTGCCGTTTTTTATTCTTCCCGCCAAATGTTTTTTTCAGAAAAGGATAGGACAGATAAACCATTTTGGTTGCCAAGATGCCCGTGCCTGCGCCGGCGATTACGTCGCTCAGCCAGTGTTTGTTTCTGTAAATGCGCGAAAGACCGACGAGCGAAGCCATGCCATAGCCGCCAATGCTTATCCAAACGGAGCGGTCGCCATATTCCTGATGAAGAAATTCGGCGGCAATAAACGCAATCGCCGTGTGTCCCGACGGGAAAGAGTGGCGGTTCGAGTCGTTGGGTCGTTGTCTGTCGGTCACCTCTTTTGTTACCAGCACAACGCTCGTCCCCAGCGCGTTGCTCAAAGCATAGAGGACGCACATGTCCTGCAGCCGGTGTACGCTCGGCATTCCGCTCAGTTTCATGGAAAATGCGGCGACGGCGGGCGCAAACTGTGTATAATCATCCCACGAGTCGCGCCACAGGGACTTGTTTTTGATTAACAGGTCCCGGAAGGCAAGGTCGCGTTCTTTCAGATACTTACTGCCGAGCGAAGCGACGCCGTAGGCAACCATCGTTGCGGGGATGGCGATTTCGAGTGTTTTCGGCAACCTCGCGTGCGGTTTGCCGATGCTGTCGTTTCCTCGCGCTTTCAGTATGGGCGAGATGAGGAACAGGAACGTGATAAGCCGTAATAAAATCATCATTTTCCTTAATCTTTATTTTTAAGTTTATTCCAAGAATCTTTTAATGAAACGGTGCGGTTGAAAATCAACTTACCGGGTTCGGAATCCTGATCCACATTGAAATAGCCGAGTCGCTGGAATTGGAAATGCTCCAAAGGACGGGCGTTTTCAAGGTCTTTTTCTATTTTGCAACCGGTCAGTATTTTCAGAGAATCGGGATTCAGCAAATCCCTGAAATCCGCGTCTTTTTCGTCGTTTGGGTTTTCCACGCTGAACAGGCGGTCGTAGAGGCGAACTTCCGCCGTCATGCAATGCGCCGCCGAAACCCAGTGCAAAGTTCCTTTCACTTTGCGGTTGCTTTCGGGCATCCCGCTTTTGGTGAGGGGGTCGTATTCGGCATAAATTTCGACGATATTTCCGGCGGCGTCTTTTTTAACGCCGGTACATTTCACGATATAAGCGTTTTTCAGCCTCACTTCGCAGCCGGGCGTCATGCGGAAAAATTTCGCGGGCGCATTTTCCATAAAATCTTCCTTTTCGATATATAATTCTCTCGAAAAAGCGATTTCATGCACTCCGGCAGAGGGGTCTTCGGGATTGTTGACGGCTTCCATCATTTCGGTTTTTCCTTCCGGATAATTCGTAAGAACCAATTTTACGGGTTCCAGAACAGCCGAGACCCGCCGGGCTTTGGCGTTCAAATCCTCGCGTACGGAATGTTCGAGCAAAGCATAATCAATCACGCCGTCGTATTTCGTGTAGCCGATTTTGCGAATGAATTTGTGAATGGCTTCGGGCGTGTAACCGCGCCGGCGAAAACCGCAAACGGTAGGCATACGCGGGTCGTCCCATCCGGCAACGAGGTTTTCTTTCACCAATTGCAGCAATTTCCGTTTGCTCATCACGGTATAAGTCAAGTTCAGGCGGTTAAACTCGTATTGGCGGGGGCGATAGCTGCCGTCTTCGGGATGGAATTTCTTCAATTCATCGACAAACCAGTCGTATAAAGGGCGGTGAACTTCAAATTCCAGCGTGCAGAGGGAATGCGTAACGCCCTCGAAATAATCCGACTGCCCATGCGCAAAATCATACATGGGATAGGCTTTCCAAGCGTTACCCGTCCGGTGATGCGGGGTGTGAATTACGCGGTATATAATCGGGTCGCGAAAGTGCATATTCGGGTTTGCCATGTCGATTTTGGCTCTTAAAACCATTTGACCTTCGGCAATTTCGCCGGAATTCATTTTGTTGAACAAACGGAGGTTTTCGTCAACCGGACGGTCGCGGAAAGGGCTGTTAACGCCGGGTTGCGTGGGCGTTCCCTTTTGTTGGGCGATTTGTTCGGACGATTGTTCGTCGATATAGGCTTTTCCGGCTTTGATGAGGTCGACGGCGTAGTCCCAAAGTTGTTGGAAATAATCGGAAGCGTAATACACGTTGCCCCACCGGTAGCCCAGCCATTGGATGTCCTGCATAATGGCGTCGACGTATTCGGTATCTTCTTTTATCGGGTTCGTGTCGTCGAAACGCAGGTTGCAAACCCCGCCGTATTCGCGGGCAATGCCGAAATCGAGGCATATCGCTTTGGCGTGACCGATGTGTAAATAACCATTGGGTTCGGGCGGGAAACGGGTTTGTATTCTTTTATTATTCACGCCTTCGGACAAATCTTTTTCCACGATGGCTTCAATAAAATTAAGGGTTTTTTTGCCGTCTTCCAAAACAATATTTTCTTCGCTCATAGGATTACCTTGCTTAAATCAGGGCGTAAAATTACGTATTTTTTTTGTAATCCGATTATATTTGATAACTTTGCGCCTGAAATATTGATGCCCTGTGGTGTAACGGTAGCACATCGGATTCTGGTTCCGCTGGTCTGGGTTCAAATCCTGGCAGGGCAACGGAGAACTGAGCGTTAAGAACTAAGAATAATATTAGTTCTTAACGCTCAGTTCTTAATTCCATTAAAAAATGTCTTCAAAAGTTTACTTCACCGACATGCGTGCCAAGCCGGGACGCAATTTACCGGACAAATTAGAACTCCTAATCAAACAAGCCGGCATCGAACAAATTGATTTTAAGGATAAATTTACCGCTATCAAAATCCATTTCGGCGAGCCGGGAAATTTGTCTTACATTCGTGCGAATTATGCCGCCCGATTGGCTAAATTCCTGCTGGACAAACAGGCAAAACCTTTCCTCACCGACGCGGGAACGCTCTACTTGGGGCGTCGTTCCAACGCCATCGACCACATCGAAAGCGCCCACGAAAACGGTTTCAACCCGATTGCCGTGCCTTGTCCGGTGATTATTGCCGACGGCTTGAAATCCATCAACTACACGGAAATTCCCCTGAATATGAAATACTGCCGGACGGCAAAAATCGGCTCGGCAATCGCCGAAGCGGACGTGATTGTTTCGATGACGCATTTCAAAGGGCATGAACAGGCTGGTTTCGGCGGCGCTCTGAAAAATATCGGCATGGGTTCGGCTTCGCGGCAGGGCAAATTGGAACTGCACTCTTCTTCAAAGCCGATTATTGACGAAGCGGCGTGCAAGGCTTGCGGGCAATGCGTGAAATATTGCGCCTCTCACGCAATTCGCCCCGACGGGAAGAAAAAGGCGAAAATCGACCGCGACCGGTGCGTGGGTTGTGGGCAATGCGTTGCCGTTTGTCAATTCGACGCGGCGCAACCGGTGTGGGACAATTCGACGGAAATCATGAATTACAAGGTTGCCGAATACACCTATGCCGTTTTGAACGATAAACCGCATTTCCACATCAGTTTTATCATAGATGTTTCCCCTAACTGCGATTGCTGGAATTGCAACGACGCGGCGATTATCCCGAACTTGGGGATGGCTGCCTCGTTCGATCCGGTAGCGCTGGACAAGGCTTGCGTCGATTTGGTTACCGAAGCGGGCGCCAACACAGGCACAGTGTTGAATGTTGAGCGGCACGGGGAATTGCAACACGCCGACAAGTTTGCCATCATTCATCCCAACACCAATTGGAAAGCCGGGTTGCAACATGCTGAGGAAATCGGCTTGGGAACGATGGAGTACGAATTAATTACCGTCTAAAATTTATTTCATTTCTTGATTACATCACAAGATTTCACGTTTACACTGCAAAATAACGGCGCCGCATTAGGAAATAACACCGAACAGTGGTTTGTAATACCAAATACTACAAAAATGTAGCTTATTATCTATGGCTTAAACCGCGCGGGCGGTCGAATTTGTTTTTATTTTTACCATATACAGAGATTTACGCACACGGCGAGCGCGTTGTTGCCGCATCGGCACGCCTTTTGCTTGTACCCTGAAAGTATTGACAAGATGAACGATGTATGGATTATTGACGCCACCCTCCGCGACGGCGAACAGGCGCCCGGCGTGGCGTTTTCCCGCAAGGAAAAATTAAAAATCGCCCAATTGCTTGATGAAACGGGCATTGACGAGATTGAAGCCGGCACGCCGGCAATGGGAACGGACGAACGGGAAACCGTCAGCCGGATTGTGGAAATGCGCACAAACGCCCGTATTTCGGTGTGGAGCCGGGCGTTGCCGGAAGATATTGAGCAGGCGGCGCGTACCGGAGCGGAGGGCATACATGTTGCTTTCCCGCTGTCGGACATACAGTTATCGGCGATGGGAAAAAGCAGGCAATGGGTGGAAAACGCGCTTCCGGAGTTGGTGGAACACGCGCGGAGGTATTTCAAATATGTCGGCGTCGGCGCTCAGGATGCTTCGCGGTGCGGTCGGGACAAGCTTTTCCGATTTCTCGAAACTGCCGATAGGCTGAACGTTTTCCGCGTCCGGTTGGCTGATACGGCGGGCGTTCTGTCGCCGCTGGCAACCGCCGCCCTGATACGGGATGTAAAAACCGCGTATCCCCGTATGGACATTGATTTCCATGCCCACAACGATTTGGGGATGGCTACCGCCAATGCTTTTACCGCGTGGCAGTCGGGCGCTTCGAGCCTCAGCCTGACGGTCGGCGGACTGGGCGAAAGAGCCGGAAACGCTGCGTTGGAGGAAGTCCTGATGGCGATAAAACTGTCGGGCAAGGCAACCGGTTATCATTTCACCATATTATATACCTTATGTAAATATGTTGCGGAGGCGGCGGGGCGACCAATTGCCGAAGGCAAACCCGTGTGCGGCGCAATGGCGTTCAGCCATGAATCGGGCATCCACGCCGCCGGCACGTTGGTCGATACGCTTGCCTTTCAGGCGTTTGACGGCAAGGAAGTGGGGCGCGAAAGTTTCCGCAACCTGTTTGGAAAACATTCGGGCAGGACGGCGTTGCGCCGGTTTTTGGAAGAACAAAATCTGCCTGCCGACGAATGCCGCATTGCCGCCTTGAAGAAAAAAATCGCCGATATGGCAGGGCAAAACAGGCGGAACGTGTCGCCCGCCGAAATCGTGGAATATTATAAAAATATATGTAAAAATGTCGGCGAAAACGATAAAAGTGTATCGTAATGCTATATTTATTTCTATGTTATGTATTATAAATACATAAAAAACACTAATTTTGCAGCGTAAATGTAAATTAATAACTATATGTTTTGCGACAAATATAAACGGGTATGCTACGCCGACAGCGATTTGAACTTTCTGGTGAACATCAGCAACGTAATCAGCCACAGCCGCGATATTTACAAGGATTTGGAACTGGCGCTGGAAGAACTGTGCAAATACCTGAACGCGCAATACAGCATCATCACCATTGTCGACCGCAATTGCGACCGGATTATGATCAGCTCGGCTTACGGACTGACGGAGAATGAGAAAAAGAAAGGCATTTACAAAACCGGCGAGGGCGTGGTTGGGAAAGTGGTCGATACGGAGCAACCGGTGGTTATCCCCAATATCGCCGAAAGCGCCGAGTTTTTGAACCGGACGGGCATCACTTTCAGCAGCAACAAGCCGGTGGCTTTCCTGTGTGTCCCCATCATTATCAAAAACGAAATAACCGGCACGCTGAGCATACACAAAACGCATCCCGGCATTACCGATTTTTCGACCGAGATTAAATTCCTGAATATCGTGGGAATACTTATCGGGAAAAACATCTCCGTCCGCAGGAAACAAATCGAAGAACTCGACGAATTGCGCAAGGAAAACATGCGGTTGAAAGGCGCAAAACCGTTTAAGCCCGAAAACATTATCGGCAATTCCTCGCTGATGAACGACCTTTACGAGATGATAGAACGGGTTTCGGCGACCAACACAACCGTCATGCTGCGCGGGGAAAGCGGCGTGGGAAAGGAACTTATCGCCGAAGCCATACACAACGCAAGCCTTCGCGCCGACAAACCTTTCGTGAGAATCAATTGCTCCGCATTGCCCGAAACCCTGATAGAAAGCGAACTTTTTGGGCATGAAAAGGGCGCTTTTACCGGCGCAAACGCCATGCACACGGGACGCTTCGAGGCAGCCAACGGCGGCACGATATTTTTGGACGAAATAGGCGACGTTCCCCTATCCATGCAGGTAAAACTCTTGCGGGTACTGCAACAGAAGCAAATTGAGCGCGTGGGCGGGAACAAAACCATCGACGTGGACGTGCGCATCATCACCGCGACCAACCGAAACCTCGAAAATATGATCAAGGAAGATACTTTCCGCGAAGACCTCTACTATCGCCTCAACGTGTTTCCAATATATGTGCCTGCCCTGCGGGAACGGCGGGCGGATATCCCCATCCTGATCGACCATTTCATTGATAAAGTGAACAAGAAAAACGGGACGAAAATTAAACGGGTAACCAGCGGCGCACTTGATTTGCTGATGGTATACTCGTGGCCAGGCAATATCCGCGAACTCGAAAACGTTGTGGAACGGGCAATGATACTCTCCACCGACAACGTGATACATTCCTACAACCTGCCGCCAACCCTGCAAACCGGCTTTTCGTCCGATACCATCGACAAAGGCACGCTGAACAATGTGCTTGAAAAAGTTGAACGACAAATGATTATGGACACCTTGATACTCACGAAGGGAAACATGGCAAAGGCGGCTACGCGACTCGGCATCACCGAGCGCATGATGGGATTGCGCATCGGGAAATATAACTTGCAATTGCAGGACTACAAGCAGTTGTCGAATGAAAAATCCTGATTGCAGGATATTTTGAATGCAATTGATTACGTCGAACTTCATTTCAAATTGCCGCGCGGCTAAATTATTTTAGCCGTTTTTTAATGCGCTAACATTTCGTAAAGCCAAAATATTTGTTCAATTTCCTTAATCTTCCTAAAATATTATTCAAATATTTACGTTTTTGTTAAAAACAAATTAAAGATGAAAAAAATCCTGACAAATGGATTCTATTTTTGTGCAGGTATCCTGTTTCTCCTGCTGGCAAAAATCAAAAACAACACGTTGAAATATTCGCCCAAACCATTTTCCACAACGGAAACAGAACGATGCATTAAATACGATATTCATGTGGTCGACGATTGGTTGAACCATTTGAAAGAGTATGCTTCGGATTATATAATTCAAGATAAGCATGTTTTGGAATTAGGTCCCGGTTCAGATTTGGGCGCAGGTCTCTATCTGCTGTCCAAATCAGTAAAAAAATACACCGCTGTTGATGTATACGACTTGGCGTCTGATGTTTCGCCGGACTTTTACCATGCTTTTTTTACTTATTTGCAAGAAAAAGAGCAAGTCCACACGGATTTGTTGGAAAAAGAACTCTTTAAAACCCGTCAGCATCAAAATGATCAATTAAATTATGTGTGCCGTTCCGATTTTAATTTGATAAAGGCTGTCGGCGGCGATAAGGTCGATTTGATATTCAGCAACGCTGCATTTGAGCATTTCCCTGATTTCCGAAAAACCATCCAAGATATGAGCAAGGTAGTTGCGTCAGGCTCTTTGTTGGTGGTATCAATTGATTTACAAACACATTCCCGGTGGATACGGGATAAAGATCCGAACAATATTTACCGGTATTCCGACTGGTTTTATAAGTTATTCAACTTTCAGAGTTCACCAAACCGTATACGCCCTTGGCAATACAAGGAGGCTTTGGAACAGAACGGATGGAAAGATATTGTCATTCAACCGGGAATAAGATTAGATAATCGGAGACTGAATTATTTTCAGAATTATCTAAATCCGAAATTCAGGGATGCCGTCAATCAAATGGATTACTTGACGGTTTGGATATATGCTACCAAACAATAGATTTGACAAGCACACGCAATAAACAAGATGTGAATATTTGGCAATACTAATATGAAAATCCTACTCGCGAATAAATTCTATTATCGCCGCGGCGGCGCCGAAGTGTCTGTAATCAATCTCGAAAATCTGCTGCGGAAACATGGGCATGAAGTTGCCGTGTTTGCGATGCAACACCCAGAAAATCTTCCGTCTGCGTATGAAAAATATTTTCCGAAAGAAGTGGATTTTACCCGCGTTAAATTTCGCAATTTTTTCACTTATATTTCGCGTCCTTTGGCTTCAAAAGAGGTAAAGGATAAATTTTCGCGCCTATTGGAGAAGTTTTGTCCCGACGTAGTACATCTCAATAATATACACAGCCAATTGTCGCCCGTCATTGCGAAAATCGCTCATGAAAGAGGGATTAAGGTAGTTTGGACTTTGCATGATTACAAAATGCTTTGTCCACGATATGACTGTATGCGAAACAACAAACCTTGCAGTTTGTGTTATACCGGCAAGCGGGCGGCGGTTCGTTATTCCTGTTTAAAAAACAGTCGTTTGGCAAGTATTTTAGCCTCTTGGGAAGCTGAAATGTGGAACCGGGAAAAACTGGAAAAATACACCACTACTTTCATTTGCCCAAGCGATTTCCTGCGCAACGAAATGATTCGCGGCGGCTTCAACTCCCAAAAGCTGATTAAGTTGAACAATTTCATCGATACGGCAAAAATCACGCAGCCGGTTTGCCTAAACAAAGAAAACTATTATTGCTATGTAGGTCGGCTTTCGCCGGAAAAAGGCGTGGAAACCCTTTTGAAAGCGGCGGCGGAGTTACCGTATACTTTGCGTGTAATCGGTTCGGGAATTTTGGAGCAGGAATTAAAACAAAAATATCAAGTCGAAAATATTATTTTTGCGGGATATAAATCGTGGAGTGAAATCGAAGCGATTGCTGGAAAAGCCATGTTCTTGGTTATGCCGTCGGAATGTTTGGAGAACAATCCCATCGCCACGCTGGAATCGCTTGCTTTGGGAACGCCTGTTTTGGGAGCGCGTATCGGCGGTATTCCCGAATTGATAGAAGAAGGGGCAAACGGAATGTTGTTTGAATCCCGAAATATTGAAGATATGAAAAATAAAATTCAAAAAATGTTTACGGCGAATTTCGATTACCGGGCGATTGCCGAAAAATCCCGGATTTGTTATTCGGAAGAAAATCATTATAATGAGTTGATGAAAATATACAATCAGGAATAATAGTAGAAAATAAAAAATTGAATTGAAAGAAAACCGGCACATAGAATTCAAATCGAGCTTCAACGACGAAGTGATTGAGACATTAACCGCCTTTGCCAATACAAAAGGAGGCAGGGTGTTGGTTGGCGTTCACGACAGCGGCTTGCCGATTAAAGAGTTTGCCGTCGGCAAAGAGAGTATTCAGAAATGGCTAAACGAGATAAAAACCAAAACGCAACCGTCCATTATTCCCGATGTTGAAACCGTGAAACATAAAGGAAGCGACGTGATTGAATTTTCTATTCCCGAATTTCCCATTAAGCCGGTGGCTTTTAAAGGTCGGTATTTCAAGCGGGTAAATAATTCCAACCATCGACTTTCGACAGTGGAAATTTCGGATATTTACATGCAATCCATGCAATATTCGTGGGATTCGTATCCATATCCGAAAGCTGACATGGCGAGTTTGAATGTGGAAAAGATTAACGCTTTCATATCAAAAGTCAATGCGATTGGACGGTTCCATCTACCCGACAATCCGGAAACAGCCTTGCAAAAGTTGCGGATGTTACCAGACGGGATTCCCACAAACGCTGCCATGATATTGTTTTCCAAAGAAAATTTGCTATATAATGCGCATATCGGACGATTTAAAACGCCGTCTCTGATTATTGCCGACAAAATGATTAACGGCAACCTGTATGATGTGGCGGAAGAATCAATGCAGACGATTACAGGACACTTAAATTTTGCTTTTGAAATAACGGGTAGAACAACTCAACGTACCGAAATACCGGAATATCCGCTGGATGCTATTCGCGAAACATTGCTCAACGCACTTATACACAGGGATTACAAAAGTCCGACAGACGTGCAGATAAAAATATTCGACCGGAGAATTACGTTTTTCAACCCCGGCGGTTTGTATGGAAACATTACCGCAGAGGAATTGCTCACCGACAATTATCAGGCAAGCACGCGCAATAAACAAATTGCCGAAGCATTTTATTTGACGCACGATATTGAAAAATACGGCAGCGGATTTATTCGTATTAGACAAGCCATAGCTAACTATCCTACAATGAATTTCGATTTTCATGAGTTTGGCGACGGATTTGTTACCGAATTTAGTTACACCGAACAAAAAGTCAGTACGAAAGGCGACAAATTCACAGGAAACGGAAAAAGAGTGAAAAGTGAAATTTTTGGGGATGTTACAAAAAAGGGGCCTGTAAAGGGGCCTGTAAAGGGGCCTGTAAAGATTACCGCCAACCAACAGAAAATTATAGAAGCCGTCAGGAACAATCCATTTGTTACAAGAGAAAATTTAGTTGAGATAGTAGGAATATCGCTGAGTAAAATAAAAGAAAATATTACAAAACTCAAATCCAAAGGATTGCTGAACCGCGTCGGCTCTGACAAGGGCGGCTATTGGCAAGTGTTTGATAAATAAGAAATAACATATATAAAACTATATTTCAAATAATGAAAATAGCAGTTACAGGTACGCGAGGCATTCCCAACATTTTGGGCGGTATAGAAACATATTGCGAAAATCTTTTTCCCTTGATAGCGGAAAAAGGATATGATATTATCATTATCAGAAGATCCGGTTATGTCCAAGACCGGCTTTCGACTTACAAAGGCGTCCGGTTGCTGGATATGAAAGCTCCGAAAAACAAAAACCTTGAAACAATTGTCCACACATTGAAAACCGTTTGGATTGCCCGGTTTAAACTTCATGCCGACATTATCCATATCCACGCGATAGGGCCGGCGCTTACAATTCCACTTGCCCGTTTATTGGGATTGAAAGTCGTTCTCACTCATCATGGTCCCGATTACGACAGGGATAAATGGGGCAAATTTGCCAAAGCAATGCTGCGGTTCGGGGAAAGGTTAGGCGTTAAATATGCAAATGAAGTGATTGTCATATCAAATATTATCGGCAATTTGCTTCAACGCAAATACAAGCAATACGATGTAAATATAATCCCTAACGGCATCCCGGAGCCTGTATTTTGTACCGATTCCGATTATTTGAAATCGTTGAATATTGAGCCTGACCAATACATTTTTGCCATGGGACGGTTTGTTCCCGAGAAAAATTTTCATCAGTTGATTCATGCTTTCGCATCGTTGAAAGACAAAAAAAATTACCGGCTGGTATTGGCGGGAGATGCCGACTTTGAAGATAATTATTCGATGAAATTGAAAAAACTTGCTCGGGAAAACGGTGTAGTTCTTCCCGGATTCATTAAAGGATCTCAACTGCAAACATTATTAACCAATGCCAAAATATTTGTCCTTCCTTCCTCTCACGAAGGACTCCCAATCGCCCTCCTCGAAGCCATGAGCTACCGCCTGCCCGTAATCGTCAGCGACATTCCCGCTAACAAAGAAGTCGGATTGAACGACGACGCCTATTTTCAAACCGGTAACGAAACCGAATTGGCTGAAAAATTAGACAATTTAATAAATGCCGCGCCCGGAAAAATACAATACGATATGGAAAAATACCGCTGGGAAACGATTGCCGGGCAAACTGCCGCCGTTTATGAAAAACTGTAATTCCATATATCAAAACTGTTTTGTATTTTTGCACTCCAAAATCAGCACGGATAACTAAATTAAATAATAACTAATGAATATCGCAACAAAATACGACCCTTCACAGGTAGAAACAAAGTGGTATGAATACTGGCTGAAAAATGGGTTTTTCCACTCCGAACCCGACGGGCGCGAACCTTACACGGTGGTCATTCCCCCGCCCAACGTAACCGGCGTTCTGCACATGGGACACATGCTCAACAACACGATTCAGGATATTTTGGTGCGCCGCGCCCGAATGATGGGAAAAAATGCCTGTTGGGTTCCCGGAACCGATCATGCGTCAATTGCTACGGAAGCGAAAGTCGTCGCCAAATTAGCTGGCGAAGGGATTAAAAAAGCCGACCTCTCCCGCGAGCAATTCCTCGAACATGCTTGGGAATGGACGCGCAAACACGGCGGGATGATTCTCGAACAACTGAAAAAACTCGGCTGCTCCTGCGATTGGGAGCGCACTTGTTTCACGATGGACGAAGCCCGTTCCCAATCGGTAATTAAAGTTTTTTGCGACCTCTACGAAAAGGGCAAAATCTATCGCGGCGTCCGCATGATTAATTGGGATCCGAAGGCGTTGACGGCTTTGTCTGACGAGGAGGTGAATTATAAGGAACAAAATGGGAAATTGTATTATTTGCGGTACTCCGTAAGGGCAGACGTGAAGCCTGCCCCTACGGAATACGCGGTGGTTGCCACCACCCGCCCCGAAACCATCTTCGGCGATACAGCCCTATGCATCAACCCCAACAACCCCAAAACCGCTTGGCTGAAAGGCAAACGGGTGATTGTCCCAATCATCAACCGCGAAATTCCCGTGATTGAAGACGAATACGTTGATATGGAGTTCGGAACGGGCTGCCTCAAAGTGACCCCCGCCCACGACGTAAACGACTACATACTGGGGCAAAAATACAATTTGCCCGCCATTGACATTTTCAACGACAACGGTACGCTGAACGAAAACGGCGCCACGTATGCCGGAATGGATCGTTTCGACGTTCGCAAACAAATTGAAGTCGACCTCGAAGCCGCCGGTTTGCTCGAAAAAACGGAATCATACGCCAATAAGGTCGGTTTTTCGGAACGCACCGACGTTCCCATCGAACCCAAACTGTCGATGCAGTGGTTTTTGAAAATGCCAGATTTGGCAAAACAGGCGTTGGACGCCGTCGAAAACGATGCCATTCGTTTTTTTCCCCCTAAATTTAAGAACACATACCGCCACTGGATGGAAAATATTAAGGACTGGAACATTTCTCGGCAACTGTGGTGGGGGCATCAAATCCCGGCATATTACCTGCCGCAGGGCGGATTTGTCGTCGCGGAAAACAGGGAAGAAGCCTATCGGAAAGCATTGTCGACGGTTGATTATCCGTTATCAATCGACGATTTGCGGCAGGACGAAGATGTGTTAGATACTTGGTTTTCTTCTTGGTTATGGCCTATTTCGGTGTTTGATGGGATAAATAACCCTGAAAACAAGGACATTAATTACTATTATCCGACAGGCGATTTGGTTACCGGTCCCGACATTATTTTCTTTTGGGTGGCGCGGATGATTATGTCGGGCTACGAATACCGCCGTCGGGAATGTTTCAAAAATGTGTATTTTACAGGCATTGTGCGGGATAAGTTGGGCAGGAAAATGTCGAAACAGTTGGGCAACTCGCCCGACCCGCTTGAACTGATCGGCAAATATGGCGCCGACGGCGTAAGAATTGGCTTAATGCTTTCTGCGCCTGCGGGAAACGATATTTTATTCGACGAAAATTTGTGCGAACAGGGACGGAATTTCAACAACAAAATATGGAATGCCTTCCGCCTCATACAAGGTTGGAATATCGCAGAGGCAAATAATCAGTCATCCCATTCGTCCCCCAACGAAATCGCAACCCAATGGTTTGAATCGCAATTAAACAAAACCATCGAAACCGTCGACGATTTATTCGCCAAATACCGTATTTCCGAAGCGTTGATGGAAATCTACAAACTCTTTTGGGACGAATTTTCTTCGTGGTATCTGGAAATAATCAAACCGGCTTTCGGACAGCCCATTGATGCGAAAACATACCAAACCACGCAGGGGTTTTTCGACGCGCTGTTGAAACTCCTGCATCCTTTCATGCCTTTCATCACGGAAGAATTGTGGCAGGCGATGGAAGAAAGGCAGCCGAGCGAAAGCATTATGGTTTCCGCTTTGCCGCCGCGCAAAAAAGGGGAAACGACGGCGATTGCCGATTTTGAGAACGTAAAGGAAATCATCGCCAAAATCCGCACCATCAGGGCGGAAAAGAACATCTCGAACAAAGAAAGTCTTGTTTTACAGGTAATTGGAGTGTCTAACCCGACCTATTACCCTGTGTTAAAGAAGATGGCAAACCTGTCGGCAATTGAGGAAACGGCGGAAAAAGCGCCCGGTGCCGTTTCGTTCCTCGTAAAAACCACCGAATACGCTATCCCGACGGGAAATATTATTCATGCGGACGAGGAACTCGCCAAACTGCAGGAGGAACTTACCTATCAGCAAGGATTCCTGAAATCCGTTCTCGGCAAGTTAAACAACAAAAACTTTGTTGCCAAAGCCCCCGCCGCAGTTATCGAAACGGAAAGGAAAAAACAGGCTGACGCCGAGAGTAAGATTAAAACCTTGCAGGAAAGAGTGGATGAATTAAGGATGAAGAATTAAAAACGACGGTATTGCTACCTATCTATCTTGAAGAGAGCCACTGACGAGACTCGAACTCGTGACCTGCGCGTTACGAATGCGCTGCTCTACCAACTGAGCTACGGTGGCATTTTACGGTAATAATTTTTTCAGGAAATCGTCCAAGTCCTTTTCTATTTCTTTCCAGATGCTTCCTATTGGCTTTACGGAGTCGTCGCCCAAAGAAAATAATTCTTCGCAGGGAGTAAAATCCTTGTTCGTCGAACGAACTGTAAACGGGTTGGCGATACAGTCTCTGTCAAAGAACCCGACGCGATTCAGTTCCTGCAATACAAAACGGAGCGTGCGGTAACTTAGTTTTTCATCGGCAGGCAGTTGTACCTCGTTCAGCAGGTTTTTCAAACCATCATAAAAGAAAAGGATATTTTGTTCATTGTCGTAATACAAAGACAAATCACCCAAAGAATTAGCTTCGTTTTTTGCCTCATAATTCTTCAGGCTCTCCTTGATTGTCGTTTCCAGCAAAGTAGCCTGTGCTTTGTTTATTGGTTTCATTTGACGGCGCAAAGGTAATAAAAATTTTCAAAGATGAAAGTTTGGCGAAGCCAATGCACCCTTTTGCACACAAATTTTGTTTTCCATACGATTTTTTGCCATTTCTTTTTACCTTTGCACCTTACATTTAAGTAAATGTTCATAATTAGTTCATATTATTTTTTCTGGATTGCTTCACCGCTTTGCGGTTTGCAATGACGTAGTGAGGTCAAAACACCGTACATGTCATTGCGAAGGCGAAGCCTGAAGCAATCCAGAATAAAAATTTTTAAAATATAATTTAATTTTTCACACATACTTACAGCAGATACTTTTATTATATCACCACGAAAAAACAATCCAAAAATGACTTTTATTAAACTGTATGAAGAGAGTTTCCGGAAAAATTTCGATTTGCCGGCGATGGCTGATTTTGCTTCCGGCGAAACGTTTACCTATAGGGAAGTAGCGACGGAAATCGCCAAACTGCATATATTATTTAAAGAGTGCAAAATCAACCCCGGCGATAAAATTTCCGTAATCGGGAAAAACAGCAGCCGGTGGTGTATCGCTCATTTGGCGACGGTTACCTACGGCGCGGTGATCATCCCCATCCTGCACGATTTCAATGCTAACGACGTGCAGCACATCATCAACCATTCCGATTCGGTGATGCTTTTTGCCGCCGACGCGATTTGGGAAACCCTGTCGGAAGAGAAAATACCCGGCATAAAAGGTATTCTTTCGTTAACGGATTTCCGTTTGCTGTCGCAGAAAGAAGTCGAAAATATAGGGGAAACGATAGCAGGACTGAATGAAAAATTCGCCGAAAAATATCCCGCCGGCTTCAAACCCGATGACATTTGCTATTCCGACCAATCGGACGACGAACCGGTGGTTTTGAATTATACTTCCGGCACAACCGGTTTCAGCAAGGGCGTGATTATTTTAGGTCGCAACCTGTCGGGAAACATGACGTTTGCGCACCATCACATCAAGTTGAAACGTGGCGACCGGATGCTTTCGTTTTTGCCGCTGGCGCATACCTACGGTGCGGCTTTCGATTTTCTATACGCCCTGACGGAAGGGGTCGAAACGACTTTTTTGGGAAAAACGCCTGCCCCGAAAGTCCTGTTAAAGGCATTTGAAGCGGTTCGCCCCGAAGTGGTGATTTCCGTTCCGCTGATTTTCGAGAAAATCTATAAAAATATGATTATCCCGATGTTAAATAAACTTCCAATCCATTGGGCGTTGAGCCTTCCCCTGCTGGACACGCAGATTTATACGCAGATACGAAAACGGCTCATCCATGCTTTGGGCGGGAAAGTTCGGCAGGTAATCATCGGCGGTGCGCCTTTCAACAGCGAAGTGGAAGATTTTTTGCTGAAAATCAAATTTCCGGTTTCGGTTGGTTACGGGATGACCGAGTGTGCGCCTTTGATTAGTTTTTCGGTTTGCGCCGATTTTGTTCCTCACTCCTGCGGGAAAGTTTTGGAGTGCATGGAAGCCCGCATTGATTCGGAAGATCCCGAAAATATTGCGGGGGAAATTCAAACAAGGGGGCAAAACGTAATGGCGGGCTATTACAAAAACGAAGCCGCTACTAAAGAAGTGTTTACCGACGACGGATGGCTGAAAACCGGCGACCTCGGCACGATGGACAAAAACAACAATCTCTTTATTCGCGGGCGTTCCAAATCGATGTTGCTCGGACCCAGCGGGCAAAATATTTATCCCGAAGAAATTGAGGCAAAACTCAACAATCTTCCTTTTGTGATGGAAAGTTTGGTGATGGAAAAAAACCGCCGCCTGATTGCTCTGGTTTATCCCGATTACGGCGCGGTCGACGAATCCGGTCTGTCGCACGATGATTTGGCGCTTATCATGGAGGAAAACAAAGCGGCGTTGAACAAAGCGGTCGCTTCCTACGAACAAATTGCGGAAATCCGGCTTTTCCCGAATGAGTTTGAGAAAACGCCGAAAAAAAGCATTAAACGTTATCTCTACGGTTAATTTCCTTGCTGCTCGGTGCAATTCAAATACCACAGTCGTCATCCATTGTGCAAATAAAATTTTCGTATTATCTTTGCGTCCGAAACTTGCAAATAGACATTATTATTCAACTTTATGAAACTGTATCCGTTAACTTCCATATCTCCCGTTGATGGTAGGTATAGAGATAAAACAGCCGGACTTGCAGCCTATTTTTCGGAATATGCGCTTATAAAATACAGGGTTTCAGTGGAAGTCGAATATTTTATATCCCTTTGCGAATGGTCGCTTCCGCAATTGTCGGCGATAAACAAACCGAATGTTTTCGAGTCTTTACGCAAAATCTACACACATTTTTCGATGGAAGACGCCGAGCGGATCAAAACATTTGAAAAAACAACCAATCACGATGTAAAAGCCGTTGAATATTTTCTGAAAGAAACATTTGACCAAATCGGTTTGGAAAAATATAAAGAGTTCATTCATTTCGGATTAACATCGCAGGACGTCAACAACACGGCAATTCCGCTATCAATCAAAGACGCATTGCAAAAAGAATATTTCCCGCAATTGCACAAGTTGATAGAAAAATTGGAACAATATGCCGCCGAATGGGCAAATACGCCCATGGTGGCGAAAACGCACGGGCAACCGGCTTCCCCCACTCGTTTGGGAAAAGAAATAAAAGTTTTTGCAAGCCGACTGCAGCAACAAACCGATTTGTTGAAACAAATTCCCATTTCCGTTAAATTCGGAGGCGCAACGGGGAACTACAACGCCCACCATGCAGCCTATCCCGATATAGACTGGAAATTATTCGGCGATACATTTGCCGGAGAAAAATTGGGTCTTGTACGGGAAGCCTACACCACGCAAATATCGAATTATGACAATTTAAGCGCATTATTTGACGGATTAAAACGCATCAATACCGTTTTAATTGACTTGGCAAGAGATTTTTGGCTGTATATTTCCATGGAATATTTCAAGCAGAAAATCAATCCCGGGGAAATCGGTTCTTCGGCAATGCCGCACAAGGTAAATCCCATAGATTTTGAAAATGCGGAAGGAAATTTGGGCATTGCCAACGCTATTTTGGAATATCTATCGGCGAAATTGCCGGTTTCCCGTTTACAGAGGGATTTGACCGATTCGACGGTGTTGCGGAACACGGGCGTTCCTTTCGCACATATTTCGATAGCGTTTCAAAGCATCCGCAAAGGATTGGAAAAATTAGTATTAAACAAACAGGCAATCGACGATGACCTGCAAAAAGCTTGGGCTGTGGTAGCCGAAGGCATTCAGACGATTTTAAGAAGGGAGGGCTATCCTCATCCTTACGAGGCTTTGAAAGCGTTGACGCGAACAAACAAACAGGTTACGGAAAAAACAATACATGATTTTATTGATACGCTTGATGTTGATAATCAAGTAAAAAAAGAATTAAAAGCAATTAGCCCTCAAAATTATACGGGGATTTAATGAATTAAGTAAGAAACCCTGCTCGGCGTAGTCTCTGACTACGCCGAGCGGGACGTATACTATTTATAAATTACATAATTTATAAATAGCAACTTGAGGTATCATAATAACCGTGAGGTAAAAACAAAAAATAAAATTAATTTCTCCAAACAAATGACTACAGAAAATGAAGAATGGAAGCCGCGTAATCGTTATAACGATACCGGCAGGGAAGACGGTCAAAACAGAATGAAAAGACCGTATCAGTCCTACAATCGCCCGAACTACGGGAATCAGCAAAACGGCGGAAATTACGACCGTCCGCGATCGAATTATTCACCCTCAAACAATTCCGGCAGAAATGATTACGGTAACAGGGAAAATAATTACGACCGCCGCGACAATGGTTATAATCGGCACAATCAACGTTCGTATGATAACAATTATTCACATCCCTACGACAACCGGCAATCCGACTATGATGCATCAAAGAAAAGAAGACCGCGCGTGGGTGAAGCCCCGAATAACTCCGGTTATCAACAGGGCGGGGATTACAACAACAGAGACCGGCGCGGAGGTTATCGGCAACAAAAGCCGCAATTTCAACATGCTGCAAATTACAAATCGTTGGAAAAAATAAACAGACCGAACAAGTACAGGGAAGAAAAATTCGATCCCGACGAATTGATCCGTTTGAATAAATATTTGGCTAACGCAGGAGTTTGCTCCCGCCGCGAAGCCGACGAATTTATCCGCGCCGGCTTGGTGAAAGTCAACGGGGAAACAGTGAACGAATTAGGCTCCAAAGTGAAACGCGCCGACGAGGTTACATTCCACAACGAACCGGTCAAATTGGAGCAAAAAGTTTATGTGCTTTTGAACAAACCGAAAAACTGCGTAACTACCACTGCCAGCGATCCGCAGGATAGATTGACAGTAATGGATTTGGTGAAAACGGCTTGTCATGAGCGCATTTTCCCCGTCGGTCGGTTAGATCGGGGTACAACGGGCGTGTTGCTGTTGACCAACGACGGCGATTTGACTTCCAAATTGACGCATCCAAAATACCAGAAGAAAAAAATCTATCATGTATGGTTGGATAAAGATGTGACTGTGGCAGATATGCAGAAAATAGCAGAAGGCGTAGAATTGGACGACGGCGAAATTCATGCGGACGCAATCAGTTACGTAACCGAAACGGATAAAGATCAGGTCGGCGTGGAAATACATTCGGGCAGAAACCGCATTGTTCGCCGTATGTTTGAGGCTTTGGGGTATCACGTCATGAAATTAGATCGGGTTTATTTTGCAGGGTTGACGAAGAAAAACCTGAAACGCGGTCATTGGCGCTATTTGGAAGATAAAGAAATTTCAATGCTCAAAATGGGAGTGTTTGCTTGAAAAATACGTAATTCAATGAAAAGAAGTAAAATAGATGATTTATTAAAAAGTCCCGAATTTGGAAAGCCTGTTTGTGTAAAAGGTTGGGTTCGCACCCGCCGCGGCAATAAACAGGTTGCATTTATCGCTTTGAACGACGGGTCAACCATTCACAGTATTCAGGTTGTTGTTGATCTTCCGCAGTTTGACGAAGAATATTTGAAAGGAATCACTACCGGAGCTTGTATTTGCGTGAACGGCATGCTGGTCGAATCGTTGGGACAAGGACAATCGGCTGAAATACAAGCAAAAGAGATTGAAATTTACGGAAAGGCGGATCCTGCAACCTATCCGTTGCAAAAAAAAGGTCATTCGCTGGAATTTCTACGGGAAATCGCTTACCTCCGTCCGCGAACCAATACTTTCGGCGCGGTTTTCAGGCTGCGGCATCATTTGGCGTATGCCATCCACGACTATTTCAACAAGCAGGGATTTTATTATTTCCACACCCCCATCATTACGGCTTCCGATGCCGAAGGAGCAGGTTCAATGTTCCGTGCTACAATTCTTGACCCTGAAAATGCGCCGAAAACACCCGAAGGAAAAGTCGATTATTCGCAGGATTTTTTCGGACGGCATACCAATTTAACCGTATCGGGGCAGTTGGAAGGCGAATTGGGGGCGATGGCTCTGGGCGGAATTTACACATTCGGACCTACTTTTCGCGCCGAAAATTCCAATACTCCCCGTCATTTGGCGGAGTTTTGGATGATTGAGCCGGAAGCGGCGTTTTTGGATATTAACGATAATATGGACTTGGCGGAAGATTTCTTGAAATATGTGATTTCTTACGCTATGGAACATGGGAAAGACGATATTGAATTTCTCAACAGCATGTATGACAATGAATTAATTGAACGATTGAACTTTGTACTCAACAACAAGTTTATTCGTTTGACTTACACCGAAGGTGTTGAAATTCTTGAAAAAAGCGGTCGAAAATTTGAATTTCCGGTTCATTGGGGAGTTGATTTGCAATCGGAACACGAGCGGTATTTGGTGGAAGAACATTTCCGTTGTCCGGTCATCATGACCGATTATCCGAAAGATATTAAGTCATTCTATATGAAGCAAAATGACGATGGAAAAACCGTTCGCGGAATGGATGTTCTGTTTCCGAAAATCGGTGAAATCATCGGCGGTTCCGAAAGGGAATCCGATTATGATAAACTGATGAATCGCGTCAAAGAACTGAACATGTCGCTTGACGGTTTGTGGTGGTATCTTGACACCCGCAAATTCGGAACGGCGCCACATGCCGGTTTCGGTTTGGGCTTTGAACGTTTGATGCTGTTTATTACAGGCATGTCGAATATTCGCGATGTGATTCCGTTTCCTCGTACATCGAAAAATGCGGATTTTTAAGGCTTACATGTAACTTCGTCAATTTTCCGCCGGTCAGCCTACTGCCAGAAACCCGCCAACGGCGTCAATAAACCGACACAATTCCCCGTCGCTATGAGCAACGGAAACAAAACAGGCTTCAAACGGAGAGGGCGAGATGTAGAACCGGTTTTGCAACATATACCGGAAAAATTTGCCGAACCGTTCGCGGTCGGTTTGCTTCGCATCTTCAAAGGATTTGACCTCGCCGTCGGAAAAAAACAGGGTAAACATACTGCCCTGCGAATTGACGCGAACGCCTTTGCCCGCTACGACATTTTCTAATTGACGTATAAAATCGCCCGCTTTCCGGTTCAAACGGTCATAAAATCCCTCTTCCAATAGGAGTTGCAGGACGGCGATGCCTGCGCTCATCGCAACAGGATTGCCCGACAATGTACCGGCTTGATAAACAGCCCCGTCGGGCGCAAGGAGCGACATAATATCCGCCCTGCCGCCGAAAGCCGCCGCCGGAAAGCCGCCCCCCACAATCTTCCCGACGGTCGTCAGGTCGGGCGTAACGCCGAACGTTTCCTGCGCCCCGCCCAGCGAGAGCCGGAAGCCGGTAATCACTTCGTCGAAAATAAGCAGCGCGTTGTATTTGGCGGTCAACTCCCGCAGGCAGAGCAGGAAACCGGCGGCGGGGTTGATAACGCCCATATTGGCGGGTACGGGTTCGACGATTACTGCAGCAATCTGACGACCTTTTTCCCGGAAAAGATTCTCGACGGCTTTCCGGTCGTTGAACGGTAAACTGATCGTGTGCGCCGCAAATCCGGCAGGAACGCCCGCCGAAGACGCGCTCGCCAAGTTTGCCGCGCCCGAACCCGCCGCAACCAGCAGGTGGTCGACATGCCCATGGTAACATCCGTCGAATTTCACGACGAGAGAGCGGTTCGTAAAACCCCGCGCCAGCCGCACAGCCGACATGACGGCTTCGGTACCCGAACTCACAAACCGCACCCGCTCCACGCCGGGCAAACTGCTGCACACGTGGCGCGCCAATTCGGTTTCCGGCAGGGAAGGTATCCCGTAACTCGTCCCGTTTGCGACAGCTTCCACAACGGCTTTGTTGACTTGCGGATGGTTATGTCCGAGTATAAATACGCCCCAAGAAAGGCAAAAATCCGTAAAGTGGTTGCCGTCAACGTCGGTTAATTCCGTGCCGTCGGCTTTTCGGATGAACAGGGGCTGCTCGCCCACGCTCTTCAAGGCGCGGACGGGGCTGTTCACCCCGCCGGGAATAAATTGCAGAGCTTCTTCGTATGCTTGCTTCGATTGTTCGCGGTTCATTGTATTTAATTATGGATTATGGGCTATGGACTTAGCGCTCCTATGCGCCCAACGAAAAAACTTAATTATCTCCTCTTCGACGATAGCTTCCGCCTTCGCTATTTCGTCTTTCCGCAGGGAAATATTCTTTTTTGCAAAAAGTTCTATGTCCTCCAAATTCAGCAGGGTTACGCCGGGCAACAGTCCGACGGCGGGGTCAACGTCGCGCGGAAATGCAAGGTCAAAAATGAGGACGTCTCCGGTTTTTTGCACCAAGTCTTCCGGACGGACGATCGTATGCGGCGCTGCGGTCGCGCAAATCAGTATGTCCGACATCCCGATCAGCAGGGCTTTTCGGTCAAGTCCCATCGCCGTTCCTTTGTATCTGACGGCTAAATTCTGCGCTTTCTCCACGTTCCGGTTTGAGAGGAAAATATTTACGGCTCCGCGTGCAGTCAAGTATTTCAGCGTGTCTTCGATAAGTTTATTCACGCCGATGATTCCGATTATTTTGTCCTTCGGATTGACACCCCGCCGCTTCAATATCTCCACCGTTACCCCGCTGTGCGATACCGCGCCTTCGGCAATGCGGGTTTCCGTCCGCACGCGCTTTCCCGTGTAGATGGCGGTTTGAAACAGCCGGTTGAGCGTGGGCGATAGTTTATATTTCGAGAGGGCTTCGGCGTATGCCAGCTTTATTTGCCCCTGTATGGCTTTTTCGCCCGTCAAGGCGGATTCCAATCCGGCGGCAACGCGGAAAACATGGCGCACGATGTTGTCCGCTACCGTCCCGTCGCCCCAATACAGTTCCGTCCGGTTGCAGGTTTTGAGCAGTACATGCGGTGTCGCCTCGTCCGCCGCAACGGCGAGCGTAAGGCGTTCGCGTTCTTCCAGCCCGCAGACGGCATGATTGACAAGTTTGCAGCGTATCATTTTCGTTATACTCCTTCTATATATGTTGTGTATGGCGTTACCGTCCCGTTTCCAAAGTCCCGTTTTCGACCATTGCCGCGATTCGGTTTCTGACGGCTATCGAGCGGCGAACGTCGCGTGCGCCGGAGGATACCGCGATGCAAATGCCGTCCTGCCGAAATATGGCGGGAGAGATAAAATCGCAAAGCGAGGGATTGTCACAAACGCAAGCCAAAATGCCGCGTTCGGCGGCGTCCTGTTTGATTTGCCTGTTCAGTTGTTCGTTTTCCGTGCAAATATATACGAGCGCAACACCGTCGAGGTCTTCTTTTGCGTATTCCTTTTCGACGAGGGTAAAAGGCAAATCGCGAAACCCGCTGTGGAAACGGGGGGAGACGACGGTCGCTTCGGCGGTAAATCGGCTCAGAACGGCAGCTTTGTGATAGCCCGTTTTTCCGCCGCCGATAATCAGTATCTTTTTGTCAGTGATGTTGATGGCGATTGGGAGGTACATTTTATTGGAAGTTAGGAACTAATAGTTAAGAATTGAGAACTAAGAGTTTAAAATTCTTAACTCCTTCGGTGCAGTCCACATTCTTTGTGTTCGGGATTTTCCCACCACCAGCGTCCGGCTCTAACGTCTTCGCCGCTTAGCACGGCTCTCGTGCAGGGCTGGCATCCGATGCTGGGGTAGTCTTTATCGTGCAGTTTATTATAAGGTACGTTTTTAGTTTTGATATAATTCCAAACGTCCTGTTCGCTCCATCCGGCAAGGGGATTTACTTTGATTAGGCTGTTTGCTTCGTCCCATTCGACCGTCCGTATACCGGTACGCGTAACCGACTGTTCCTGCCTAAGCCCGCAAATCCACACGTCAAGTGTGGAAAGCGCCCTCAGTAGCGGTTGAATTTTTCGCGTCCGACAACATTCTTTCCGCTTTTCAATGCTTTCGTAAAAGGCATTGATGCCGTTGCGGACAACATACTTCTCAACGCTCTCATGGTCGGGAAAATAGACTTCCATCTTTATGTCGTACCTCATGTTTGTCCGGTCTATCAACGAGTAGGTTTCAGGGAAAAGACGTCCCGTATCTATTGTGAATATGCGGGATGAGGGGTCGATTTTCAGTATCATGTCCGTCAACACCTGATCTTCGAGACCCAAACTCGAAGCCAAAGCAATGCGTTTGCCATATTTGGGCAGCAGGTATTTCAATGGCTCTTCCGGCGTTTTCCCTTCAAACGCCGTATTTAGTTCTTCGATTAGTTCCTGTTTGTTCTTCATAAATTTGTGTTTGAAATTGACGAGTAAACGAGAACGCGGCAAATCGTTAACTCGTTTACTCATTAACTATCATGCCCGCGCCTACGGTTTCCAGCGTGGCTTCATTGATGAGGACAAGGCTTCCGGTTACGCGGTTGTCGGCATACAAATCGTAGCGCAGGGGTTTGGAAGTTTTCATCCGGATGTGGGCGATGTCGTTCATTTCGACGACCTTATTGTCCGTTATATTTTCCAAAGTATTGATGTTTACCTTGAAAGAGACATCCTTGACAATTCCGAAGACTTCGTCTGTGGTATGGCGGACGATGTATTTGGCGCCAACGCTCAGCGGGCGGTGATTGAGCCAACAAACCAAGAGGGAAATATCCGCGCCGATGGACAGCAGGTCGCCGCTCTTTACAATCATGTTGCCGCGACTCACGTCCACATCGTCGTTCAAGCGAATGGAAACCGACTGGGGGGCGAATGCCATATCCAAAGACCGCTCGGCTTCGTCAATGGCTTTCACGGTTGATTCGGTGAGCGAAGGTAGTACGGTAACCTTGTCCCCTACCGCTATCCTGCCGCTTGCCAGCCGACCTGCGTAGGCGCGGTAGTCGTGAAAACCGTCGCTCTGCGGACGGATAACGTATTGCACGGGAAAACGCATAGGTAACGTGTCCAAGCCTTCGTTCACGGGCAAGGTTTCCAGCAGGTTCAGCAAGGTATCGCCTTCATACCAGGACATATTTCTGGAGGGATTGACCACATTGTCGCCGTCGCGCGCAGAGAGAGGAATGTAGTGTACGTTTTTCAGGGACAGGCGTTTGGCAATTGTGGCGTATTCCGACTTGATTTTGAGGAAAACTTCTTCCGAAAAGCCGACCAAGTCCATTTTGTTTACAGCCACTACCACGTTATCAATCCGCAGTAGCGAAGCGATATACGAATGCCGTTTGGTTTGCTCGACGATGCCGTTCCGCGCATCAACAAGTATGACGGCAGTATCGGCGGTAGAGGCTCCCGTAACCATGTTGCGGGTGTATTCGATGTGTCCCGGTGTATCGGCTATGATAAATTTCCGCTTCGGCGTGGCAAAGTAGCGGTAGGCAACGTCTATCGTGATGCCCTGTTCCCTTTCGGCGCGAAGCCCGTCGGTGAGCAGCGCAAGGTTTATTTCTTCGTTACCCAGCCGCTCGCTTGCCGTTTTTACGGCTTCCAACTGGTCTTCAAAAACGGACTTGCTGTCATAAAGCAAACGTCCTATCAGCGTACTTTTCCCGTCGTCCACACTGCCTGCAGTAGTGAAACGCAGGAGTTCCATATCTAAATATCCATTCATATCTTTATGCTCCTACCACCGTAACCGTTTTCCCGTCCACCATTTTTTCTTCATGTAAATTTTTTCGCTCCATTTTAATCGACTTCGGCGATCGAAAATCACCATCCAGCCTTCTGTGCAAATGGGTGGCGGCGTTTAATCATGTAATGATCCGTGCTGTTGCAAGGTCCTGCTATGTTAAAGTATCTCCATTACATTCAAAATATTTATTGGACGACAAATTTACGTGAATAATTTGGCTGGTATCTTCTAACATTCTGACATACAGTTAATAATAACGTATAAAAAATTATCAAGCAACAAAACAGCACCAAAATTGTAAGAAAAAATACTTTTAGTCTGTTTTTATTTTCCTTATTTTTACGCTGCAAAGGTA
>JAIRKO010000013.1 GCA_031260045.1 Dysgonamonadaceae bacterium | reverse complement strand
GACTCGCACGGCTGCACGGAGGGCTGGATGGTGATTTTCGACCGTCGCAAGTCGATCAAATGGAGCGACAAAACCTACATGAAGAAAAAAACGGTGGATGGGAAAACGGTTACGGTGGTGGGAGCATAAGAAATTACATGAAAAGGTTTTATATATCATTCATCTTTTTTGTTTGTTGCGCTTCCGGCACAAAAACAGTTGCGCAAAACGCTTTCAGGTCAAGTATTCCCGCTTATGTCGAAGACGGCGGCGATACCATAAAAACGGTGATAATGAACGATATATACGTTTACCCGCCCGAAATATACAAGCGTTTTTTGGAAGATGCAAAATATCAAAAAATGGTGCGAGATGTGAAAAAAACCTTACCCTATGCCAAAATGATTTACGCAACGCTAATCGAAACTTACGAATACATAATGACTATGCCGACCGCAGAAGAACGGCAAAAACACTTGTCCCGCATGGAACGCGATTTATTAAAAGAATATAAACCGGCGCTCAAAAAAATGACCCTCTCGCAGGGAAAGTTGCTGATAAAATTGATAGACCGCGAATGTAATCAAACTTCCTACGATTTGGTAAAGGCTTTTTTAGGTCCTTTCCGTGCGGGATTTTGGAATATTTTCGCCGGAATGTTCGGCGTCAGCCTTAAATCGCGCTGGGATCCAAAAGGAAAAGACGCTGCTACCGAGCAGATTATCGAAATGATTGAAATGGGATTGCTTTAAAATAATTACGGGTAAACCATGCATTTACCCGTAACTCGTAATCGGTATTTTACTTTCCACTAAAATTTACTTTGTCAAACAAAACACAGGGAATCCGCCAATTGGAACCGGTGCGCGGATCATTCCCCACTTCAATCACTTGTTGCCAAAGTGTCAGCAAGTTACCCGTAATATTCATTTCGTTGATCGGTTTAACGGCTTTCCCGTTTTCAATCAGAAAACCTTCGATTCCGAACGAAAAATCGCCAGTGGTGGCATTGCTGTTTCCCCCGTTAAACCCCGTTACCCAAATGCCTTTGTCGATTGAAGTAAGTATCTGGTCGAAATTGCGGCTGCCCAAATGCAGGGTGAGGATGGACGGCGACTGCACGGTCAGTTCCATATTCAATTTTCCGCCGTAATAAGTATCAATAAAATACATGTTCAAAACGCCGTTTCGGACAATATCGGCTTTGCGGGTAGCCACGCCTTCGTCGTCAAACCACCGTGCACCGCGGGCGTTTCGGATGTGCGGATCGTCAATAATCGTAATTTTATCTGAGATAATAGGTTGCCCTAATTTGTCAATTAGGAAAGACGATTTTTGCTGTATTGCGCTTCCGTACATCGCCGAAATCACGGGCGACAGTAAACGTCCGACGGATAAATTATCCACAATCATCGGGAAAACGCCACTTTCGATTTTTTCCTGTCCGAATTTTCGCAAAGTCCTTTCGTAAGCGGTTTTGCCGATGCCTTGCTTTTGCAGTTTATCCCAATTGACGGCGGAATCATACCAGTAGGATTCGGGACGCGCGTCGCCCTCGCCCTTCATGGATGTTTCGGCGGAAAGAGAAAACCAAGTCGTTTCGGTTTCTCCTTCAAATCCGTTTGAGGCGACGAGATAAACGTTTTCCGTGCCGTCGGAATAGTCGGACGAAACGGAAATCAGGCGGTCGTCGGTTCGATAAACTTCGTTTACATTGCTTTTGATTAACGCCAGTTTTTCATCTACCGAAATGTTGTCTATATTTTTATCATACAAATCCAACCCTTTGCCGTCGCCCTTGTATAAGCGGCTGGAGTCGGGCAGTTTGCGGAATTCATCTTTAGCCAAAAACCGCGTTGTTTCAATCCCGCCGGCAATAAATTTTTCCAATTCTTTCTTTTCGAGGCGGTTGGTCGAAAACGAAGCGTATTTCCCGTCCACATAGAGCCGGATGGTCAAACCGTTTCCCGCCGACTGTTCCAACTTATCCAATTGTGTATCCCTGTATTCAAAAGAACTTTCGGTTTCCGCATAAATTTTCACGCTTGCATCGGAACAACCTTTTTCCAACGCATATTTCAACGCCCATTGGGCTAACTCTTTGTGTGCCTGTGAAATCATAATTAAACTCCTCCTACCGTTAATTGTTTTACTAATACCGTCGGCAAACCTTGCGATACGGGGCAACTCTGCCCGTTTTTCCCGCAAGTCCACGAACCTTGATCAATCTTTAAGTTATTGCCTACCATCGTAATATCTGCCAAAGCCTTCGGACCGTTCCCAATAATATTGATGTCCTTGACGGGCTGGGTCAATTTCCCGTTTTCGATCAGGTAACCGGTTTTGACAAAGAAAGTAAAATCGCCTGCCCCGATTTGAACTTGCCCGTTTGTGAAAGTATCCACGAAAATCCCGTTTTTCACACTTGCGATAATATCCGCTTCCGTGCAGGCACCGTTTTCCATATACGTGCTGCGCATACGGGGAATCGGTATATGGCGAAACGACTGGCGGCGCCCGTTTCCGGTAGGTTCAACGCCGTAATGTTTCGCGCTGATGCGGTCGTGCAGGTATGAAGCCAATTTGCCGTTTTCGACGATACGGGTTTTCTGCACCCCCGTTCCCTCGTCGTCGAAATTAATGGAACCACGGTCAAAATCAATCGTTCCGTCATCGACTACGTTGATGTTTTTATCGCAGATTATTTTACCTAATTTATCGGAAAAAATAGAAATATTTTTCCGGTTGAAATCGGCTTCAAAAGCGTGACCGATGGCTTCGTGCAGCAGGATGCCCGAACCGCCGGCAGCCATTACGACAGGCATTTCCCCGCCTTTCGGTTTGACGGCGTCGAACATGATTGCCGTTTTTTTAACGACTTCCTGCGCAATTTCTTCTATCACGGCGTCGTTGAGGAACGATGCATCTTTCCGTGCAGCCCGCGACGAAAAGCCGCTTTCAATCGCATCGCCCTGCTGCATCACGCAACCGCCGTAAAGTTGAATCATCGGGCGAATGTCATAACAAAGCCGCCCTTCGGAATTGAAATAGAGGATGTACGACGTGGCGTCGTTGATGGAAGCATTCACTTTAATCACTCGCTTATCCAGTTCAAAAATCCGGTCGTTCAGTTTTTGAAGATAAGGCATTTTGTTCTTAACAGATTCATTTTCCCATGATTTTAGGATGGGATAATGCGTTTTGAAAATCTTTTCGTCGACCTTCACGGGCGGCGTTTCCGCCTTGCCGTCGGCAATTCGGGAAGCCACCCGCGCTGCTTTTATCATCTCGTCGACGCCGGTGTTTTCAACAAAAGCGTATCCCTGCCGGTCGTCCGACACGACACGGATTCCCACGCCGTAATCAATATTTGAACCGGCGCGGTTCACGGCGCGATCCTGCAAAACCAGCGAGTTGGAAAATGTATGTTCAAAAAACAAATCGGCATAATTGCCCCCTTTTTCTAAAGCAACCGCCGTTACTTTTCTCAAATCGTCCGTCGTTACATTAAAATGGTTCAACATCATTGCATCTTCTTTTTTGTTCATTTGAGCGTACATCAAATTGGGAAATGCGAGGCTTCCCGTCAACGCAAACCCTCCCGCTCTTAAAAAATCTCTTCGTTTCATATCTGCATCGTTATTGTTTTTGTGAGTTAATATAGAAAGAGTTAAGAATTAAGGCGATGCCCGATTCTTAACTCTTCACTTTCACAGGAGTAATTTCCGGCAAAGATAATACTATTTTTCGGAAAACAAATAATCGGTTCGACGAAATCAATGCTGTAGTTTTTTCAATATATCAATATATATTGTTATTTTTGCACATAAATAATATAAGTAAATGTTCATAATTAGTTCATATAGTAACCGAATAAAAGTTGACACGTCCAACTTATTTACTCATTGAATATAATTTAATTTTTCACACATACTTAATATATAGCAACCAATCAAATTATGAGTAAAATTTCAATCCGTTTTTTTAACGACCGCGAAGTCCGTGCCATTTGGGACGAAGAAAACAACAAATGGTGGTTTTCGGTGTTGGATATTGTAGGCATTCTCAACGAAGAGACTGATTATAAAAAAGTCCGCAATTATTGGAAGTATCTGAAAACAAAACTTGCGAAAGAAAACAACGAGGTGGTTAGTGACACTAACCAACTGAAATTATCCGCCCCTGACGGCAAAAAATATTTAACTGATGTGCTGGACAGTGGCGGCGTTACCATTCTCGCCAAAAATATTCCAAACAGCAAGGCAATGAAATTTCTGGACTGGTTTTTATACAGCGAAAACAGTATCGACGGGCAGAGCCGCAAAAAGGCATATTCTTTTTTTGAAAGCAATCTCGTTGATACAATGGATATCGGCACAACCAAAAGTTTGCAGCAAATTCACGCATATATTTTCGGCGGACTGTATGATTTTGCCGGACAAATCAGGCAAAAAAACATTGCAAAAGGCGGCTTTCAATTTGCCGTAGCCCAGTTTTTGGGCGGTACATTAAAACAGATTGAACAAATGCCCGAAAATACATTTGAAGAAATTGTCGATAAATATGTGGAAATGAACATTGCCCACCCGTTTATGGAAGGCAACGGACGAAGCACGCGCATTTGGCTTGATTTGATACTGAAAAAACGCCTGAAAAAATGCGTTGATTGGAGTCAAATTAACAAAAACGATTATCTGAATGCAATGGTAACCAGTTCCATAAACAGTGCGGTACTGAAAAATTTGCTGAAAAATGCCCTGACCGATGAAATCGACAGCCGCGAAATGTTTATGAAAGGGATAGATTACTCGTATTATTACGAAGAAAATTAAAATTGCCGCAACCGTCCGTCATCCCGTGCTTGACGCGGGATCTCCCGAAAAACGAGTTGCGATTTGCAGGGAAATTGCGGACTTCCGCTTCGCTACACCCGTAATGACGACGATTTATAAATCGCAACTTGAGTTGTTTTAAAAATTTTTTACCTTTGCCGAAAATTATCAATAAAAACTAAAATGAACGAACCGGTTGGTTTTTGGATTGGATTTATTGCATTCGTAATCGGGATGTTACTCCTTGACGTGCTTGTTTTTCACAAAAAAAACGAGGAAATAAAAATACGGTCGGCATTGCTGTGGAGCGCTTTTTGGATAGGATTGGCGTTGCTTTTCAACGTCGGTGTTTATTTCTTTGCAGGGCATCAAAAAGCGCTTGGTTTTTTTACGGGATATTTGATAGAAAAATCGTTAAGCGTTGATAACCTGTTTGTTTTCATCATGATTTTCGCAGCGTTTAACATTGAACCTAAATATCAGCACCGCATTTTATTTTGGGGGATTATCGGGGCGATTGTGATGCGCGCCATATTCATTTTTGCCGGCATTGCGCTAATCGAAAAATTTGCATGGGTCATGTATATTTTCGGTATTTTCCTGATTTACACAGGCGTAAAGATGCTTTTCGAGAAAAAAGAAGATGATACGATGCTTGACCTCGAAAACAACAAAATGATAAAATTTATCAAAAATCTTCTCCCGGTCGCTATTGACAATGAGGAAACGCATTTTTTCAAACGCATCAACGGGAAATTACATGCTACCCAATTCCTGCTGACGCTCTTGATGATAGAGGGCTCGGATTTGATTTTTGCGGTTGATTCGATTCCCGCAGTGATGTCGGTTTCCACCGATCCGTTCATCGTTTACACATCCAATATTTTTGCCGTTCTCGGTTTGCGTTCGCTTTATTTTGCGTTGAGCGGCATTATGGGATATTTTCGTTATTTGAAATACGGATTGGCATTTATCCTCTTTTTTATTGGTTTTAAAATGTGTATCAACGAGTTGGCTGACGAAATGGGCTGGCATTTTCACATTTCCAACTTTGCCTCTTTGGGCGTCATTGCCGGAATGTTGACCATTTCCATTGCGGCTTCGGTTGCCAAAACCAATCGGGAAAACAGAACCTGATGAGACACGGCAAACTCAAGACGCTGTAATAAACAAATGCATATAAAAAAGCATGGCATAAACCGCGAGGAGAAGGCTGTCGAACCTGTCCAAATAACCGCCGTGACCGGGAAGCGAACAACCGGAGTCTTTCACGCCCAAAGTCCGCTTGATTAGCGATTCCGCCAAGTCGCCCAAAGCGCCGAAAACAACAACCGGCAACGACAGCCCAATCCAATGGCAAAGCGCAATTTCAGTCCGGAAACGGGCAAAAATAAAGGCGGAAAGTACCGTAAAAACCAAACCGCCGGCAAAACCTTCCCATGATTTTTGAGGAGAAATGCGCTCAAAAAAAGGATGTTTCCCAAATGCCATTCCCACCAGATAAGCGCCCGTATCGTTGACCCACAGAAATACAAAAAGGGAAAAAATCAGCCAAGGATTATAAACCGGCGTTTCGCTCGTTATTCCGCGAAAAGCAATCATATTCAGTAGCGCGAGTGGCAGAGCGATATAGGTTTGCCCAAGAAAAATATAAGCGGCATGATTAATCGGATCCTGTTGTTTTTCATACAGTTCCGAAATCAAAACAATAACGGTATAAACGAGGTAAATAAAAAATATGCGGTAATCGCAAACGCCGGACGCATACAGATAAGCGGACAAAAACAAAAGGAAGCCCCCGAAACAGTTATAAATGGAATTGATTTTGGTGCGTTTTCGGGTGGTGATTAAATGATAAAATTCCCACAAACAGAGAACCGTAGCCGCAGAAAAGACAACAAAAAAAGACAGTGAATTCCACATAATTCCTACGCAAATCAGCGCGGCGTATGCAATTCCCGTCAAAGTTCTCGTCAGCAAATTCTTCATGCTTCCTTTTTATCTTCTTTTTCTGCGGGAACATTTGCGGCTTCTTCCGAAGGTTTGTCCAATTTAAGCAGTTCCTGTTCGGACAAAATTTCCTGCGAGCGGGAAATCCATTTCCGCTTGCCGAATATTTTTTCCAAATCATCGGCATAAATCACCTCCTTATCCAGCAGTAAATCGGATAAAGCCTTGTGCTGTTCGCAATATTCGGACAGAATTGTTTTGGCGCGTTCATATTGTTCGTTGATAATTTTTTTCACCGATTCGTCGATTCGGCGGGCGGTATCGTCGCTGTAAGGTTTGGAAAACATGCCCCAATCCTGACCTGTGGCGTCGTAGTAATTCAAGTTCAACAAATCTTTGCTCATGCCATAATAGACGACCATTGCGTAAGCCTGTTTGGTAACGCGCTCCAAATCGTTGGCGGCGCCGGTGGAAATCCTGCCGAGTACGCAGTCTTCGGCGGCGCGTCCGCCAAGAAGGGCGCACATTTCGTCCTGTAATTGCTGATACGTAGTGATTTGCCTTTCTTCGGGCATATACCAAGCTGCGCCCAAAGCCTTTCCGCGCGGGACGATTGTTACTTTCACCAGCGGACTGGCATGTTCGAGTATCCAACTCAAAGTGGCGTGTCCGGCTTCGTGAACGGCAATCGCGCGGCGTTCCTCCAAAGTGGTTACTTTCGATTTCTTTTCAAGCCCGCCGACAATCCGGTCAACGGCATTCATAAAATCCTCTTTTTGTACGGCTCCCTTGCCGGTTCGCGCGGCAATCAAAGCCGCTTCGTTACAGACATTGGCAATATCGGCTCCTGAAAAACCCGGCGTTTGGCGAGCCAAAAACTCGGTATCGACCGACTCGTCGATTTTTATATCGCGCAGGTGGACGATGAAAATCTCTTTCCGGTCGTTCAATTCCGGCAAATCAACATTGATTTGCCGGTCGAAACGACCAGCCCGCAAAAGCGCTTTGTCCAGAATATCCACGCGATTGGTTGCCGCCAGAATAATCACACCGCTGTTGGAGCCGAACCCGTCCATTTCGGTAAGCAGTTGGTTCAGGGTATTTTCCCGTTCGTCGTTGGCGCCCATGCTCGGATTTTTGCCGCGCGCACGTCCTACGGCGTCTATTTCGTCGATAAAAACGATGCACGGCGCTTTGTCCTTTGCCTGCCGGAAAAGGTCTCTCACGCGCGATGCGCCCACGCCAACAAACATTTCCACGAAATCCGAACCCGAAAGCGAGAAAAACGGCACATCCGCTTCACCGGCAACCGCTTTCGCCAACAGCGTTTTGCCCGTTCCCGGAGGTCCCACCAGCAAAGCGCCTTTGGGAATTTTCGCGCCCAAACCGGTATATTTTCCCGGCTGTTTCAGGAAATCGACAATTTCTTCCACTTCCTGCTTGGCTTCCGAAAGTCCGGCAACATCTTTGAAAGTTACCTTTTTGGCTTGCGCCGATTTGTCGTACAACTGGGCTTTTGTTTTTCCTACGTTAAACATTCCGCTGCCGCCCCCTCCCGACATTTTCCTGATAATGAAAACCCAAATAAGGATAAACAGCAGGAAAGGACCTATTTGAACCAAAATTGTCCACAACAAGCTGGCGCCTTCGGAATAGGTAACGGTCGCGTCGATTTGACGGAGCGTTTTCCAGTTGTTGAAATGGTCGTCGAACTTATCGGCAGAAGGGATAACGACCGTAACCGTCGCTTCCACCGCCTTTTGCAGCGGATATCTAAGCGTTTCGGCGCTGTCCTGCCCCAAAATTTGCCGGATAAATTCCGGTTTGACGGTCGCCGTCACTTTCCTGTCCGACGTATTCACCGTCATTTTGCCGAAGGCGTTTTTTTCGGCATATTCCTGAAATTCCGTCCAGCCCAATTCTTTCGTCGTCGCAGCGGGATTGTTGGTAAAAAAAATCATTGCCACGATGACGAGAATCAGCCCATACAGCCAACCCACATTGAATTTAAACGGTTTATTATTTCCGGAGCCTAATCCTTTCGGCAAATTCGGTTTTTTATTATTTTTGTTTTCGCTCATAATACGTCTGGAATTTCTGTTATATCCGCATCAGCCCATAAATTTTCAAGATTATAATATTCCCTGATTGCGGGAATGAAAATGTGCAGCATCACCGTTCCGTAGTCCATCGCAACCCATTGCGCTTCCCGCATCCCTACGGCGCCCATCGGTTTTTCGTGCAGCCTTTCGGATACCAAATCCCAAACGGAATCGGAGAGTGCGGAAACTTGTGTCGGCGTGTTTCCCTGACAGATAATAAAATATTGACAAATGGAACCTTCAAGTTTTGATAAGTCCATGGTTATAATTTTCTTTCCTTTTTTGTCTTGCAGTGCGTCAACGATTGAATTTACTAAAATTTGCGTTTCGTTCATTTATCCCTGTTGGTTGTTTTTTTATTCTTCTAATATCAAAAATAATGGCGTGCAAATTTACATATTATTTCGGAATTCGGTAAATTTTTGCTTTTGAATTTCGTTTCTCCCCTTGGCGGGGGTTGTTGGCGATTGAGGGGGTTAGCATCGGCGGCGAAGCGTGGCAAGGATACAGGGCAAACGACCGCAAAGCGCTGAAGCAATCCAAAAACAATATTATTTATTAAACATTTATTTAATAAATTAAAGATATTTTATTTTGATTTCAGCAATTTTTTATATCTTTGCAAAAAAATTAGATAACTATCTATAAAATTTTTGCTAAAATAGTAAGATATTGAGTGTATAAATTCGGCAAAAAACAGGGAAACTATACTTAATTAGCAATGTCAAAATTTTAACAAGGAATTATAAATCTCATGAAATATATTGCTGTAATATTAGTTTTATTATGTACTTTAACTGCAAATGTTAAAGCCGTTACTTTTAGAATATTTATTGATACGGCGCGATTTGGGATTACTCTTGAACCGAGTGAGAATCCAGGTACTTTCTTAGCGCCTAATTTGGTGTTTAGACTTGGAAGTATGCCTTTTCCTGCACTTAAATTTTCCCAATGGACTAGCACTGTACCTCATCAAGCAAATTACACAGTCGGCAATATATACATGTGTACTTGGAGTGGTAATGTGGGTAATGTGGGTAATGATAAAATAGATATAGCGAATTTAGATGGCGACGTAATCGCTAAGGAATTACTAAGAATTGCAGGCGCTAATGAGTCATACGATATTTACTTTGCACTTACCGGAAAGCTAAATATTGCAATCTTCAATCCCAATCCAGAATATCCTCTTTTACATCCTACGGTAAGTTACAAAGGGGAGAGTTTGCAGAACGGGTCAGTATTTATCCGAAGTTCCGACTCTATCGTATTCACGGTACCTTTGCCGCCGTCACCGAGAAACGATGTTGAACATATTTGGACGGATAATCTGACGGGCAGTAGCGTCAATACGGGAACGACTAACACACACTCGGTTCCGGCGAACGGAAATATAGATATATCGGTATTGATCCGAATAGGTTTGCAAAGAATACCGGTAAGCATTCGATCGACGGGCTGCACGGTTTCATCCTCCCAGTTGGCGGGCGATAGTGCGGGCGGTTATTTCTATCTTGAGTCGAACAGAAGCAGTTTGGAATTTACTGCCACCCCGACGGTAAGCGGCGCCGCTTATTACCGCTACAAATGGAGAATAAATAACACGGAATATGTAACCGCCGAAAACACCCTTTTTCGCCCCGACCCATCCCTCGGGGAGGTGAATTTCGTCGCCTGTACGGTTACCCCGATAATAAGGGTCAATTATAGTGGACATCCCCTCGTTCAATTGAATTATTCTGAGCAGAAGTTTGACCGGGACAGGAGGCGTTTTGTTGATGAAAATAATATTGGCAAAAATGATTATATCGTTTCCGGCGGCACGTTGAATATTTCGGACACGACCACCTCAATCGAGACTTATCTTTATAAATGGTTTTACAGTGGTGAAATAGTAGAAACAAGTTTGTCAGGCGGCAGCCGGTCGTTTCCCAATTATGCGGGCAATACGGTTCGATTGGATAGATTAGGTCCCTATTATACCGTATCTTATCCGAACGCTGTCACTTTTACGGATGCTACCCCAAATTTGAACGACTTGGGAAATTATATCTCAGGGGATAACCGTTTACAGGGCGGGGTTAGGAATTTCAAGTTCACCTCGCTTGAAGAAATAATAGATGGCAAGCTCATAACCGAATACTATTGGACGTATACCGACGCAGCAGGCGAGCATACCGATACGACGAGCGATAACACGCTGTCGTTGATTAATTACAACTTCAATTCTTCGTTGGATGTTCGCGTCGTCGGTTACGGTTCTACCTATACCTTAAATATCGTCAAATCAGGCTTCGCCGCAGATAGCGTGCAAGTAAGAACTTATATCCGGAAAAACGGCGCGGACTCGCTTGTTAACAACATGGACACTTTGCTGCCGGGCGGGCAGGTAGTGATTAAATGCGCCGGTGGGCAACTCAGAAAATATGTGATTAGCGTGAATAATACGGCTATCACGATTAATTCAGACACGGAAATTGAATATCTTGTGGGCAATTTCAATCGCCACATAAACGTGGTTGTGAACACGCAACTGTCGCCGCGCACCGACGTAGCGGGTTATCGGTATGAGACGACCGCCGGCGTTTTTGATGTAACCGGCGATACCATTGCCGTGCCGAACAACGTTTATGCGATAAAACTCTATCCGGTCGCATCGCCCGAAAATCCGTTTGTCCTATTCGATACGGTAAACGCATCGCTGCGCGGCGGCGTAAACACGGTACGCCTGACGGTAACCGCGCCCGACGGCACGACGCAGCGGGATACGGCGTTTACCGTCTTCCGCCAACCGAGTACGGAGCTTTCCATCGCGGGATTTGTGGTGCGTGCCGTCGACCCCGTGCTTCGGGATACTATCGCGTTCAACAATCCTGCCGATACAATTCGTTTCCCGTATCAGTACACCGTTTTGCATTTTCAGGTCATCCCCACGAACGACAATCCTTACGTAACGGCGGATAACGCTCCCTATGCCGTAACGCAGGGAACCGGCTCTCACAATTTCACCATCTATGCCGAAGATGTTACGGTTACGAATTCCTATACGATTACTTACACCCGGTTGCCGCCGAGCAGCGACACTTCCATCGAAGGCGTCCTCATCAACAACCGGCTGTTTACGGGAGAAGACGTAATCGAATACACCGTGCCTTACGAAACGGTGCGGATTACCGTAGCCGGAAAAAAGAAAGCCGACAATCAGTACGTAACTTTCAGCGGCATCGGCGGTTTGAACTTAAACCGGGGCATGAATGAGTTTAATTTTCGGGTTACCGCGCAGGATGGGGAAACCGAACGGATTATTAGACTGAAAATATTCCGCGAGTTGGTTTTTCTCAACAATACGGCGGTGGAAAATATTCTGCTTGATATGATTGCCTTTCCCGACGGCAATGTAAATTACGAAACGCCTTACGAACACGACACGGTAACCATCGCCGTGCGGAAGTTAATCGATAATTTGGTAACGGTAACCGGCGAGGGTCGGTATCCGTTGAAGCCGGGCGATAATGCATTTAAGCTGGTCATCACCGCCCAAGGCGGAGCGAAAAGGGAAATCAGCGTAAACATCCACCGCAAGCCCACTTCCGACATTTCGACGGAAATAGAAAGTATCACCGTCGCGGGCAACGATACCGTGTTTGTTTTCAACTCGTTCCCCGTCCTGCTGTCTGCGCCTTACCATTTAAGCACGGTTCGGATAAACGCCAAATTGAGCGATGCCGGCAAAGGCGCTTCCGTGTCGGGCGAAGGTACATACCGATTGGCGGCAGGCAGGAATGAATTCAAAATCAAAGTCACTTCGGCGGATGGTACCCGTGAGCAAGAGTACGACATCTTCATTTCTCGGTTCAGCGGTCTCTATGAGGTAAAACGCATAAGCTATACGCCCAACATATACGGCTATTCCGAACTGGACTTGTCCCAACTGTATCACGAAATCACGATGCCCTACACCGTTGCGCAAATCAACTTCCTGGTCGAAAAAGACCCGTCGAACGAAAACGTAACGGTAACCGGCGATGGCA
>JAIRKO010000005.1 GCA_031260045.1 Dysgonamonadaceae bacterium | reverse complement strand
AATGTGAATTAACATTATAATCATCTGTAATTTAATTATTTGAAATAATTTGAAATGCTTATTGTGCATTATATAAAAGTTTCATGTAATTTTGCAGCGGTTTTCCGTTCGCCGGAATGCGTGAAAAACTTTGACGAAATTTTCCTCGCAAAACAAATATAAATCTTTCACAAATAACATTAAAAAATGAACAACGAACGTTACGAACTGAACAAAAACTTGGCGCAAATGCTAAAAGGCGGAGTAATCATGGATGTATCCACTCCCGAACAGGCGCGGATTGCGGAAACTGCCGGCGCCGCGGCGGTCATGGCGCTGGAACGGATTCCGGCTGATATACGCGCCGCAGGAGGCGTTTCCCGCATGAGCGACCCGAAAATGATTCGAGGCATACAAGCAGTTGTCAGTATTCCGGTAATGGCGAAAGTCCGCATCGGACATTTCGTGGAAGCCCAAATTCTGGAAGCCCTCGAAATCGACTACATTGACGAAAGCGAAGTCCTTTCGCCCGCCGATGATAAATACCATGTCGATAAAACCAAATTCAAAGCTCCGTTTGTATGCGGCGCCAAGAATTTAAGCGAGGCGCTCCGCCGCATTGCTGAAGGCGCTTCGATGATCCGCACCAAAGGCGAACCGGGTACGGGCGACGTGGTTCAAGCCGTCCGCCACATGCGCGCCATGATGTCGGAAATCCGGCGGGTGCAGAATATGAAGGAAGACGAACTTTACCATGCCGCCAAAGAGCTGCAAGTCCCTTACGATTTGGTTAAATACGTGCATGAAAACGGGAAATTGCCCGTCGTCAATTTTGCAGCCGGAGGAGTTGCCACGCCTGCCGACGCCGCTTTGATGATGCAGTTGGGCGCCGAAGGCGTATTCGTCGGTTCGGGCATTTTCAAGTCGGGCAATCCGGCAAAACGGGCGCAGGCAATCGTAAAAGCCGTAACCAACTACAATGACCCGAAAATCCTTGCCGAAATTTCGGAAGACCTTGGCGAAGCCATGGTCGGCATCAACGAGGAAGAAATTCAGTTGTTAATGGCTGAACGAGGAATGTAATTCAGTTAAGAACTAAGAGTTGAGAATGAGGATAGGGGTATTGGCATTGCAGGGGGGATTTGCGGAACATATCCGGCATTTGCAAACGCTTGGCGCAAGTACGTTTGAAATCCGCAAGAAATCTGATTTACAGCAGCCGATGGATGGACTGATTATTCCCGGCGGCGAAAGTACCACCATCGGGAAGTTGCTGAAAGATTTGTCGATTTATGACGATTTGAAAAAGAAGGTCGATAGCGGCTTGCCGGTATTCGGAACTTGCGCCGGAATGATTTTACTGGCGCGGGAAATCGCCGGAACGGAAACGGCTTATTTCGGTGCGATCGACATTGTCGTGAAACGGAACGCTTACGGCAGGCAGTTGGGCAGTTTTTTTACGGAAGCGGAAATGACGGAAATCGGCGTCGTTCCGATGACTTTTATCCGTGCGCCTTACATCGAATCTACGGGCGCAGGCGTGGAGGTACTTTCCGTTGTGGACGGGCGCATTGTTGCCGCTCGCGAAAAAAACGTGCTGGTAACGTCCTTTCATCCGGAACTGACTGAGGACAATAGGGTGCATCGGTATTTTACGGAGCGGTTTATCAATCAGAGTGGCGAAAGATGAAACAAAGATTTTATTTTGATATATCTATATTCGGAGGTCTTTTTGATATTGAATTTGAACAGGAAACGTCGTTACTTTTCGAAAAGGTGAAATCAGGTCGAGTTATTTGTGTTTATTCGGACTTAACCGGAAGCATTGGAACTTGCAGAAACATATATTAATGAAAAAGTTGTTGGCGAAACAAGTTTTGACGATTGTGTTGTTCATCTTTCCGTCGCGACCGTTCATAAAGTGGATTTGCTTATAAGTTGGAATTTAAGCACATAGTAAACGTCTATCGAATAAGAGGTTATAATTTGGTAAATTTAAAATTAGGATATGCGACATTAAATATTCATTCACCCCAAGAAATTACAGGATATGAAAACTGATATTAAAACAACTCAAAAAGAATTTGATACGGTCGAAACTTTTCGATCCATCAAAGAAAAAATATCCAAAGAAATCAGAGGTCTGTCTTATGAAGAACTTATGGATTATTTTGAAAGGAATCAATTGAAACAAATCAAAAGAACTCCTCAGCGATATTGAAATATCGCAATCTGTTTTTCCAAAAAGGCAGCCTCGTCCGAACAAAAGAAAAGATAAATAAACAATAATTAAAAGTAAATCTATGGCAACAATTAATTTCGGCGGCGTAAACGAACAAGTCGTTACCCGCGAAGAATTTCCACTGGAAAAAGCAAGAGAGTTTTTAAAAAACGAAACCATCGCCGTGATTGGCTACGGCGTGCAGGGTCCCGGTCAGTCGCTGAATCTGCGCGACAATGGGTTCAATGTAATCGTCGGACAGCGCAAAGGCGGCAAAACCTGGGACAAAGCCGTCGCTGACGGATGGGTTCCCGGAGAAACGCTTTTTGAAATCGAAGAGGCTGCAAAACGGGGAACAATCATCCAGTATCTGCTTTCCGATGCGGCGCAAATCGAAGTCTGGCAGCGCATCAAACCTCACCTCACAGCAGGCAAGGCATTGTATTTCTCTCACGGTTTCGGGATTACCTACAAGGAACGGACAGGTATCATTCCGCCCGCCGACGTCGATGTGATTCTGGTTGCTCCGAAAGGCTCAGGAACTTCCCTGCGCCGAATGTTTCTGCAAGGCAGAGGGCTAAATTCGAGTTACGCAGTTTTTCAGGACGCTACTGGAAAGGCAAAGGAAAGGACAATCGCTTTAGGCATCGGTGTAGGTTCCGGTTATCTGTTTGCAACCGATTTCAAACGCGAAGTATATTCCGACCTGACCGGCGAGCGCGGAACGCTGATGGGCGCTATTCAAGGCTTATTGTTAGCGCAATATGAAGTGTTGCGCGAAAACGGACATTCGCCTTCGGAAGCCTTCAACGAAACGGTGGAAGAACTGACGCAATCGCTGGGTCCCCTGTTCGCCGAAAATGGTATGGACTGGATGTATGCCAATTGTTCGACAACCGCGCAGCGCGGCGCGCTGGACTGGATGACCCCTTTCCACGACGCTACCAAGCCGGTGTTTGAAAAACTGTACCGGGAAGTCGCCAGTGGCAACGAAGCGCAACGTTCGATAGATGCCAATTCCAAACCAGACTATCGCGAAAGGCTGGAAAAGGAACTGAAAGCCTTGCGCGAAAGCGAAATGTGGCAAACAGGCGCCGTTGTTCGCAAACTGCGACCGGAGAACAATTAATTTACAATTGTTTTATCTGTTTATATTTTAATTTATTGCCGCTAATTTATGTGTATTAATTCGTTCGTTAGCGGCATGAATTAAAATTTTATTTACCGCACTAAAAAACCGGATATGAACAAGCAACCGAAAAAATTGTCTACCGGCATACAAACATTTGAAAAAATCATTGAAGACGGGTGTATTTACGTAGATAAAACCCGGATGCTGGTTAATTTAATTGAGAAAGGAAACGTATATTTTCTGGCTCGCCCACGCCGTTTCGGCAAGTCGCTTATGCTCTCCACCTTAGAAGCGATGTTTCAAGGTCGGAAAGAACTTTTCAAGGGGTTGTACGCCGAAGCATGGCTCAACCGTCCCGAATTTAAACCAAGTCCCGTCATTCGGTTGAGCATGAATAAAGTGTCTACGAAACAGGGGATTGAAATGCTAAACAGTTCTCTTGTCAAACATTTGCAAGAAACGGCTTTGCTATTGGGTATTGATATATTGGACAGTTTGTCGGTAGGTGATTTGTTCCGCGACTTAATTATCAATTTATATAACAAACACAATGAAAAAGTTGTAGTTTTGATTGACGAGTACGACAAACCTTACATTGACTACGTTGACGATCCCGCCGAAGCCGAAAAAGTGCGAAACATATTGGCAAACCTTTACGTGCAGGTGAAAGCAAATGATGAATACACCCGTTTCGTTTTGCTTACGGGCATTTCCAAATTTGCCAAACTCGGCGTTTTCTCAAAACTCAACAACCTGACCGATATTTCGTTGCGTGACGATTACGCCGCCCTGTGCGGAATTACCCGCGAAGAATTGCTGCAAAATTTTCCCGATTATCTGGAACTTACCGCCGAAAAAATGCAAATCACAACGGATGAACTTGTAGATAAAATGGAAGATTTTTACGACGGTTTTTCGTTCAACGGCAAGGTAAAACTTTACAATCCGTATTCTACTTTACGCTTTTTTGAAGATAAGGTATTTAAAAATTACTGGTTCGATGGCGGCACGTCCGAAATGCTTGCTACGTATATAAAAAACCGTGATTTTACCGTCGAGCAGTTTCGTAACGCTCAGGTTTCGGTGGATTTCGTACAAAATCCCGGCGAAATGGACTCTGCGCCGCCGGAAGGTTTTTTGTATCAGGGCGGATTTCTTACTTTGCGCGAAGGCATAACTAACGACTATTCCCTTGATTATCCGAATAAAGAAGTGCTTAATTCGATGTCGCGGCTCTTGTCGGGTAAATTCTTAAAACATGAATACAACGACTTGACCAATTTGCTGTATTTCGGACTTGCAAATAAAGATTTTCAAAGAATTACGGAAACCTTAAACAGTTTGCTGGCGAGTGTTCCCTACGACGATTATGCAAAAGCGATACGGCAAAAAATCATCATTCAGGGATTTACATTTCCGGTTCAGGAATGGCTTTATCGCTCAACAATTTTCGCATTCATGCGCGGATGCGGTCTTGTGGTTCAGGCGGAAATGCACACCAATCGGGGGCGTGCCGACCTGATTATAAACTATCGGGGGCAAATTTTTATTCTCGAACTGAAAGTGGCGTATCCGGGCGAAAGCGCGGCAGAGAAAGCCGACGAAGCGTTCCGTCAGATTTTTGAAAAAAACTACAATGTGCCCTATCCCAATGCTATATGCGCGGGGCTGGCTATTGACGATCGGGAGAGGAAGATTACCGAATACCGAATATAATGGATTGCTTCAGGCTTCGCCTTCGCAATGACGCGGTGAGGCGCATCATTGCGAACCGCGAAGCAATCCAGAAATGTACTTTATTCAAAAGAATAAATCATCAGTTAATCCTCACAAGATGCCGTTTCAAATCATCCGGAACATCAGCAAGGTCGATAATCTTCAATTCCCTGTCCGAAGATGTTTCCGTCTTGACTAATGTTTCATTCAGATATTTCGTATCAATTTTCCACATAGCGCCCGTTGCGGGGTCGATGATTAACATTCCGAGCCACCCGCCGATTAAAATATTTGCAAAATACCAGCCGTCAATATCGGCGTCAATAAATACGGTTTTATCGGTATATCCCGCTTTGGAAAACGTTATTCGGTATTCCGCTTTCGAGAAAAATCCCGCGCTTGCTTTCATCTTCACGCTTGTAGGCGTAATCCCCGAATAAACCTCCCTGCCGTGTTTATCGACAATAATAACATTTGCACCCTGAGGATTGCTGTTGATATGCACCGGATAAGAGGAGCGCGAAAAGATTGTTGCACAGCCTGAAAATAAAACCGGTGCGCAAATGGTTGCGACTAACGCAATAATTAAATTTTTAGCATTCATAATATTATATTTTTAGTAAACGAATTGAGGAGTAAACAAGATATTTTTGTCTACTTGTTAACTTGTCAACTCATTTACTCGTTAACTGTTTACTAATCCCTTCTTCGTTCGGGTCTTTGTGGTCTATGCGGTCTGTCGTCCCGGTTCGGACGCGCTTCATACGGACGGTCTTCGTAGTGTTCCGGACGTGGCAACAAAGCCTTGCGAGACAGTTTGACCTTACCGGTTTTCTGGTCAATACCCACCAATTTTACCTCAATGGTATCCCCTTCCTTCAAGCCCGATTCTTCAACTGTTTCCAAGCGTTTCCAATCAATTTCGGAAATGTGCAGCAAACCGTCTTTACCGGGAAGAAACTCGACAAAAGCGCCGAAAGGCATTATCGAGCGGATTTTTCCCTCATATATTTCATTGATTTCGGGAACGGCGATAATACCCTTGATTTTTTCCATCGCGGCGTCGATAGCCGATTTGTTCGGAGCGGCGACTTCTATGCGCCCCATACCGTCAATTTCTTCAATTGTGATTGTCGTTTCGGTTTCTTCCTGCAAGGCTTGAATTACTTTTCCGCCGGAGCCGATTACCGCGCCGATAAATTCTTTGGCAATAATCATCATTTCAATTCTCGGAACATGTGGTTTGAAGTCTGGGCGCGGTTCGGGAATTGTTTCCAGCAGTTTGTCAAGTATATGTTCTCTGCCCTGTTTGGCTTGCGCCAAAGCGTTTTCCAGAATTTCGTAGGAAAGTCCGTCCACCTTAATATCCATTTGCGTAGCGGTGATTCCGTCGCGCGTGCCGGTAACTTTGAAGTCCATATCGCCCAAGTGGTCTTCGTCGCCCAAAATATCTGAAAGCACGGCGTATTTTGTTCCTTTGTTTTCGGAAATCAGCCCCATAGCAATTCCCGAAACCGGTTTTTTGATTTGTACGCCGGCATCCATCAGGGCAAGCGTACCGGAACAAACAGTTGCCATAGAGGAGGAACCGTTTGATTCGAGGATGTCGGATACGATGCGGATGGTATAAGGGAAATTTTCGGGCAACATGGATTTCAATGCGCGGTGCGCCAAATTTCCGTGTCCGACTTCGCGGCGTCCCACGCCCCGTTGCGGACGGGCTTCGCCGGTGGAGAAAGGCGGGAAATTATAATGTAGCAGAAAACGCTCTTTTTCGGTATCCAGCACGTCGTCCACAATTTTTTCGTCTAATTTGGTACCCAAAGTAACGGTTGCCAAAGCCTGCGTTTCGCCGCGCGTGAAAACAGCCGAACCGTGAGGTCCCGGAACATAATTCACTTCCGACCAGATAGGACGGATTTCCGAAGTTTTGCGCCCGTCCAAGCGGATGCCTTCGTCCAAAATGCAGCGGCGCATCGCCTCTTTTTCCACATCATGATAATACTTGCCTATCAAAGCCTTCTTTTCGTCCGTCAATTCCTCTTCGGTGAATTGCGTTTTGTATTCTTCGACAATGGCTTTGAAAGCCTCGCTACGTTCGTGTTTGCCCTGTCCAGAACGGGCTACGGCATATACTTTGTCATACAGTTTGGCTTTGATATCTTCGCGCAAAGTGTCGTCGTTTTCTTCGTGGCAATATTCCCGTTTTGCGGTGGAGCCAACTTCTTCCATCAGTTCGATTTGCGCGCGGCACATCACTTTGATAGTTTCGTGGGCAAATTTGATGGCTTCGAGCATTTCGGCTTCCGAAACTTCATTCATTTCGCCTTCCACCATCATGATATTGTCGATGGTTGCACCCACCATAATGTCTATATCCGCTTTTTCCAGTTCTTCAAACGTGGGGTTAATTTTGAGCCGTCCGTCGATTCGGGCAACGCGCACTTCGGCAATCGGTCCGTTGAAAGGAATGGTCGAAACAGCCAGCGCAGCCGAAGCAGCCAAACCGGCAAGGGCATCGGGCATGTCTTTCCCGTCTGTCGAAAACAGGATAATATTTACAAAAACTTCTGCATGATAATCGTCCGGAAATAGGGGACGTAAAACGCGGTCAACCAAGCGGCACGTCAGGATTTCGTAGTCCGAAGCTCGTCCTTCTCTTCTTGTAAATCCTCCGGGAAAACGCCCGAAAGCCGAATATTTTTCTTTGTATTCAACCTGCAACGGCATAAAATCCGTACCGGGATTAGCATCTTTGGCAGCGCACACGGTTGCCAAAATCATTGTATCGTTCAGTCTCAGCTCAACCGCTCCGTCGGCTTGCTTTGCCAATTTTCCGGTTTCTATGGTGATGACTTTTCCATCACCCAAATCGATTTTTTTTACAACGGAATTAACCATAAATAATTTTTATTAAATCTAAACTATTTCTCTCTATAAAACTGCACAAAGATAACGATTCTTTGTTATATTAGCCGAATTTTATTTGAACTTTTTTTGTTTGTGGATGTAATTGGGACTTAAAAATGTAATAACCAACGTCGCCAATTCCCCGTATTCATGTTATAAAACAGCCTCACAAAATTTGGAAAAACAATAAATTCATTTTACCTTTGACCTCGCAAAAATTAGAGTTCCGGTCTGAAAAGGTCGGAATTCTTTTTGTTTTTATTTTAAAATATTTACATATAACGCTATGGCTGTACATTATTTGACAAAAGAGGGATATGACAAACTCCTTGAAGAAGTGAACTATCTGGAAACGGAACGGCGTCCTGCGATTTCCAAACAGATTGCGGAAGCTCGCGACAAGGGCGATTTATCCGAAAATGCGGAATATGACGCCGCTAAAGAAGCGCAGGGAATTTTGGAAGCCAAGATTTCCCGCTTAAAAACGCTGATTTCCAATGCCCGCCTGATTGACGAAAGCCAAATATCAACCGATAGCGTGCAAATTTTGAATAAAGTTACAATCAGGAACACCAAAAACAACCAAAAAATGGCTTATACGCTGGTTTCCGAAAGCGAAGCGGATTTGAAACAGGGAAAAATTGCCATTGATACGCCTGTCGGGCAAGGGCTTTTAGGCAAGAAAGTGGGTGATATTGTGGACATTAAAGTTCCGAACGGGGTATTGAATGTTGAAATTGTCGATATTGCTTTATGACTGTATTTAGTAAAATAATAGCCGGCGAAATACCGAGTTACAAAGTGGCGGAAAACGTCGATTTTTACGCTTTCTTGGATATAAATCCCTTAGTGAAAGGGCATACGCTTGTTATTCCCAAAACAGAAACGGATTATATTTATGATTTAGACGACCGGACGGCGGGGGAAATGTTTGTTTTCTCGAAACGGGTCGCAAAAGCCATACAAAAAGCGATTCCCTGCAAACGGGTCGGAATTGCGGTCTTGGGGCTGGAAGTGCCGCACGCTCATATTCACCTGATACCCCTTAATCGGGAATCGGACATGATTTTTTCAAATCCCAAATTGAAACTTACTGAGGAGGAATTTCGGAATATTGCTGCGGCTATTGCTGCGGGTTTTGAATATTAAAACCGGAACTATTCATATTTAAACCGTCTGTTTTCACTTTCAATAATCAACTCCGTTTTCTCCGAAGCCTCCGTGAAACCAACGATTTGCGCATCAATCCCAAACGATTTGGAAACGGCTATCACGTCTGCCGCAAACTTTTCAGGCAGATAAATTTCCATCCTGTGTCCCATGTTGAAAACTTGATACATTTCCGCCCAGTCGGCGCCCGACTGTTCCCGAATTAGCCGGAATAGCGGCGGAACCGGAAACAGATTGTTTTTAACGATTTTCAGTTTTTTCGCGAAATGCAGTATTTTCGTCTGCGCTCCGCCGGAAACATGTATCATTCCGTGAATTTGAGGACGCAATTCGTCCAGAATTTTTTTAATCACCGGAGCATAAGTGCGGGTAGGGGAGAGGACTAATTTTCCCGCATCCACTCCCAAATCTTCAATTGTTTCCGTCATTTTTTTTTGTCCGGAATAAATTAAATCAATCGGCGTATTCGGGTCGTAACTTTCGGGATATTTTTCCGCCAAGTATTTTGCAAAAACGTCGTGGCGTGCGGAAGTCAGCCCGTTGCTGCCCATGCCGCCGTTGTATTCTTTTTCGTAAACGGCTTTTCCACAGGAAGATAAGCCTACAATCACATCGTCGGCACGAATATTGGCATTGTCTATCACCTCCGCGCGTTTCATGCGGCAAGCAACCGTGCTGTCGACGATAACCGTTCTTACCAAGTCGCCAACATCGGCAGTTTCGCCGCCGGTCGGATAAACGTGTACGCCCAAAGCGCTCAGTTCCTCGCATAACTCGTTAGTACCCCCGATAATAGTGGAAATAACTTCACCCGGAATTAAATGCTTGTTGCGCCCAATGGTCGAGGAAAGCAATATATTGTCTGTTGCGCCCACGCAAAGCAAATCGTCGATATTCATAATCAGAGCGTCTTGGGCAATGCCTTTCCAAACCGACAAATCGCCCGTTTCCCGCCAATATATGTATGCCAAAGCAGATTTCGTACCCGCCCCGTCGGCGTGCATAATATTGCAATAAGCGGGATCGCCGCCCAACATATCGGGAATAATTTTGCAAAAGGCTTTCGGGAAAATACCTTTGTCAATGCCTTTTATCGCATTGTGAACATCTTCTTTCGATGCGGAAACTCCGCGTTGCATGTAACGTTGCCCATTCATCTATTCTGGATACATGGTGATTGAAACCAATTCAACGTCAAAAAACAAAGTGGTATAACCTTTTAAGAGAATGTTTCCGGCAGAGTCTGTGTTTCCCGAAGCCCCGTATCCCAAGTAGTAGGGAATGCAAATTTCCCAATGGTCGCCGACTACCATGTTTTGCAAGGCATAGGAAAAACCCCTGATGGTCGCGGCAACTGAAAATTCAACCGGTACGCCGTTATTGCTTGTTCCAACGTCGAAATACGTACCATCGTAATATTTGCCGGAGTAAAGCACTTTTACTTTGCTTGTCTGGAGCGGATATTCCGTGCCATTGCCTTTTTTCAACTCCTTATAATATATGCCGACGGGACCTGTTCCGTCTTCGGGGTGAAAAGAACTGCGAACGTCGCGGTATTCGTCATTTTCCGTGATTTCAAGGTAGGCTTTATCGTTAGCGTCTTTCCATACCGTGTCAATTTGCTCGTCATTGCAGGAAGCGA